>NZ_ARZY01000043.1 GCF_000568405.1 Catenovulum agarivorans DS-2
ATTGACCTCGGGGAGGCTCATATGTGTTATGCATTTAGGGCTCCATAGCTTTGTGCTGAAGCATGGTTAAAGAACACAACAATATTGTCGGCCATACCCCAATGGGAATTATCAGATATTTCTAGAGCTGATATGATAACTACCCCACCAGATTTAAACGTAAGCACGATACTTTGCGGGTAATACGTTTTCTTTTTAAATAAGCCAACTTCTTTTACCCAGTGCCAAACCACTTCAGCGGTTTTAACCTCGTCATCAATAAGCTGACACCAATTTGATGATCTTGTGACATCGATCTCTCTGCATTCTGCTACTTCAGATTGTAGCGGTTTCTCGAGGATGGACACGCCGTATTGTGTGAACTCACTACCCCAGATAAAACCAAAAACCTTCCCTGACTGCATTTTCAGATTAACACCGTAATCTAAACAGTCATAGCTAGAGTTGCCGGCAAATTCTGTCTGATACCCCTCGTAATTAATTTCAAAGTACTCAACTGAAATCAATTTTTCGCCTTCTAGAGCATTAACGAGGTTTAAATATTCTTCCTTAGTCATAGTGATGCATAACATTTTAGTATTCATGCACACGTAGTTTGTGTGAATGAATCATTTGTTGAACGGGCAAACAACACAGTTGTCTGGTTTGATTTATGCTATAGGAATTTGCTTTTTTAAGCTGATCTGGCATGACAGGTTATTTCCTTGTTGTTTGCATTTTATCAATCCATTTAACTTGAGTTTGCGCTTTGAATTAACGGTAATTTAAGCGAATTTAGTCATTTTTTGCAACTTTATTTTAATATGCACAGCAAAGCCCAACCCAATCCTATGGGCTTTATTTTTATTCGTTATACTGCCTTAAAAGTGTCAGCCAGTTAGTACCGGCTCTATTAACTTTCGGCTTGGCAATACAATACTGACCAGTTTAAGTTCGCCTAATTTGCATTCCGTGCAGGGCCAATGCATTTCCTTGTCTGTCTTTGGCTTTAATTTTTCTGTGCTGGTTTTGTCTGTTTTACACTGCGCTTTTATCCTTTGAATTTTTCGACTGCTACACGCATTCGCTAAAAAACCATAATGACGAACTCGTACTAAACCTTTAGGCAGTACATGTTGTAAATATCGCCGTATAAATTCTTCAATATTCAGCGTCATCAGTTTATTTTGGTTGCTGTCTCGGTAATCTTTGTATTTAAAACTTACCGTGTTTTTAGTGTAGTTAACGAGTCTCGATTCTGACATCACACCTTTTCGCGTGTATCTGGCAAGGTAGCTGAGTAATTGTTGGCTATAGTGCAAACAGGCTTTTGTGTACACACACCAAATTTGAGGTATAGATAAGCCCATCAGATTGACCCCATTATCCCTCAATTCTGCCAGCATTTTACCTTTAAAAACTTTGGACAATGCTTTAACTGGATAAAGATAACCTTTACTTATCTCTTGCCACTGCTGTTGCTTGTTCAAACTACCAGCAGGTATCAAACAGTGCAGATGAATGTGCTGGCTTAAGTTTTGTCCCCAAGTGTGTAAAACACAGGTCATCCCCAACTATCCGTGTTTTCGGTTCGAAGCAAATTTATTTAACGTTTGCCACACCGCTTTAAATAAACTTTGATACAGGGTTTTGGGGTTGTATTGAGCAATCAGATTGAGCTCATGTGGCAAGGTAAACACTAAATGAAAGTAGGTGCATGGCAATAAATTATCGCTTTGCTTGTGAACCCAATCTTCAGTCGTTTTACTCTGGCATCTTGGGCAATGTCTATCACGACAACTACAACCAATTTGAGTTTGGTGGCCGCATTCGTCACATTGCCAATTTTGATAACCAAGCTCGCCTGTTCGGCACGATTGAATGTGGTCGCATACCCGCCTTTGTTGCACACTCATTTTGTGCACTTGTTGATAATGCGCTAAGCCTTGGTTGAGAATGTCGGCTAGGTGAATGGTTTTCATAACTCACCTCACATCTGCAAGTAAATCAACACCACCATGGCCTAGCTCTGGTAACCAGTGTAAATAGCATTGCGTGGTTCTGATATCACTGTGCCCAAGCCGATGTTGCAATTGATGCAGTGGCATTCCCGCTTCAAGTTGGTGGGTAGCATAAGCATGACGCAGTTTATGGGCACTTACTCTGTCTTCCATCCCCAATTGTTTTGCCACTTTGCGTAAGGCCTTTGAGAAGGTTGTTTTACCGATAGGCGTTGTAAAATCACGCAACGAATAAAACAACCATGTACTGGGATGATAAATTCTCCAGTAAACTCTGAGTTGTTGTAAGGCGCTTTCAGGTACGACTACATACCTAGATTTGCCGCCTTTACCGCGCTCTATCAATATGGTTTTTCTTTGGCCATCAATATTTCGTACCTTTACTTGCGTCAACTCACTTAGTCTCAATCCACAAGCATACGCCAATATCACCATGGTTTTAATACGTAAATCAGTGCACTGTTGAATGATGCTCTGTATGTCATTCCTAGTTAAGTATATTGGTGGCTTCGAGCGCTGTTTAGGCACCACAATATCTATGTTGAAGGTTTTTTGAAGAATATATTTAAACAAGAAATTTAAACTATTCACTTTAATCAGTACGCTTGCACGTGACAAGCGGCGCACAGCCGGGCTAGCAAAATATCGATTTAAGTCTTGCTCCGTTACTTGGTCTAATGGCTGACCTAGATAATGTTCAATTTGCTGCAAATGCTGACAATAGGTTTCACGGGTTTTATCTGCATACCCCCGATATTCTATTTCTAAGGCAACTTGTTGGATTAAATTGTTCATGGTGACTTACCTCCAGATTGATTGATAATCCATCAGTAAGTGTGGCTCAGAATGTGAGGTTTACGACTCCGCGCAGCGGCTTAGTTCAACAATTTATACATGCGCGATTTGCGCATTTTTCTACCCAACCTGCGCGCATATTTCTACTTGCTGTATTTTTAACAAATTCCCTAACACTTTGCCAGATATATTATTTCTTTAGCAACATAAATTATTTGTGGGAGAAATATACGCAAATTGCTCATTTTCTTGAATCTGAGAGAAAGCGCATTACACTGTATAAATAAACATATTCAAGGAAAGAAATTAAATGAAAACTAGATCGCCTTTTTTAAATAGCATTACTGAGTACATGTTTTTACGTCAATACTCGCTGAGAACCATTGAAACCTATTTAAAGTGGATCACTTCTTACATTCACTTTCATAACAAACGTCACCCAGCATCTATGGGTGATACTGAAGTTGAGCAATATCTAGAACACCTCGCCTTGAGTGCAAATGTCGCACCAAGAACACAAGCTACTGCCTTAAATTCATTGTCATTTTTATATAAACATATTGTTAAAAAGGAACTGTCGCTAAATTTAAATTTTGCTCGTAGTAAAAAGCAATCAAAATTGCCAATAGTCATGACACCTGAAGAAGTTAGATTACTAATGGCTCACCTAAACAAACGTTATTATTTAATTTCAGGACTCATGTATGGCAGCGGCTTAAGAGTTATGGAAGCTGTACAACTTCGTGTGCAAGACATTGACTTCGACTATAAAAGCATTCGAGTATGGAATGGTAAAGGCAACAAAAATCGCATAGTAACTCTAGCTAGTGAATTAATCCCCCTTTTGAGAAATCAAATTTTACAAGTGGATGAATATTTACAGCTAGATTTAAAGAACGAGCAATTTGCAGGCGTTTGGATGCCGCACGCGCTAGCTAAAAAGTATCCTTCGGCAAATAAATCACTCGCTTGGCAGTATCTATTTCCGTCACACCAATTAAGTGCAGATCCAGAAACAGGCGAAATTCGAAGACATCACTTTCATCATTCTTGTGTTCGCAAAGAAGTAAAAAAAGCCGTACGTGCGGCAGGGTTAACTAAACCTATAACCCCTCACACTTTTAGACACTCTTTCGCTACACATTTACTGCAAAATGGCGCGGATATTCGTACAGTACAAGCTCAATTAGGGCACTCTGACGTTAAAACCACACAAATTTACACACATGTGTTACAGCAAGGTGCGAATGGTGTGGTAAGCCCGCTCAGCAAATTACTATAAATAACAAAAAGGTCGCTTGCGCGACCTTTTTAAACATTATATTTGGCTACTACCAAATTACATATTAAGCATTTCGATTACGGAATTTCTCAATTAATGCATTAGTAGAGCTATCACCATTTAACTCAATTGAGCTGTCTTCTAATTTAGCTAAAACGTCGTTACCCAACACTTTACCTAATTCAACACCCCATTGGTCAAATGAGTTAATACCCCAAATAATACCTTGTACAAATACTTTATGTTCGTACATAGCAATTAACTGGCCTAAAGCATTAGGGGTTAATTTTTCCATCAAAATAGTGTTTGTTGGTTTGTTACCTTCAAATACTTTTTGTGGTGCTACTTTTTCAATTTCTTCGTCGGTTAAACCTTTGCCTGCAAACTCAGCTTTAACTTGCTCAACAGTCTTACCTTGCATTAATGCTTGGGTTTGACCAAAACAGTTAGAAGCTAACATAGCGTGGTGGTTTGTCATTTCGTGCTGAGAATGCAATGGCATAATAAAGTCAGCAGGAATTAACACAGTACCTTGATGAATTAACTGGTGGAAAGCATGTTGACCATTTGTACCTTCACCACCCCAAATTACTGGGCCAGTTGCATAGTCTAAGTAATCACCTGTAGGTGTAGCAGACTTACCGTTAGATTCCATATCTAACTGTTGTACATATGCAGGGAAACCACGTAAATAGTGGTCGTATGGCAACAATACATGGCTTTGTGCACCAAAGAAATTGATGTACCAAACACCTAACACACCTAATAACGCAGGTACGTTTTCTTCTAATGGCGCAGTTAAGAAATGTTGGTCCATTTCATAAGCACCGTCTAACAAGGCTTCAAAATTATCGAATCCTAGTGCTAATGCGATAGGTAAACCAATTGCTGACCATAATGAGTAACGGCCGCCAACCCAATCCCACATTGGGAAGATGTTGTCTGCGTCCATACCAAATTCAGTAGCAGCTTTAATGTTTGAAGAAACACACATAAAGTGTTTTGCGATATCTTCAAATTTACCGCCATTTTCCAAGAACCAAGCTTTAGCTGTTTCAGTGTTTTTTAATGTTTCTTGCGTACCAAACGACTTAGAAGACATTAATACTAAAGTGGTTTCAATTGGCAATGTCGCTAAAACGTCATGGATGTGCGCACCGTCTACGTTAGCAACAAAATGAACTTTAAGGCCATCAACACGATAAGGCTTTAACGCCTCTGTCATAATTTTAGGACCTAAGAAAGAGCCACCAATACCAATTGCTAGTACGTCAGTAAATTTCTTACCTGTGTAACCTGTGCGTGTACCGTTGTGAACTTCGTTGACGAATGCTTTCATTTTCGCCAAAGTTGCTTGTACTTCTGGCATTACATCTACACCGTCACACAATACAGGATTACCTGATTTGTTGCGCAACGCTGTGTGTAATACAGCACGGTCTTCTGAAGTATTGATTCGTGCACCGGCAAACATGCCGTCACGTTTTTCTTCAACTAGCGCTTCACGCGCTAAGTCTAGCAATAATGCTTTGGTTTCTTCGGTAATACGGTTTTTTGAGTAGTCTAATTCTATGCCACATGCTTTGGCTGAAAATTTATTAAAACGCTCTGGGTCTTGTGCAAACAAGTCGCGCATATGTAAATTTTTAGCTTGCTCAAAGTGCGCTTGCAAAGCTTGATAGCTTTTTAACTGAGTAAATAAAGCCATAGTTTTGTTCTTTGTGATCTTTTATGTGAATGCGTAAAAACAAACAAGGCGGTTAAAATACCGCCTTGTAACTTAAAGATAAGCGGCTAATTAAAGCTTAGCGCGTAACATATCTTCTAGTTTGTTTTGGTCAACAGCAAAGTTACGGATACCTTCAGCTAACTTCTCGGTAGCCATTGCATCTTGGTTGTGCTCCCAACGGAATTCATCTTCAGTCATGCGAGCTGGACGCTCTTTGATTTCACCGTTGTAAGATAATTTAACTTCTAAATCACCTTCTACTGCTTCTAATTCTTCTAACAAAGCAGGACCAATTGTTAAACGGTCACAACCTGCTAACTCGATGATTTCGTCAATGTTACGGAAGCTTGCGCCCATAACAACTGTGTCGTAACCGTGCTCTTTGTAGTAGTTGTAAATGTTAGTTACTGAAACAACACCTGGATCTTCACTTGGTGCATAGCTGTCTTTACCTTCAGCTTTTTTGTACCAGTCTAAGATACGGCCAACAAATGGAGAGATTAAGTAAGCACCAGCTTCAGCACATGCACGTGCTTGAGCGAAGCTAAATAAAAGAGTTAAGTTACAGTTAATGCCTTCTTGCTCTAAAATTTCAGCTGCTTGAATACCTTCCCAAGTAGAAGCCAATTTAATTAAAACACGGTCATTTGAAATACCTGCTTCGTTGTAAAGCTTTATTAATTTACGTGCTTTAGCAAGTGAACCTTCTTTGTCGAAAGACAAACGTGCATCAACTTCTGTTGAAATACGGCCAGGGACGATTTTTAAAATTTCTAAACCGATGTTTACCGCTAACTTGTCGCCAGCATCAATGATTTGTTGTTCAACATCGTTAGATTGAGCTTTAGCCCACTCAATTGCATCCGCGATGTACGCTTCGTACTCAGGGATTTGAGCTGCTTTTAATAAAAGGCTTGGATTGGTTGTTGCGTCTTGAGGCTTAAATTTTTTAATTGCCTCGATATCACCTGTATCAGCAACAACTGTTGTTAACTTACGTAGGTTTTCCAGCTTAGTAGTCATGTATAGCTATCCTATAATTTCAGTTGGTCTAACAAAAATCTTTAAAATTATCGCGCGTATTATACAGGAAATGGTGTTTCCGTGCATTCTACATTATTGTCGCGCACCATTCACAAAATATATGACGGATATTAGCAAAGCCATATTAATATGACTATATTTATGCTAACGTCTTTTTCAACTCATCGATTAGGTTAAATGTTGGTGTGGTCAACATAAAGGCATTTAAGTTAAACTTATGTTAAAATTTTCCTAAGCTATTTTCGGGTTGCCCAATATATGGTTTTACGCAGCAGCTTTTACGCTAAAAAGAAAGTTATGATAGTAGACGATTGTGAGCCTATTCGTTCTGCTGTTAAGGGTATGCTGCAAAAAATTGGTTTTGTTCATATCACGTCTGCTGCCAATGGTAATCAAGCGCTGCAAATTGCCAGCGACACCCGTTTTGATTTTGTGTTAGCAGACTTCAACTTAGGTGATGGCAAAGACGGCTACCAGTTGTTTGAAGAATTAAAACACAAGAAGCTGCTTGCCCCACAAACTTGCTTTTTTATGATTTCAGCTGAAAACCGTCGCCCATATGTTCATGGTTTAGTTGAACTGCAACCTGATGACTTCCTGCTTAAACCTTTTACCTATAAAGGTTTAGAAATGCGTTTTTCCCGCGCATTGGCTAAAAAAGTGACTTTAAACAAAGTTTACCAAGCCATTAATGATGGTGATGACGATGCAGCCATTGAAGCCTGCAATACTGTCATTAAAGAAGACCCTGCCAACGCTTTAATTGCACTGCGTATGAAAGGCGAGTTATTAATTAAACAGGGTAAACCTGACAAAGCATTAAAGTTATACAACAATGTTCTCAAAAAACGTGAAGTTAGTTGGGCATTGTTGGGCAAAGCAATTTCAACACTTAAAGGTGGTGATTTAGTTGAAGCGGAATCGCAGTTATTTGAGTTGCTCGACCGTGATGACACTAGACTTGAAGCTTACGATTGGTTAGGCCGTTTAAATATTGTTCGTGAAGATACAGTAACCGCGTTTGAGATGTTAATGGAAGCTGGCAAAATTTCACCGCGTAATTTATTTAGACAGCGTGCAATTGCCAACCTCGCGATTGCCAATGGTGAAACTGAAGAAGCCGTTCGAGCTTATTCACGAATTTTAAAAGACAGCCGCTTTTCAGTGTTCGACACGCCAGAAAACTACCTTAACTTTGCCCGTTGTTTGCTCGATTTAAGTAACGATTCAAATAAACTTGAAATAGCCAAACAAATCACTAAATGTACCGACCTACTAAAAGATATAGACAAACGTTTCTATTCAGAAGCGGTTAGAGCACAAGAATGTGTTATTCACGCGCGGATTCAAGTGCTCAAAGGTAACATGGAAACAGCGCGAAGTAATTTGGAAGAAAGCGAAAAACACGACTCGCCCTACGATTCAGTCGACGATAGATTAGACAAAGCAAAAGCTTATTTTTCTACTGGTAATTTATCTCGAAGCGACGAGATAATGGAAACGCTCGATGAAGTTTCAAACAACGACGACTTAATTTCAGCAACTTTACAAGTACTTATAAATAAAGAGAAAGAAAGCCACGAAGAGCTGCGCGAGCGCATTCGCGCGTTAAATAATGAAGGTTTGGGTTTATACCAAAAAGCCATGTATCCGCAGTCTGTCGAGTGTTTTGTTGAGGCGTATCAATATATGCCTAACAACGCGAGTTTAGCACTTAACTTAGTTCAGGCGATTACTAAAGTTGGCACATTCTTAACTCAGGGTAAAAACCCTAAAGAAATGAAAGCCATGTGCCAAAACTGTGTAACAGTTATTGAACAATCCGACTTATCAGAAAACAATATGCGCCGTTACCACGCCATTAAAGAAGAATTGGTTGCCTTGTTAGGCGCTAAAGACGTAGCTTAATCCAATCAATACCATTAACACGACATATGGATACATTACCGTTGGTTTGAGTGAATTTGCAATATACGCTTTGACCAAACCAACCGCACCAGGCCGCTGTTGTTGCCAGTCTGAGTTAAAAGCTGGCGTTGTTTGAGTATTGTCAGCCAATTGTCTCTCTATTTGTAATAACCGAACTTCAAATCGCGATTGAAACGTTTTCCAAATACCATCTTGTAACCACAAAATAGCAACAATAGCTAGCAACCAACATAGCTGCATAGTTGCAGCAATCCCTGCAACAGTTAGCACCACAGCTAGCAATTTAATAACTAACGAGCCGAATTCATATTTATCGTACGCTTGTTGCAATGTTTGCCACTCAATATGGTTTTGCGGTGTTTTATCCATTTATATATCCAATTTTCTTAGAAAAAAATTAACGCAGTTATGAGGAAAAATAGCCCCTAAAATGCGATATGACGGCCACCGTCAAGTTTTAATTGCCTTCCGGTCATATAGTTACTTTTTAAAATAAACGCCACCGCTTCCACAACTTCTTGCGCTCCTGGCTCTATCCCTAATACAGATTTTTTCAATGTTTTAACTCTATATGCTTCATCGTCGTCTTGATTAAACATAAGTAGCGATGGCGCTATTGTATTTACTTTAACTTTAGGGGCAAATTTTTTTGCAAAACTCAAAGTTAAGTTGTCCAACGCAGCTTTGCTTGCACAGTACGCAATATGTTTATCACTGCCCTTTTCAACCGTGTAATCAGTAATATGAATAATATCTGCGGTTTCACTCGCGGCCACTAATTTGTCTTCAACTGATAAATTTATTAAATAAGGCGCTTCAACATGAATTTGCATCATGTATTTTAAAAGCTCTGCATCAATGCGGCCTTTTTCGGCACACCAGTCACTTGCATTATGTACCAAGGCTCGAATACTTTTAACCTTATCATCAATCCAATTGATAAACGTTTTTACACCTTGGGTTGAAGAAAAATCAGCTTGGACACATGTTACGCCAGCCGCTTGTAATTGCTCCACGCCTTTGCGTGGACTTCGATATGTCGCAACCACCTGAAAACCGTTGTGTTGCAAATGCAAAGCGAGCGCTAACCCGACCCTTTGTGCTGCACCAGTAATGATAACTGCATTTTCTAACACGTTTTTACCTCTACTACGTTAACCTTTGGGTGATTCACAGTGCCATATTATAATTAATCTGCTATGATTCGCGCCCCAAAATCAGCTTGTTTTTTGCCAATGGTGAGGTCTTTATGTCTGTTAATCAATTTGATCCGAAACAAACCACAACTTTAGATACCCCTAAAAAGGTTTTAAAGGATCAATCTAACACGGGTTCAATTGCTGCCAACCTTAACACAGACAACAAAAAAGTGGGCTTTGTAAGCCTCGGATGCCCAAAAAATTTAGTTGATTCTGAACGAATTTTAACTCAGCTTCGGACCGAAGGTTACGAAGTTGTGCCAAACTATGATGATGCGGGCATTGTTATTGTAAATACCTGTGGTTTTATTGACTCCGCCGTACAAGAGTCGCTCGATACTATAGGTGAAGCACTGCAAGAAAACGGTAAAGTATTAGTAACTGGCTGCTTGGGAGCAAAAGAAGACGAAATTAAAGAAGTTTATCCAAATGTGTTAGGCATCACCGGTCCGCATGCGTACGAAAATGTTATGGAGCAAGTTCACACCCACTTGCCAAAACCAGGCCAACTGCCTTTTGCAGCTCAAGTGCCCGACACAGGTGTTAAACTCACGCCAAAACACTATGCGTATTTAAAAATATCCGAAGGCTGTAATCACAGATGTACATTCTGCATTATTCCGTCAATGCGCGGTGATCTAGATTCTCGTTCAATTGGCGAGGTACTCAGCGAAGCACAAAGGTTAAAAGCCGCAGGTGTAAAAGAGTTATTGGTTATATCTCAAGATACTTCAGCCTATGGGGTTGACCGCAAAAACAAAACCGAGTTTTTTGACGGTATGCCAATTAAAAGCAATTTTAAGACCTTGTGCGAACAATTAAGCAAGATGGGCATTTGGGTACGCTTGCACTACGTATATCCATACCCACATGTTGACGAAATTGTCCCGCTGATGTCACAAGGTGCTTTATTGCCTTATTTGGATATTCCATTCCAACATGCCAGCAAGCGTATTCTAAAATTAATGAAGCGCCCAGGTAATGTAGATAAAACCTTAGAGCGCATTCAAAAATGGCGAGAATTATGCCCAGAGTTGGTCATTCGCTCTACATTTATCGTCGGTTTCCCGGGTGAAACCGAAGAAGAATTCCAAGAGTTATTAGACTTCTTGCAAGCCGCTAAATTAGACCGCGTTGGCTGTTTTAAATACTCACCAGTAGAAGGCGCAACTGCCAACGATTTACCTGACCACATACCAGAAGATGTTAAAGAAGAACGTTTCCACCGCTTTATGCAACTGCAGCAGCAAATCAGTGAAGCGCGTTTAGCCACTCGAGTTGGCAAAACTTATCAAATTTTAATTGATGAAGTTGACGAAGAAGGCGCAATTGGACGCTGTTTTGCTGACGCACCTGAAATTGATGGTTTAGTGTATTTAAATGACGAAACCCAACATAAGCCGGGGGATATTGTAGAAGCGAAAATTATTGCCTCTGATGAATACGATTTGTGGGCGGAATCAATTTAACATCATGGAAGCGCGAATAGCATTGTTCGCGCTTTTACTTAAGTGGCTCAGAATCGGCCACCAGCTTGGAATATTTTTCACAAAAACGCTTCAAGTCTATCCCTAGATCGCTCGCAAAAGCCTGATAAAGCATACTCAGAAAATTATGCTGTGAGTGTGCTTAATTGCACCGAATCATCAGCAGCCGTTTATCGGTGTAAAAATCACTCAGCAATAGCAGTTTTAAACGCCTCAGCCAATAAGGCCCCACGCCACCCTAATGTTACTTCAGGCTCAACATCTCGGCTCCACTCAGTTACTTGCCAATGATAACCAATAAACTGATTAATCATGCGTTTTGGCGCTAGCAACTCAACACTAATTTGCTGCGCTTCAGCCACTTCAGCAGCCACTTTTTTAAGCCTACTATAAATCTTCTTATAACCAGCAATTTCCGCAACACGTTTAATCTTTGCAGGGCACGCTTCTTCAGGTACAGCTTTACCAGCTTCAATACAAGCTAACATGGCTTTGCCATGGCGTTTAATTTCCATTGGATGAATCCCCGGAATATTAAACATACTTTTAAAGCTACCTGGCCGTCGCTGACACAAAGTCACTATGCTGCGTTCATGCACGACAAAATTAAGCGCTAAGTTTTTCTTAACCGCATAATTAAAACGCCATTCGATCAACCTAGCCAAAATCGCCAATTCACGAGGAGTTAACTCCCAAGCACTTTTAACATCACGCCAAGCAAGTTTAGGATCAACCTCTTGAGTGCGTTTACTAATTAAGCCAGTTACCTCTTGCTCAACATAATCAAGCATATTGATATCCAATAGCTTTTGCATTTGGATATCAAAAATCGGCAGTAAATAGCGTACATCGTCAGCCGCGTAATCAAGCTGTTGCGGGCTTAGTGGGCGTTTTAACCAGTTGGTACGGGCATGTCCTTTATCTAATTCAACACCTTGATATTGAGCAACCATAGCACCTAAACCAATAGATGCATTGTCACTAATAAAAGCATGTGCAATTTGGGTATCAAAAAAAGCAGTTGGCGTTGCATTTAACCCAACGTTCAATACTTCGATATCTTCACCACATGAATGAATAACCTTAATTACATTGGGCGATTCAACCAAGTTTTTAAGTGGTGTTAAGTCATCTAATGCCAAAGGGTCAATTAAATATACATTGTCGCGATCTGCAATTTGCACTAAACCTAACGCAGGATAATAGGTGCGCTCTCTTACGAATTCAGTATCAAGTGCAATAACAGGTTGTTGCAGCAAATTGCTGCAACATTGCTCTAATTCAGTTTGGCTTGTAATAAATTGCACTGGCAGTCAATATCCTTGTTTAATGTAAATTTACTTAGCTTTCATTGCTTTTTGCAATGCGTCTAATAGATTTGGCGGTATTTTATGAAAGGTTAACGTTTGCGCCTGTGGATCAAACTGAACTTTTTCACCTAATAACTCACGTTCAAATGAAATGCTAATACCGCCACCTTGACCAAAAAACTTTTGCATGCCTTTAGTTGCACTGGCGTACACTGGGCATTCTTCACTAAAGTCTTCAGCTTGCGCAGCCATGTCGTAAAAACCAGCTATACCCGTTTTTTCTTCTATTTCTTGCGACAAGTTTTTCACTTGCATAAACTCGCCGCTTTGTGCGGCCGTTTTCATCGCTTCAACTGAAACATCGCGAATAGCTTGGCTTTTTTCAGTGTCGGTTGAATTATCTTCAATAAATTTTTCTACGCTTTCAACCAATTTTTGTGTCGCTTCTTTCGCATTCATCTTCTCTTCGATTGCAAAAGCTTCCGCCATAAAGTCGCCAATTTTACGCCCTACCCGACCTTTTATGTAGCCAATAGAACGTGGAGAATCAGGGTTAATCGACAGTTCGCTTAAATCAATTTGCACCGCTAAAGAAATATTCGCAATGTCTAAATATTGTGAGCGCTGTGGGTTAATTGCCTCACTCAATTGAACCGACTCTTTAACCCCCAACATAGTGGCTAAAATATACTGGGTTGCTAAGTGTTGGTAGTGCGCAATCACTAAAATAGTTTCTGCTGGCAAAGTTTCGGGTGTTAAACCGTCTAACATGCGCTGAGCAACATTGTCAGCAATTTGCTGCATGTCTTCACCCGCTTTAATTTGGGCAAATACTGCTGAGTCTTCCGCAAAACTGCAATATTGTTTCTGACCTTTTTTAGTAAAAGACTGATGAATTTCACCGGCTAAAAAGTCGGCGTTGTCGCCACCAACTTGGGTACAGTTTTCAAGTTGAAGTGAGAGTTGATCGTCTTTTAAACGATAGCGATTAAAATATAATGTTGCTTTGCTAACTGCCATATATGCTCGTTGTTGATAATTTTTACCAGTTTACTGCGGCATAATTTTATACCAGTGGTATAATTGCGCCGTCTGCCGATATCGGCATTGTATCATGGGTTACCCCGCAGTTAAGAGATTTTCAAATTTTATGGCGCAAACTAGTAAATTTTCAGACCAAGACTTAGACCGTGTAGTTTCAGCATTAAAGATTGCTTTGTCCGTGCAAAAAGTTCCAGCAAACCTGTCGTTAGTGGCTTTAGGCACCTTAGTGAGTGAAGTAATAGAACAAAACTTCCCACAAGAAAATCAAAAGGCCATTGCTGAAAATTTTGCCAAAGCGCTGCAGGACTCAATTAAGGACTAATTGATTAATGTTTTTAAACAATCAGAATCAACAGAGATCTCATTTATATTCTTGGGGTAACTGGTTTAGCTTAACCAATATGATGGTTGGGCTATTTTTATTTACCATTTATTGGTTTGCCGACCCAATGCCAAGCAGTATTATTGGCAAGCTGTATATGGTTATATACTCGATTGGCCACGCTGGTTTTTTATTCTTTTTAGGCTATTTACTTTTAGCGTTTCCGATTACCGCGCTGAATAAGCCGCAAATTGCCAAACCGTGGGCATCACTTGTTGCAGCTTTAGGTTTAACCCTACTGTTTTTAGATGCACTGATTTATTCAGCCTATGGTTACCACCTTAATTTTTTATCGCTCGATTATATTCAAAACGACTTTCAGTTATTAACCCAAAGTTTGCCAACCGGCTTTAAAGTCGCAATTGTTTTGGTGTTTATTGCAATTTTCGCAGTTGAGCTCGTATTAGCCAATGCACTGTGGCGAAATTTAGATAAATATCGCGCATTTTTATTAAAAATTAAACTACTGCCAATTGTCATTGGCTGTTTTGTATTAGGCCATATAGGCCATATTTGGGCCGACTTAAGCTTGTACAAACCGATAACTCGACAAGACAACCAATTGCCGTTGTCGCACCCTATGACAGCAAAAACCATGTTAAGCCAGTCAGGGTTGTTTGATATCAATGAATACCAAGCAAAAAAACAGCTAACGTTTGACTTGTCTAGCTACAAAGTTGATGTACCAAATTTCCAATTTAGCTGTTTCAGCCCCACAACCAATTTTGCCGTGACCCTGGTTGAAAGCAATCAACTGCCGGTTGAGCAAATCAGCGCATCCATTCGCCAGTTAGACAGCGAATTTGCAGCTAGCCAACACTGGTCACCTCTAAACGCACAAGACAGCTTATTTGAAATTATCAGTGGCATGCCAGCAATTTATCAAAACCAATTTGCGGTTATGCCAAATGTACTTGATTCAGTGCTGTTATCAAGCGGGGTAAATAGCCAATTTACTAACCTGCCAAACGATACCCGACAATGGCTTAAAGGGTTTGAATCGGCAAACCGAGTAAGCAGTTTTACTGTTCAATACGCTTACTATCAGGTAAACAGTGAATCAGAATTAGCCGCAATTGTCGAAAAAGCCAAACAACAAATTATTATTGTGCATTCTGGCAATGCCTATGAATACGGAGCCATGTTAGTTAAAGGCGAATTGGTACAACTACCTAACCTGACCTCTAATTTTGATGTACTGCCAACTTTGCTTGAAGGTTGGTTAGGCTGCTCGTTTCAAACTAACTATGGTAAATTTGGCCAAAACGTATTTTCTGTACCACGCAAAAATAACTGGTTAGTTAGCGCAGATAATGAATTCATTTATGTGTGGCACCAAGATGTACTAACCAAAATTGACAGCGATGCAAATATGCAAAGCCTGCAAATGGGCAACCAACAAATTGCTCAACCACCAGTCAATGCAACTCTTGCACGCGCCATTCAATTTTTAAAACGCAACTTGGTTGAGAAATAACCAACAAATTAAAGAAGTTAGATAAATTTTACGCCGACTATTGCAATCAAATGACATTTGATTATTATGGTCGGCCTCGGTCGGATTGTAGCGCAGCCTGGTAGCGCACTGTCATGGGGTGTCAGGGGTCGGAGGTTCGAATCCTCTCAATCCGACCAATTTAATACTTTCCCTTATTGTTTTATTATCCTTTTCATAAAAACATATTTGAGCGCCATAATAACCTAAACGGCCTCGAACAACTGACACTTGCTCCCAATCATCTAGCTTTATTTGCGTCTCTATAAGCTGTTAAAAACTCAAACAAAAAGCCCCAGTGATATGGCTATCTCTGGGGCTTTAATCTAACTAGTGGCGATAGTGAAAAAGCAGATTAGCTGGAAGCTTTTAACCCTAATTCCCTGTCTTCAACTTCCGCTTCGGGCTTTTTTCCAATAAGAGCCTCTATCTCTTCTATTGTCTTGCCTTTGGTCTCTGGTACTAATTTGGCCATGAGTAAAAAGCCTAATAAACAAAACGAGCCATAAACTAAAAATGTGTAGGTTGCACCTAAGTTTTCAAGCTGCCATGGGAAGAAAGTGGGTACAACTATACCGCCAAAAATAGTCGCAAATAATGCGCTAGAAGTAATGGCAACCGCACGTACCTTAGTTGGGAAAATTTCAGAGAATAATATCCACAAAATCGGGCCTAGCGAGAAGTTGTAGGAACACACAAATACAATAATACCCGCCAATACCAGCATGCCTTGTATGTCTGTCGCTAACAGTAGTAATTCGTTTTCAATTTGCACAAAAGTTGACTGACCCACAGCGTCAATTACCGCCGCTTTAAAAGCAATATCAGAATTGTATACATTGCCAACCATTGCGGTTAATGCACTGACATCGGTTGTTTTACTTAGCTGGCTAATGGTATCGATAGTAATCACATAGCTTGCATCGTAAAACCCATAAGTCACAACAGCCATGCTTATTGCACAGGTTATCAACCCGCCTAGAAGGATAATTCGTCGGCCTAATTTATCAATTAACATTAATGCCAACACTGTGAAAGCGGCACCAATTAAGCTCACCCAAATAGATTGAACAAATGCAGAGTCGCCGCCGCCAACTTGCTGGAATATCATTGGCATAAAGGCCAATACTGCATTCATACCTGAAAGAGCTTGAATACAAGCCATCAATACACCAATCACTAACGCAGTGCGCATGACTGGGCTAAGCAATAATTGAAGTTGCTCTTTGTAGCTTAAAGAATGATCTGTGTTTTTTAGGCTTGATACGATTTGGTTGTACTGCGATTCTACATTTTCTTTTGGTGTTAAACGTTCAATTACTTTATGTGCTTGTGCTTCTTTATGGTTTAGTACTAACCAACGTGGGCTTTCAGGAATTAAAAATAATAAACCGAACCATAATATAGCTGGAATAATTTCAACGCCTAACATCCAACGCCACACATTTTGCTCTGTTAGCCCTATTGATGTTGCAAAAGCTGAGCCTGAATTTACCCAATCAATTAGGTAGTAATTAAGGATGGTCGCGGCAAGTATCCCCAATACGATATTAAGTTGGTTTAGCCCTACCAATTTGCCACGCATATTAGCAGGCGCGATCTCACCTATATACATAGAAGCCAAACTTAGCGAAGTAAAGGCCAAACCACCAACTAACCTTGCAGTGAATAACCAAAAGTAACTAGGCGCCCAAGCAGAGCCAACCGCGGAAATAACATATAGTGCGGCGATTATCATCAAGGTTTTTTTACGGCCAAGCTTTTCACAAAAATAGCCTGCGACTAATAATGCGACTAAAGCCCCATAATTTGGTGCTGCGGCTATATTACCTTTTTCGATAGCGCTTAAACCAAACTCCAGGGTTGTAAATTGAAATGTCCCTGAAATTAGCATTATGTCCAAGCCGAAGATAAAACCACCAATCGACACGATAAAAGCATACATTAATGCATTTTGATTAGTATTAAACATCCACCTACTCTCTAGTTGAAGTTACTGCGATTACACGCTGTTAGCTATTGTTAAAATTAAGTAGAAGTATAGCAACAATTCAGCATAAGTGTATATAGTTAACAATACACATATACCAATAAATACCGCTAATTGAAAAATTTCTCGCAAAATTATCTAACTAAGTAACAGCCAGTTTTTTCGTTCTAATAAATTGAAAAAATTATGTTTTTTAATTTATTAGATCAAGCAAACGACAAACACATATAAATATCCCATTTATATAGGAATAAAAAAGATTGCAAAAAGATTTAAGCTGGCTTACATTTACCACATCAAAATTGTTAACAGTAAACCTAAAGGAGCGTTTATGACCGCTAAATGTTTAACAGCTGAACAAATTGCCGACTTTCACCGAGACGGTTTTGTTATTGCACGAGGCTTTTATACCCCTGAAGAAATAAAAAAATTGCAAGACAGAGCGTTTAATGATGATTCGTTATACGAGCGTGCATGGCATAAGAAAGATGCATCAGGCACGGTAAGTAAAGTATGTCTATGGCAAGATGCTGGTGACGATTTATATGGTATGTTCGCCCGTGGTAAGCGCATGGTTGATTCTGTTGAGAAGCTTTTGGGTGAAGAGGTTTACCACACCAGTACTAAAGTAATGATGAAAGAGCCATTTGTTGGTGGTGCTTGGGAGTGGCATCAAGATTTTGGTTATTGGCACAGAGACAACTTTCAACTTTATCCATTGTTGATTAGCGTTATGGTTGCGATTAACCAAGCAAACGTTGACAATGGCTGTCTAGAAGTATTACGCGGTAGTCATCATATTGGCCGAATTGATCACAATAAAACCGGTGATCAAAAAGGTGCTGACATGCTGTTTGTTGAAGAAGCACTAAAACACCATGAGTTGGTAAAAGTTGAGCTTGAGCCAGGCGATACTTTGTTCTTCCATTGTAACTTATTACATAAGTCAAACCAGAACCGCTCAGACAAACCTCGTTGGAGCATGATTAGTGCATTTAATGCAATGCGTAATAAGTCATTCAAAGAAAACGAGTCGGTTTATTACCCATTAAAACGCTTGGATGACGATGCTATTTTAAATTGGCAACCGCAAACTTCTGAAGCTTAAAAACTATTTCCTATTTGTTCTTTCCTGTTGTGTGTCAAAAGCCAGTCGACTTATCGACTGGCTTTTTTTATACCTGTTGTTTTTTAAACCCTTTCTAGTTTAAATGGATAAGTATTATTCGCACGCCACTGCCCTACATACACATTTTCGTCATCGTCAATGCATATGGCATGTGCATGATTAAATACATCCCATGTACTGCACATAGGTTGCAGTTGGTCGTCTTTATAAACAGCCTCGGTTCCACCCAAATTTGACACAATTCGGTTATTTTTATCAAACACTGAAATAAAACCAGAATCAACTGCGTTATGCTCTTCAAAATGCGACCAACAGACTGGCGCTAAAAAATAATCTTTTTTGAAAATTGGTCCGCCGATATATGCACCTGGGGTACTAATTTTATCTCGGTAACTGCCGTTGAGTTCGAAGCGTTTTAGTGCTTGTTCAAATCGCGAGCTGACAATTAGGTGTGGATCGCTCGGGTTTCTTAAATCGACCTCAATACCATGTGTATTCACTAAGTTATAATTGCTGTCGCTGTTGTCATGGCCACCCCAATGTCGAATGTAGCGACCTTGACTATCGTATTGAATTAAATAATCTGAGCCGTAGCCGTCTGTAACATACAAATCGCCGTTCGGAGCAATTGCTACATCTGTCGGTCGAAACGGCATATCTGGTGTATAAATGCCTTGAGTGCACGGGTGGCCGATCATAAATATCACTCGCCCATCCATTGTTAATTTGGCAATACTGCCGTTTTGTGCAATAACTTTGTTGCGTGGTGAATCCCATTCGTCGGTTGAAACACCATCCCAGTGTCGATTTAAAATCCAGCCTGAATCAACCACGTACATAAAATCTTCACCGTTTTCTTCAACGATTTTAACTGCATGAATTCCTGGAAATTGACTGCCCCACGCATCGAGTAATTTGCCGTCTTTGTTATACACGATAAAATTGTTTTTATCTGTGTCAGTCACCATGATGATGCGACCTTTTGAATCAATCGCCATACCATGACAATTCTCAACCGGTGTAGTTGCGCTGTCTAATACACCCCAGTGAGCATTCACTTTGTATTTAAAATCACCTTGGCCAATAACCTGACCATGCGGATTATTGTTTAACTTAGTTTGTATTTGTTGTTGCATAAATTACTTCCAACAGAGAATTACATTTATATTTAAATGTTCAATTTACTAAAAAATAAACAAAAGTTAAATTATCAAACTTAACCAAAATAACAATAGCCAATGAAAACAAACACTTAAAAATTATTATTTTTTTAGATTGATAACAATATACTTATTACAATATAGTTACAGAATAGGATATTAAAAGTTGGTATAAAGTTGCCTAAATTTTTGACAAGTAAGTCTCATCAATAATACTTAGTAAACAATAAATTAAACACAGTTAACAAATAAAAGGCTGCAAAGTATGCAATTTTTAAAACAATTCAAAATACAGTCTCGAATCGCTGCATTGGTATTAATCCCTTTAGTGTTCACTTTTATCTTAAGTTGGGAACGTTTAAACAATGCCTTAGAATCTCAACAGGACATGGCAGATTTAGATATTGTTTTAAATTACGCTGACGTAACATCCCCCTACATTGGTGCGGTGCTTGAAGAAGCCTTTTATAGCCGCTTGTATATTGATGCCCAACCAGATGAAGCGAGTAGTCGTAAAAGCACACTGAAAAACGTGCGTGATAAAGCAAAAAGGTACGAACGAACCTATGTAAATTATGTGCGAGACAACAAAGATGATTTAAGCAAATTTACCACGTTACAAACGCATATTAATGGCATCTTAAAGTTAATTGAAGGGCTTGAGTATGTTCGAAAAACTGTTGACGATAAATCTCATATATCAAAGAAGTTTACTGCTAAAAATCAATTTGGCCGTGAGCTACATACTATGTGGGAACTTTCAGTTGTAATTCGTCGGTTATTATTGTCAATGAATGAAATTGTGGTGCTTTCAAGTGCGAATGAACAACTAAGTAAAATGGCGAACGCGTATTACAACCTGATGGCAGCTAATGTCGAAACTTCGTTCCACAATAGTTTTGTCTACCTTACGATTTATCAACAGTTAGATGCTTATATATTTGGCGAAATTTATGCCAGTGCAACAAAAACGAATTCGTATCATGAGTTGTTTTTAAACTTCGCGTCAGACAAGGCTAAAAACGCCTTTAATAAAATGCGCGCTAATCGCTATTATAAAACTTATGACGAAGTTGGACTTCAAGCCCGGAGCAATATCTACAACATTGTAAATAAACCACTTGCCATCGACCCTAGCATCGACTGGAATGAAGTAACATCTCAAGTGTTTAAAATTTATAACCAGACAGTCGATGACGTAATGTCGGAGCTTATCGATACCAAAAACACCTTAGTAGATGATGCTAACAGCCTGGTTATTCAAACAATTGTATTGATGTTCGCGTTATTAATTGTCATTTCTCTGGTTTCTTATGTGATTGCACGTAGTATCGCCAGCCCATTAAAAAGCATGGTACGTTCATTTAAACAACTTGCTAAAGACAAGGATATGACCCAAAGGTTAGATGATAGTGGCTCGGATGAGCTCGCCGAGCTTAGCCACGCTTTTAATGAATTGCTGGAAAACTTCAACCAAACACTGACTTCAGTTCAAACAGAAGCCAACGCAATTCATAACTCTAGTACTGATATTAATAGTGCAATGTCTGATTCATTGGAGCTTTCGAAAAGTCAGTTGGCGTCAACCGATAGCGTATCGGTTGCAATTACTGAAATGACCGCAACCATTTCTGAAGTGGCAAGCATGGCCCACTCCACCTCGGACATCGTCCATCAAGCGCACGATTTATCTGTAGACAGCGCTAAAAATGCTCATTTGTCGCGTGAACTAATGCAAGATTTAATCAAAGAGCTGGGCAATACCGGCGACGTGGTTAATAACTTAAATGAAGAAAGCAAACAAATCAGTAATATTTTAAATGTGATCCAAGATATTGCAGAACAAACGAACTTACTCGCGCTTAATGCGGCCATTGAAGCTGCACGAGCGGGTGATATGGGCCGAGGCTTTGCTGTTGTTTCAGATGAAGTTAGAAACCTTGCAAGTCGAACACAAGAGTCGACCAAACAAATTCGTCAACAAATTGAAGCTTTACAGCAAGGCGCAGCAACTGCGGTGAGCAATATGGAAATGCTGCAGCAAGCCGGTACACAGTCAAGTGATATTGTATTAGAGAACTCAAAGGCGTTTGATTTAATGAAGGGCAAGCTAGATGAAGTTATGCAAATGGCAACACAAATTGCAACTGCAACCGAAGAGCAAACCAGTGTTTCGAATGAAATGAACGAACGTATTTTAGTGATTAGGGATGAAGCACAAAAAGTGACGGACCAAACCAACAAAACCTCTGATTCTAGCCAAGGCCTTAAACAAACAGGCGAAAGGTTAAAACAGTATATTTCAGAATTTCATTTGTAGTCAGGCTTTAGCCTGACTCACCTTTACGCTGAACAACAAATTAGTTAACGCGTTGTGATTAGAAGTAAAATTCAGCTATAAAAAAAGCCTCTTTCGAGGCTTTTTTTCGTATTAAATATAAACTCTTACTGTAAGTTTATTCGTCTAGGAAGCTACGTAATTGCTCTGAACGCGAAGGATGACGTAATTTACGTAATGCCTTTGCTTCTATCTGACGGATACGCTCACGGGTTACGTCAAACTGCTTACCAACTTCTTCTAGAGTATGATCGGTATTCATGTCGATACCAAAACGCATGCGCAGTACTTTAGACTCACGCGCAGTTAAACCTGCTAATACGTCACGAGTTGCACCTTGTAAGTTTTCTGAAGTTGCAGCATCAACCGGCGAGCTGATGGTGTTATCTTCAATAAAATCACCTAAATGCGAATCTTCGTCGTCACCAATTGGTGTCTCCATCGAGATTGGCTCTTTGGCAATTTTCATCACTTTACGGATTTTATCTTCCGGCATTTGCATTTGCTCGGCTAACTCTTCCGGTGTTGGCTCACGACCTTTTTCTTGCAACATTTGACGTGAAATACGATTTAACTTATTAATCGTTTCAATCATGTGCACTGGAATACGAATAGTACGTGCTTGGTCAGCAATCGAACGTGTAATCGCCTGACGGATCCACCAAGTTGCATAAGTGGAGAACTTGTAACCACGGCGATATTCAAATTTATCAACCGCTTTCATCAAACCAATGTTACCTTCTTGAATTAAATCTAAGAATTGTAAACCACGGTTTGTATATTTCTTCGCAATTGAAATAACCAAACGTAAGTTTGCTTCAACCATCTCTTTTTTCGCTCGGCGCGCTTTCGCTTCACCAATCGACATACGACGGTTAATATCTTTGATGCTAACAACACTTAATTTAGTTTCTTCTTCAATTTGCTTAAGCTTTTGAATACAACGTAAAATTTCGTCTTTATATTCAGCAAGCTTGTTTGAATAATCTTTATTACCAGATACTGCACTATCTAACCATGCGGTTGATGTTTCATCACCAGCAAAAGCCTTAGTAAACTCTTTTTTCGGCATTTTAGAATATTCAACCGCAAGCTTCATAATGATACGCTCTTGCGTGCGAACTTTATCCATCATGCCGCGCATGTGACCGACCAACTTATCAAATTGCTTCGGTACTAAGCGGAACAATTTAAAGATGTTACTCAGATCTTCAATTTTAGCGCGCGTATCTGGGTGGCTACGACCTTTTTCGTCTACCACTTTCATTACATTTTCATATGCTACGCGTAATTCATTAAATTTTTCACGCGCTAACTCTGGGTCGATGCCTGTGTCTTCTTCTTCATCGTCGTCATCATCGTCTTCGTCTTCTAATTCTTCTTTAGACAATTCAGAGCCAACATGAGTTGCCGATGGTGCCATTACATCATCTGGTTCATTTGGGTCGATAAAGCCTGAAACGATATCCGTTAAACGAATTTCTTCAGCTTCAACTTTGTCATACTGATCAAGTAAATAGGTGATAGCTTCTGGAAACTCAGCGACTGAGCATTGAACTTGGTTAATACCTTCTTCAATACGCTTAGCAATGTCGATTTCGCCTTCACGCGTTAAAAGTTCAACCGTGCCCATCTCTCGCATATACATGCGGACAGGGTCTGTTGTACGACCAATTTCGCTTTCAACTGAAGCTAAAGCTTGAGCCGCAGCTTCGGCAGCTTCTTCGTCAGTAGCATTGGTTTCTTCTGACATCAATAATGCATCGGCATCGGGTGCGGCTTCAAAAACCTGAATCCCCATATCGTTGATCATGCTAATGATGTCTTCAATTTGGTCTGAATCGACTATCTCTTGTGGCAGATGGTCGTTAACTTCGGCATAAGTTAAATAGCCCTGCTCTTTACCTTTAGCAACGAGCAGCTTAAGTTGTGACTGACGGTTTTGCTCCATACAGACTTCCGCTTACCTATGAAATGAAAATGACAGTGAACTCACTATTATAGCAGAGTTTCACACTGAATACATAAATTGAATTTGATAACTACTATTTTTAGTCAAGATTTTAGTACACTGATGGCTCACCTAGCTTTCAATAACTGTAAATACTCTTGCTTTTCAGCAGGCGTAATCAAATTCATTTTAGCTTTTGTTTGCAATTCAGCTTTTCGCCTATTCACAAACATAGCCAATATTTTTTCAATTGCATCTAAAAATACTACTTCTGTATTTGATTCATCGACATGATGTTCCCATGCCAATAATTGAGAGAGTATTTTTTCTTGTTTAGTTCCACGCCAATCTTCTAGCATGGAAGCAGCACTCGCATTTGGATGCTGGCGATAATAGCGTATTAATAACACTAAAAATTCAACACCAGGCTCATCCATAGCTGCAAGCAAATCTAATTGCTCATTTTGTAAATGGGCCAGATGATTAATTAGATGGGGGCTCGATAGCAATAATGCAACCGCCATTCTAACTGGGGTAATTTTTTTATTACTTGCTGCATTCTTTTGCGCTAATTTAGCTTTTGCTTGGCTGACCCTGTCAACTTGCTGACTTGGCACATTTCGCTTCAATTTTACCGCTAAAGTTGAAGCTATCGAATGTTTATATTCGCTGTCTGGCATGCTATCAATGAGTGGCTGTGCCAACTGGCTTAACTTAGAACGCGCAAAGTCCCCTTCTGTTTCACCAATTTTTTCGTAAAGTTGTTGATAGAAAAATGCCACTAAATCCTGAGCTTGCTCAACTTGCTGTTCAAACGCAGCTTTGCCATTCGCTTTGACGTACGAGTCAGGGTCTTCTCCGTCTGGCAAAAACATAAATTTAATCCGAATGCCATCCACTAAACTTGGCAACGCATTTTCAAGCGTACGCCACGCGGCAGCTCTGCCGGCGTTATCGCCATCGTAACAACAGACAATTTCACTGGTTGTTCTGAGCATGAGCTTAATTTGATCTTCTGTAGTCGAAGTACCAAGCGAAGCAACTGCGTAAGTAATACCAGCTTGAAATAACGCAACCACATCCATATACCCTTCAACAACAATTAAACGGTCGATTGAACGATTGGCATTGCGAGCTTGGTATAAACCATATAATTCACGGCCTTTATGGAAAATACGTGTTTCTGGTGAGTTTAAATATTTAGGTTTAGCATCACCTAGAACTCGTCCACCAAAACCAATGCATTTACCGCGCCGATCTAAAATTGGAAACATTAAACGTCCACGAAACCTGTCGTATAAACGTTTATTTTCTTCTTTTTCAATCAGCATGCCGATATCGCGTAATTGCTCGGCTGCTTGACGGCTTTTGCCAACCGCTTTTAGCAAACCATCCCACTCATCAGGAGAATAACCAATTTGAAAATGTTCTATGGTTTGCGGGTTTAAGCCTCGCTGATTAATATAGTCCTGCACCGCGGGCGCGTTTTTGTCGTTGTTCAATTTGTATTGATAAAACTCAATTGCTTGAGCCATCAATTCGTAATCTTGTTTAGCTTGAACCGTATTGTATTGGCGCGCGTCATTACCACCTTCTCTAGGTACAGCTAAACCATGTTGGCCTGCAAGTTCTTCAATTGCATCAACAAATTCTAGGTTGTCGTACTCCATTAAAAATGAAATCACATTACCTTTAGCCCCACAGCCAAAACAATAATAAAACTGTTTGTCTGGAGCAACTGAAAATGAGGGCGTTTTTTCATTATGGAAAGGACAACAAGCGGTATAATTTTTACCAGCTTTTTTCAAGCGCACACGCGAATCTATTACCTCGACAATATCAGTACGGGCAATTAAGTCATCTATAAAACTTTTGGGTATGCGTCCGGCCATTTATTCTTATGTGTGTAAAACAACAAAACCGCACAATTGTGCGGTTTTGTTAAAAAGAGATCAAGCTGAAACTTAAGCGTTTAACTTAGCTTTAACCAGTTGGCTTACAACAGCCATGTCCGCTCTGCCTTGCACTTGTGGGCGAATTAGATTCATCACCTTGCCCATGTCCTGCATGCCTTGAGCGCCACTTTCTTGCACTGCGTTTGCAATTAAGTCGGCAACTTCTTGCTCACTTAATGCAGCAGGTAAAAAAGTTTCTAAAACTTTAATTTCTGCTTCTTCAATTTCTGCAAGGTCAGCTCGGCCGCCTTGTGTATACTGCTCAACTGAGTCTTTGCGCTGTTTAACCATTTTAGTAAGGACAGCTAAAACCTCATCATCATTTAAGGTTTTCTTACCATCGACTTCTAGTTGTTTAATGGCCGACAATGCTAGCCTAATAGTTCCAAGGCGAACCTTGTCTTTGGCTTTCATCGCCTCTTTCATGGCGCTTTTCAGCTGTTCAGTAAGAGTCATGAGTTTGTCTAATCTCTTAGTATAACTTTACACGACGAGCGTTTTCACGCGAAACTTTCTTAGCGTGACGCTTAACTGCAGCTGCTTTTTTACGCTTACGCTCAGCAGTTGGCTTCTCGTAAAATTCGCGGCTACGTACATCAGCTAAAATACCAGCTTTTTCACATGAACGCTTGAAACGACGTAAAGCTACGTCAAACGGCTCGTTTTCTCTTACCTTAACAATTGGCATTAAATATCACCTCAGGATAATTTGATTTTGACCGCTTAGAACAAATTGTGAGCGGTTCGTCTAAAAATGGTGCGCAATTCTAATCCAATTATTCTGTGAAAGTAAAGTTATTGAACACAAAAACTGGTTAAATAAATTCAAGATGGCTAAAATGCGCGCCATATAGCAGTTATTGAGGTAAAAAATGCGCGTTTTAGGCATAGAAACATCTTGTGATGAGACAGGTATTGCAGTTTATGACGACCAACAAGGGTTATTAAGTCACCAACTTTATAGCCAAGTGAAGTTGCATGCAGATTACGGTGGTGTTGTACCAGAATTAGCCTCGCGCGACCACATTCGTAAAATAGTTCCACTAATCGAAAAAACATTAGCAGAAGCGCATTCAAGTAAAGACGATATCGACGGCATTGCTTTTACTTCGGGTCCTGGATTAATTGGTGCCTTGTTGGTGGGTTCTACTGTTGCTCGAGGCCTTGCATTTGCTTGGAACAAACCTGTAATTGGTGTGCACCATATGGAAGGCCATTTACTTGCGCCAATGTTAGAAGAAACTCAAGCTGAATATCCATTTGTTGCTTTATTAGTATCAGGCGGGCATTCGCTTATGGTAGAAGTAAAAGGTATAGGCGAATATACCTTGTTAGGTGAAAGCATTGATGATGCCGTTGGTGAAGCTTTCGATAAAACCGCCAAGATTATGGGCTTAGATTATCCAGGTGGTCCGCGTTTAGCTAAACTAGCCGAGCAAGGCCAAGCTGGGGTATATAGATTTCCGCGACCTATGACTGACAGGCCAGGTTTAGATTTCTCTTTTTCAGGGTTAAAAACTTTTGCAGCAAATACTTTGCGTGATTCGGATAAATCCGCGCAAACTTTGGCGAATATAGCTTATGCATTCCAGGAGGCAGCGGTAGATACTTTAGTCATTAAGTGCAAACGTGCCTTAAAGCAAACAGGTCACAAACGCTTAGTAATCGCTGGCGGTGTTAGCGCGAATGTGTTTTTACGCGAGCAACTCGAAGAATTAATGAAAAAGCTGCGCGGTAAAGTATATTACCCACGCTTAGAATTTTGTACCGACAATGGCGCGATGATAGCCTATGCAGGCTGCCAGCGCTTAAAAGCAGGCCAAGCAGGCAGTAACATAGAAATTAAGCCACGCTGGCCGTTAACTGAGCTCTCAGCGTTAGGTTGAAAGCTTTCAGCCATGAGCTAATTATGGCCATTAACTGACTATTATCGTGAGATAATAGTCCAATTAAAATTTTTATCCGAGGCCATTCAGTGTCACAACCAACATTCGATTCAATCAGTTTACGCACTGAGTTGCTAGAAAATTTAGCGTCTTTGCAATATCACAACATGACAGATATCCAAGCGCAAAGTTTGCCTGCGATCATTCAAGGTCGAGATGTCATTGCCCAAGGTAAAACAGGCTCTGGTAAAACCGCCGCATTTGGTTTAGGTTTGCTTAACAAGCTAAATGTTAAAAAGTTTAGAATTCAATCTTTAGTCTTGTGCCCTACCCGTGAACTGGCTGAGCAAGTGGCAGCTGAGCTACGTAAACTTGCCCGTACTATTCACAATATTAAAATTTTAACTTTATGTGGCGGCGTGCCAATCGGCAAACAAATTGATTCTTTGTACCATGGCGCGCATATCATTGTTGGTACACCTGGTCGCATCGAAGATCACCTTAACCGCCAAACCTTAGATTTAAGTTTTGTTGATACTTTTGTACTAGACGAAGCCGACAGAATGTTAGAAATGGGCTTTCAATCAGCCATTGATGCTGTAGTTGAGCAGATACCTACACAACGCCAGACCTTATTATTCAGCGCAACCTTTCCAGAAAAAATTGAAGCAATCAGCGCCAGCATAATGCACCAGCCAATTATGGTAAAAGTTGAGTCTAATCACGACCAAAGCACGATTAGCCAACACTTTTTTCAAGTCAATACCAACGATGAGCGATTAGAAGCTTTGAACTTATTGTTATTACAACACCAGCCTCAATCAAGTGTGGTGTTTTGTAATACCAAAGCGGAAACCTTGGCTGTGTGCCAGCAACTTAATAATCAAGGGTTTAGTGCACTTGCGTTAAATGGAGATTTAGAGCAAAGAGAACGTGACCAAACGTTAGTTCAGTTTGCCAATAAAAGTGCAAGCATTTTAGTTGCAACCGATGTGGCAGCCCGAGGCCTAGACGTGGACAATTTAGACGCCGTATTTAACTACCAAATGGCACATGATATCGAGGTGCATGTACATAGAGTTGGCCGCACGGGTCGTGCCGGTAATAAGGGGCTGGCGTTTACATTCTTTAGCAATAAAGATCAATACAAAATTGAGCTGTTAAATGATTTGCTCGGCAGAGAGATTCGTGATGAAGCCCTGCCCCGCTCGAGTGTTCTGCAACGTGAAATAGCCCCACCAGCTATGGCCACTATACAACTTGATAGTGGCAAAAAACAAAAGATTCGCGCCGGTGATATTTTAGGTGCGCTGACACGCGATAAAGATTTACAAGGTGATGACATTGGCAAAATCCAGCTATTTGATAATTGGGCTTATGTCGCTGTAAATCGGAAAAAACGCAAACTAGCTTTAAACAAAATTACCAATGGTAAGTTAAAAGGTCGCTCGGTTAGAGCGCGGCTTCTACGTGGTTAAGGCGCAATTACAAAGCTTGCCTTTGGATAGAAACAACGCCCGAATAGAGAAAAAAGTAACAAAACAGTTTTAGAGAAAACTATGCAATTTGCTGAATTATTGTCACCTATCAAACAATTTTTACACTGCGAAACCCCAGATGAATGGATAGCCGCAGCCAAGCAACCTGAAAACCTAAGCATGTTATTAATAGACCACATGATATGTGAATTGAAGGCCGCTCAAACCGCGATGTGGTTAATTCGTAAATACGCAGTTGATAAAGAAAGTGGTGATGCTTTGCTAGCTTGGTTGCACCCGTATGAAGATTTTATCTATCGTAAAAAGGGTTCGCCACAAACATTAAAAGACAGCAACAAACTAAGTAAAAACATTCAAGCACGTGCTGATGCCAAATACGGCCAAGATTTAATTGATAAAATGGTGCTGTTAATTAAAGAAGAACTTCATCACTTCTATCAAGTACTTGAGATTATGCAGGCACACGGCATTGAATATAACAATATTACTGCAGGCCGTTATGCCAAAGGTTTGATTCGCCATGTAAAAACCCATGAACCAGAAACCTTAATCGACAAACTTATTTGTGGTGCCTACATTGAAGCTCGCTCGTGTGAACGATTTGCCAAATTAGCCCCGCATGTCGACGAAGAGCTGGGTAAATTTTACATCTCGTTATTACGCTCAGAAGCGCGTCACTACCAAGATTATTTAACCTTGGCCGAAGAAATTGCTGGCACAGATATCAGTGAACGCATTGCATTTTTTGGTCAAAAAGAAGCTGAGCTTATTTCGACACCAGATAATGAGTTTAGATTTCATAGTGGTGTACCGGCTTAATCATCGCAGTATAGTGCTAATAACGTCCGTTAACAGCCAATAACAAATTTAAACAGATTACCTTTCAAACCAGCGCTAAGCTTGTAGTTATAACCTAAAGCAACAATAAGGAAGGTAATTATGAACACTAACAAATTTACAATTAGCGCAATAAGCCTCGCAGCGATAACCGTTCTAACAGGTTGTGACGATGATTTAGATTATCATGTAGATGAAGATCAGCACCATGTACGGGTGTTTATTGACGACCAAGCATTGTCGTGCCAACCTGAGTCTGCAATACCGCTAACACAAAGTGCACTAACTTTGGCAGAAAAAAGCATTGAAATGCATTGTAGCCAAAAAGGCCACGATGGTTTTAGTTACACTGAAAGCTGTGGGTCAGATACTGGCAGTATCAATATTTTTACCATTCATATGGGTGACTTAGCTGAAGCTGAAAACTTAGGCTTTAGTCGTGTTGCCGAATTAGATAACCCGCAACTAGATAAACTTTGTGAGTACAAAGTAATTTCAGACCACAAAAAATATCACTTACTGGATCAAGTTAAAGATGCAATTGATGCATGGGAAACACTTGATTCAGATCACTACGAGTTTAAGTTTGACCAAAACTTTGCCGATTGCCCGAATGTCGCCGCGCCACCAACTATGCGTATAACAGTTGAAGATGATGTAATTACGCAAGTTTACAATATGGATACACAAGCGTTCGTTAATGATATTTCTGGCTTTAACACCGTTAGCGAATTGTTAGACGCGTTTAAACTGCAAATTTGGATGTCGCCGAAATCGGCAGGTTTGTCTTCTGCCGAACCTTACAAAATGCCGGAGTACAACGACAATGGCGTACCATTGAGTTATTACTACGACCAAGGAACGACAGCTTGTGATGCACCTAATATTGTACTGTCAGATTTTACCGACTTGTCAGGAAGTTAAGACCCTCTCAATTTTACTCGGAGGCACCCATTTGTTTAAGTGCCTCTGGCAAAATGAGTTGATTATACTCGTGTAACTTCTCGTTGATTAAACTTTCCAAACGGGCTTTTTCTTCTTCGTTGGCTAAATTCTCATCTAGTTGCTGTACTAAGGCTTCTATCTCTGCTTGTTTTTCATCTAGTGCTTGCTGTGTGGGTAAACTTTCAACAGGCTCAGCACTGGGCATAGCTTTAATCTGTGGTGTTGCCTGTGGCTTATCACCGTCAGTGAGCAAACTTGTTTCAGTAGGCTTTACTTGATTATCGGCAGTCGATTGGGTCTCAACAGCTTTATCTAGCTGTGCTGTCTCATCGTCCAACACATTCATCACGATCACCGCACCAATACAAATGACGACGGCTCCAAGCCCATTAATAAGCTTTTGTTTTGCGGTCATTTGGCCAATTTGTGTTGTTTTCGTTGAATTATTAGGTTTCGGCATAAGTGTTTTCGAATATTTATTTTTAAATTATGCGTTGCAGCTTAATCAATCAAACCATTAAATTCAATTGCATTGTTAGGCCTGATGCTGCCTAAACCATTTAGTGATCACAGCTTTATATCCTGCTTGAACTGGCTCTGCTTGATGCAAAGTATTCCCGTTTCCAACCAAATTGTCAGTTAAACTATTCCAAATAACCGCCATGCCCTGTTTTGGCTTAAATGCTTTATTCTGACGAATAAAGCGCGTCGCGCCACCAGCCTCAACATCATTCAAATAAATCATAACTGTATAGGTTCGTTGACCCATTTTTCCGCCATGGTTGGTCAGCTCCTCACCTTCAAAATAATCTGTATGAGCTTTAAATTGTTGGCCGACTTCATAGTATTGACCTTGTGTAACCTCAGCAAAACCAGCCTCAATATTCATCAACTTATAAATACGTTGGTCAACCATCTGAATTAATGGATTGTCTATCGCCCCCAAATCACAAGTTCGACTAGTCCTGAACTCGCAGTCACTGGTAAAAGACGCAAGCTCGGAAGGTCGCAATTTAGTTTTAATTAAGTCAATAATCTGTTCACATTCTCTAGCGGTCAAAAATTGTTCTACGGTGTACAATTCTATTGAATCAGAATCGATCTGGTGAAATTTAGAGTTATTTTTTAGCTGCTTAGCTAAGTGAAGGCGTGTTTTCTCGATTGTTTGTTTAACCTCCAACTGTTCTGCTAACTGAGTTTCAGCGTTGACAGTTACACCAGCAACATTTTGCCCGGACTGCGCCGCAATAAACTGTTGTAAAATGATGTTGCGCTCAAAGCCGTTGTCGACCAGTATTTGATATAGTTCGTCTGGATCACATCCTCTATTAATATTCTCGCGTAACCAGTTTTGCCAAGATGCATCAAAAATTGCAGGCATAGTGTTCTCTTTTTATTCTCGTTTGTTGAGCTGTTGACTGACTTTATACTATCAAATACAACTGCTATTAAAACCTTGATTTAGGCTACAATATTTAAGCCAATTGCCTTTGCTACAGCAAAGTCTATAAATTACAACTTAGCGACTATCATCATATTCCGCGGTGTTGTTTGATATGGACAAAAATAATTAATCTCCACTTGATAACCGCTCTGTTCCAAAAACAAAGCCTTATCCAACACCAACCAATGTTCTAACGCCCGCTGAAAAGTGTGCCGTACGTATTCAAGTTGCTGGATGAACTTTTGTTTAACTGCCGCTCGTTGTAAATAGTCAGCAAAATTGATCTCCGCCGGTAACACTAAGCCTTGATGGTTGATACCCCAATCTACAAAATCAGCAAATGCGCCACTAAACCAAGATTTTTTAACCGAAGGTAAAGATTTATAACCTGTTTCGCCACTAATATCCGCTCGAATCAACTGATAAGCCAAACGCCATAATACCTCGGTTTGACGTAAATTAGCGACACGCTGCCCAGCAGTTACTTGAGCTTGCACAGCCAGTTTTAAAATTGCCTTTGCAATTGTTAACCCACTCGCTTGCCCGAGTGCAGACAACGCAGGATAAGTTTGCTCTGCAATTAAGTGATAACAGCAAGGTGCAACATGCATGTATTCAACTTTTGCTGCAACAGCTTGTTTTAACAAGGTTACGTGCAAATCACCGCACGCATGTAAGGCCACGACATGCTGGTGAGGTTTAAGCCATGTCGCGGGTTGTTTTAGTACATCAGCATGTATAAAGTCTTGTTGAATTTCGTACGTTTTAGCCAGCTTACGACCTTGTTCACATAAACTCTTTTGCCATTCAACACTGGTTACAGCAACATTGTGTTGGAAGCTTAGCAGACGTCCTAAATGCCCTTTGCCTGCACACCATTCAAGCAATGGATATTTGGGTTTGATTTGCTCAGATAGTTGCTGGACTTGAGTGATTTTTCGCCCATGAATGCCATTTTGTAACCAAAAAGGGACTGGTTTGTACCAGTCATCAACCAATTGTTTTTGCAAAAAATCAATGCTTTGCATTGCATCTGTTAATTCTGGAAAAAACTGTTCTGATATCTGATGACAGACTTCATCGTGTGTGAGTTTACTGTTGTCAGCCAGTAATTGCAGGTATTGAATTAAACTTGGGTTCTGCCAAGGGTAGTCGTCGCATTGAAATGGTACAAAATTCCAATAGGCTTGATATTTGTTCAAGGCTGCGTCTAATTTGTCAAAATAAATAGATAGCTTACTCATACTCAGTGTACGCTTGTTTTGTCTTTGGCTATCAATACATAGGCTTTTACAAAGTCAGGTAAATGTTTATTTGCAGCATGATAATCAGCCCAACCTTTGTACTGACCGACTAACAAATCTAACTGAAATAGATTATCGTCAAATGCGCCCCCTTCATCTGCCAGTACCACCAAGCGACTGATTAATCTGCCAGATTGTTGATATTGCAGCAGCAACAGTTTACCAAGCCCTAAATCAGCAACATTACCGGCAACAGTTACTTGAGGTAAAATCTCAATTTTATGCGCTGGCTCTATACCGTACCCCATTACACCTGGCACTTGTTTAAAATACCAATAGCGCGCTTGTTGGTTTTTATCTAATGCGTAGTCATATGCAATGCCATTGTTGCGTGCAACATTGTAATAGGCATAGCCACCTGCAGGCTTTTTGACAACAGCCGTCCCTTGCAATAATGCATCGTGAAGTCCTTGCTCAGTAAGATAAATAAGTGGCGGCGCAAGCTTGTGGCTGTCTAAAACACCGGCCATCACTTGTTGGCGACTATATTTATACCGAGTTAGTTGGTTTGCTAATTGGTCTGCTTGCTCAAGTGATAAGTTTTGTTCATCGTATGGAATGCCATATAACGCATGCTGGTACTGCCCTACTCGCTGATATTTAGCGTCTACTAATTTGGTATAGTATTTAGTAAGTAGCAGCGAATCTTCGGGTATGCGCGATAGCAGATTTTTTTTTGCTTGATTCGTGGTAGTAGCAATCACTTTTTGCGCTTTGTCTAGATTAGGTTTCCATGCGTGCATATCAAAATGCTTAGCTAAATATTGCGCATTATGTAATGAGCTCTGTTTATTGGTGCGAACGTCCTTACGGTAAGTTTGGCAAACCGAGTCTAGTGTTGTAATAACTTGGTTTAAGCTAAATGACAGGCCGGCTACTTTACCACCATGAATTGCGCGTTGATCATAATTCGGCCCACGGCGCAAATAGTCTGCCGTGCGCTCAGCAACCTGACACAACTCTGAACCTTTGAATTCAGATAATGTCCCCAAGTGAATGGTTTGTGCCTTTATATTTAAAGAAAAACAACCCAAGCCAACGACAAAATAGTACCAATAGCGAAATCCACTAGCTAACCGCATAAAACTGCACAACCTATTTAATTAAACATTCCGGCTGTATTGTATCAATTTACCTGTACATAATGGCAGATAAACTTTTGAGTTTATTTAAAAGACGTTAGATAATGGCCGTTAAATCAGCTTATTAACAAGCTTAGTCACAAATAAGGAATTTGATAAAATATGACTGTCAACCAGCCCACTAAACGAAGTGCAATTGGTAGAGTTTTCTCTGCATTTTGGAGCACATTAAATTTCACACGAAAGCTCATACTCAATATTTTATTTTTTGCAATTATAGCAGCCATTATTGTCGCTGCCGGCCAAGATAAAGGCACTGTTAACATTGCGCAAAAAAGCGCATTAGTGCTGAATTTATCAGGCGTAATCGTTGAGCAAAAACAAGCGGTTGACCCAGTAGATGCATTTATGGCTGAAAGTTTAGCCGACGACTCTACGCCCCAAGAAATATTATTAGCCGATGTGTTAAATGTAATTAACAATGCCGAACATGACCAGCGCATTCAAGCCATAGTGCTAGATTTAAAATATTTAGCTGGTGGTGGATTAAACAAGTTAGAAGCTATTGGTAAGCAGTTAGACAGCTTTAAACAAGCCGGCAAACAAGTAATTGCGATTGGCGACTACTACACCAAAAGCCAATACTTTTTAGCCAGTTATGCCAATGAAGTGCTATTGCACCCTATGGGGTTTGTTCAACTTGATGGCTTTAGTATGTACAACACTTACTTTAAATCTGCTCTAGAAAAGCTCAAAGTGTCGACCTATATATTTCGAGTGGGCTCATACAAATCTGCAGTCGAACCTTTCATGCGCAATGACATGAGCGATGAAGCCAAAATAGCAAATCAAGCGTGGCTAGATCAGCTATGGAAACTTTATAAAGAGGGTGTCGCCGAGCGCAGGGGGTTACCCACAGAAGCTTTTGATGAAAAAATGGCAGACTTTGAAACCAAGTTTGCCGCCGCCAATTACGATATGGCGCAGTACAGCCTAGAAAATAATTGGGTTGACCAGTTGGTTACTCGTGAAGAAATTGATCAAAAACTAGCAGAAATTGTTGGTTGGACGGACAACAAACGCAGCTACAACAAAGTATCGTTTAAAGACTATTTATCACTAGTAAAACCAGCACAAGGCTTTGTGCAACCTGCGGGTGATAAAGTCGCAATTATCGTCGCAAAAGGTACAATTTTAGACGGACACAAAAAAGCCGGTGAAATTGGCGGAGACAGTACCGCTAAACTATTAGAGCGAGCACGTTTAGATGATTCAGTAAAAGCTGTAGTTTTGCGTATTGATAGCCCTGGTGGTAGTGCGTTTGCTTCAGAAGTTATTCGACGTGAAATTGATTTACTCCAGCAGGCTAACAAACCTGTTGTTGCATCGATGAGCTCAGTTGCCGCATCTGGCGGCTATTGGATTGCTGCAAGTGCCAATGAAATCTGGGCGCACCCAAGCACAGTTACCGGCTCGATTGGCGTATTTGGCTTATATATGACACTAGAAAACAGTTTGAAACACATTGGGGTACAGGCTGACGGTGTATCTACAACTGAATGGCCAGTTTTAAACCCAGCGATTCCACTTGAAAAATCAAGCCAACACATTTTGCAAAAAGGTACAGAGCGCGTTTACCAAAGGTTTTTACATATAGTGTCTAAACACAGAGACATGACGTTATCTGAAGCGGATCAGGTAGCACAAGGGCGCATTTGGATTGGTACCCAAGCACAGCAATTGGGCTTAGTAGATAAACTAGGTGATCTGGATGATGCTATTGCTTCTGCTGCTAAACTTGCGGGTGTTGAAAATTTCAAAACTAAAGTCATTGAGGCGGAGTTAACACCTCAACAGCAACTAATGAAAGAATTATTAGGACAAGTATCGGCTTGGTTTGAACAACCTTCTGATCAAAGCCCGTATAAATTCCAACCTGAATTGGTTAAAACGCTAAAAGAACTTAAACACTTGAGTCAGTGGAACGACCCAAATGGCGTGTATGCATTTTGTGAACATTGCCGTTTTTAGTTTTTAAGTACAAATCAACAATGCGCAACAACTTGTTCGCAAAGTTCTTAAGCATAGGTTTGTTGACATGCAAACCTATGCTCGTTAACGCTACAGACTTGATATCGACAAATAATTCAGCCAATAAAAAATTAGTTATCTCAACCGTTGAAAACCACCCTCTAGTCCCTTTTGCAACAAAAGTAATGCGTCAAGCATATAAGAAACTCGGCTACGATATTGAAGTTTGGCCATTACCAGCAGCCAGAGCATTATATATGTCAAGCACTGGTCGAGTTGATGCTGAGTTAGGGCGAGTGGCTGGCTTAAGCAAACAATATAAAACCTTGATTCAAATTAGCCCAGGTATAGTCCGATTTAAAGCTTCATTTATATCAACTAGAAGTAACAAACAATTGCACCAGCCGATGAACAACCAAACTGCCGCTGTCGTATTAATGCGTGGCATGCCTTATGCCAATCAATTGATTAAAAACCGACCAAAAATAGAAGTTACAACCATTGAACAGGTCATTAAGATGCTAGAAAGTCAAAGGGCACAGTATGCACTAATCGATGGCAATTACCTCTCTGACCCACGTTACCAAAATATACTGGCTGCTTATAATTCGCAAGACATCCAAGGTTCTCATCAAGCCATTCATCACTATATTCACAATAAACATGCAGCACTGGCCGAAGCTCTAAATCAAGTATTAGCCGACATGCGCAAACAAGGATTACTCGGCCACTAACAAAAAAGGCCGCTTTCGCGTAATGCCGATCAGTTAAGCAATAAATAG
>NZ_ARZY01000044.1 GCF_000568405.1 Catenovulum agarivorans DS-2
TTTGGTGAATAATATACAACATGCTCAGAACTTGGCTTATGCCCACTAAAACAGAAACGCTGTAAACACAATCTCTTGCCGACAGAGCTGCAGTTTATTATTAACAAAAGGTTAATAAATTGGTCATGTAACTCGACTAACGTTACTCGTGCGGACTTAATTTAAACTTCAACTCTAAATAAGGAGTGAACAATGGAATTAGCAGTCGACAATTACTACTCAGAAAATCAAGCTTCAAAATCTACCTCAAACAAATCCAACAAAAAACGCAAATGGCGTGAAATCGAAGCCATTTTAGACCAACGCAACTTATACAAAGAATTAGAAGAATTTGATGAGTTTGGTCAATTCAGTCACTCAAGCGATAGCGCAGCTTAAGTTAAAACTTAGCTATTTGCTGTTAAAACGCATAGCACCAACTGTATTGTAAGTTGGTGCTTCAATTCTTTACAAATTCCAATCAATTGGTGTTTTACTATTTTGCTGTAAATACTCATTCGCTTGGCTAAAGTGGCGACAGCCGAAAAAGCCTCTATGTGCTGATAGTGGCGATGGGTGTGGTGCGGTTAACACTAAATGTTTGTTACGATCGATGTGTTTACCTTTTTTCTGCGCATGAGCGCCCCACAGCATAAACACAACTTTGTCTGCGTATTTGTCGATTGCTGAGATCACTTTGTCAGTAAACAGCTCCCATCCACATTTAGCGTGCGAATGTGCCTTGCCCTCTTCTACTGTTAATACTGTATTGAGCAAAAATACGCCCTGCTCAGCCCAAGGTAATAAATAACCAGTTTGAGGAATTTGAAAACCCTCGATATCGGTTGCTAGCTCTTTGTACATATTCACCAACGACGGTGGTGTTTTAATCCCTGGTAAAACTGAAAAACTCAACCCATGTGCTTGGTTTGGCCCGTGGTAAGGGTCTTGCCCTAAAATCACAACTTTTATTTGCTCCAACTCTGTTACTTTAAAAGCATTAAAGACGTCAGCTTGTGGTGGATAAACCGTTTTGCCCGCATCACGCTCGCTCTGAACAAATTGCATAATCTGTTGAAAATATGCTTGTTGTTTTTCTTCACCGAGTACATCAGTCCAATTCATATTCGCTACCTATAAATTTAAATACTTTAGTTTATTCTGCAGAGTCGACTTCTATATTCCAGCAACTTAAGTGCAGGCTATTTGCATAAATACTAGAGCAATGATTTAGAGGAAAGTCTCTTTTTCAGGGATGAAAAAGCGAAGCGCACATGGAAGTGTTCACCGCGTCTTTCCGAAAATTATGCACTAGGAGTTATGCAAATTTGCACAGGCCGAGTACCTATTTACCTTCGATGTTCTCTGCCAAGAAAACACTAGCGCCGTTTTGCAAATTTGTACTAACTCCAAGTTACAAAGCATAAATCGCCCGCGATAGCGTAGCCTAAAGAAGGTGAATGGGGGATGCGAACAAAACTTCATAAAATAGGGATATTTTATGCGAGCGCTCCATGGATGGACTCGCAGCGTTTTTGTTCGAAATACCTGTTTACCTTCTATATTCTCTGCCAAGAAAACACCAGCGCCGCTATACAAATTTGCACCTATCCTTAAAATCAGCACCTAAAAAAAATGCCCTTTCGGGCATTTCTCAAATCAGTATATAAATAAGTATTAAAACAATAACTTAGAGCAAAATTTCTTTTTCATGGATGAAAAAGCGAAGCGTACAAGGACGTATTCACAGCGGTTTTGCGTAAGTTATGTTTTCATGCTTATAACGGCCCCATTAACCTAACTTAGTAAACATATACTCTTTAAGCTTACCAAAATCAGCGGTTAACGCATCAGACAATACATCTTTATTCGCCACATCAGCCAAAGCTTTTGGCAACGCAACCGGCGTGCCTAAAATGTTCTCAACTGTTTCTTTAAACTTAGCAGGGTGCGCCGTACCTAAGAAAATACCAATCTCATCATCGGCCAACTGACGCTTCAACGCTTTATAAGCAACAGCAGCATGCGGCTCACTTAAATAACCTAACTCATTTAACTGTTTAACACCAATTTGGGTGTAATCTTCATCAACACTTTCAGCCGACAACAAAGCTTTATCAACAATACCTTGCTCAATCATAGCTTCAATGCGTGGCCAGTTGTTTGGAGAACTAATATCCATAGCATTCGACATAGTCGCAACAGTTTTCTTTGGCTCCCACAAACCAGACAACAAATAACGAGGTACAGTGTCGTTAGCATTAGTAGACGCTACAAAACGTTTAATTGGTAAACCCATGGTTTTAGCAATCATAGCGGCAGCTAGGTTACCAAAGTTACCACTTGGCACAGAAATAACCGCTTTAGCACGATCTTCAGCTGGCAATTGAGCCAATGCTTCAAAGTAATAACATACTTGCGCCAACAAACGTGCAATGTTAATTGAGTTTGCCGAATTTAAATGCAACTGCTCTCGTACTTCTTTATCGTCGAAAGCTTGTTTAACCAATGCTTGGCAATCGTCAAACGGGCCATCAACTTCAACCGTTAAGATGTTATCACCTAATGTTGAGAATTGTTTTTCCTGCAATGGGCTCACCATACCTTTAGGGTATAAGATAACCACATTAATGTTAGACAAACCATGGAAAGCATGCGCAACTGCCGCACCTGTATCTCCAGAAGTAGCCGTTAAAATAGTAATTGGCTCACCTTCGCCGGTTAAATGTGCTAAGCATTGAGCCAAGAAACGCGCGCCAAAGTCTTTAAACGCCAATGTTGGGCCATGAAAAAGCTCTAATGAATATACATTGTCTTTAACATGCGCTAACGGCGCAGTAAATTGAAACGCATTAGTTACCAATTTCTCAACCGCCTCACGGCCTAACTCATCACCGATTAATGCATTTAAAATTTCTACACTACGCTGTTGAAAAGGCATTGCTAATAATGCATCAACATCAGCTAAAGCTGGGATAGCTTTAGGGAAAAACAAACCTTGGTTACGGCCCAAACCTTGTTTTACAGCTTGCGAAAAACTAACAACTTCAGTTGCGTCTTTTAAGTTTACTAATTCCACTTATACGTCCTCTGAAACCTGGGTGCCTTGGCCATCAACCTGGCATACATGCGCAAACCCATCTTCATTCTGAATATAGTTATCAACCAACCATTGTTTAATCTCTTCAGCCGCGTCTAACGACTCGACAGCTGCAAACACAGTTGGCCCAGAACCTGAAATACCGAATGCCAATGCACCTTGCTCTTGCGCAAACGCACGACCAGCATCAAAGTTCTGTAATAAAGATTTACGATAAGGCTCTGCAATAACATCTTGCATCATTTGTGCTGCAAGTACTTTGTCTTTTCTATGCAAAGCATCAACAAATACGGCAAGTTGTCGACCAAAGTTTATGGTGGTCGCACGGTCATACTCTTTTGGTAAAATATCGCGCGCAGCGGCCGTAGAAACACTTGCACCCGAATAACAAATTACCCAATACCAATCGTCAAATACAGGTAACGACAAGCTGATTTGCTCGTCTGATTCAACCATTAACTGCAAACCACCTAAATAACAAGGCGCTACATTGTCATAGTGAATGCTACCACTAATTTGACCTTCTAATTTGCCCATTAATCTAAGCAATTGCTCTTGGTTTAACGGATTACCATAAAAACCATTCAGTGCTGCAAGCGCTGCAACAATAGAGCTGGCGGATGAGCCTAAGCCACTGCCTATTGGTAAGTTCTTTTCTAGCACCATTTCGACTGGGCGAACGTCAATCCCTAAATCAGCCAGCGCGTCTTTAAAGCCTAAGAAACAATCATAAACAATGTTTTGTGTTGCATCGGTTGGCAATTTATGCGCGAAGCGGCCTGCGTTAGTTAAACTAAACGACTCTTGTTCTTGAACAACAGTCACTCTATCACCCAACAAGCTGCCATCAATCGGTTTTAACGCTAAACCTAAAATATCAAAACCTAAGCTAACATTACCGGTAGAAGCTGGTGCATATGCAGTTACAGACATAATCAACCCCAATTAAACTTCACGTTTCCACGGCATAGTACGCATTAAGTCTGCGAACACACCTGCGGCTGTTACATCAGCACCCGCACCATAACCACGGATCACTAACGGAATTGGTTGATAATACAAGCTGTGAATTGCCAATGCGTTTTCGCCATCTTTAATTGCATATAATGGATGCTCTGGACCCACAGCTTGAATACTACAACGACATTTACCGTCTTCGATAATACCGACGTAACGCAACACTTGACCTTTTTCTTTCGCTGATTCCATCATAGCTTTATAATGTGCATCCGCTTTTGGCAAGTTTGTCATAAACTCATCAATTGAACCTTCAGCGTCAAAGTCTGCTGGCAATACTGACTCAACGTCAATATCCGACAATTCCATTTCCATGCCTGCTTCACGCGCCATAATTAATAACTTACGCGCTACGTCCATCCCACTTAAATCATCACGAGGATCTGGCTCGGTAAAACCATTTTCGCGTGCAATCGCTGTAGCTTGCGACAAACTCATACCTTCGTCTAACTTGCCGAAGATAAATGACAATGAACCAGATAAAATGCCTTGGAAGCCAATTAACTCATCACCAGCGCTGATTAAACTTTGTAAAGTGTCAATAACCGGCAAACCAGCACCTACGTTGGTTTCGTACAAGAAACGGCGATTGGTTTCTGCGGCAGCTTCGCGTATTTGCTGATAAAACGCCATGCTTGAAGTATTGGCTTTTTTGTTTGGTGTCACGACATGAAAGCCAGCCGCCAAGAATTCTGCATATTGATCCGCAATCGATTCGTTACTGGTACAGTCAATAATCACTGGATTAATTAAGTGATTATCTGCCACAAAACGTTTTAAGTTTTCAAGCGTGAACTTGCTTTGAGCGTTTTCTAACGATTGTTGCCACTCGGTTAAATTTAAGCCTGCGTTGTCAACGGCCATTTTGCGGCTATTGGCAATACCATACACTTGTAAACTAATGTTACGTGCTTTTAAGATAGGTTGCTGTTTAGTCAGCTGTTGAATTAGCGCTTTACCAACTGTGCCACATCCCACAATAAAGGCATCAATCACATGCAAGTTAGTAAAGAAGTTCTGATGGGTGACTTTAATCGCATCTTGTGCTTTTTTTCCTTCAATAACAGCCGAGATTGAACGTTCAGAAGAACCTTGGGCAATCGCAACAATATTGACATTGGTTTGCGAAAGTGACGCAAAAAACTTAGCAGCAATGCCTTTATGCATACGCATGCCGTCACCCACAATAGAAATAACCGATAAGTGATCACGGAATTCCATTGGCTCTAACAGTTGGTTAGACAATTCTAATTCAAACTCCTGCTCTAACACATCTTGTGCACGGCTTGAATCTGACGAATGAATACAAAAACTAATGCTATATTCAGAAGACGATTGGGTAATTAATACAACTGAAATTTTAGCGCGCGAGATTGCATCAAAGATACGGCTGGCCATACCAACCATTCCTTTCATACCTGGGCCAGCAACATTAACCATAGTCACATCGTTTAAGGTAGAAATACCTTTAACTACATGGTCTCCGTCAGTACTTTCACTGGTAATTAAAGTGCCTGGTGCAGCAGGGTTTAACGTATTACGAATACGACAAGGAATGTGATATTGTGCGATTGGACCAATGGTTTTTGGATGCAAAACTTTAGCACCAAAGTAAGAAAGCTCCATGGCTTCTTGATATGATAATTGGTCAACCAACTGTGCGTTATACACTTTGTTCGGATCTGCGTTGTATACACCATCAACATCTGTCCAAATTTCACAAACTTCTGCATCAATACAAGCAGCAAGAATAGCGGCGCTATAATCAGAACCATTGCGACCTAATGTAACCAAATCACCCTGTGCGTTTTGTGCACAAAAACCTGGCATAACCCAGACACCAGTATTTGGTAACGCGGCTTGCGAAAATAATTTACGGCTAGCTTCGATATCCGCTTGAGACTCTAAAAATCCACCATTAGCGACAATTAATTTTGTCGGGTCAATGACAGTAGCTTGCACATCACTGACACGCACAAGTGCTGCAAAAATTTCAACACTGATAAATTCGCCCAAACAAATAATACTTGCATTAACCGCTTCAGGGCATTCACCTAACAAGCCTATGCCTTTTAATCGATTGGTTAAAAACGCAATTTTGTCTGCTGCAATACCTGCTACATATGCTTTGTCATAATTAGGGTATTCTGCGGCTAAGTCGTTAATAATTGTATGAATAGTGTTTTCTAGTTGCGCCATTAAATCTGTGGTAGATAACCCTGCAATTGCAGCATCCACTAAAGCAACTAAATTATTTGTAACACCTTTAGGCGCAGACAAGACCACAGCAGTATTCGCTGTTTGCTGTTTATCTAACACGATATCGCGAACAACTTTATAGCGCTGTGCATCAGCTAATGAAGAACCACCAAATTTTAATACTTGCATGTATTTATTTACCCTATCTTTTCAGACAAAAAAGCCCGTGACCTTTTGGGTCACGGGCTTTTGCTTTGATTCGATTTCTTTAGCGCAACAGCCAGCGACCACTCCTTATACAAAGGTAATGGTTGTAATGACGGTAATGGTGTTAATTGCGCTTTTTTTCATGGGGCGAAACTGTGCCTTATCTGCTGCTGTCTGTCAATCAATATTTGACCGATTGAACACGAATCAAACAATTTTTATGCTTGATATATGGTAACTTGGTTACGCCCTTCTCTTTTCGACTGATACAAGGCTAAATCTGCACGTGTCACCATGTCTTCAAAGCGAGTAAAGCGACTATCGCATTCACAAATACCGACACTCATGGTTGCACTAATTGTGTGTTTTTCATACTGCATTTTAAGTAACGAAAATTGCCGACGAATGCGTTCTGCTAACTCGGCAGCACCTTGTGCATTGGTATTAGGTAAAATAATACCAAATTCTTCTCCACCATACCGCCCCAACAAATCGCCTTTGCGTAATAGATTTTCAACCAAATTTGCCGCTTCAACTAAAACTAGATCACCCGCTTGATGCCCATATTGGTCATTTATCAGCTTAAATTTATCTAAATCAAACATGATTAAAGACAAAGCATGATCGTGTCTTTGTGCTGTTGAAAATTCAACTCGAAACCTTTCTTCCCAATATCGCCGATTAGATACTTTGGTTAAACCGTCGGTGCGACTGACATGTTCCAGCTCTGTTAATGTATCTTTTAATTTTTCTTGATAGAAAAATACATCTGTCACATCGTCAACAATAATACCGACCTTATCAGGCTCAGTTGTACCTTTGTCACATATAGGAATAAAAGTAATGTTTTGCGCCATATACTCACTACTGGTGGTCACAGGCCGAGCATGACGCATCTTAAAAACAAACTGGCGTTGCTCCCACGAGCTAAAAGCGGGGGTATTTAACATGAACACGCTTTGAATTTTACGTTGCAACCAACGTTTCGGCGCATCAGGAAAGATATCAAAAAGGTTTTTGCCAATGACTTCACTCGCTGATAATAAGCTATGTGATTCCATAAAACGGTTGAAATAAACTAAGCGGCACTCTTCATCGACAACCAACACACCAGAGTTGATTCTTTCAATTAACAGAGACTGAACCGCTGCAACATCCAAAATTAAAACTCGTCTAATATTTGGTCTAATACTTTCTGAATATTTTTAATTGCTTCACCAGGGATAAGTAAAACCATATCGCAATTAAAAGAAAAATCGACTACTTGGTAACTAATGTCTACTTTTAAGGCGAGGTCCCAATTGAAAGACAATTGTTGCAAGTGATGCTCAAGTGGCGTTTCCATTGACGATACAACACGCGGGGCACTGTAGGCCAATTGGTTATCAATTTGTTCCGCTAAACCATTCAAGAAAGTGGTCGTCAAAATAGAGCTAATATCGGTCAATTGCTCAACTTCTGATACATCGTCAGGCTCGTATCCGAGTATCTCGGCAATGCCGTGGGCATCATGTGATTTGTAAATTAATAAAGACTCACCCAAAATGCCTTTTTCACCATAAAAACCTTGGCTAACAAGTGACACACCCTCTTGTGCATAGGTTTCGGCAAAGCGCTCTGGCAGTACTTCTGAATCAATCAGTTCAATGTAAGGGACTTGCAAATGAACAAAGGTTTGTAAATAACGTGCTAACTTGTCGCTCGCTTGGCCCATTGCTACATTAATGAGCTCCTGTAAACAATCTCTTTGTTCTTCTGTTAACGTTATTTCGTTCATAACAATCCGTATTGCTGAAGTATTTCTGTAAGTTTAGTCGTATTTACTGGTTTTTGAATAAAAGCAAGTGCGCCAAGTTCAGCGACCCTATTTTGCATTTCAGGTTGAATGTCAGCAGACACAACAATGGTAAAATCAACAAGCTTTTCAGCATGATTCGCTTCAAGTACACCGATACCGTCAATTTCAGGCATGGTTAAATCCAAAAATAGCACACCTATTTGTTGTTCGCGCATAATATTTAACGCTTCGCGGCCATTAGACGCAAATTGCACTTCAACGTCCCAGTTGCTCGGTAGACTTTTCTTAACTTGTTTTCTAGCTAAAGTTGAATCATCACAAATTAGTACAGGAATGTTCATTAAATACTTCTCTTTTAATACTTGTTATTGTTGTATACTAACTAGGCCGTTATTTTTGACTCAACAAAGCAGTAATTACAAGTTATTCAGGCAATTTTTCTACAAAAAAATGCACATTTTGCAGTCAAACTTAATTAATCTTGGTATTCATAGCTCACAACCTTTAACAGGATTGTAACAGCATATCTTCTGATGTCTACACAATTTAATCGATGTTTGCCTATACATCAATAGCTTGAACCGCCTTAACAAACTTGTTAACAGATTGTTTCAACCTTTTATTAACTGCTGCTTTTTGCATATGAGGCGGTTTATACAAAATTTCATCCATCAGCAGACAAATTTGTTGCCAGCTCTGCCGTACGCTTGTAGGTTGGTGCTGCAACCGCACCAATATTTGCCGCGGTGTTAGTTGATCAGAATGCTCAATGTTGAGTTTAGGCAGTTGTTTGCACGCTTTTTGATACTGAACTTGCCAAAGTTGTAAGCTTTTCTGCTGACGATGCAGCCAAAGCGCCACTAGGGTCACCACCAACAAAATGATCACGATCAGCAAAGCAATTAACAGTGACTGCCACTGATTATTCTCACCAAATAATTGTGCCAATAATTTTTTCTGTTTTTGCGTATCATAATTTAATATCCAACGTGTCCATTGGTAATCGATATTAGCTAATAGTAATCTGGCTTCGTTCACCATAGGTATTTGATCGTAGTGATATAGTGAAAACAAACTATCGGGTAAAAATTCATCTCGGCCTAAGGTTTGTTGAAGGTTTTGTGTAATCCGCTCTGGTGCGACATACGAAGTCGGATCAATTTTCTGCCACTGGCCTTGTATATACACCTCAACCCAAGCATGTGCATCAAATTGATAAAGGCTAAAATACTCCCCTGTTGGATTGTACTCGCCACCTAAATAACCAATGACTAAACGACTGGGGATACCCGCTAAACGCATCACATAGGCAAACGCACTTGCATAGTGCTCACAAAATCCTTCACGCGTATTGAATAAAAAGTTATCAATGATAGGTTGAGTCAAAGGTTTCGGCGCTAGCGTGTAATAAAACTCTTGCTGGTTAAAATAATCAAGCACAGCTGCAATTAAACTCGGGTTATCTTTGTATGTTTGCTTAAGTTCTTGTAACCATTGTTGGGTTTGTGGATTTGCTTGTGTTGGTAATTGGAGATAAGCCGACAAGCCAAGCGTCGACTGATTACCATGAGCTTGTAGACGAGGTTCATCAATAAGTGAGTACGCTGAATACTGTAGCTTTTGCATTAAGTCCTGATGGTAGAGCAGCGAAAAGTCTGGCATGTGAATAATATTGGGGTCGGAGCTATAGCCCATGTCTAAACTAAACAACCAAGGTTGATAGCTAGCTTCGGCAATAATTTGATAGCGAACTAACGCCCGTTTTTCGTTAGGTAGAACCATAGGTCTAAGGTCGCGTTTGCGAGCCTGAGCTAATTTAGTCATGGCACTGCTGAGTTCACCTTGACGCCATGTTTCACCATCAAACTGATCTAAAGTTAAAGCTCGCCAATACATATCAGTTCGTTCAACCACCCCTTGCGCAAAACTCACTCTAAACGCCAATTCATCCGAACGGCTTAGTCGCGCAATATCACCCAACTTTAAGTTTTCTTGTAATCCGCGAGTTTCAGGTTGGGGTTTAGGCATTTTCCACAATGGAGGCAGTCGTGGCATGAGTGCAAATATGAGCAAACAAATTGGCAATGCGACCATGGCCAGTTTGGTAATTTTTTTCAGCTGAATTTGTATATCTTGTCGGTCAGATTTGCAATGAAACACACTATAGATGGCAAACAAGAGTAAAAAATTCAGCACAAATAGTATGATCGCCAAATGCATACTCTGAAGGTACATCATGCTCGCAGCAGTCAAAAAAAACTGTACCCAACATATGGTGTATAAGCCACGCAGCGCTTTCAAAGTTAACAAGGTCAGTCCCTGTGCGACCACCAGCATACTTAATAATGCGCCGATAATACTCCCAGATAAAGCCGCTGAAACTACCAACACAACCGCCAATAGATAAAACAGTTTACTTAACCATTTTGAGGCATTGTTATTACCGTTATCAATTAACCACAAGCGGTACAAGCTACAGCACAAAACAAACGCAAAACTAAACCAGCCTAATTGCTGACTCATCATTAACGACAGCAATGAAACACCAGCTGCGGCAGAAATCAGCGCGACCTTGGGTAACGGCTTTAACCTATTCATTGTTATATCCCACCATAGCTATCGCTTGCAAAATTAATAAATATTGCTGTTCGGAGCGATTTGCTCGCAAAGTTTTATTCGGCAAGGTCACTTGATACAACCAATTGTTTTGGTGAGCTTGCATGACCAGCCAAGTAATACATGCAAGTTTATGCTCGAGCACTCCAGGTATATCCTGCAAACAATACTCGATTTGTTGATTTTGCTGGCCTGAAAACTGTTTTACTTGGATAGGTCGCTCTGGCAAGATTTTTTTCCAGACAATTCTAGAGGGCAGATCACCGAGCTTGTATGGGTTTAAATGGCTAAACTCATCAGAAAAAACATTCGTTTTGCTTTGATTCTGCGCCGCAGTGCCTTGCAAAAACTGCGGACATGCGACCGGTTTTGGACACACCCAAACTTTGTCAGGAAAATGCAGGTAGCTCCATGCTTTAAACCAGCCCATTGGGGCTGTTGAGTGTAATTTAAACCGAGGGAAATAATACACACCACGCTGCTTAGGCTGCCAATATAGTTGCACAAACTTGTCACTGCGACCAATTTCACTAAGGTAGCTTTTGGCATGATCATGCCAATTCAGGTCAAACCTTTGTTTATCTGTATCTAATTGCAGCTTTAAATTCGCAGACTGACCAAGGCAAACAATATGGTTTTCCGTGAGGATATTTTGCCGGTTGGGCTGACCACTCAGTTGCAATCCTTGCAGGTTTAAAAAACTGAGTAACATGACCAATAAAAATATTGCGAGCAACCAGTAACTAAACAACAACATCAAGTTATTTTGATAGTTTGTCGCCAGCAAATAAACAGCCAACCAACAACACAAGAAGCCGATACCAGCCCCAGTCGGCAATATAAAAATATTATTTTTATTCAGCGTATGTCGGTGCTGCTGGGGTACTCGTTTAGCGATCCAACGTGAAAACTGCTGTTGGCGAAAGCGCTCAAACCAAGACATTCGCGCTTACTCCTCTAGCTTATAACGTCCACACTTTGCAATACAGTGTCGCTGACCGACTGCTGATTCAATGAATCTTCAGGATTGATACGGTGTTCTGCAACGGCAGAAAATACCGCGGTTACGTCATCCGGTTGCACATAGTCTCGACCATGTAAAAATGCCCACGCTTGGCTCGCCAGTTTGACGGCAGTAGAACCACGTGGCGATAGAGCATGACTAAACTGATTACTTGAGCGCGTATATTGACTCAACCGAATAATATATTTTAGGACTTCTTCAGACGCATAGACCTGCTCAACCGCTTGTTGCATTTGAACTAAATCACTCACTTGGCAACATTCAATATTTTCTAACTGATCGCCAAGGTGGGCATTTTGTAACATTAACAACTCGTATTCAGCAGTTGGATAACCCAATCGAATACGCATTAAAAATCTATCCAGCTGGCTTTCTGGTAATGGGTGGGTACCGACTTGCTCTTGTGGATTTTGCGTCGCTATCACAAAAAATGGTTGAGTCATTGGATAAGTTGTCCCGTCCACAGTTACCTGCTGCTCGGCCATAGCTTCCAATAACGCGCTCTGGGTTTTTGGGCTTGCCCGATTGATTTCGTCAGCAAGCACCACTTGATTGAATAAAGGCCCGGGGTGAAACTCAAATTTGTGTGCCTGTTGATTGTAAACAGACACCCCAGTGATATCGGCAGGTAATAAATCAGAGGTAAACTGCACTCGGTTATAGCTCAAACCCATAGTGTGCGCAAGCGCATGAGATAATGTGGTTTTCCCCATACCGGGCAAATCTTCAATTAATAAATGGCCTTTGGCCAATAAACAAGTTAAAGCCAGTTTAACTTGTTGTGGTTTACCTAACACCTGTTGGCACACCTGATCGACAATTTTTTGTGCCAAACTAGATAAATCTTCCACGCTGCATTCCTTGTATCACTATTATTAAAAATAACCTAATTGGTTATGGTTAATCTAAGTTAAGGCTGTAATCGGCAAACTTTCCAGTTAGATTTTGTGCGTTGATACAAAAATCTATCATGCATTCTAAATTCACCACCTTGCCAAAACTCAACTTGCTCTGCGACAATTTTATATCCTCCCCAGTGTTGCGGTCGAGGAACAGCTTGCCCCTGATACTGTTCGACTAAAGCATGGTATTTTTGTTCCAAACTTTCTCTTGAATCAATGACCTCACTTTGTGCTGAAGCCACTGCTGCAATTTGGCTTTCAAACGGACGACTGGCAAAATATTCATCATTTTCAGCTTCTGACAGCTCAATAACCTCGCCACTAAAAACCACTTGGCGCTCTGCAGCTAACCATGGGAATATCGCACTAATGCGTTTATTTTTCGCTAAATGTTGGCCCTTTCGACTATTTTTATTGGTATAAAAGGTAACGCCTGTGTCATCCAGCGCTTTCATGAGTACTGTTCGCTGGTAGCTTTGTCCATGTTCATCTACCGTAGCAACTATCATCGCAGTTGGATCAGAAATTTTGTCTATCTGCATCACTTGTTGTAGCCAAGTTTCAAACAACTCAAATGGAGACTCAGTGAGGTCATTTTCAGATAAATCGCTCAGTGCATATTCGCGGCGTACTTGGTAAAAAATAGACATAAAAGCTCGGTCCTGTGGAATAAATCATTTTTAAGGTTAAAATGGTGCAACTTTTGTTTATACATGTTTCTAGAGTATATTGATCTTTATAATGTTACTTTCGTACCAAAAAGTCACAACAAGACCAACGCGCTCTAAGCTAACAAGATTAATTAACTATGGCATTTTACCTAAAATCTTCGCAAATACCTGAACTTAAATCATTTAGTTTTACTGAACGGGCGCAAATTTTATTGTTGGCGACCTCTTATATGACAGTGCCAGACAAATTTATTTTAAATATGGCCAAGCTTTGTGTACTTGCGCCCATTTTTATAATGGTCGCCAAGTTTGAAGAATGGTGGATGTTAATTCCAATGCTGATCGTTGGTTTGTGTTATCCACTCATAACCAACCCAATTCAATTGAATCTCGCTAAAAAACATTTAGGCAAAGCGATAAAAACCTTTAATGCGGAAAAAGCTGACCAATCAGAAACCTGATGCCAGTTCAACAACAAAACGGGCGCCGCCAATTGGCGCTTGTTGCACATAACAATGCCCTTGATGCCAGCAAGCTATTTTCGCCACTATCGCTAAACCTAAACCAAAACCTTTGTGAGTGACCTTTTGCCCTTTCTCTACTCGATAAAAGGGTTTAAAAATATGCGGCCAATTTTCTTTTGCGATACCAGTACCATCATCGTCCACCAGCAACATCAATTGATTATCGACTATAGTTAACTCGACAATCACTTGTGTTTTTGCATACTTGACTGCATTGCTCAACAGATTTTGCACCATGCGTTCAAATAGAAAACCGTCACACGGCCACAGTTGCTCTTCGGCCAGCTGGCTGTCAAATTGAATCGCTATGTCCGTCGGTTGAATGTTTTCAATAACAGATAAACATACTTGTTCTACCGGAATATGTTCAATCTGAAGATGTTGATTTTGATGTTCAAAACGGGCGAAACTGAGCAATTCATCAATCAACTTCTCTAACGCATTAATGTCTTGGCGCATAGATTGTTTCTGTTCGTTTTTATCTTCAACCGCAAGTGAAAATTTAAGCCGAGATAGCGGCGTGCGTAAATCGTGACTGACAGCATTCAGCATCATTTTTTGCGCTTCAATCAGCTCACCAATTCTGTTGGCCATGTTATGCATGGCTTGCGCTAAAAAATAAACTGGCGAGGTAACGGCAATCGGCGCTGGCTGATCAAATTGACCTCGGGCAATTTGTTCACTGCTGCGTTCAAGTGCGCGCAAATCTCGCCAAAGCGGCCAAGTCCACAACGCAACAAACACGGCTAGCAATATATAGGAAATAGACAAAAGCAGTGTTTTTAATGGTTGATTGCCGTCTGTCTGCCGGCTCGACAAAGTCACAGGACCTATCTGCAATATTTTATCACCACCTGTACTCAGCGCATGAAATAGCATGCCTCGGTGCTGATCTAAGTAACTAATAATAACGGGTTCAGTCATCTGCAACGAAAGGTCATTTTTATTGATTATAGTGACTGGCGCAGCCAGCTGTTGCGCAATGCTGTTCATGACTTCAGGCTGCTTTTTAGGCTCAGTTGCTTGATACCAAGCGGCTGCCAGCACAGCTGAATTTTTCAACGCCTGTTCAGTCTGACTCGGTAAATGTTGCTGCTTATTATACTGCAGCGTTTGCCACAGCCATTCCCCTCCCCAACCAATCATGGCGAGCGCCAACAATATAAATACGTACAAACTTAAAAAAAGTTTGGTCATTATCCATCCCATGCAGTTGCACTAAACAAATATCCCTTACCCCATACAGTGACGATTTTATAAGGATTTTTTAAGTCATCTTTTAGCTTTTTACGCAGCCGTGAAATCCGTACATCTACACTGCGATCTAAACCATCGTATTCGCGGCCAATCATTTTTTGGTGAACATATTCACGGGTTTGCACTTCACCTGGTTTTTCTGCCAATAATGCCAACAGTTCAAACTCATGGCTGGTCAATTCAACACGTTCTCCTGCCAGTGATACCTTGTGCGACTGCTTATCTATGCTTAACTGGCCAAACTGCAGCATATGACCTGTCATATTGGCTGGCTGATTATTACAGCGGCGCAATATCGAATGCAAACGCGCCAATAAAACATGCGGCTCGATTGGTTTGATCAAATAATCATCGGCACCTATTTCTAACCCTGTCACATGGTCAAAGTCGCTATCACGCGCAGTTAAAAACAAAATAGGTTTGTTGTATTGTGGGCGAACAGCGCGGCAAACCGAAAAACCATCTTGGCCAGGTAGGTTTATGTCTAAAATAACTAAATCAGGCTGCTGGCGAATAATATGGCTAATCGCAAAATCCCCCCGCGCGACCACAGCCACTTCAAATTGATTCTGTTGTAAAAAGTCAGCAATCAGTTTAGCTAGTTTTTCATCATCTTCGACCAACAAAATACTGTGCATTAGAATAGACTCCAATCTGAATGTAAACGCCTACGATATTGCGGCGGATTTAAGCCTGCTACTTCTACGGTTTGTTTAGCAACAATATGATCGTTTACTCGGCATGAAAAAACCGTTGACTGCTTCAGCTCAACTGTCCAGTTTTTCCGTTGTTTTTTTCCAGTTGCGGTTGTACAAAACAGTTTGGTATCGTCTTGCCAAATACACAATGGTTGCTCGGGTGTATACTGCCACCTAAACAGTGCCTGCATTTTGCAAGATTGTCCTAAGCGTTCAACAATACAAACCAAAGGTTTAACGGTAAAAAATACCTCAGGTTCAGCTATATTTTCAGCGTTGGTAGATGCGCTCAGGCCCAATGTAACAACACAAAATAACTGTATAGCTGCTTTCCTGAGCCTAAAAAACATATTTCATTCCGGTAAATAAAGTATATCGATAGTCTTTTGCCACTATCGGGCTTCGCTCAATCTCTGAGGTTAACTGTTGGTAATGTGCTGAGAGCACCCACGACCACTTTTGGCTAATTTTATAACCACTTGCATAGCCAATATAAGGCAACAAAGCATCACCCGGTTGATACCACAGGTTTTCAGCTTGGCTGTCTCGTGCAGAAATTCCGTAATAATAATCAACCAGATCACTTGATAACCAATCTAAACCAATTTTGAATTTATGCCGCCACTGATTGTTTACCAACTTGTAACTATACTCTAGCTGACTGTTGTGCCCTTGATGCACACCAGTAACATCATACATCCAGCGGAATTTAACCTGGTGGTTAGCTTGAACAAACCAATGTATTTGCACACCCGTGTCTAAACTCCATTTCCGTTTTGCCACTTGATCGTAAACGATTTTTTCAGTCACTCGATCAACAGGCGCTTCTATTTCATCTTTGTCTGACTGGTCGCCACCTGCTGAAGGTGATTGTTCATCATCAAATTCAGGTCCAAGTTCAGGTGTATCAATTTGGACAAATTGACGACTCACTAAAATGTTCGCAGGGTGCCAATCATGAAAATGTGCAGCTTCGCCATTTACACTCGCAAGTAAATTGACCGAGAAGTTTTGCTGTTCAGCTAAAGTTACCCCCAAATCACCGTTGTCGAAATACCAATTTTTACCGTAATAATATATTGAAGGGACAATCACGAGCGGAAATGCGTCGCCCTTATACAAAGGATTCGATTTTTCACCATAACCAAGCGCAACGCTTAGTGACAGCTCACCCACTCGGGCATGCTCAGTGGTTTGCGCATGCAGAGATTGCACACAAAAACACATTGCCAACAAGACATAAAAGTAAATAAACAGTTGTTTGTGAAAGCATTTCACAGTCTTTTTTCTCCACCCTACTATCACCATTAAGATTACAGACTCATTGGCTTTTTTGCTAGAAGGGTTAACACTTAATTACATTTATTAGCATTTAACAACGGTATTCTGTGATAAGTCGGTTAAACTTTATACATAAGCTTTTACAAGGAGACGAAAGATGAACGCATTACTCAACGCCAAAACATCACTCCCAGTGTTGCTTGTTGCAAGCTTAGCAGCATGTGGAGGAAGCCTGAAAACCGAAGATGATGAGCAACCATCGCAACAGTCTGTACCAGATTTAAACCAACAACCCATTCAACTGAGCCCATTGTCTAAGGCATCTAAATCAGAGTTTTTAACTCACTATAAAAATGGCCTGTATTTATCCGCCAGCAATAGTGGTTATGTCTACCGCGATGGTGTTGCCGTTCCCGAATTTGCCGAGGCGACCAGCGATGATGCTGCAGCAGATGGTGGCAGCACGGGCAACTTTTCACAAACGGTCACCCAAGAAAGTGGTGTGGGTGAAGCCGACAGAGTTAAATACGATGGCAACTATATATATGTAAACGACAGTGGCGACTATCAAAACAGTGTATCTCCGCATGTACGCATTTTAAAACGCAATGCTGACGCAAGCTTAACTCAAGTTGCGACCACCCACTTTAAAGCGCAAACAACTGAAGTTGCTATCACCCCTGATTCTATGTATCTGGCCGGCGATAATTTGATCTTGGTAAATGAACAAAACTATTTTTACACAACGGACACGGCTATCGATGTAGACCGAGCTTCATTGCCGTTTGGTGATGCATTATGGTATCCATACGAGAGTGCATTTTACATTTCGATTCAAGATGTTGCGGTACCTGAACAACCAGCGGTTAAAACTGAGTTTAAAATTGATGGGCGGCTAATCTCAAGCCGAGTAATCGACGGCAATTTATATCTCGTTAGCAGCTACGCACCGACTCTGCCTTACGAATGGTTATCGCCAACCACAGATGACGAAAAAATCGCCAGCTACAATAAGGTGGCAGCATTGGATGAAAGTGAACTTTTACCTCAGGTTGAAATGGACCAAACTACAACAACCAATTTAGTTGAGGCCGATAATTGTTACCTCCCACAAGATTCGACAAATAAAGACGGTTTTGATGCATTAGTGACGCTCAGTAAGGTTTCTTTAGCAAACCCTCAGCAGATCGAGTCGGTGTGTATCAACGCCTCTGTTGCAGGTTTTTATGCAAGCCAGCAATCAATATACTTGTTTGGCAGCGAGTACCAACGTGATGCAAATGCGCGCCAAACCATTATTCACCAATTTAAGTTAAGTGACACAGCGGCCTTCGATTACTTAGGTTCAGCTATAGTGGATGGCCAACTGAATTGGAATAACCCGCATTTGCGTTTAAGCGAATATCAGGATGTATTGCGTGTGGTAACCACTCAGACTGATTGGTCAAATCAAGACGATAGATTTACCCATAAGTTGTATACCTTGCAACACGATGCTGACAGCCAAAGCTTAAAAATTATTGCTGAATTACCCAACGATAGCCAGCCAGCTAAAATAGGTAAACCAAACGAAGACATTTACGCTGTGCGCTATTTCGCCAATAAAGCCTATATCGTGACATTCGAACGTACAGATCCTTTGTATGTAATTGATGTTGCCGATGCTGCGAATCCCAAAATTACAGGTGAGCTAGAAATCACCGGGTTCTCGTCATATTTGCATCCGCTTGATGACAACTTGTTGTTAGGATTTGGTCAAGAAGTAGACCCTAACGGTGGCGGGTTAGTCGACCCAGCAGAAGATGGTCAAGCTGACGAGCCAGAGATTCAACCAGGATTAAAACTTGCATTGTTTGATGTATCTGATATCAACAATCCAATTGAGCTCGGTAAGCATGTATTTGTCGATGGACATTCAGAAGTAGAATATAACTATCGAGCATTGGCTTATGTAAAAGTGTCTGATAGCGAACATAGAATCGCTATACCAGTAAACTCATGGCATGTCGAAAAAGCCAATAATAGTTATAAATGGACACATTCAAATACCTTAGGTTTATTGAATGTCATCGAAGCTGACAATAGTGCCAGCTTAAACTTTATCGGTGAAATCGAACCCGAACAGCAATCACACAGCTGGGACAACCGCGGTATCATTCATGATGACATTGTGTACTACATTCAAAACCACGACATTTGGCAAAGCAACTGGTCTGATACTGATGTAGTCAATGGTCCATACTAATATCAAACCAATCGGCTGAGCAGCAGGTTAATAACCTAGCTGCTCAGCTATTTTAGCTGCAGTGTCGAGCAATTCCTGCTTAATATCTTCGATAGTTAAATCTTGGGTTAGCTTACTATTTAACAAAGATACCGCCAGTGCAGCTACAACTTTACCACCAGGTTGTCCGATTAACACCGCAATATCACACACCCCATCGGTAATTGAATTGTCGGCATGTAAATAGCCTTGATGCTTGATACTATCCAGTTCATCAAACAGTTGCGTTTTAGCGTTTTTCGACATTTTGCTAAAACTTTTGTCGCGTTGCAGAATCATATCTCTGACTTCATCATTGCTATTTGCCAACAGAACTTTACCAGAGGTGGTCGTCATGGTTGGAAATAACGAACCTTCAGCAATATTAATCGACACTGGTACTTGGCTACGGGCTTGAATGATAACCATAGTCTGGCTTTGGTATAACATGCTCAAATAGCAAGATTGACCTATGCGTACTGCTAAATCTTCCATATGTGGTAAAGCAACCTGACGCAGCTGATCAATTGGTGAAATCGAACGGGATAAATTATACAACTTCAATGACAGTTGATAGCGGCCAGACAATTCGTCACGCACTAAATAACCGCGAGCTTCTAGCCCGACCAATACTCGATATATTTCGTTGGGATTTCGCCCTACCCCTTGGGCGATTTCTGCTTGTGAGCGTGGCAACTCTTGACTGACTAAATATTCAAGTATGTCTAACCCTTTATCTAGTGCTGGCACGGCATACTTAGTCGTTTTTTCATTGGTTGATTTTTTTTCTGTAGCCTTCAACAACAATATCCTCTTGCTCGCGAATTAACAGTCATATTACCTAAGGCGCAGTTTAATACCTATATAAATAACGCCTTTAAAAACAAAAAAGCCACTTGAAATAGTCCAAAGTGGCTTTTGGTTATCTATATAGAGTCGGTATTAACCTGTGTTGCGTAAACCTGTTGCAACACCTGCGATACTCACCATTAACGCTCGCTCTAAGTTATAACTTAACTCTTCGTCACCTGCTTGGCGCGCACGTTTCAGTAGTTCAACTTGTAATAAGTGCAGAGGTTCAAGATAGTTTGCACGAATCTCCATCGACTCTTTACCTGCAGGCTCATTTTGCATAACCTCTTGTTGGCCGAGCAATTCAAGTAACAATACCTGCGCTTCTTTAAGCTCTGTTCGCAGGTTTTCACCAAAATATTTAAGCGGCTCTGGCACCAATTGGTCGTCATAGATAGCTGCCATTTGTGGGTTTGCTTTCATAAAGACCATTTCCAACATAGATAGGCGTGACGCAAAGAAAGGCCATTGTTGCATCATTTCTTTGATTAATGGTTCATGACCTGCCTCTAGCGAGGTTTTAAACGCCTTCATAACCCCTAACCATGCAGGTAATACCAATCTGTTTTGTGCCCATGCGAAAATCCATGGAATTGCACGTAAACTTTCAACCCCACCATTTGGTTTACGTTTTGATGGACGGCTACCTAAAGGCAGTTTCGATAGCTCAAGCTCTGGTGTTGCGCTTCTGAAATAAGGTACAAAGTTTTCATCATGGCGCACCACATCACGATAATTGTCACGCGCATGCCCTGCCATAAATTCAATCACTTCACGCCATTTTTGCTGCGGCGCTGGCGGTGGGATCATTAATGCTTCTAAAATCGCACTGGTATATAAACTAAAGCTACGATTTGCTAAAGCTTCGGTACCAAACTTATAACGAATGGTTTCACCTTGTTCAGTCACACGTAAACCACCTAAACAGCTACCAGGTGGTTGTGAGAATATAGCTTGGCGCGCCGGTAAACCACCACGACCAATGGTACCACCACGTCCGTGGAACAAGGTTAGTTTCACTTGATGCTGTTCAGCTAATGCCACAAGCGCTTCTTGTGACTGATATTGCGCCCACCCAGCTGCCAATGCACCCGCATCTTTCGCAGAATCAGAATAACCAATCATCACATACTGATGGTTGCGGATAAATCCTCTATACCACTCAATGTCTAACAATGCCGCCATACTGTCGTATGCATTGTTTAAATCGTCCAACGTTTCAAACAATGGCGCAACCGGCATCGGCCATTTAATACCCGCTTCTTGCAATAATAAATGAACTTCTAAAACATCAGACGGAGCTTGTGCCATTGAAATAATATAAATACCTAGCGCTTGCTCATTTTGTTGCGCAATCACTTTGCAGGTATCCAACACCTCTTGGACTTCAGCCGAAGGTTGCCACACTCGTGGGATGAGTGGACGTTTAGAGGCTAGCTCACGTAATAAAAATGCTTGTTTATCTTGCTCTGTCCAATTTGAGTAATCACCCAAACCTAGGTAACGAGTAATTTCGCTAAATACTTGATCATGTCGGTCTGAGTCTTGGCGAATATCGAGTTTCAACAAGTGAATACCAAAACAGTGTGCGCGGCGAATTGTGTCTAATAATAAACCGTTGGCAATTGCTTTCATTCCAACAGAGTTTAATGACTGAAAACAGGCTTCAAGTGGCTTAATTAGCTCGTCTTGATGATTAATCCAATTATCTGCTTGATATTGCTCACCAGCCAGAAATGCTTCAATTCCTTCAACTGTATTGGCTAGTTTATTTTTAAGTTGCAATAAGGTTGCCCGATATGGTTCACGTTCGTCTGCACCAACTTGCTGGCGCAACTCTTCGGAACATTGGCCCATAGATAACTCAACAAATAGTTTGCTGATGTCATCTAAGAACAATACCGCGGCTCGCTTTCTTGCCAACAATAAAACTTGTTCAGTCACTTTAGAAGTGACAAATGGGTTGCCATCTCTATCACCGCCCATCCATGATGCAAAACGTACTGGCACAGCGTTTGTTGGTAAGTTTAAACCGAAATTATCTGCCAGTTTTTCGTCTAGAGTGCGAATAAAGTCTGGTACGGCTTGCCACAAAGAGTTTTCAATAACAGAAAAGCCCCATTGAGCTTCATCAACAGGTGTCGGTCGAGCTGCACGAATTTCATCTGTGTGCCAAGCTTGGCTAATTAATTCGGCAATGCGCTGTTCTACTTTTTTACGTTGCGTGTCAGTTAAGTCGCTTTCATGTAATTGAGATAAACATTCTGCAAGGCGTGAATACTTATAAATTAACGTACGGCGAGTTACTTCGGTTGGATGTGCGGTTAACACTAACTCAATCGACAAGTGCTCAACGGCTTGGGCCAACGTCATGTTAGTTTGATCGGTGTGTTTTATCTTAGCTAAGAATTCATCTACCGGGTCTTGCTCTGTAACATTTGCTACCGTGTGCTCCTGCTCAGCTAAATTGGCTAGATTCAAAAACTGCGAAAATGCTCTGCCGATTGTCAATAACGATTCATCTGGCATTTGCGCAAACAGTTTCTGCAAACTCTCAGTTGCAGTTTTGTCCCCTGCATAAGATTTACGACCTTGTTTACGAACAGTCTCAATGCGATCCAACCATTCATCTCCAAGATGCTGTTGAATAATTTGACCGAGTTCGGTGCCTAAATAACGGACTGTTTCTAACAAAGAATCATCAATGCCTTTTTGCATAGTAAACCTCATTTTTTAATTCGAGTGCGCATAAATTAGCATATTGGTAAGACCAAATCACCATGAATCTACTAAGGATATAAAATTGTCATGAATTTGTCATTGACCAAATAATAGAAACAGTGGCATATTGATTATGCCTAGCAGCTAAATCGGCCCAATGGCCGACTGCTTAGAACAAAGCAATTAACTATAAATTAGGATAAATTTTGAACTTTACCGCCTTTTACAACCGCTTACCTATGCCAGCAGTCTTCTGTCGCCTGCTGCCGGTGCGTATGCGTGTGTACGAATGCGGAAATTAACAAGTTCAAAATAGTCATTGTTAAAAGCCGCATTCAGTTACTGATGCGGCTTTTTAGTTTGCATTGGTAGCTTGTCTTTTTTATTTTAGGGATAACAAGATGCAAACATCATCAAAAGTAACATTCAGCTATTTAGCCGTTGTTTTAATCTGGTCTACAACACCTCTAGGGATTGTCTGGAGCAGTGAGTCTATGCACCCAGTATTGGCCGTGTTACTGCGTATGTGTATAGCATCAAGCATTGGCTTATTGTTACTACCATTGCTGCGCATTCGCTTACCTCTGCATAAAACTGCGTTAAAGCTCTACGCTTATTCTGTGATTGGCGTTTATGGTGGCATGATGTTCAGCTACATGGCAGCTTGGTATATTCCATCTGGGCTTATTTCTGTCGTGTTTGGTTTAGCACCTATAATCGCCGGTATCGCTGGACAAAAAATATTGGGCGATGCTGCTTTTTCCAAAGTTCGCTGGTTTGCGTTGTGTATCTGCTTGTTAGGTTTAGCATTTATATTTAATGATGGATTTAATCAAGGAGAGAACACGTTAATCGGTATTGTCATTGTACTGATTGCTGTAACGCTATTTAGTTTAAGCGGGGTAATGGTTAAAACTATCGCAATTCATATCCACCCAATGGCCACTACAGTGGGCGCGGTTACTTTATCTGTGCCGTTATACGTTATTTCTTGGTATTTAATGGATGGAGAAGTAGATGCCAGTCAATGGAGTGCCCGCTCAATTGGAGCTATTGTTTATCTAGGTTTATTTGGCTCGCTATTCGGCTTTATTTGTTATTTCTTTATTTTACAAAAACTTGCTGTATCAACTGTATCGTTAGTGACTTTGATAACCCCTGTGATTGCACTTATATTGGGTAACCAATTAAATGGTGAAGTATTAACACGCGATTTATTACTTGGCACTGCCGCTATTTTATGTGGACTAGCTTTGTACTTGTGGGGAGATAATTTAGTGAATAAATTTGTGCGCAGGCAAGAAGCGCTTTGAGGTGACGACTGGGACTAGTTAGCGGTGCGAAATCGGCCTGAGCTTGGATGTCTAACACAGACACGCGGTGAACCCATCCGTGGGCGCTCGAGACAAATCATCCAAGATTTGTACGGTCTGTTTATAGAATTCCAAGCCCAGTCCTCACTTATAATCCGACTGCGAGCCCAACTGAACATTTGTGCCACCATATCTATAGCGCTAAACAAGCCGTGCAATCAAGCACACCCGAATGCTTATATCTGACGTTGATATTGCTAATCCACGGACAACGCAACACTACCCTATTCGGAATAGTCACAACTGATAAATAAACCAAGGAGAAACAATACTTGGATACTGCGGGTACTGAGTTAAGTCAAATCTATTCGGCAAAATAACATCGCCAACAGTGGGTAAGGTTTGATTGGTCAGATCTAATGTAAAATCAACTAAACTAGATTGAGTCGGAAACTCATATCTAAATACAATAGCGCTATCAAACGCTCTGACACGCAAATGTACAATGCGGCTATGCGCGTTCTCTTTTAAAACCACAAATAATTCAGCATAATTTTTGCGCTGTTGAATATGCTCGTGATCAAGTGACTGCACTTTTAAAATTTCAAAATGCTGCATGCTCTTATGTTCAACAAAGTTCAATTGAAAGTTATCCAGCTGCCAGACAAATTGCATGTCGTGTTGAATACTGAACGACAACTTAGCATCATCTTGGCTAGTAATTTTAAACTCAAACTGTTTGTTAGGTGACTGCACAACAATACTTTGGTTTTGTTGACTACAACCAAATAACCCCAGCAGAAATAATAAAATGTTGAACAGAAGAAAACGCATTTTCAACACAAATCACTTATAAAAATGACAAGTATATAAACAACGCAGTTACCAATTGGTTAAGATAGATAAAGATACATGAAGAAATTTTAGGCAGAAAAAAAGCGAGTCAATTTGCATCAACTCGCTTTTTTAAATTTAGTAGCTAACGGCTAAATTACCCAGCGCTATCGCTTGCTTCTGGTGCCGCAGGCTTAGGCTCAGCACAAGCTTTCATGCTTAAACGCACACGACCTTGGCGGTCGATTTCTAATACTTTAACTTTAGTCACTTGACCTTGAGATAAGTAATCAGAAACGTTGTTAACTCGCTCTTCAGCAATTTGAGAAATGTGCACTAGGCCTTCTTTGCCTGGTAAAATTTCAACAAATGCACCGAAATCTACGATGCGAGTAACTTTACCGTCGTAAATCGTACCAACTTCAACTTCAGCAGTTAAAGACTTGATACGGTCAATTGCAGCATCTGCTTTATCTTTACCAGTTGCAGCAATTTTTACTGTACCATCATCTTCAATCTCGATAGTTGTACCCGTTTCTTCGGTTAATTGACGGATAGTTGCACCGCCTTTACCGATAACATCACGGATTTTATCAGGGCTGATTTTGATAGTGTAAATACGAGGAGCAAATTCAGAAACTTCAGTTCTGTGGCCGCCGATAGCTTGGTCCATTACACCTAAAATGTGTAAACGAGCCGCTTTCGCTTGGTTCAATGCAATTTGCATGATCTCTTGAGTGATACCTTCAATTTTAATGTCCATCTGTAGCGCAGTGATACCTTCGGTCGTACCCGCTACTTTAAAGTCCATATCACCTAAGTGGTCTTCGTCACCTAAAATGTCAGACAGAACAACAAAGTTATCGCCTTCTTTTACTAAGCCCATTGCGATACCCGCAACAGAAGCTTTAATTGGTACACCCGCGTCCATTAACGCAAGAGAAGAACCACAAACAGAAGCCATAGAGCTTGAACCGTTTGATTCTGTGATTTCAGAAACGATACGTACTGTGTACGGGAATTCTTCCAAAGATGGCATAACAGCAGCTACACCACGCTTAGCCAAACGGCCATGACCAATTTCACGACGCTTAGGTGCACCAACCATACCCGTTTCACCAACACAGTATGGAGGGAAATTATAGTGGAATAAGAAGTTGTCAGTCTTGTCGCCTGTTAAGTCATCGAATCTTTGCGCATCTTTTTCTGTACCTAGAGTTGCAACAACGATTGCTTGAGTTTCACCACGGGTAAATAGTGAAGAACCATGAGTACGAGGTAAAATACCAGTACGAACGTCAAGTGCACGAACCATAGTTGGATCACGACCATCAATGCGAGGCTCGCCAGCAATAATGCGGCTACGTACCACTTTCTTTTCAACAGAGCCTAAGAATTCACCAACTAATTTTTGGTCAACTTCTTCGTCTTCTTCAACAATTTTGGCTAAAGCAGACTCTTTTACTGCAGTCGCAGCATCTTTACGCTCTACTTTATCTGCGATTTGGTATGCTTGAGTGAAACCATCTTTTGATAACGCTTCTACTTTTTCATATAAAGCACTATCGATCGCAGGTGCGACCCAAGTTGAAGGAGCTGGGTTTACAGCTTCAACAAACTGGTTGATGTTTTGAATAACCGTTTGCATTTGCTCATGGCCATACATGACAGCACCTAACATGGTGTCTTCACTTAAAATTGAAGCTTCAGACTCAACCATAAGGACTGCATTCTCAGTACCAGCAACCACTAAATCTAATTCTGAATCAGCCATTTCACTGCTCAGAGGGTTCAGCATGTATTGACCATCTTTGTAACCAACACGCGCTGCACCAATTGGACCTTGGAAAGGAATACCAGCAATTGATAACGCCGCAGAAACACCAATCATAGCAACGATATCAGGTGCAATCTCAGGGTTTACCGACATTACAGTTGCAACAACTTGAACTTCGTTGGTGTATTCTTTCGGGAATAATGGGCGGATAGGACGGTCAATTAATCGAGCCGTTAACGTTTCACCTTCAGACGGCTTACCTTCACGTTTAAAGAAGCCACCAGGAATTTTACCCGCAGCGTAAGTTTTCTCTAAATAGTTAACCGTTAATGGGAAAAAATCTCTTACTTCGTCATCTTTTTTTGCTACGACACTTACCAATACTGAAGTATCGTCCATACTCACCATAACAGCGGCTGATGCTTGTCTTGCAACAACACCTGTTTCCAAAGTGACCTGGTGTTGGCCAAACTGGAATGAAGTTGTAATTGGAGTCACAATAATGTTTCCTTTGTTCTTACTTTAATCTTTAATCGCTTATTTTCGCGACTAATTATACGTAACTATTTTGCAAATAAGTAGAGCTAAATCGATATAAATTGCGAGTACCACAGCCGTATAAGCCAAGTTCAATTTATAATGATTTAACTCTATATTTATAAACAAAACCGAAAAAAAAAGGGCCTTTTTAGGCCCTTTTTCACAATAAATTCATCTAGGATTAACGACGTAAACCTAGACGCTTGATTAATGAAGTGTAACGCTCTACATCTTTACGCTTCAAATAATCTAATAAGCTACGACGAGAGTTAACCATACGGATCAAACCACGACGAGAGTGGTGATCTTTTTTGTGGTCAGAGAAGTGACCTTGTAATTTGTTAATTCTGTGCGTTAATAAAGCAACTTGTACTTCAGGTGAACCAGTGTCGCCTTCTTTTGTTGCATATTCAGCAACAACTTTTGCTTTTTCTTCAAGAGTTAGTGACATAATCATCTCCAAAATTCGGGTGCGCCGATCACTAAGCCAGCGAACCTAATAAAATGAACCGCGGATTCTACGCGAATTGAGTAAAAGATCAACTCAAAAAATCGCTAGTAGGTTTAGTGAACTGAGCCCACTGTAAGCATAATTTCCGAATAATGCACTCAACAGGCAGCGCTTTAACCCCCGAGCTCACAAGCCCACTCGATGCATGATTTTCTAAAAGCGCTGTTCGCCAGTCCCTGGCCGCTCACATAAGATATCCCTATCTTATGAAGTTTTAGAAAACCAGCATTCGAGTACGCTTTTATCGAGCACATTTATTGCTGCTAGAATACGATGTATCAATGAGCAACAATATAAAAATCAGGAAAGTGCTAGAGCATTAACTTAGAGCAAAATCTCTTTTTCAGGGATGAAAAAGCGAAGCGTACATGGAAGTATTTACAGCGTTTTTGCGATAGTTATGCTCTAGTGATTTCCGCATATAGCACTGTACTAGCAGCGCTTTAACCTCCGAGCTCAAAAGCCAACTGCAAGCATAATTTCCCAAAAACGCTGTACACCGTCCATGGTCGCTCCCAAACGTCGTCCCAGACGTTTGAAGTTTTGGTAAATCAGCATTCCAGTCGGCTCAGTCATACTTGGGCATCGCTAAATGTAGCGGTACTGAAAGTTTGGTGAATTGTCGCCAGAGGAAATCAGCTACTGATTGAGGAAAATTGAAAAAGAAAGAGTAACCAAAGAGTTTATAGCAACTATATGGTAGGAAAGGTGGTGGTGATTGTTTTTCGCAAAACTTCCAATCGGTAGGGATACCGTTTGAGAGCGGGCCATGGATGGCCTTGCAGCGATTTTGCGAAAAATATCACTATCAGCTTGACCTTAGTTACCACCAAATCAGCAGCAACCAAGAATTCAGAGACTTAGTTCTGACTCACCAATCTTTTCGGCTGCAAATTACGGTTTTCTTCAAGCTCAGCCACACCCAACATAGAATTAGTCGACTCACGATAAACACGATATGTGCCTAAGTCGCCTTCCAACCACTTAATACGTTGACCATTACTAAACCTATCAGCCAACTCATCGGTTAACTGAATAACCGGAATATGCTGAATACCCGCATCCATCGGCAATAATTTGTCGGCCAATTCAGCTTCACTCATAGCTTGTAAAGTAGGTAAATCAAACATAGGTAAACCATCAAAACCAGTTACTTGAGTACGACGTAACTGAATCACATGTGCACCACAGCCCAGCTTCTCACCTAAATCATCAACCAGTGTACGAATATAAGTGCCTTTTGAGCAATGCACAGTCATCTTTACATTAGGTAAGGCGATTTCATCTACAGTGATAGAGAAAATTTCAATTTGACGAATCGGTCTTGGAACATCAATACCTTGACGGGCATAAAAATATAAAGGTTTACCTTGATATTTTAGTGCCGAATAAATAGAAGGTTGTTGATCTTGCACGCCAATAAAATTTTCGACCATTTGGCGAATTTGCATCTCATCACAAGTCACATCTCGCGTTTCAACCACTTCACCTTCAGAGTCAGACGTCGTAGTACGTTCACCTAGTTTTGCCGTTACTTGATATGTTTTATCCGCATCCAATAAAAACTGACTAAACTTAGTCGCTTCGCCAAAACAAATAGGCAATAAACCAGTTGCCAATGGATCTAATGCACCTGTGTGCCCTGCTTTTTTAGCTGAATATAAAAAGCGCACAGTTTGCAACGCTTTGTTTGAGCTTATATCTTGTGGCTTATCTAATAATACAATGCCATTGATATTTACAAATGTGCGTTTATTTGCCACAGTTACCCTCTAACCGTTATTCTTTATCTTGGCGCTCGTCTTGAGCTGCTTGCTCTTCATCTGAATGAAATTGCTCAGACTTTTGCTTGTCGGATTTAACAGCTTTATCAACTAATTCAGACATGCGTATACCTTCATTCAAACTTGTATCTAATACAAACTTAACTGACGGCACGTGGCGCATTCGCAAACGTTTAGCCAACAAAGAACGGATATAAGGTGCTAATTCATTTAACTGATTAACACTGCTTTTAGCTTTTTCTTCATCTTGTAACAGTGAAGATATAAAGATCTTGGCGTAAGCTAAATCTCTTGACACTTCAACTTCAGAAATAGTCACCATGCCAATTCTTGGGTCTTTAAGATCACGCTGTAAAATTTGTGCAGCTTCTTTTTGCACCTGTTGAGCAACTCGATCAGCTCTTGAAAACTCTCTTGCCATATACTCTTAAACTCTATTGATATTGAGCGCAAAAAGGGGCCTTAGGCCCCTTTATATACTTAACCTACAATGATTGAAGGGTTATAGCTGACGTTTAACTTCAACTATTTCAAATACTTCAATCACATCGCCAACTTTAACGTCGTTGTAGTTCTTAACACCGATACCACACTCTGTACCATTACGAACTTCTGCAACGTCATCTTTAAAGCGACGCAGTGATTCTAACTCACCTTCGTAAATAACTACGTTTTCACGCAATACACGGATTGGATTATTACGTTTTACAACACCTTCTGTAACCATACAGCCGGCAATTGCACCAATCTTAGGTGAACGGAATACATCACGAACTTCTGCAAGACCGATAATTTCCTGTTTAAATTCAGGCTCTAACATACCGCTCATTGCTTTCTTAACTTCGTCGATTAAGTCATAAATTACGCTGTAGTAACGAAGCTCAACTGACTCAGTTTCAATAGTACGACGTGCGGTAGCATCGGCACGAACATTGAAACCAAGAATGATAGCCTGAGACGCAGCAGCTAAGGTTGCATCTGTTTCAGTGATACCACCTACACCACTACCGATAATCTTAACTTTAACTTCATCGGTCGAAAGTTTAATTAACGAGTCAGAAATTGCTTCGAGTGAACCTTGAACGTCAGACTTAAGTACGATGTTAAGTTCTTTAACGTCGCCTTCAGTCATATTAGAGAACATGTTCTCTAACTTAGCTTTTTGCTGGCGAGCTAACTTAACTTCACGGAATTTACCTTGACGTTTTAAAGATACTTCACGAGCTTTTTTCTCATCTTTAACAGCAGTAGCTTCATCACCTGCTGCAGGTACACCAGAAAGACCTAAAATCTCAACTGGAATAGATGGGCCTGCCTCATCAATGTCTTTACCATTTTCGTCTCTCATCGCACGGATTCGGCCGTACTCCAGACCACATAAAATAATATCGCCTTTTTTCAAGCGGCCAGATTGAACTAAGATACTGGCAACTGGGCCACGGCCTTTATCAAGTTTAGACTCAATAACGACACCAGATGCTAAACCTTCATGGACAGCGTCTAGATCAAGCATTTCAGATTGTAAAAGAATCGATTCTAATAACTCATCAATACCTTGACCTGATTTAGCAGAAACATGACAGAATTGTACATCACCACCCCAATCTTCTGGGATGACATCATGTTGAGCTAACTCGTTTTTAACTCTATCTGGATCTGATTCTTCTTTATCTATCTTGTTAACAGCTACAACCAAAGGCACGCCTGCTGCTTTGGCATGTTGTACCGCCTCGATTGTTTGTGGCATAACACCATCGTCTGCGGCAACAACTAGCACAACAATATCGGTTGCTTTAGCACCACGAGCACGCATTGCAGTAAACGCGGCGTGACCAGGTGTATCTAAAAATGAAATCATACCTTGGTCTGTTTCAACATGGTATGCACCAATGTGCTGTGTAATGCCACCAGCTTCGCCAGAGGCAACTTTAGCACGACGAATATAATCAAGTAGTGACGTTTTACCATGGTCAACGTGACCCATAACAGTGACAACTGGTGGGCGACGACGAATTTCTGTCTGCTCACCACGGTTTGCTAATAAATCTTCTTCTAACGCATTCTCGCTAACCGCTTTACCAACATGACCCATTTCATCGATTACTAACAATGCAGTTTCTTGGTCGATTACTTGGTTAATCGTAACCATAGCACCCATTTTCATCATTACTTTGATGACTTCAGTACCTTTAACTGCCATTTTAGCTGCTAAGTCAGCAACGGTAATGGTTTCACCAACACGGACTTCGTGCTGAGTTGGAGCAACTGGTTTTTGGAAGCTGTGTTGCATGTTTTTCGGCGTTGCAATTTTTTTACGTTTACCTTTAGGTGCACGGCTGCTTGCAACTGCTTGCGCTTCTTCGTCTTTCTTAGAAGTTTTCTTCTTACGACGACGAGAGCCTTTTTCCTCGCGACGCTCTTGCTCGCGTTCAGCTTCTTGAGCATAACGAGAAGAGTGACTATGAACTTCTTTTTTCTCTTCTTCTTTACGGCGAGCCTCTTCAGCAGCCCAACGCTCCGCGTTTTCTTCCGCAAGACGTTTAGCTTCTTCAGCAATGCGCGCAGCTTCAGCTTCAGCTTTTTTACGCTCTTCTTCTTCTTTTTTCTGACGAAGCGCTATTTCTTCTTCGGTTTCAACATGCTTAGGCGCTTTTTTCGCCTCAACTTTAGGCGCTTTTTCAGCTTCAGCAGCAGGCTTTTGTTCTGCGGATTGCTTAGCTTGCTCTTCAGCTTCACGTTTTGCTTGCTCTTCTGCTGCTTTTTTCGCAGCTTCTTCAGCTTCGCGTTTTGCTTGCTCTTCCGCTGCTCTTTTCGCAGCTTCTTCAGCTTCGCGTTTTGCTTGTTCTTCTGCTTTCTCAGCTTCAAGTGCACTTGCTTTTACATAAGTGCGTTTCTTACGAACTTCAACTTGGACTGATTTCGCTTTGCCATGGTTACCAGAAACACTTAAAGTGCTTTTGGTTTTACGCTGTAACGTCATTTTACTAGGTTGTGACGCTGGCTCGTCTCCCCCATGATATTTACTTAAATGCGTTAATAATGTTTGTTTTTCTTGCTCGGTAACTTGGCTATCCGCTGTTTTTTTAATACCAGCCTCAGCAAATTGCTGTACTAGCTTATCAACCGATGTACCTACATCTGCGGCAAGTTTATCTATCGAAACTTCTGACATTCAGTTCTACCTCCGCCGTATTATTCAGCTTCGTTCTCGCCACCAAACCAACAAATGTTACGGGCTTTCATAATTAATTCACCTGCGCTCTTTTCATCTAAGCCTTCTACGTCAGAAATATCGTCGATTCCCTGCTCGGCTAAGTCTTCTAAGGTACAAACGCCTTTGCTGGCTAAAACAAATGCTGTATGGCGGTCTAGACCTTCTAGCGCCAGTAAATCTTCCGCTGGCTCGGTGTTCTCTAAGGTTTCTTCATTTGCTAAAGCCATGGTTGTTAAAGCCGCTTTAGCTCGATTACGAAGCTCTTCAACAATGTCTTCATCAAATCCTTCAATTTCCAGCAATTCATTCACTGGTACGTATGCAATTTCCTCTAGGCTTGAAAATCCTTCTTCAACCAAAACAGTGGCAAAGTCTTCATCAATGTCGAGTTTGTCAATAAACAATGACATAAGTTTGTCATTCTCTGCCTGATGTTTCTCGTTCATATCAGCGACTGTCATCACATTGAGTTGCCAACCAGTTAACTGACTGGCGAGTCTTACATTTTGCCCACTGCGTCCTATTGCTTGAGCTAGGTTGTCCGCTTCCACAGCAATATCCATAGTGCCTTTGTCTTCATCAACAATAATAGATGCGACATCGGCTGGTGCCATGGCGTTGATCACGTACTGTGCTGGGTTGTCATCAAACAACACAATATCAATACGCTCTCCATCAAGTTCACTAGAAACTGCTTGGACACGTGAACCACGCATACCTACACAAGCCCCTACTGGGTCGATTCTTTTGTCGTTCGTTTTAACGGCAATTTTAGCTCGCGAACCTGGGTCGCGCGCTGCCGAACGAATTTCTAACATTTCTTCGCCTATTTCTGGCACTTCAATGCGGAATAACTCAATTAACATGTCTGGTCGGGTACGACTCATCATTAATTGAGGACCACGTGCTTCAGGCTTAATATCAAATAACAAACCACGAACTCTGTCACCTGGACGGAAGGTTTCTCGTGGTAATAATTCTTCACGACGAATAATCGCTTCAGCATTGTTACCTAAATCTAAAATTACGCCTTCACGACCAGACTTTTTAACAACACCAGTTAATAGTTCACCAACTTTTTCTTCGTACTCTTCAACTATTTGAGCACGTTCAGCTTCGCGTACTTTTTGTACGATAACTTGTTTTGCTGTTTGTGTTGTAATTCGGTCAAATTCGATAGACTCTATTTCTTCTTCTACATATTCGCCTAACTGAATTTCAGGGTTTTCGTACTGCGCTGCTTCTAAGCCAATTTCCGAAAATGGGTTTTCTAAAACATTTCCCGTATCTTCAACAACTAACCAGCGACGAAATGTTACGAAATCACCACTTTTACGGTCGATACTCACACGAATGTCGATATCGCCTTCGTATTTTTTCTTAGTGGCCATAGATATAGCAGATTCCAACGCTTGGAAAATTTTCTCACGAGGAACCGCTTTTTCATTTGATACAGCTTCCGCTACTAACAAGATCTCTTTGTTCATTATTCAGCCCCGCTACCAGAGTTCCTAAAATTGAGGAACTACTTGTGCCTTTTCAATATTTTTAAATGGAATCTCATACTCTGCATTATCGACTTCCAAAATAATGCAGTTATTTTCAATGCTATTTAGTTGCCCGCTAAATTTACGGCGACCTTCAATTGGCATTTTGGTTTTAACGTTTAATTTTGCCCCGACATACTGCGAGTACTGCTCTGGTTTAAATAAAACCCTATCCATGCCTGGTGACGATACTTCTAACACGTACTCACCACTGATCGGGTCTTCAACATCAAGCACTGAGCTAACTTGTCGACTGACTTCGGCGCAGTCATCTACACCTATGCCATTTTCATGGTCTATATACACTCGTAAGATAGAGTGTTTACCCGCTCGGAAAAATTCTAATCCCCAGTAGGTAAATCCTGTAACAGCTACCGCTTGGGAGACTAATGTCTCAAGCTTAATATCTTGTTTTGACAAAAATGACCTCTGATTTTTCAAAACACAAAATAAAAAGCCCCGAACTTGCGACCGGGGCTTCTCAAACATAAATAAAACCGGTTGGTTGCGGGGGCTGGATTTGAACCAACGACCTTCGGGTTATGAGCCCGACGAGCTACCAAGCTGCTCCACCCCGCGTCAATGGCAAGCATTATAGTGATTCAAATTGTTAAATTCAAACCTAATGCTTGTACCGGTAATACTTTTTTATATTTGGTGCCGTGGGCGGGACTTGAACCCGCACGAGCTAAGCTCACCACCCCCTCAAGATGGCGTGTCTACCAATTCCACCACCACGGCTAAAGCGAATCTGCTTTATTCTGGAATTTCATCAACTACTTTTTCAGCAGCTGGAATTTCCTCATTGATCATTTGCTCAGCAGCAGGTGCTTGCAAATCGGTAAATTCGTCAGTGGTTTCCGCTTTTTTTGCAGACATGCCACCTAACAATAAACACAATACAAAGAAGATTGTTGCCAATACAGAGGTAGACTTAGTCAAAAAGTTACCTGCACCAGACGAACCAAATACTGTGCTAGAGCCTCCTGAACCAAAAGAAGCTCCCATATCAGCGCCTTTACCTTGCTGAATTAAGATAAATCCAATTAAGGCAACTGATACTACTATGTATACAAATATTAAAACTTCAAACATCTAATTCACCAAAGCCGCTTGACATATTTTTATAAATTTCTCTGGAACCAAACTGGCACCACCAATTAAACCGCCGTCTATATCTGGCTGCTTAAACATACTATCCACATTATCAGGGGTTACACTGCCACCATATAAAATTCGGATACTCTGCGCTGTTTCAGGGCATATTGCGGATATCATACCACGAATAAACCTGTGTACTTCTTGCGCTAACTTTGGTGATGCTGGTTTTCCTGTACCTACAGCCCAAATTGGCTCGTAAGCGATAATGCAATCTTTAATTGCATCTATACCACCCAAGTGCAAAATAGTTTCTATTTGCGCGGTTAAACGTGAGTATGTTTTACCTTGCTCATGCTCTTCGGTCGTTTCACCCACACAGAGTACAGGTTTCATACCTAAACTCTGCGCTTTAATAAATTTCTGAGCCGTTACCTTTGAACTTTCATTAAACAAAGAACGTCTCTCAGAGTGGCCACATATTACCCACTTGCAGCCACTTTCTTTGGCTAAGTGAGCAGATATTTCACCAGTATATGCGCCGCTATCGAGTTCGTTGATATTTTGCGCGGCCAGAATCACATTTAACTCAAGCTGCTTGATTGCGTCATCAACGTAACTATACAAAGTAGCAGGCGGACTAAGCACGACATCCAACTGCTGGTCGACACCTGACTGTTTAATTTGCTGTAACAAACTATCAACCAAGTGCCTGCTACCATTCATTTTCCAGTTAGCTGCAACAACTGGTTTACGTCTTGTCATAACCACTCCGTATAAAAGCGGCCGAGATTGTAACTATCATCTGACATGGATACAAGAAAAATTATAATTAAAAATCAAAACCGAAGATTATTTAACCGCTTGTTCCACTGCAGAGGCGATTGATTTAGCATGTTGCTCAACTTCATCTGCATTTTCGCCTTCAACCATAACTCGAATAACTGGCTCGGTGCCAGATTTACGCATGAGTACACGGCCTGTATCACCTAGGCTTGCTTCCACATCAGCAACGGCTTGTTTTACCGTGTCTGCTTCTAATGGTTCTTGGCCATCGGCAAAACGTACGTTAATTAAAGTTTGTGGATATTTATCCATGCCTAAGCTCAGTTCATACAAAGACATTTCTGCGGTTTGCATCGCTCGTAAAACCTGCAAACCAGAGATGATACCATCACCAGTAGAAGTAGAATGCAAATTGATAATGTGGCCAGAGCTTTCACCACCAATATACCAGCCATTTTGTTGCAATAACTCTAGGACATATCTATCACCCACTTTACTGCGCGCAAATGGAATGCCTAAACGTTTAACGCCTATTTCCATGCCTAAGTTGCTCATCACAGTGCCAACTACACCGCCATGCATTTCACCACGGCGCAACGCGTCTCGAGCAATAATAAACACCAGCTGGTCGCCATCAATTACATTACCTTTGTGATCGACCATCATTAGGCGATCGCCATCGCCGTCAAGCGCAAAACCAACATCTGCTTGAATTTCTAGTACTTTCTCTTGCAAAGCTTTTAACGAGGTTGCACCACAATTAAGGTTGATGTTCACCCCATCTGGTGAAGTACCAATTTCGATAACCTCTGCGCCAAGCTCTCTTAGCACATTCGGTGCGATGTGGTAAGTTGCGCCATTCGCGCAATCCACGACTATTTTTAATCCTTTTAGTGACATGTCCGATGGATAACGACTCTTACAAAATTCGATATAACGGCCAGCTGCATCATCTATGCGCCTCGCTTTACCTAATTTAGAAGACTCCACTATGCTCATTGGCTTGTTGAGTTCAGCTTCTATCGCGAGTTCAATGTCATCACCTAACTTGGTACCATTGCGCGAGAAGAACTTGATACCATTGTCTTGGTACGGATTGTGAGATGCACTAATAACAATACCTGCATCAGCTCTAAATGTACGACTGAGGTAAGCAATTGCAGGTGTTGGCATCGGACCTAATAAACCTATATTAACCCCTGCTGCAGATAAACCAGACTCTAACGCAGACTCCAGCATATAACCTGATATTCGAGTATCTTTACCAATTAATACTTTATGGGTACCTTGGCTAGACAATACGCGCCCGACCGCCCAGCCGAGCTTTAAAACGAACTCGGGGGTAATCGCCCCTTTACCTACTTCACCACGAATACCATCGGTTCCAAAATATTGTTTACTCATCGTTATTGCTCCTTTAAAGTGGCGGCAACAAC
>NZ_ARZY01000045.1 GCF_000568405.1 Catenovulum agarivorans DS-2
TTATGGTCTAGTAATTTCCATATATTGCACCGAACTTGCAGCAATCTTGATTGCACCATACTTACAGCGCTTCAACACACTAAAAAGCCGTCGCGATCAACTGCTTAGTATAATCCTGCTCAGGCGCATTAAACACCCGCTCACACGAACCACACTCAACAACCTTACCAGCACGCATAACCAAAACCTGATCACACAAAGCCTTCACAACCTTCAAATCATGACTAATAAACAAATAAGTCAAATTAAACTCATGCTGCAAACGCTTAAGCAACTGCAACACCTGAAACTGCACAGTGCGATCCAACGACGACGTAGGCTCATCCAAAATAATAAACTTCGGCTTCATCACCAAAGCACGAGCCAACGCAATACGCTGACGCTGTCCACCAGAAAACTCATGCGGATACCTATGACGAATATCAGGGTCAAGCTCAACCGCCTGCATCGCCTCAATAATTTGCAGCTCACGCCACTGCGCATCACCCAAATTATTAATTTCCAACCCCTCGCCAATAATCTCACTCACCAACATACGTGGACTCAAACTGCCATACGGGTCCTGAAAAACAAACTGCATATCACGGCGTAAACTGACTAAATCAGCCTTAGAAAGCTTATTCAAATCTTTACCAGCGAACGACAAACCACCTTCCGACTCAATCAAACGCAACAAAGCTTTTGATAAAGTCGTTTTACCACTGCCACTTTCACCAACAACCCCTAACGCACTGCCCTGCTTGATCTCAAAATCAATCTGATCAACCGCCTTCACATGACCAACAACACGGCGCAACAATCCACGTTCAATCGGAAACCACACTTTAAGCTTGTCCGCTTTAACCAACAAATCAGCATTTTCAGGCGTCGAACAAAACCTATCCGGCGGCTCAGCATTAATTAACTTAACCGTGTAAGGATGCTGCGGGTTAGTAAATACTTGCTCGCTATCACCTTGCTCAACAATGTGGCCATGTTCCATCACTGCAACTTTATCAGCCACTTGCCGCACCACTGCTAAATCATGGCTAATAAACAATACAGCCATATTCATTTCCGCTTTAAGCTTCTTAATCAACTGCAAAATTTGCGCCTGTACAGTCACATCCAGCGCAGTGGTAGGCTCATCAGCGATTAACAACTTAGGGGTATTAATCAACGCCATTGCAATCATAATGCGCTGCTTCTCACCACCCGAAAACTGATGAGGATAATCAGTCATGCGCGATTCAGCATTACGAATGCCCACTTTATTCAACCAATCTAAAATAACAGGACGGCTTTGTTTAAGTGACAAACCTTGGTGAATTGCTAAGGTTTCGCTTAACTGGCGCTCAATTGTATGCAAAGGGTTAAGCGACATCATAGGCTCTTGAAAAATAACCCCAACTTTATTACCACGCCATTTACGCAACTGGCTCTGTTTAGCCGATAAAACCGATTCGCCATCCAATAAAATATCACCTGATAAATATTGAGCTGGCGGCTCGGCTAACAAACGCAAAACCGACATCGCGGTAACCGACTTACCACTGCCACTCTCACCCACCAAAGCTAAAGTCTCACCTTGATTAATCGCAAAATTCACCTCATGCACAACTTGGCGAACCTGCTCTCCTTGGCGAAATCCAATAGATAAATTATTTATGCTTAAAGTCGCTACATCAGCCATTAATAACTCTTCCTCGGATCGTATGCATCACGAATACCTTCGCCAACAAAAACCAACAACATCAAAATAAGCCCAAGCGAACCAAAAGCCGTTAACCCCAACCAAGGCGCTTGAATATTCGCTTTACCTTGCGCCAACAACTCACCCAGCGACGGCTCGCCAGGTGGCAAACCAAAACCTAAAAAGTCGAGTGAAGTTAAAATAGTCACAGAGCCAGACAAACTAAACGGCAACATAGCCAAAGTGGCTACCATAGCGTTGGGTAAAATATGTTTAAACATTAACCTTGAATCCGACATGCCCATGGCTTTCGCTGCCAACACATATTCAAAATTACGGCAACGCAAAAACTCAGCGCGCACCACACCAACAAAACCCATCCAGCCAAATAACAAAGTAATAAAAATCAGCCAAGCAACATTCGGGGTAATAAAATTCACCAAAATAATCAGCATAAACAACTGAGGTAAACCACCCCAAATTTCCATAAACCTTTGTAGCCAAATATCCACCCAGCCACCATAAAAGCCTTGCACAGCGCCCAAACTAATCCCAATAATGGCCGAAGCTATGGTAACGGCAAAACCAAATAAAACACTCAATCTAAAACCATAAATCACCCGAGCTAACACATCTTGGCCTTTATCATCCGTACCTAGCCAATTATCCACGGTAGGCGCACTCGGTGCAGGTGTCGGCAAATCATAATTAATGGTTGAATGATGATAAGGAATAAGCGGCCAATAAATCGTGCCACCCGCCTCTTCGATTAACTCTTGAATATATGGGTCGCGATAATCGGCGGCTAAATCGAACTCACCACCAAAAGTAGTCTCAGAATATTCAACAAATATAGGGCTATACCACTGACCCTTGTATTGAATGGCAATCGGCTGATCATTGGCAATAAACTCAGCCAACAAACAAAACGAGAATAAAATTGAAAACAACCATAACGAATAAAAGGCTCGGCGGTTACTTTTAAAACGCGCCCATCTTTGTTGATTAATTGCACTTAACGCCATTATTTTTGTGCCTCAAAATCAATTCGTGGATCAATCACCATATACATCACATCACTGATAATATTCAGCAATAAACCAACCAAGGTGAATACATACAAGGTGGCAAAAATAACCGGATAATCACGCTGCACCGTGGTTTCGTAAAACAGTAAACCTAAACCATCTAACGAGAAGATAATTTCAATAATAAGTGAGCTGCCAAAAAACACACCAATTAATGAGGCTGGCAAACCAGCAACAATCACCAACATAGCGTTGCGAAACACATGTTTATATAAAATGCTATTTTCGGTTAAGCCTTTGGCGCGAGCGGTCATCACATACTGACGGTTAATTTCATCTAAAAACAAGTTTTTAGTCAGCATAGTTAAACCAGCAAAACCGCCAATCACAGTGGCAATAATCGGCAAAGTCATATGCCAAAAATAATCAACAATTTTGCCCCACAGGCTTAATTCTTCCCAATTATTTGAAGTTAAACCACGCAGCGGGAACCAATCTAAAAAGCTGCCACCGGCAAACAAAATTACCAATAACACCGCAAATAAAAATGCAGGAATAGCACTAGCGGCTAACACCACTGTTGTGGTCCAAATATCAAAATTAGAGCTGTGCTTAATCGCTTTGCGAATGCCAAGCGGAATGGATATCAGATAAATAATTAAAGTAGACCACAGGCCAAGTGAGATAGAAACCGGCAAACGCTCAATAATTAAGTCAACAACCGCTTTGCCGCGAAACAAACTCTCACCAAAATCAAAAGTGGCGTAGTTACCGAGCATTTCCCAAAAGCGTTCACTAATGGGTTTATCAAAACCAAAGCGTTTTTCAATTTCAGCTATCTCTTCATCGGTTAAGCCCCCCGCACCACGGTAATTACCGCCCTCACCTTGAGCTTGGTCTAAACCATCAGAGCCTGCACCGCTTAACCTTTGCTGCATTACATTTTCATCACCAATCCCTGAATGAGCGGCAATATATTGGTCAACCGGCCCGCCCGGAGCCAACTGAATAATAAAAAAGTTTAGTGCAATAATCGCAAAAAAGGTTGGCACCACCAGCAGTAGGCGGCGCAGAATATATGCTGTCATTAATTACTACTACTTAATGTTTAGGTTTAAATTATTGTTTCTTTTGAGGTAGTTTTTTCGCTTTAGTTTCATCGTACCACCAAGTGCTTTCACCTAAAGCATATTTAGGTAAAGTTTTCGGACGAGAAAACTTATTCCAATAAGCAACCCGATACTCAGACACATGCCACTGCGGAATGGTGTAATACTCCCATAATAAAATGCGATCTAACGCACGCGCATGCGGGATCAACATTTCATCATTCTCTTGATACTGCATAATTTTTTCAACCAGCTCATCAACAACAGGGTTTAACGCCCCAACTGCATTGTAAGTTGAATCTAAATAATCAGAATGCCATTCAAGACGCAAAATTTCGCCCGGAAAGCCGCCACGCGCCATATGTGAGACCACCATTTCAAATTCGCGTTCACGCAAACGATTAATATACTGCGAAGCGTCCGACACCAAACGAATATTCATTTTTGCGCCAATGCGCTCAACATTCTTTTTAAATGGCATGACAATGCGTTCCATCGACGCACTGTATAACAAAATCTCAAATTCAAACTGCTTGCCATTGGCATCGACCAATTTATTATTTTTAGTGGTGTAACCTGCTTGTTTAAACAAACTGAGTGCCTTGCGCATTTCGCGGCGAATGTTACCGCTGCCATCAGTTTTATTTAATGCAAAAGGTTTACTAAATAACTCATCCGGAATTTTGCCTTTGTATTGCTGCAAAATCTCTAACTCTTCGCCCTGCGGTAAACCAGTTGAAGCATATGGCGTATTCATAAAATGGCTGAAGTTGCGCGTATACGAACCATAAAACAAATTTTTATTGGTCCATTCAAAATCAAATAACAAATTTAATGCTTGGCGGACACGTCGGTCTTTAAACTGCGGCTTCTGTACATTAAATACAAAAGCTTGATTGCCCGAAGGCAACTGATGAGCAATTTCAGCTTTTACAATATAACCCTTGTCGAATGCCTCACCTACGTACTGAGTCGCCCAGTTTTTAGAAATATTTTCCGTTCTAAAATCATATTCGCCTTTTTTAAAGGCCTCCATTAACACTGTTTCATCTAAATAATAATCAATGCGGACACTATCAAAGTTTAGCGTGCCTACCTTGGTTGGATGGTTACGTGCCCAATAATCCTTTTTACGTTGGTAAACAATATATTTGCCCATTTCATAATCCCCAACCACATACGCACCGCTGCCTAAAGGTGGCTGCTTAAAAGGCTCAGAAAAAGCTTTGTCTTTATAATAATGTTCTGGCAAAACAGTCAAACTTGCCAGCCCAAGCATCAACGCTTTGTCAGAACGTGGCAAAGTAAATTTAACAACAGAATCGCTCTCAACGGCTACCTCAACGCCTTGATAAATCTTTCTAAATTGAGGCACACCATCTTTCATAAAGGTATTAAACGAAAATGCGACATCAGACGCGCTAATCTTTTTACCGTCTTGAAAACGGGCTTGCTCATTCAGGTAAAACTTAATCCAAGAATAATCTGCAGGGTATTCTACCTCTTGCGCGATTAAGCCATAATACACCTCAATTTCATCATCATTGGCAACCATTAAAGAATCAAATAATCCTTCAATTCCACTAGGAGACGACCCGCGCATGGCGTAACGATTAAAATTATCAAAAGTGCCTTGAGTCGCCAACACCATCTCACCACCTTGTGGCGCATTTGGGTTAACATAATTCCAATGTTTAAAATTGGCCGGATAAGCAGGCTGACCACGCAGCGCAATTGAAGACGCCCTAACCGTAGTCGCGGCTGAGTCATTCGCATGAACAGAATTTATTGCACAAAAATTAACTAACAGTAACAATATACTGACAAAATGAATGATGTTTCTATTTAATAAGTGAATAAATTCCATCAAATTTGACTCCGATAATGTTTTAATTAGGCTATATTAAATACATCGCCAAGTTTATATAAAGCTAAGGTAGCCTGTAAAGCTGTATCATAAGTATGAAAATAAACATAAAATTAACCTTGCTCGTCGCTTTAGTTGCAATTGTTTCCGGCATACTTATTTCATTGCTGTCGTACTCGCATATCTTAAAAAACAGCCAATTAGAAGCCGATCAAACCATACAGTCTTTAGCTGCCACTGTATATAGCACAGCTTCAGCCGCAGCTTACCTGAACGACGAACCATTAGCCAACGATGTAATTTCAGGCTTACTAAAAAATACAGTTGTCGAATGTGCCGAAATTACCAGCCCCAAATTAAAGCAGTTACGCGCTATTCACTGCGATAAAGCACAATTACATACAGAAAACCTATACTCGCCGTTTAACGCTAACGAAATAATAGGCGAACTGCGAATCTACAAAAATATCAGTTCGGTTGAAGACAAAGCGTTATCGCAAGTTACCAGCGCGATCACCAGTATATTCCTCATCGTATTTATTATCGCAATTTGTACCTTAGTGATAACCTATCTATTGGTTTCACACCCAATTGCAATGCTCGCAGACGAATTAGAAAACATCGACTTTACCCACGAAGAAACCGACAGACTCACCACGCAATCGCGCAGTGACGAACTCGGGTTAATCAGAAACATAGTTAATAGAATGCTCGCAAAGCTAGACGAGCGCTTGCAACACGAACGAAACTTATCAGCACAAAAAGAAAAACTCGCCAGCAACTTTAAAATGATTTGTGACATATCCACCAGCGCACTGGTTGTCACTGACGAAAAATTAAACTTGTTATCTGTTAATCCCAAATTTAAAGAGCTTTGGTATAAAAACAGTGGCCAGCATGAGGTTGTGTACGATGACAATTGGTTAGAAAAAATATCATTTGAAGTAGATGAAATTAAACAAAAAATACTCGACTACCCCAAACTAAATACTTCGCAAACCATAGAAATAGAGGTGCGCAAACCAACCGACAGCGACATGGAAGCACAATGGTTTGACTTAACCTTTAACAAAGCAGAAAACATGTTTGGGGAAATAAACGTGTTTGTCATCATCAGTGATATTACCGAAGCACGTCAAAAACTGTTACTAACTGAATTTGAAGCAGACCACGACACACTGACCCATCTTAAAAACCGTCGCTCAACCCGCAGAATAATCGAAAAAATTCTCGACACCAGCGAGCTCACCCCAGAATTTGCGCTACTGTTAGTCGACCTAGATGGATTTAAAGCAGTAAATGATACCTACGGCCACGACGCGGGCGATACGGTACTGATTGAAGTAGCAAACCGATATCGAAAACTGACACGAAAATCAGATATTGTCTGTAGATGGGGCGGCGACGAATTTTTAATTGTGCTGACCAATGTAAACCAAACAGAAGTAGAGATAATAGCCGAGAAATTAGTACAGGCGACCGCCGTGCCGATTCAACTTGATGACGATACCACCGCCCAGATAGGAAGCAGTATTGGCGCGGCTTTATATCCTAAATCAGGCAAAGACTTCGACAAACTATTTGACCATGCAGACCATGCCATGTACCAAGTTAAAAAGCAGGGGAAAAACGCGTTTGCCATCTACCAATGGCAAGAATAAATCCAGCACAAAAAGTTAAAAGCGGTAAACCACTTTAACCTTATCTGTCACATATTGCTCATCCACATAAGCAACAGCATTTGGATTTTTTTGTACATACTTTAACGCATCACTTGGGGTGTCTAACTCAATTGGGGGTAAGTAGCGCCCGGTAAATTTAAGCCGAGCCCAATAACTATTAATTTTTGCCAGCGACAAGCCAGTCGCTTGAAAATAAAAGTTTTCTTTATAGCTAGACTCATTAGGTAAATCGACCGGCTCAGCAGAAGTGCCATTTGGAAACGCCATATAGCGACCAGTATAAATATCTATCACATTAGTCAGGCTTAACTGTTCAACCGGATTCTCTTTGTTTACAACCACAACAAGCTCGGCGGCTGCAGTGTAACTACAGCTCATTAATAAAGAAGCGGCAAATACTTTATGGGCAATTTTTGTCATATTAAAACACCCAATCTAAGCCAACAGCTAAAATATTGACCACTTCAGCAGGGTTACGCGCAACCGTATCCCTAAACCACAAACCCGCGCCATCTTTATGTACCCAAGCACGCTGGATTTGCGCTTTAAAAGCGATATCTGCTTGTAAATCTAAGCGAAAACCTAAAGTTAAACTATGCTGCTCGTATTTTACGTTTAACGACTGCACAATTGCGTCTAACGATTGCGCAACATCCGTTTGTGTGGCAGCAGACAAGGCGGCCAATAACAACGGAGATGGCTGAGTTGAAGGTTGATAACCATCTTCAGTACTGATACTAGACACAACAATAAAGGGTGAAAGCTTGCCCAGCCTATGGGTATATTGGACATAACCCGCAATGCTATCGGGTGCTAAATAAGAATCAGTTGCTAGCTTGCCAAGCTCGCCTCGCCAATAACCATCAAGCTTATTATATTCAACAGCCAATGAAGAATAACTAAAATCAGTATTTTTAATTCGATAGGCATTCAAAAGATCAACCGCACCATTCCAACCGGGTAAACCCAGTGCAGGCGGTGGCGCAGCCAATGTATTCGCAAACTGCTCTACACTTTGGTCGACATTGTAGCCATCATGTGTTGCTTTAGTATAACCAGCTCTAAACAACCAGCTACCATATTCAATCGCAACATTCGCCCCAAAAAGATCTTTTAATGGGGTAATAACATCAAAGCCTTCAATATTCACCCACACATCACTATTGCCAGTATAAGCATTAGCCGCTAAAAACATTCGGCCAAAACGTTTTTGAAAGCCAACATCAATGCCATCAATACTACTGACAGGTATTTGCGCATAAAAATCGTGAACCGGATAAACCGTATCTTGGCTGTAGCCAATAAAACGCGTGTCACTTAAAAGATAGAGTTTGGGCGAAAAGCGGCCAACACGAACTAACCACTCAGGGTTAGGACTATAATTGAGCGTTGCAATTTTAACGCGATCAGAAAAGTCATCGGTTCTTTCGCGCCGAAACACCACCTGACTGACAAAATCCCATTGCGGGTTAAACTGGTGATTAACTTGAAAACCAACCAGACTCAAGTCGAGTAACTCAAATTCACCACGCGAGCCAGACTCAGAAGAAGCGATATTCGTACGAAATGCCAACTCAGAACTGTCTGCGTGATAACCGACGATAGATCCAAAGCCAGAAACATGCGTTTTACTTTGCGCTTGCACTGTTGCAGTGAATAAACACACAAAATAAATGACTAATAAATCAACACGTAACCATTTTGCTTGCATAGTGAAACTCAATTATAAATTGCACCGCCCAACAATTTGAGCGGCTAACTAAATACTAGCTTATTTTTTCGGTTTTGCTATAAAACCAATTGCGTCATAAACTTTATCTAGCATAACTTGCGCACGCTCTGAAGCACGCTCAGCACCTTGCAACATCACCTTATTTAAAAAGTCCTGTTGCGAACGCATTTCAGCAAAACGCGTTTGAATCGGCTCAAGCAAAGCAACCACAGCTTCGGCAGTGTCTTTCTTTAAATGACCATACATTTTATCTTCGTACTCAGGCACTAACGACTCTATGCTCTTACCAGTTGCACACGACAACAAAGTTAATAAATTAGAAACACCCGCTTTTTCTTCAACATCAAAATAAATACGCGCCTGCTCATCCGAGTCAGTCACTGCGCGTTTCACTTTTTTAGTAATTTTTTTCGGGTCTTCCAACAAACCAATAAAGTTACCTGGATTATCATCCGACTTAGACATTTTTTTAGTCGGCTCAAGTAAACTCATAATACGCGCGCCAGTTTCAGGAATATAAGGTTCAGGCACCTTAAAAACCTCACCATAAGCATTATTAAAGCGCGTAGCGATATCACGGCTTAACTCTAAATGCTGCTTTTGGTCATTACCCACAGGTACTTGGTCAGCTTGATACAACAAAATATCCGCCGCCATTAAAGTCGGGTAAGCAAACAAACCCGCGTTAATGTTATTCTCGTTCTTTGCAGACTTATCCTTAAACTGCGTCATACGATTTAACTCACCCATTTGCGTATAACAATTTAACGCCCACGCCAATTGAGTATGCTGAGGCACATGCGACTGCAAAAATATCGTGCTTTGATCAGGGTCAATACCACAGGCTAAATACAAAGCTAAACCGTCTAAACAAGCATTACGCAGCTTTTCAGGCTCTTGGCGCACAGTAATCGCATGCAAATCAACAATTGAAAACAAACAATCGTATTCACCTTGCATACTCGCCCATTGACGTAACGCGCCCATGTAGTTACCAATTGTTAACTCACCACTTGGCTGCGCACCACTAAAAACCACAGGTTTAGTCATATATTCCTCTGTATTAATTCTTCTTGTGAAATTTGCCGATAATGAAAGACATTATACCTATCAATTAAATTTTTTCTTTGGGTCATGTCGATAATTTTCAATTAATCTAGACTCTACATAAATTCGCGACACAATGGGTTCAACATAGCGGAAAAATAAGTATACTAAAGGGCACAAAATGGCCCTATAGTTCAACAGGATAGAACAATTGCCTCCTAAGCGATCGATCCAGGTTCGAGTCCTGGTGGGGCTGCCATAACCTCTTGAAGATTATCTAACGACAATCCGTGATAACTCACCGTATAATCTTTCAGCTTAAGTTTTTGCAACAAACCCTGAGACTTTTCAATTAACTTTTGCTGGTTGTATTTTTTGTGCTGGCGTTTAACTTCAGCAATTAAGATATGCTTATCTAAATCGTTTATCGCAACAACATCAATTTCATTTTGGCCTTTTGCATCCCAATAACCGCCAATGCGACCAAACTGCTTTGACTCAATTAAAATAGCTCGATACAAAGACTCCAATTCGCTGCCCGAATACACCTCAAAGTCACGCTGAATATGACGCCGAATATAAGTATAGTTCTCCATTTCAACCGCACTCTTATTGGCATGGATAAACCTAAACCAAAACTTCAGAAAAGGATCAGCAATACTGTAACGCACATCACGCGAAGTTTCCTTTGAAGTGATCGGACGGTTTTTACTAATAACATTAAAATTGTTATCTAAATGCTCCAAGTGCAAGCCAACACCCATTCCTAAGTAATTTTCAATCTTATTTCTGCTGGTATTGCCCTTAGCAATGGCACCTAAAATATCAAAATAAACCCTATGCTCAGTACCAAAATCTTCGACGAGTCTATGAGTCCCCTCTTTAATAAAAGGCGAAAATTCCGAGATCACAGCTTCAAAAATATCTTCAGACTCTTGCGAAAATACCGTCAACCACTCTAAATATTTAGGAATACCACCAGATAAGCACCACCAAATTAACAAATTCTCAGCACTAAACTGTTGATGATCCTTCATAACATCGGCGATATAAGACGGCTGCAGTGGTTGGATTCTAAAAAAACGGTCGTCACGATTTAACAAGGGCTCATCTTTACCCTTAAAGATTTTCACCATCATGCTAAATAACGAGCCACAGCAAATTAAATGCATCATAGCGCTGGTTTTATAGCTATCCCAAAGGTTTTGTAGCTCAGAAAACAACGCCGCGTTGACTTTATCTATATCTTGGAATTCATCAAAAATAACCGTCAGAGGCTGAGTTTTAGCGTACTCGAGCAAAAACTCAATAATATCTCTTAGCGACTGAGGATGGAAAAATTTAGCCGACAGCTCACTACGAATAACCTGAGCAAACTCATCAACCAAAGAACTTTCTGTTTTTCTACTAATGAAAAAGTACAAATACCGATGTGAGCCAGCAGCAAAAGCCTCATTCAACAACCTTGTTTTACCAACTCGCCTACGGCCAACCATAACACTCAATTGACCTTTGCTGTGCTCTAAATTGCTAGAAACCCGTTTTAAAGTTAAAAGCTCATTTTCTCGGTTATAAAATTTGTGCATTTAACCCCAACCCACATAAGAACTAAAGGTTAACTATAAAGCACCAACATACCACTGTAAATAAACCTACTGTAAGAAAACTTACTGTAAAAATATTTACAGTAACTTAAAAGTCAATTTAGCAATCAACTTAATCTTCAACCAAATCATCTAACTCTAAAGGCTCTGGCGACAAAATAATGCCCGTGGTATCGGCATACACATAGTCTTCAGGCAAAAACGTAACACTGGCAAAATTAACCGCGGCGTCTAACTCACCGGCTTCATCGTCATCAGCCCCAACCGGAATCGAAGCAATTGCCTGAATGCCTAAATCAATCTCTTCTAACTCATCAACATCGCGCACAGCACCATAAACAATTAACCCTTCCCAATTATTGGCACAAGCTAACTCCGCCAGTTCAGCATCAATTAACGCACGGCGTTTAGAACCACCACCATCAACTAACAAAACCTTACCGCTACCATCTTCCGACAACACCTGGCGAATCAAACCATTGTGCTCAAAACATTTAACCGTGGTAATAACCCCATAAAAACTGGTTATACCCCCGTATGAGCTAAAAATAGGCTCAACAACATCAATCATATCGGTATAGGTATCACATAATAAAGAGGTACTGAATTCCATGGTTAACTACCTTATAGGAAAAGAAATTTCGTCTATTATAAACAGCAGTTGAAACGAGATCCAATGGTTAAATTTGTCACATTTTTGACCAATTTGGTTCAAACAACAGTCACACAAAAATCATAACATCAGCACAGTAAAGTACAGTAATCAGGCATTGTGTTATGAACATCATTACCCAAAAAGACCAACAATTATTTGGCTGGATATTCTCACATACGCAAAATCGCGACATGAAATGGGTTCGATTGATCTCAAAAACAGGCGACGGACATTTTTATATCGCACTCGCCATCTTACTCGCGCTATTAGAGCACGAAGGCATTTGGTTTTTAGCGGTCGGACTAGTTGCATTTTTAATGGAACTGCCATCGTACTTTATGTTGAAAAAAGCCTTTAAACGCGCACGACCAAGCGACTTATTAGTATCAGCGCATATAGAACCAAGCGATAAATTCAGCTTGCCATCAGGCCATACAGCCGCCGCATTTTTAATGGCAACACTAATTAGCGCATTTTATCCAAGCTATACCGTATTAGCGTATAGCTGGGCGTCGTTCATTGGCTTATCACGCGTACTTTTAGGAGTACATTTCCCAACAGATATAATCGCAGGCGCATTACTAGGCATGGTTAGCGCTTGGTTAAGTTTAGGATGGATATTATAGATATATGAAGATTTTTTATGGTGTACAAGGCACAGGGAATGGCCACATAAGCCGAGCTCGGATCATGGCAAAACGATTCAACGAACTAGGCATAGAAGTAGATTATTTATTCTCAGGTCGCGACGCCGACAAGTTTTTTGACATGGAACCCTTTGGTGACTACCAAGTTCGCAAAGGCATGTCGTTTTCCAGCAAAGACGGTGAACTCGCATTATTCTCGACCCTCAAGCAAGTAGAATTAAAAAAATTTTGGAAGGACGTAAAAAGCTTAGACTTGTCAAGCTACGACGTCGTACTAAACGACTTCGAACCCATCAGCGCATGGGCAGCCAAACGTCAAGGCATCGCCAGCATTAATATATCGCACCAAGCAGCGTTTATGCAGGATATCCCAAGCAAAGACGCAAAATGGACCGACAAGCAAATACTCAAATACTTTGCGCCATGCCGTCATAACTTGGGTGTACACTGGTACCACTTTGGCGCAGACATCATCCCACCATTTATAGAAGCACCTGAAAAACTCGAGTGCCAAAACAACAAAATAATGGTGTACTTACCGTTTGAATCGCTCGAGCAAATTAAATTATTGCTGGCGGATTTCTGCGACTATCAATTTTACTGCTATCACCCTGATATCACAGCAGACAAAGACGAAGACCACATAAGCTACCGAAAACTTAGCCGCACAGGATTTAAACAAGACTTATGCAACAGCAAAGGCATAATCGCCAACGCAGGGTTTGAATTATCCAGCGAAGCTTTATGTTACGGCAAACGCATTTTACTTAAACCATTATCAGGCCAATTTGAACAAGCGAGTAATGCTTATACTTTGGAGTTAATGGGGTTAGCTTCTGTGATGGAAAACCTTAATTTTGACAGTGTTGAGAATTGGTTAGCGCAGAATGATGGTGGTCGAGTCATCTTCCCATCTGATCCGCAACCTTTGATAGATTGGATCCTTGCAGGTGATTACGACAACACTGCGAGTTTGTTGAAGTCGTTGTGGGCGCAAGTGCAATTTCCAGAGCATGTTGAGAATAAGTTAAGTCGCAAAGTGGCTTAATTGCAGCGCTTTAAACTCAGTGCTTACAAGCATACTCGAAGCATGATTTTCTAAAACCGCATAAAAACGTGACCCAATTTAACAAGGACTATTTAATTAAGTTTAGGTCACTTTTACGCTGTTTTTTCATATCTCGATAAAAATTTTCATGCGAAGCCAAATTCAGTAGATACAACTGCAATTGCCCTTGCACATACGAGTATCCAAGCAAAGCTAATTGATTATCCAGTTTAAACTTATAAACTCGCACATGTGACAAATCACCTTTTTTCTGTTCACCTAAATTGGGATCTTCAATTATTTTTTCTATATAGTCTTCAACTGTTTTTAATTGCTGATCAGACAATTTGCTCAAAGCTTTACTAAAACGTCGAGACTCAAAAACCTCAATCTCTTTTACTTCTTCTGACATAAGGCTTCACCAAACCGTGCTTCATTTCTTCTGACGCCAATAACGACTCTCGAACAAACTCAAAAGACAAATCAGGATTATCTATCATTATTTGACCAATTTTCGCCCAATACTCAATTTGCTTAGGCACAGAACGCTTCTCAGCATCTGCATGAATTTTAGCGTTTGAAACAAACTCGTCATCTAACCTAACACTTACAGCCATGTGATAAACCTCAGCTCAACTAATTATTAAGACACCACCAATATGCGACATTTTGTCGCTAATTACAACTTAATTCCGTTGTTACAAGCAATAAAAGAGTCAGGAGAGATGGTTGGGATTGTGTTTCTCAAAACGTCCAATCGGTAGGGATACCGTTTGAGAGCGGGCCATGGATGGCCTTGCAGCGGTTTTGAGAAATACATCGCAACCAGCTTGACCTTCTACGCCCCCCAACTAGCAGTGCTAGAAATTATCGTGCCAGCAAGCACACTCGAAGCATGATTTTCTAAAAACGCTTTAAACCCTCCTTGGGCCGCTCCCATAAGATATCCCTATCTTATGAAGTTTTAGAAAACCAGCATTCGAGTACGCTTTTATCTAACTTCTTTATTACTGCTAGAAAAATTTGTATACACTAGCAACAACACAAAAGTCAGGAAAGTGCTAGAGCAATAACTTAGAGCAAAATCTAACTCGCAATTTCAACAAAACACCCAGGCAATAACGCCTGATACTCAGCCTGCAACGCCAACTTAGCCTCATCATCGCCATGGACAATCTTAATATGACTAGGTTTATGCCGCATACGCTTAACAAAATTAATTAAATCAGACTGATCAGCATGGGCACTATAACCCGACAAAGTAAACACACCCGCATTAATATCAACCCGCTGGCCATCCAACACAACATAACCACCACGCGGGCCATATTTTTGAATATCACGCCCTGGGGTCCCTTTAGCTTGATAACCAACAAACACAACATCAGTGCGCGGGTCAGGCAACAACGCCTGCAAATAATTCATAATACGCCCGCCCGAACACATACCACTGGCGGCAATAACAATACAAGGTGAACCTTTGCGGCGAATATAGTCAATCGCATCCAAATGCTGCTGATGATCATCAATAGTATACAAATTATCAAAATCGAGCGGATGCCTACCCTGCTGCAACTTACGCTTAGCCTCTTTATCCCACAAAGCCGACAACTTTTTATAATGCGCAGTAAAATCAGCCGCCATAGGACTATCTAAAATAATAGTTAAATCCTGCCACGTAGAATCAACACCCGACTTAGCCGAGCGATAAATAATATCCTCAATTTCATACAACAACTCCTGAGTGCGGCCAATACTAAACGCCGGAATCAACACAGCACCTTTATTTTCTAAACAACGCTCAACCACACCTTTTAACTGCGCACGCCGCTGTTTGCGGCCAATATGATTTTTATCGCCATACGTACTTTCAATCACCAAAGTATCCGCTTTATACGGCGCTTTAGGAGCAGGCAACAAAGGCGTATACGGCGCGCCCAAATCGCCAGAAAAAACAAACCTATGTTTATCCGCTTTGCCTGATTGATTGGCAAGCTGGCAATCAACTTCAACATACGCCGAACCCAAAATATGCCCAGCAGGCTGAAACTTAAACTTAACTTTTTCACCATTTTTACCACTTTGATCAAACGGCAAATTAAACCAAGTTTTATACTCAACCGGCACAATCAGCGAATTAATCACCTTTAAAAACGACTCAACCAAACGCCTGTCGCGGGTAATACCTAACTTAATAGCATCTTCCAACACCAAAGGTAATAAATGCGCGGTAGCAGGCGTGCAATAAATAGGTTTACGAAAACCCGCAGCCACCAACCACGGAATACGGCCAACATGATCAATATGGCAATGAGTAACAATAAGCGCGGCTACCGAATCAATCTCAAAATCAATATGCGGCGAATTGGCATCCGCCTTACCAGAGGTTTCCGCCCCTTGAAACGAACCACAATCAATTAACAAACAAAAATTGGGGTTTATAGTTAACCTATGGCAAGAACCAGTAACACCATCCACCGCACCGTGGTGAGAAATAACCGGCAAAGAAACAACAGAAGCAATATTTTTAGAAATGTTCATAACAATCCTTGTATATACCAATACCTAAAATGTAGGCAAAAACTAGCGGGTGAAAATAACCACCGCAACTCTATCAATATGATCAATCAGCTTATAGCACGCGAGCCATAAACCTTGACCTGCTCAACACCATGATATTTTGCAAATATTTCTCTTAAATCAGCAATTTGAAGGTCTGACAATCCGAGTTGACTAGTCATTTACCAACTCTTCTAACAATTCAAAATACCAAGCATCTAACATAGGTAAATATTCTTGTTGAATACTTAAAATAACCGCCTCAATTTTTTTGAAATCGTAAGTATGGCTCATTAAATTTCTATCACCAATCATACGCAGCCACACGTCAGGTTGGCTAATATACTTAGCTTGAAAGGCTTGTCGAACCACAGCCTTTGGAGATATTCGTTCCAGTTCAATGCCATCAAACTCCATCTTGTCTTTCAATACCTTCCAAGCAAGCTCAAAAGTATACTCAAAACGCTGAATCGCCCCCTCTTTTTCAAGCTGACTTAACTCAGAAATGTCATACTCCATCGCCTCACGTAGCAACAACAAAGCACGTTGAAAATTTTGAAAACGTTGCTGCCAACGAATATCCGTATCAGACATATTAACCTCGCGCATAATTTTCAAGCTTACCTAAGTCTTTTTCCACTTTTGCAGCCAAAGCTTGCTTGACAAACTCATATGGTAAATCAGGGTTATCTTTCAGAGCAGCCTGAATTTTCACTTCAAGCTCTTCTTCTGTTAAATTGCTTAAATTAGCCATTGTATTAATCCCTAATTTTCAAACGTACTTAAAGTGTAACAGCATAAAGATATTTGTAGCAATTAATAGTAAACTAAAGCCAGCGCAAGCAATTAAGGATTCAACAATGTCTACCGTCACAAAACAACAAAACATAACAGTAGAAGAATACTTAAACGGTGAATTAATTAGTGACACCAAACACGAACTGGTTAACGGCCAAGTATATGCAATGACGGGGGCAAGCAAAAACCACGAACGTATATCACTTAATATCTTGTCAGAATTTAAATACCATCTCAAAAATTCACCATGCGAACCCTTTGGTTCAGACATAAAAATAAAAGTGCGAGATAACTTTTATTACCCTGATGCATTGGTAGATTGTAGCGTTGATGAAACAACCCCATACTACACAAAAACACCAGTGATTGCGGTTGAAGTAATTTCAAAATCAACCCGAAAAATAGACGAACAAATAAAACGCATGGAATACATAAACATTCCAACATTAGTCGAATACGTAATAATTGAACAAGACTATGTAGATGTAGCGGTATTTCGTAAAAGCGACCAGTGGCGACCAACCCATTACTTTTTAGGCGATGAAATTCACTTTGAATCGATAGGTCTAACACTCGCAGTAGAAGAAATATACTCACGCGTAAACAACGAAGACATGAATGAATACACAGCCAAAAAACAAGCGAAGCAACAAAACTAGCATGCCAAACCAAACCATAATAAACAAAATAAAACAACTAGCTACAGACAATAGCGACGTAGAAATACTCTGGCTATATGGTTCACAAGCGCGTAACACAGCAAATGAAAAAAGCGACTACGATCTTGCAATAAAATTTAAAAACCACATAGAAGACGCGCTCGACAGAAGACTCAGGCCAGAGCTACTTGCAATGGACTGGCAAGAACACATAGAAAAACCAATATCCATAATAGACATAACCCAAGTAGACATACCACTAGCCTACGCCGTAGTAATGGACAACTGCATGCTCGTTAGTAAAAATGAATTGGAGCTATACGAACGCGAGCGCATTATAATGTCAAAATACTGTACAGATTACTTGTACCATAGGAAGCACAATGGCGAATGAATATGCGCTTGCAATAACAGAGCACGTAAAAGAGCAACAATCTGACCTAGAGCAAATAAAAGCAACTCTAGAGAGCAGAATGTGGACAAGGGTAGAAAGACGCGCAGCCGAACGAATTATTCAAGTAATGGTAGAAGCTTGTATAGGAGTAAGTAAACACTACCTGAAAAAACAAAACATAACCACGCCATCAGACACATACAAAATATTTTTACAGTTAGCCGAACAAGGCATAATCACTCAACAAGAACTACAAACTTGGCGCAAAGTTATTGGCATGCGTAACGCCATAGTGCACGACTATTTAAATTTAGACGAACGCGTGCTCGCCAACATAGTACAAAACGGCCTGTACAATACACTGGCCGACTTTGTAAACAAACTAGCAAACGAGTTATAACCAATGAAAATAGACAACAAACGTTTAATACTGTTTAAACAGAATTGGAATGAAGCACAACGCAACCAAGCCAAACTGAATTCATCTCTTACACGTTTAGCTGCAACATTTCCACTACAAGCCAACTTTTTGCAACATTCATCCGAGCAGAAAATAGAATCAATAGACGCATTTAGAGTGCGCTTTGCTGATTTACAAGACTGCATAGGCAATAAACTATTTAAAGGTGTACTGCTATTGGAAGAAGAACAACCAACCTCTACGTTAGACACCTTACACAAAATGGAAAAACGGCAAATTTTGCCAGATGTCGAATTATGGCGAGAAATAAGACACGCCAGAAATGCGTTTGCGCACGACTACCCAGAAAGCGATCAAGAAAAAGCCGACACTCTCAATTATGCATTTGACTTAGCACCAGAGTTAGAGAAAATACTGAATAACGTACAAGTGTATTGCCAACAACAGTTAGAGATAAATTTATGCGACTAACCGACACGCAAATTCAAAATATATGCAACAGTGGCAAAAAGATATTTGGTGAAAACTGTAACGTATGGTTATTTGGCTCAAGAGTAGACGATGCCAAAAAAGGTGGTGACATTGACTTATTTTTTGAAGTAGACCCAACCACCACACCAGGTAGGCAAAAAATTAAACTAGCGGTCTTATTAGAAGATTATTTTGGCGAACAAAAAATAGACCTAGTACTACACCAAAGAAACACGCCTGAGCAACCCATTCATCAATGGGCTAAACATACAGGCGTAAAACTTTGTTAAAGTGCTACCTAAAGCCCCAACAAAAACTCTAATGCTTTAGTTAACAACTGCTGCGCAGCTTGGGTAGATGCCGACTCAACATAACAACGCAGCTCAGGTGCATTGCCAGACGGTCTAAAATGTACAACGTCCGCATTATTCATGGTAATACGCAAACCATCAGTCGTATTCACATTATTAACCGCAGTAAAACCTAATGCAGTAGCCACTTTTTCAGGTTGTGTGGTTAACTCAGCAATTAACGCCTTACTCTTATCAGTGGCAAAATCTTTAAGCCTATCACTTACAGTAAAACGTGGCGGTAAAGTTTTTAACTGCTCAGCTAACGTAGCCTTTTGTGTTAACAAAGCAAATGCAGGTAATAAGGCATCACGCGTTGGTAGGGCTTTTAAACTTTTGCCCTCAACCAAAACATCGCTACCCAACAAATAGCCACCGTTAGCCTCAAAACCTGCAATGGCTGCAAATTCATCTGCTAAATCAGCAGCTAACACAGAAAACTCAGCAATAACATAAGGCGAGCCAATTTTAGTGCGCACAACCTTAGTAAACAAAGCAGACTGCTCAATAGCGGTATTACAACTAACTGGCACAGCTAACGCCTGAATATTTAACGCCTTGCTACACAACAAACCTAAAATATCACCACGTAACCAATTACCATTTTCATCAGCAATTAACGGGCGATCACCATCACCATCGGTAGAAAATATCGCATCAAAGGCAAACTCTTTGCTCCACGCTTGCGCTTTTGCTTGGTCTTCAGCTGAAACAGCCTCAGTATCAATAGCAACAAACTCATTGCTGCGCTCTAGGCTAGTTACCTGTGCGCCCAAAGCCTCAAAAATTTGGCGATAAATATCCCGACCAGCACTTGAATGCTCGTAAATACCAATGCTCTTACCAGCAAGTGCATCAGCAGGGTATAAAGAAGTATAACGCTCGATATAAGCTGTTTTAGCAGCATCATCTACAGCTAACTCAGCTAAATCCAAGCTATCATCTAACGCGGTAAATTCAGCTTGTTCAGCTAAAATAGCCAACTCATCTGCTTTAGAAATTTCGCCATCCGGGCGATAAAATTTTAAGCCGTTGCGGTCAAACGGAATATGGCTACCAGTAACCATAATAGCCGGCATATTGTCTTGCATGGCTTTATACGCCAACGCAGGCGTAGGCACCACACCATAATACACAGACTTTATACCCAACTGCTGCAAACCCGCAGCACAAGCTTGCGCCATAGCATAACTGCTAGGGCGGTTATCAATAGCGATAGCCACAGTAGTAAAAGCAAAGTTTTGTTGCATAACCTTAGCAAACGAAACCGCAAAAGCCGCGCAAACACTTGGGGTAAAACCAACCACCAAACCACGGGCACCACTGGTGCCAAACTGTACACCTGAATTTTTAATAACGTTTGAAGTAACTAACATAACCAAATCCTATAGCTCAAAATACGCGCTACGTAACCTATCTTGATGACGCTGCAAATAACTCGTACCTTTACGGCCAAAGTTATTAAAGTGATTATCTAAATGATAAAAAGTACGCGCCTCATCCGCTAAACCAAAGGTTAAGCCATTGTGCTCTTCGCCCACCAAAGTATGTAACGAATAATTCCAATCAGCACGCATACGCACATTCGCATAACGCGTATTAACATCTTTACGCGCACCAAAGTTATAAGTAAAACCTAAACCAATGGTTTTTTGATAAGTGTCGGTATAAACAAAAGCAGAATTTAAACCCTCAACCGGATCACGCGTTGCTTTAAACGACAAATTAACCTCAAAGTCATCAAAATAACGGCTAACCAATAAATCTAAGCCAGTATCGCCCGCCCAATAAGTACCATACTTAGCCAAAAAGCTGGTATTTAACCAAGGTGAATAATAACGATACTTAACTAAAGAAACATTGCGGTCGCGATACTTAGGCAACTCGCCATAACACTCAAACAAAGCTTTTGACGGGTCACGCACACACGTAGGGTTATAACCTAACTCACTCTCGCCCGAATACTTATAATTACCTGTATATAAAAATAGCTGATGCTGGCCGCTGTCACTCTGCCAACCTAACTCGCCACTTGTAACAGTGTAATCTTGCGAAAAACGCCCATAAGTCACTAAACCCATAGTGTTAAACGGTAAATTAAACGCCTGATTCAAAGTAAAGTTATACAAACCAGTTTGTTGGCGGTTGCCAGCAAAACCGTTACCATCACGAAAATCTTCAGACTCAACTAACTGCAAAAGATGAAACGCAGTAGCCGTTAAACCCGGCCATAACGGAATAGGCAACTCAGCATGGGTGGCTAAAGCAATAGAATAATCCAACATACCCAGCTCGGTACCGACAGTTGAATTAACATGCGGATACAAAGTAATTTTTGGTTTTAACCAAAAGCTAGAATCTTGATCTAACCAAGTAGTATCCGCAGCCTGATTACCCGCGGTAATTTGCAACTCACCACCTTTTAAAAAGTTACGATAGGCAACAACAGAAGACGAAACAGAATCAACCACAATACCCGCTTGGGTAATTTCTACCGCAAACGATTCAAGCTGCTGCGGCGCATATTGGGCAACTATTGCCATCACCACAGAAAAAGTATCGATATGGTTGCCGCTGTATCGATTATTTTCAACTCGAAGCGTTAAATGCGAACCCGCCTGATTTAAACCTAATTTAAAATCAGTAAACCTGCGCTTACGCAAAGCTTGGCGAATTAATAATAACGGCTCGGCTTGCTGAGCACTAGGCGTTTCAACTTGTTTAATACCAGTTTGAATAACATTTTCAGCTAAAGCAGGGGTAATAGCCGCGCGAGTTTGGTACATATTGGTGCTTACGCCAATGCCCCAATAGGTGTGATTAGTTAAATTATCTTCACTGGCACCCAACATAGCTTTAGCAAAAAAGCGGGTATTGCCACCTAACCAATCTTTTGGGGTAGAAAGCTCAACCCCATAATTAGCACTGACTGCATCGTACTCAGCCAACAGCGCGCCCCACTCGTAAGGCTGCCATTTAACCGCACCGAATACACCATCCATACGGCCCAAACCAGAGTCAGTAGCCCCCACACCAATGGAGGCATCTAAATTAAAATCAACAAAATATTTAGACAACACCGCATACTTACCATCATACCGATCTAAAGCCCCCCCCAAATCTTGTATACCGACAGCAAGCTTAAACCAATCTTCAGGGATATAGGGCAAAGTAAATTTAATATTGGCGGATAAATCAGAGCCTTTAGTTGTAGTATTCGCGTAAGCTGAATTACGGCCTGTTACCTCTAAATAATCAGAAAGCCCAGCAGCAAAATGAAAGTTTGGGGTGGAAGTGTAATGCCCACTCAACTCGGATTGATTACCATGAGTAAAAATTATTTCGCCATCACCAAAGTTATAAGCAGATGGCACATTAAAGTAACCAGAAAAACCTTGGAAAGAGGTTGTAACATCCGGCCGCTTAGCATCGCTGCTAGAGCCATTATTAACAGAGCCTGCATTAGCAGAAGAAACAACAGCAAAGGTTGAAGCCACTATGCATGAAGTAAAAGTAGATGAAGCAACAGCATTAGATAAAACAGAAAGTTTAAACACGCGCATTGTTATTGTTCCTAAAGGCGTTAAGCCCTAAAAGCAAAAAGGCCGAACAAAGCCGGCCTTTAAAAACAAAGTAAAATTAATTATAAATGTTTGGCGCTAACCAATTTAGCCTGCCTTTTGCGAATGCGTTTTACCGTGCTGCGGCGCACCCAGCGCACTAACTTCCATACACGAATAAGCGCATAACAATAAACAGAAAATACCGCTAAAAAGCTAACAAACATAATCCACTCAGGTATTTGATAAATTTCACCCGCGATACCAAAACCAGAATATACACACGATAAGCTAAAAATAATTAATAGCGACTGGCGCGAGCTAAAACCAGCACGTAAGAAAATATGGTGTAGGTGGTCTCTGTCTGGCAAAAACGCTGACTGGCCTTTACGTACACGGCGATAAATAATTGCCGCCATATCCATTAATGGAATACCAATAATCCATAATGCGGTTACTGTTCTAAACGCGGCTTCACCAGTTTTAGAAGCATCGCCTTGAGTGCCCAAAGTTAATAGCCAAATAACACTTAAGCCAATAAACATAGAGCCAGCGTCACCCATAAATATTTTTTTAACCGGGCCAGGTACTAGGCTTAAGTTAAAGGCTAAATAAGGCACAATGGCACAAACTAAAATAATTGGTAGGGCGATAAAGTCTTGCTGATTGGCTAAATAAAACAAGATACCAACGCTAGCAAAGGTATTTAGCGCTAACGAACCAGCAAGGCCGTCGATACCGTCGGTCATATTAAAGGCGTTAATGGCGCCAATAACCGCAACAAAGGTTAACAAGGCACCAAACACACTAATATCAATTGACCCTAAGCCAACTAAATTACCAAGGTCGTGGATATAAATATCAGCACCGAACACCATTATGCTAGCAATAAGTATTTGCGACACTATGCGGGAGCGCACGCTTAAATTGTGGTAGTCGTCTAACACGCCTAAAAACACAACAAAAGCCGATGATATTAAAAATAAAGTAATAAGCTTTTCGCTAGGGAATGCCAACATACAGGCAAACATGGTGGCTATGTAAAAAGCAATACCGCCAACAAGCGGAATTGAGCCTTTATGTACTTTTCGTGCATTGGGTTTGTCAACCAAACCAACTTTTTCGGCGAAAGGTTTTAAAATAAATACAGATGCAAAACTAATAGCAATCGCGGCTATTATTTCCATTATAAACTCCGTTTTAAGAGACAGTAAATCAAACAGGCGCTATGATACAACAGCTAATAGGCCTTGAATATGACAAAATTTAAAAAATTGTCCGTAGTTCTCAATTCGTTCTCCAAACAACCACAAAAAAGCCACCAAACCACATATCAAACACAAACCACCTACAAACTTCCCCTCTAAAAAAACATTTATTTAACACCACTGTAAAAACTTTCAAATAATAGATTCAATGCGCTTCAAATCTCGAACTTTTAGAACTATTTATTAAACTTTTTACCCTGAATGATTTTGCAGTTTAATATCGAACACATGTATTATTAAAGCAATATCACGAAAAGGTTCTTTCAATCATGTTCTAACTCAAATAGCTTCAAAATTCTATCAACATCATCAAACTTATTGACCTCATAAGGAGCATATTGGCTTTCGTAGCACTCTTGAATTGCCTCACTTAACTTACTGAAATCATAGCAGACTGCACCATAGTTGTTTTCTCTAACGTAATCGGCTATCTGGGATTGGTGTTTATCTTTTCTACTTAGGTTAGGGACAACTAAAACTTGCCTTCTCAACTCAAGAAGCTTATATACAGAACCTGCACCCGCATGGGTCACAATTACATCAGCCCACTGGTAATAATCATAAATATTCTCAACGAAGTCTATAAACTGACAATTAACTGTTGGTTCATGATTTTTTGGAGTTTGCACAATTATTTCGTGCCTTCCAGTTAAGTCCATCACTGATTCTATTAACTGTTCAAATTCAGTCGTACCTGTTGTAACAAAAACCTTCATAGCCTTCCTTTGTATATTGCAGATTTATAGTACTTTTTCATTGTTATATTTTGAACATAAAATAAACTAACAAATTTATAGAACAATCGTCCTGAAATAGAAGGCTCTGAGAAACGCGACCAACTCTCTAACCCGACCGTTTTAACACCTAAACAGTGCAGAATAAAGGTCGGCAACAATGAAACTCCAGGACCTGTTGAAATAACACCCACCACATTATAACGTTGATAGACCTTGAGCGTCCGCCAAGCTTGCATTAACAATGTGGGTATCAGATAGCATAAAGTCTTAAAACTTGATTGCTTATCTCTGATCTCCCTACATCTAATATACTCAACAACTTCACTTTGAATTGATAAGCTATTTCCTGCATCAGTGATGGCAACAAACTGGATGTTTTCCTTGGCTTTACCTGCCAATAAATTCGCAAGCCTTCTCATTTGCTCTTGGTGTCCACCAGAACCATATGTCAGTACGATAGTCTTAATACTCATTTTAATTCTCTGGTAACTAAAGATAGATTATAAAAATAAAGGTGGGATACTGAATTTGGCTTATAGCTTATAGAGTGCCCCCCGTGAAAATAGGTGAATAACAACCTGCTTATATTGTCAGGAAAGTGCATGTCGTTTGAAAAAATTAGGTTATCTTTACAGTCCTTACCCAATAGCTGCAAACCATCTTCAGTATATTTACCAGCCGACAAACAAATTTTACCACCTTGTTTTTCAGAATTGACCAAAACTCTTAATGAAACATTATATAAATCTCCTACGTTCAGTCGGACATTTTTCAAAAAGAAAAAATTCCCATAAGTAGAGCTGTCTCGTGGCAAATAATAATACGCACCTAATGCACCTGATTTGCCAAAAACAGCTCTCACACTCCACCCCTTAGAGGTTCGTTGCCCTCGAGTAACTCCTCCCGATAAAATGTTCTGCGGAGACAACCCTAGTAACTTTCCACCTTGAGCAAAGTCGAACTTTTCACCAAAACTTAAATCAAAACTAAGTTCCAAATCTACATAATCGTTTTGAAGATCGATTACTTTTATAACTCTTTCACTTCCATAATTAGTTGGGACAACGCCAACTTTGTACCCCAATTTTCCGTTAACCGTGATAGGAACAATATTTTCGCTATCCAATAAACATTTACTTATTTCGTCCGTAATATCTCCAATTTGTATCTTTTCATCACAATAATAGTTATTTACGCTTTGTCTTTTTGGCCCAATCATATGCATTGTGATAAAAACTAAAAATATTATTCCAGCAACGGATAGAGCTCGCATAATTAGCCCCATTATTTATGGTCCTTATGTCATTCTTATTTGCAATAGTTTGCATTAACTCACTCAAGCTCGATACAGATTCAGGCCGGAAAAATAAAGCATTCTCACTACCCTCACCGCCGCACACCTCAAGAATCCCACCGACTTTACTACCAAGGACGAGCCTCTTAAACGCCATCGCTTCTAAAGGTTTTAAGGGGGTGACTCTATTACAAATTTTGATATCTAGTCTAGGAACGACTATTGCATCTATTTTTTTGTATACCTGAGCCAATTCTTGACGTTCAAAAGCGCCACAATTCACTATTCTATTATCATTTTCTTGAGCAATTAAGTGATTCAATTTCGGTTCAAAGGGACCTCGACCACAAAAAAATAATTTATATTGGTGAGCATCAATTGCATTTTTAGGAAACGCTTTGCTAAAAGCCTCAATCAGAATTTCTAAACCTTCTATTTCACTAAAATTTCCAACATATCCGAACGCACGTACCTTTGTAGGTGCTTCAAACCCCACAGCGGCTTCTAAGACACTGTCAGAAACAGCATTTGGCACCACATGAATTTTTTGACGATTGATACCTCGCTCTATTAGTTCATTTTTCAAGCCGTTATTTATCACAACCACCGAATCTGCGAGCTTTAATGCCCAAGTCTCTAAAAGTTTAATTAGTTTGTTTTGCAACGTATTGTTAAACCTCTCCTCCCAAACGGATCTAAACTCGTATACAAACGGGACGCCAAGCAACCTTGCTGCCAAATAAGCAGGATACGCGCAGAAAAACATACTATGAGCATGAATAACATCCACATTTTTGGTCCTAGCCAACCTATAGATGATTGCAAAAAATGGGAATATATAGAACATTTTTATTAATCGTTTGAATACATTTACTGACTCTTCCGATATTGAAAGGTTTCTTCCTGCTTTATGGGCTCTATGAACCTCAACACCACCAATAGTCTCAACCCTTTTCTCCGATGTTCCTCTCTGAAAAGGAGAAGTTAGCACAGTTACTTCGTTTCCATTCCGCGCCTGACTGGTAACAATACCCTCACTTCTTATTGATGAACCAGTCACATCTGGTAGGTAAGTATATAAAATATGTAAAATTTTCATTCTTTAAAAATCTTGACCTTATTTAGCATAAAAAAATAGAATAGAATAATAACCAGCGAAGTGATATATTCTGGCTTCAAAAAACCGCGATGGAACAAGTGGATATATTGAGTGAGTAATAATGTGTATACAGGTATAAAAATAAGGTTCCGATATGCAAGGACAACTATGAACTTAAAAAATATGCCCATCACGACCAAGAATATAAACGCATAAAACCCAAAATCAATATACAGTCCACCCAGTAAGCCTGGTGTTAAACCCCCACCCTCAACAGAACCAAATAATCTCGCAAGAGTCTGGCCCGCAGCTAACCTTTCACCGGGTAAAATAGTAAACAAGTCCGCAAAAAACAATGGGTAGTCATTGATGCTATTAGAAATATTCTCCGTTATTATTTTATTAGATAGTCCCACGGTCTCTTTAAACCCTAAGTAAAAAGGTATAATTAAATACAACAAGGGGTTGTTATAGTCGAAGTAAACATCAATAAGCACATCAACTGTTGCTAACTCTGATGAGCCAGATCGCCGCAAGTAAAATCCAATGAAAACAATAAGGAAACAGATACTGGCTAAAAAATAATAAGTTTTATTTCGACTGTTAACATATGCTGATAACTGTGCTTTGCAACTATTTACGTACCATAAAGTAATCAAATATGAAACCAAAGCCAGTACAGAAGCCCCTCTATAACCCATCAGAATAGCAGGTAATACAAGGGCTGCCACAAGGAAAGAATGCTTTTTAGCTTTTATAACAGGTACAAGCGCAGCTATAGGAAGTGCTGATTTAATAGCGTACTCAATTGCAGTTGGAATATCAAATCTCAGAGCTTGATTTAATATGACGGGACCTTTTGTACCGTAAATATATAAAACACAAACGTAGACGATAAATAAGTGTATAGCGACACCCAGTAAAACAAAATCTACATCTCTGCCCAACCGAGCCTTATAATCATAATTAACTTTGAAATTGAACATTAACGGAGTGCACAAACACAAAAACGCAAAAAAGTATAGCTTAAGCGTAAATACTTCAGTGTATCCACGCCAAGAAGAAATATTAAGTAATGCTATCATCAAGTAAAATGTTACGAAAAACACCAGTGGCCTTTCTAACTTTTTGCAGTTGATACATGTAAATACGGACAAAACCAAAAACGTAATATAAACAGCCAGGTAGCTGTCAAGCACTAAACAGACTATAGAAAGAAAAACTAAAACTAAAAACTTCATTTATAGCCTTTCTAAAATTTTCTTTGCAGGGTTGCCAACAACTACTTGATATGCTGGTACACTTTTTGTCACTACACTACCGGCCCCTACAACAGCTCCCTTAGCTATTTTTACACCAGGTAAAATAGTAACATTGCTCGCAATCCAAACATCATCTTCAATTGTAACGGGGCCATACTCATAACCTTGGCTATTTATTGTCAGACTCTTGTCTTTAAATAAATGGTTTTGACTATAGATTGTCACATTGGGTCCTATGAGCACATCATTACCAATCTCAACACCACCTCCAGCATTTATTACAGCCCCCCGGTTTATTGACGTATTTCTTCCAACCGATAACTTGCTAGGGAAATCAATTTGCACTTGGTCCCAAATTTTAGTGTTTTTTCCGATTGAAGATGGCAACAGTCTGGCGCGTAAATAACACCCAAAGTTTCCAGGTATATTCTTTAAAAGAAATTGATACCATAAGATTAATTCGTACTTCATGTTATGTCCCTACTACAATTGGTATTCTGGTTGATGTCTTACAAAATACGCGTAAACGAATATTCTAGTCAACCAAACTGCAGCCACTGAATACAAGACTAAAGTAGGCTGGCCAATGATCAAAGGATATGACACTACAATGCTGAAAACAACGGAGATAACTGTTATTAAATTTGATATTTGTATTTGTCTAGCAGTGCCTTTCAACCCGAATAAAGAGGAATACAAAGCATAAATTGACTTAACAATAACAATTGTTATGCAAGGAATAAAATAGCTAAATTTAATGGGCAATTCCAAGTATTCTCGAAGACATACAAGGGTCAAAAACCAGACTGTAAAAACAATTGATAAAGTTACGCCAACAAGCAATACCTTTTTATTAAACTGAGATTTTACATATCGCTTTTTGAGTTCAGCTACCTCTTTGAAGCCTATGTAAGATGATATTATACTAAAAGGCATAATTAGTAATGACAATAAATATATGTAGTCCGAAAACTCTTCTTTCGAAAAAACCTTCTCAATAAGAACCCTGTCAAAATTGTTCAGAAGCACTAGAACAAGTAGAGAAAATGCGAAACTTAAAAACAGTGATTTAGTATTTCCTGTGTATTTATCTGTTATTTTCAATTTCCTGAAAACAACTGACAAACTCCATAATCCGACAAAAGTACAAAGTGTTAGGGTGATATATAAAATCTCTTTTACATTAGACCCTGCAGCGACCAATACCGCGACAAACAAAGCTATTTTCCAAAAATTATTGACAATCTGAGAAGCGGTAAACAATTTTGTAACACGTAAAAAATTATATACGAATACACTACTCGCACTTAAAATGCCGACCAGTGCTGTCAAATAATAGTCGTTAACTCTAAAGAGAACCGTATTGGTTAGGATAGAAAATCCAAACAGATACAATACAAAGCTCCACCCCATGGCTTTTATGATTGTCTTTGGTACATGGTAATCTTTCCCATGCACCATACCGAACCTTAAAAATAACTGTTCAGAACCCAAAAAACAAAATGAGTATGAGATTGCGCTTATAGTTAAAAGTACATTCCAATAATAGAAGTCCTCTTCGATCATCGTTTTCTTTGCCAGGAATGTCGCCATAAAATAAAGTAATGAAGATAGAGCCATAACAAAGAACGACGTATTGGCTCTAAAAAACGCACTTTGTAATAAGCTCATTAATTATAGATTCCTTTGGTATCTACAATAATACCATTAGGCTTCTCGGTGACTTTAAAAGATCTATGATCAACAAGCAGTACATGTATATTGGCATTTTCATATGCGTACTCAAGACTAACCATTTCACACCCACTAATAACAGCATCAAAGCTCTCAATGTTAGGTTCGACAGCTAATACACGCCCGACATTAAATTGTGATATTCTTTCTGCAATTTTCATAGCTGGACTTTCCCGTAGGTCGTCAATGTCTGGTTTAAAAGAAAGTCCGTAGCAAGAAATAGTAATATCTTTAGTTGTTTTTTCAGGATTCGCTTGAAGATAATCAGCAATCGCTACCTTCACTTTATTCACAACCCAGTCTGGTTTAGAATCATTTATTAAGCGAGCAGTATGAATCATTTTTGCTTCTTGAGGAGTTTTACTTACAATAAACCAGGGATCTACTGCAATACAATGCCCACCAACACCAGGGCCCGGTTGCAGAATGTTGATACGAGGATGCCGGTTTGCAAGTGCTATTAGCTCCCACACGTTGATATCTAACTTGTCACAAATAACCGACAATTCATTAGCAAATGCAATTTGCACATCGCGACAAGAATTCTCAGTCAACTTAGCCATTTCGGCAGTGCGGGCATTTGTAGTTACACACTCACCTAGTACAAATGTCTTGTAAAGTTCGATGGCTTTTTCAGAGCATAGCGGCGTCATACCACCAATTACTCGATCATTTTCTACTAATTCACGAACTACATGACCAGGTAAAACACGTTCTGGGCAATGGGCAATGCGAATATCTGACTGCTCACCGACTTGCTGGGGAAATGTTAGGTCTTTACGAAATTCAGCCAACCACTCAGCCATTTGTTCTGTAGCACCAACAGGGGACGTAGACTCTAAAATAACCAAATTTCCTTTTTCTAACACTGGTGCAATGGCTTCACTTGCCGCCTTTATATAACTTAAATCAGGCTCTGGTATTTCTGAGTTATTTTTCTTAAATGGTGTTGGAACAGCAATAAGAAAAGCATCAGCTTTCTCTGGTTGCGTAACTGCCTTTAAATATCCTTCTGATACTGCAGCGTGAACAATCATGTCCAGCTCAGGTTCAACAATATGAATTTCACCTTTATTGATGGTCTCAACCGCATGTTGATTTACGTCTACGCCAATTACATTCTTTTTACGTGAGGCAAACATAGCCGCTGTAGGCAATCCAATATAGCCAAGGCCGATAACAGATATTGTATTAAATGACATGATGTTCCTTTGAATCTTACGTTTTAATTTTTCGTAGCAGAATATTAATCAGCTAAAATGTTACATATTCGTTGACAAGCGTACCCATCACCGTAGGGGTTATGAGCTCTACTCATTACATTATAAGCGTCTTCATTAGTGAGAAGTTCCGTTAATGACGATGTAATTAAATTAACGTTTGTTCCAACTAATTTTACTGTACCAGCATCGACTGCTTCCGGCCTTTCAGTGGTATCTCGCATAACTAAAACCGGTTTACCTAAACTAGGGGCTTCTTCTTGTATCCCCCCCGAGTCTGTTAATATAATATGAGATCGGTTCATCAAGTATACAAACGGTAAGTATTGTTGTGGTTCTATTAGGTGGACATTATCGACGCCCGACAAAATACGCTTGACTGGCTCCTGAACATTAGGGTTTAAATGCACAGGGTAAAGAATTTGACAATCTGGGTGCTGCTTTGCGGTTAATGCTAGCGCCTCACATATTCTTTCAAAACCGCCACCAAAACTTTCTCTCCGGTGGCCTGTTACCAATATTAGCTTTTTAGAACCGTCAAGCATTGGGAATTGAGATGCTAACTTATCGCTCAATTGAGCATCGTTCTCAATTTGTTTTTTCACCAACAAGAGCGCATCAATTACTGTATTACCAGTGATAAATATATTGTTTTCCGAGTAATTTTCTTTAACTAAATTATCTTTAGATGTTTGCGTAGGTGCAAAATGAAACTTAGTTAACGCACCAGTTAATTTGCGATTAGCTTCTTCAGGCCAAGGTGAATAGATATTACCAGTGCGCAAACCAGCCTCGACATGCCCTACAGCTATTTGTTCGTAATATGCAGCCAAACTTGCTGAAAAAGTTGTTGCTGTATCCCCGTGAACAAGTAACACATCCGGTTTAAATTCTTTTAAAACAGGCGTTAGCTCTAATAAGATTCGGCTGGTTACTTGAGGTAATGTTTGACCTGCTTTCATTATGTCTAGATCGTAATCTGGTGTGATTTGAAATAGCTCTAAAACCTGATCGAGCATTTCTCTGTGTTGAGCAGTAACACACACTTTTGCATCGAAGCGCCTATCACTGGCTAATGCATGAACAAGTGGTGCCATTTTTATGGCTTCTGGACGAGTGCCAAATACAGTTAATACTTTCACCATTTTAAATCTCTTTATTCTTTATAAAATGTTCAACAAACACAAAAGACAGCCCCATAACGACACCAATAAAAGACACCAAAATACAAATCACACTCCTGCGTGGTTTCGATTTTTCTTCCGCTATTTTGGCTGGCACGACTGTTTTAAGTAGGTATTGTTCACTTACTTCTGCCAACATCAAAGTTTTAGTTTGGTTTTCTATCATATTATAGAAAACTGAATGCATGTCAGTTACATTCGTTTGTCCAATTTTTGCCTGTAGATAGTCAATATTCTTCCGCGCTTCAGCCATATCTTGTTGTTGATAATAAGTGTTTATTTCTTGTTTTAATAGCTCTACCCATTCATAAGCAATTTGCGGTGAGTAATGCTCTACTGACATTAAAACCATTCCCCTTTCCTTGTCTGAGCTAACAGACAACATCGCTTTTAATGCCCTAAAAGTTTCAAAACTGCTCGGTTCAGGCGTATCACCAGAATCAATATGCACATCACCAACCCACTCAGCTGTCTCAGCATTAAAAACATCATTATCGTATATAATCTTTCCAGTTTTTTGATCCCAACGTTCTACAGCCATTATTTGTGGTTTTAAATTGTATTTATCTACAAACTTTTCTAAGAACGGCCAGCTTTTTATAAGCTCAACAGCTTGATCAATTTGACTACTTCCACCACCTTCTAGGTTTATACCTGCCATAGCTGCCAAACCACCATATTGTGCAGCTAGTGCACCCATTCCACTTTTTCCGTCAGTCTGCGCTGGAGCTAAAATCATTTCAGATTTATACATATTCGGTAAGGAAAGCGCATAAATAACTGAGGCCACTGCAAATACAGCCGTAATTGCTACAATTTTAATTCTGCCAGCCCAAATTACATTCCAAAGCTCACGTAGGTCTATTTCATCATCTGCTTGTTGCTTTACAAAGTCACTATCTCTTTCGTTAACCGAGCCTGTTAGTTTTTCTTCTATACGGGCTAGGCGATATTCTAATTCTTTATCCATAATTATTTACCCCCCCCTTTTTATAGTGCCGCTACAGCAGCAATTGCAACGGTAGACTGGTAAATAATGCTGGTAACCTCTTTCCAAATAGTTAACGCGGGTACTGGGTCTACATTTGTTGGTACCACTATGGTGTCACCCGGTTCTATATTCATAGCATTACTAAACCAGCCTGTGTTTGAAACTACTCTGCCATTGGCTTTTATTACGTATACATCAGAGCTTTCAGCTAGTTGGTTAAAACCACCAGCGGCGTCTATATAATCACCCACACTCATTGATTTATTATAAATTTGCGCAGTTGGGGCATATACCTCACCAATAATTGATACGGCTTGGTTTATTTGTGGCACTATTAAGGTATCGCCACCTCGTAATTTAACTGATGCTTCTACATTGGTTAGCTGTGCTTTGTCTATAATCATTCGGCCACTGGCTTCGGTGGCTTCTAATTGGCTTAGCAAACCTAGTACGCTGTCTGCATTAGACATTTCGCCTGCATTTATTTGGCTGGCAATTAGCTCGCGGCGTAGTTTTTTCTCAGCTTCGTTTAATAGTGCTTGTTCTTTTTGTTTTAAGTACGTTCGGGTAAATATGGTGGCATCTAAAAAGGCTTTGTCGGAAAAACCGCCTGCACGCTTAATAAGCTCAGCTAGTGTTTCGCCTTTATTTATTGCATAAGTGCCCGGAAATTTAAATTCGCCCATAAGTGTTACTGTTTCGTGGTCGCGCCATTCTGGTATGCGCTGAATCGAAACTGTATCACGCGGTGCTAATTGGTAGTTGTTTAGTGTGTTTTGGTCTAAATCAACTGATATCAGCTCAAACTCCGAGCTATCGGTCAAGTTGGTTTTAAAGCGACTTAAGTTGGCCGTTACCATATAGCTTGATTCGGTAAAACCACCGGCTGCGGCTACCAAATCAGCCATTACCATATTTTCAGCTAGTGGATAGGTACCCGGAAAACGCACTTGTCCAGCTATGGTTACTAGCTTTTGTTGGTTCTGCTTATTGGTTTGGCTTTTAATTTCGCCAATTAAATCGGCAAACATGCTTTCGCGCTCACCGTTAATTGAAAACACGTACAACTTGTCTTGAGGTTGTAGTTGCTCTGCCAGGTCTTCTACTTGGTTTAAACGCAGTACTTTAAAGTCGGTTATGTTTTGTGCAAAGTTTTTTCGTTTAAGTAATGCGTAGTCTAAGTCGGTTTCTAATTTTAAGTCGAACGCGGCTTTTATTAAGTCTTTTACTTGCATGTTTTCTGTTAGTGGGTATTCGCCACTATAGCGCACATGGCCGGCAATGCTTACTGTTTTTGCTGGTTCGTCTAATCGCGCTTGGGCTTTTAGGCGGTCTAATAACCAGTTTAATTGGCGGCCACCGTCAGCTGAAAATACGTATACTCTATCTCTTGGTTGTAGGGTTATATTTGCGGCTGACTCTGGGTTTAAAAATGCTTGTTTTAATGAAAACTGCATGGCTGACAGTGTGCGAATATGTGGCTCTTCTCGCACTATTATGCCGTATTCTAAATCTGGGTTGGCTCTAAGGTCGGTAATGCTAGGCACTATATCTAACACCTTCATACCTGCTTTGTATGCAAAGCTACCTGGGCGGTGTACGTGGCCTTCTAAGCGCACTATGTTTTCCATTTCATCGAGTACTGAATATACGCGTAAAACGTCACCTTCTTTTAGTTTGGTTTTGCCGTTTTGGGCTTTTGAAAGGTCTATATCTAGTACTGTGCGTGTGCCGTCGTTGCGTAAGCGCTCTATTTTAGAAGCTTTTGGGTAGGCCGTGGTTAATAAACCGCCCGCCAAATTTATTACATCTTCAACTTTGCTTTGGCCGTTCAGTTCGTATATTGCTGGGCGTTTTACTTCGCCGTCTATCCCTACTGTTGGGCCAACTGGTGGAATAAATACCACATCGCCCGGTAATAAGTTGGTGTCGTTTGAGGTATCACCTTTTAATAGTAGGTCGTATAAATCGAATGTGGTTACTACTTTGCCTTTGCGTTTTAGTTGGATATTTCGAAGTGAGCCTACTTCAGTAATACCGCCCGATACAAATAATGCATGAGTAATGCTAGATAAGCTGCTTACTGTATAGGCACCAGGTTTGTATGCTTCGCCAAGGACAAAGATTCTAATTGAGCGCAAGTCACCCATGGTTACATTGGCTTTTGCGCCTATTACTTTTTGTTCGATTTGTTGGTTTATAAAATTTTTAAATTCGGTAAAGCTCATGCCGACTACTTGCAGTGGGCCGGTTTCTGGCATTGTGATTGCGCCGTTTCTGTCTACCGACAGTTCGTAGTTTTTATATTCTTTACCAAAAAGTTGTACTTTTATGGTGTCGCCTGGGCCAATTACGTATTCAGACGGAACCGGCACGTCGGTAGCTGGCGCAAAGGTAGATGGGCTTCCAGCAAATAGTTCATAACCAAATGGTTTTAATACGCGCGCTTTTTTGCCTTGTTGTTTGGCATCACCATCTGACTTTATGCCAGTGCTGCTTGCTAAACCTTTGTCGACTTCAGTTACCACTGCATCGTCTACTGACCGTGCGGTAACTACTTTTGGGTTGGTTACTTTTTCGCTGTTAACCGACTGGTTTATTTCGTTTAAGTTTATACCATATTGGGCGGCTAACGCTTGTTGCTGCGCTTTGGGAAGTTGCTTAAATTGGGCAATTTGTTCTTGTGATGGCGCTGCGGCTTGTGCTGGTTGTACCAGTGTGAGCGCTGCTATGGCAACAATTCTGGCAAGCATGAACTGCTTCATGTTTTCTTTTTCCCTATCCGATACGTTAATTTAACATTTGGCTAAATTAATTTTTAATAACTTTAAATTCTGCTCACGTCTATGTGCAGTGTTTTACACTTATAATTGTATGTTTTGTTTTAGACGTTGTTTATAGCGCGGTAATATAACAAAACTATGAATAGTTGCGAATTAATT
>NZ_ARZY01000046.1 GCF_000568405.1 Catenovulum agarivorans DS-2
CTATTCGAGCCGAGTTAGCCGCAGAAGCAGAAAAAGTCGGTTGGCAAGCTATGCATCAGCAACTTGCCGAGATCGATCCGGTTGCAGCTGAGCGTATTCACCCAAACGATCCACAAAGGATTAATCGCGCACTTGAGGTATTTCGTATTAGTGGTAAAACCATGACAGAGTTAACTGCTGATAAGGGGGACGCATTTGGGTATAAAGTGACCCAGTTTGCAATAGCGCCGAAAAGTCGTGAAGCTTTGCATCAGCGCATTGAACAGCGTTTCAAGTTAATGTTACAACAAGGTTTTGAACAAGAAGTTAGAAAATTGTTTGAACGAGGTGATCTACATGAAGATTTACCCTCTATACGTTGTGTAGGGTACAGACAAATGTGGGATTATCTTGCAAAAAAAATAGAATATGATGAAATGGTATTCCGTGGCACAGTCGCTACGCGTCAATTGGCAAAACGGCAGATGACGTGGCTACGTGGTTGGCCACAGATAAACTGGTTAGACAGTGAACAATCAGGGTTGATAGAAAAAACAATTTCGTTAATTAATTGAAATAGCGCTAGTTTAGTACTAAGTTAAACATTAAAATGCTATTAATAATAAAATAATAAGGAGCCGAACATGGCCAAAGGACAATCATTACAAGACCCGTTTTTAAATGCGTTAAGAAGAGAAAGAATTCCAGTATCAATTTACTTGGTAAATGGGATCAAATTACAAGGGCAAGTCGAATCTTTTGATCAGTTTGTTATCTTGCTAAAAAATACAGTTAGCCAGATGGTTTATAAACACGCGATCTCGACTGTGGTACCTGCGCGTCCATTCCAGACTAATCCAAATGCACAAGCGAATTTTAATAACGAATCAGAAGTTGAATAATATTGCGATAACAAGAGGGCTTTTGCTTGTTTGATAGATATAAAGCAGGCGATCAGGCCATCTTAGTACATGTTGATTTAGACGACGAAGTCGCAAGAGAAGATTTAGAAGAACTCAAGTTGTTAGCCTCATCTGCTGGAGTGAATACTCTAGCTGTGGTGACGGCCGCGCGTTCTAAACCTGATCCCAAATTTTTTGTCGGCAGTGGTAAAGCTGAAGAAATTCAGCAAGCTGTCGTGGCTTTAGAAGCCAACGTGGTTATATTTAACCACGCATTAAGCCCTTCACAAGAGAAAAGTCTAGAGGCTTTAGTGAAGTGCCGCGTGTTAGATCGTACAACGCTCATCTTAGATATTTTTGCCCAACGCGCTCGTACTCACGAGGGTAATTTGCAAGTTGAGCTCGCGCAGTTGAAACATATTTCAACACGATTAGTGCGAGGTTGGACTCACTTAGAGCGGCAAAAAGGTGGTATCGGTTTACGCGGACCAGGTGAAACTCAGCTTGAAACCGACCGACGCTTAATTCGTGGGCGAATTAAGAACATCGAAAAGCGGTTAGAGAAAGTCGCCAAACAACGGGACCAAGGCAGAAGAGCGCGTAAACGTTCGGCATTGCCAACTATCTCTTTGGTTGGTTATACAAATGCGGGTAAATCTACTCTGTTTAATCGCTTAACCGAATCCGACGTTTATGCCGCTGACCAATTGTTTGCAACACTCGACCCTACACTGCGCAAAATCACTTTAGAAGAGGTGGGAGACAGTATTTTAGCGGATACGGTTGGTTTTATTCGACATCTCCCCCATGATCTAGTAGCAGCATTTAAAGCAACTTTGCAAGAAACGCGTGACGCTGATATTCAATTACATGTGATTGACGCAGCGGACGAGCGCCGAGCGGAAAATATCGGCGCAGTTAACAAAGTGCTTGAAGAAATTGAAGCAGACGACATCAGTCAAATACTGGTTTATAACAAAATTGACCAACTTGAAGAAGTTCGTCCGCACATTGACCGAGACGATGAAGGGCGTGTCGTACGTGTATGGTTGTCGGCACGCACAGGTGAAGGTTGTGAATTATTACTGCAAGCGCTAACGGAACAGTTAGCACGCAGTATGGTTGAATACAAACTGGCAATTCCACCAGCAGAGCAGCAATGGCGAGGTGTGTTTTATCAGCTTGATTGTATTGTAGAAGAATCTTATAGCGAATTAGGTGATTGGTTAGTTGATGTAAAAATGTCGAGTGAAGATTGGAATCGCTTGAACAAAACTCATCAACGCCAGTTAGAACATTTTATTATTCATTAGTTGGAGTGCATCATGGCCTGGAACGAACCGGGTAATAGTAACAATAAAGACCCGTGGGGAAATAAAGGTGGTAAAGATCAAGGTCCACCTGATCTCGATGAAATTTATAAAGATACTATGCGTAAACTTAAAACATCTTTTGGTGGAAAAGGGGGCAACGGCTCTTCCGGAAATAACCAAGGTGGCGGCATTAGCAGCTCAGGTTTAATACTGGTCGCTGTTATTTTGTTAATGGTTTGGGCGTATTTAGGTCTATCAACAATTCGTGAAGCCGAACGTGGTGTTGTATTGCGTTTCGGCCAATTTCACAGCATTATCGAGCCTGGTTTACAATGGCAACCAGCGTTTATTGATAAAGTGATTGCGGTAAACGTTGAAAGTGTTGCGTCATTGACCTCAAGCGGCAAAATGCTAACCAAAGACGAAAACGTTGTTATCGTCGAAATGGAAGTTCAATACCGCATAGAAAACCCTCGCCAATTCTTATTTAGCGTTACTGAACCAGTCTATAGTTTGCGTCAAGCAACTGATGCTGCATTGCGCTATGTCGTGGGCCATTCAACTATGAACAATGTGTTGACCACAGGCCGTGAAGAAGTGCGCCAACAGACTTGGCAATTGCTTGAAGAAACCATTGTTCGTTATAACTTAGGTATTCAAGTTGTTGACGTTAACTTCTTACCAGCACGTCCTCCAGAGCAAGTTAAACCAGCTTTCGATGACGCAATTGCTGCGCAAGAAGATGAAAATCGTTATATTCAAGAAGCGCAAGCTTATGCAAAAGCACGTGAACCACAAGCTCGTGGTGTTGTGCGTCGTATGGAAGAAGAAGCAAAAGCTTATAAACAGCGTGTGATTTTAGAAGCACGAGGTGAAGTAGCGCGCTTTGAAAAGTTACTACCAGAATACGAAGCTGCGCCAGAGGTAACACGTGACCGTTTGTATTTAGATGCAATGGAACAAGTGTATTCGAATACAACCAAAGTTGTTTTAGACTCAGAAGGCAGTGGCAACATGATTTATTTGCCATTGGACAAAATTTTGCAGCAACAGCAAAATAATAAACAACAGCAAGATGAAAATGCGGCCGCTAGCGCAGGGCAGTATTCACCACCTGTAAATTCGTCTTCTCGTAGTTCAAGCCAATCAACTGGCTTGCGTGAATCCAGTCGTTATTCAGGAGGCCGTTAATATGAAAAATCTCATTATCGGTACAGCGTTAATTATATTCGTTTTGGTTTATTCATCACTGTTTGTTATTTCTGAAGGTCAACGAGGTATCGTTATTCAGTTTGGTAAAGTTAAACGTGACAGCCAAAATACCACAGTTGTTCATGAGCCTGGTTTACACTTTAAAATCCCATTGATTGAAAAAGTGCGTATTTTAGATGCACGTATTCAAACCTTGGATGGTGAAGCAGATCGTTTTGTAACATCAGAGAAAAAAGACTTAATTGTTGATTCTTATGTTAAGTGGCGAATTCAAGACTTTGAAACTTATTATCTAAAAACCAGTGGCATTAAATCGAATGCTGAAGGTTTATTAGATCGTAAATTCAGCAATGGTTTACGCAGCCAGATTGGTTCACGCACAATTGCCGAAATTGTATCAGGCGAACGTGATGAACTGATGGACAAGGCACTATTTGCAATGCAAGAAAGTGCCTCTGAGTTAGGTATTGAAGTGGTTGATGTACGAGTTAAGAAAATAAACTTGCCTGAAGAAGTGAGTAGCTTTATCTACGACCGTATGCGTGCAGAGCGTAATGCGGTAGCTGCTGAGCACAGATCACAAGGTAAAGAGCAAGCTGAATTCATTAAAGCCGACATCGATGCCCGTATTACCATTATGGTAGCAGACGCTGAGCGTAAGTTACGCGCGGTAAAAGGTGAGGGTGATGCAGAAGCGGCTCGTATATATGCAGATGCGTATAACCAAAACCCTGAATTCTTCTCATTTTTGCGTAGTTTAGATGCTTATAAACAAAGCTTTAACAGTAAAAATGATGTGATGCTAGTTAAGCCAGATGGCGACTTCTTTAAATACATGAACAACGCCAAATAATCAGCAGCGTTAGCTAGCTGAATTGATTCTAAAAAGCTGCCTCGTGCAGCTTTTTTGTTTTTATACTCTTATTTCCTACTGATTTAAGCTAAAATACGCGCTGATTTTGTGTAGTTAAGAACAGATATGACCGAGCAAGCCGCCGACTCAGCAATGGCTATTAGCCAAATAAATTTAGCCGATAGTAAACAAGCTAGTTCACTAGCGAAAGCGAATGAGCCCAACCAAACTAAGATTATATTAGCAACCATCAATGCCAAATATATTCATGCGAGCTTAGGCTTGCGTTATTTGTATGCAAATATGCAAGAGTTACAAGCAAGCTGTGAAATCAAAGAGTTTGTCATCCAAAATCGGCCGATTGATATTGTTGAACAAATTCTACAATCTAAACCGCGTATTGTTGGATTTGGTGTCTATATTTGGAATATTGTTGAAACAACCAATGTGGTGAGTTTATTAAAAGTGATAGCACCCGAGGTTAAGGTTGTATTGGGTGGCCCTGAAGTCAGTTATGAAACTGAGCAGCAAGCAATCACACAACTGGCTGATTATGTATTGACTGGTGCGGCAGATTTAAGCTTCTATCGTTTATGTAGTGATTTATTAAATGATACGCCACCTGAACAGAAAATTTTAAAGTCGAAACCTGTCGAGCTGAGTGAATTACAGTTACCTTACCAATATTATAGCGACGAAGACCTTAAAAATCGTTTACTTTATGTTGAAGCGTCTCGTGGCTGCCCATTTAAATGTGAGTTCTGTTTATCGTCGCTTGATACTGCATCTAACCCATTTGAATTGGACACTTTCCTCGAACAAATGGATATTTTGTATCAAAGAGGGGCAAGAAACTTTAAGTTTATTGACCGAACCTTTAATTTGAACATCAATACTTCAATTAAAATAATGCAGTTTTTCTTAGATAGGATGACGGAGGATTTATACCTGCATTTTGAAGTTGTGCCAGATCATTTACCACGCAAGTTAAAAGAATTTTTAGCGCAATTCCCTGAAGATAGTTTGCAATTTGAAGTGGGCATTCAAACCTTTGAGCCGCAAGTACAAGCGAATATTAGTCGTAAACAAAATAACAATAAATCGAAAGACAATCTTAAATGGTTGCGTGAAAATACCAGTGCACATATTCATGCTGATTTAATATTTGGTTTGCCTGGTGAAACGCTTGAGTCATTCCGTGATAGCTTTAATGAATTGTATGCTTGCAACCCGCAAGAAATTCAGTTGGGCATTTTAAAACGCCTTAAAGGCAGCCCGATTATCCGCCATACCGACAGTTTTGATTTAAGGTTTAGTCCGCTGCCACCGTTTAATATTTTAAGCACAGATCGCGTTGACTTTGCAACAATGCAGTTGGTTAATCGTTTTGCCCGTTATTGGGATATGCTAGGGAACTCAGGTCGATTTAAGTTTACCTTACCTCAATTACTCTCAGGTGATCCGTTTGACGATTTTATGATGTTGACTAATTGGTTATATGAAAAAACTGGTCAAACACACCAAATCAACTTAAAACGTTTGTTCGAATTGTTGGCTCAAGCGACCGAAGCGCTATTTCCTGCTCGATATGCGACTGTGCTTGAAGCGCTTGAACAAGATTACAATGCATCTAAGCTTAAAAGCGTGTTTGCAACCCTCAAGCTATCTGCCAAAGAACAGCCGCAAACGAATAACCAGCCAGCACAAGCAAAGCTTTTACAACGTCAGCAAAGACATAAAGCTAGCTAATTTGAGTAAATAGGAGGAGGAAAGTGGATTGGATTAAGATAATTGCCTTGGTTTTAATTATTGAGGGAATAGGACCATTTTTATTCCCAAACAAATGGCGTAACTATCTAATTCAAATGGCACAAATGCCTGCACAGCAAATGCGTATAATTGGTGGTTTTTTGTTACTAATTGGTACTATTATTCTGTGGCTAAATTAAACTTATAATTTATTCCCTTTTATTAATGATTTTACTGGCGCAAATTGGTAGAATCCGCGCCCTGCTTTTATGAAATGATACAGAATTATGGGTAAAAACGTAGTTGTTCTTGGCACTCAATGGGGTGACGAAGGTAAGGGTAAGGTTGTAGACCTACTCACAGACAAAGCGAGTTATGTTGTTCGATATCAAGGTGGTCACAATGCTGGGCATACTTTAATTATCGATGGTGAAAAAACCGTATTGCATTTAATACCATCAGGTATTTTACGCGACAATGTAACCTGTATTATCGGTAACGGTGTTGTACTTTCACCAGAAGCTCTATTAAAAGAGATGAATGAGCTTAAAGCTCGTGGTGTTAAAGTAGAAGAACGTTTGAAGATCAGCGAAGCTTGTCCGTTAATTCTGCCATATCATGTAGCGCTTGATCAGGCGCGTGAAGCTGCACGTGGTAACAACAAAATAGGTACAACAGGTCGTGGCATAGGTCCTGCGTACGAAGATAAAGTTGCACGTCGTGGTTTACGTGTTGGCGATTTATTCTGCGAAGAGCAGTTTGCTAGCAAATTAAAAGAGGTGATGGAATATCACAACTTTGCGTTAGTTAACTACTACAAGGCAGAAGCAGTTTCATACGATGAAGTATTTGCAGCGGCTATGCAATATCGTGAAGTATTAACTTCAATGGTTGTTGATGTAACTGAAGTATTAGATCAAGCTCGTAAAAACGGCGAATCAATTTTATTTGAAGGTGCTCAAGGCACTTTATTAGACATTGACCACGGTACATACCCATTTGTAACTTCTTCAAATACCACAGTAGGTGGTGTTGCAACAGGTTGTGGTTTTGGTCCTTGTTACTTAGATTACGTACTGGGTATTGTAAAAGCTTACACTACGCGTGTCGGTTCTGGCCCATTCCCAACAGAGCTTGATTGTGAAGTTGGTCAACACTTAGGTGTTAAAGGTCATGAGTTTGGTGCAACTACAGGTCGTAAACGTCGTACTGGTTGGTTTGATGCAGTGGCGATGCGTCGTGCAGTGCAAATTAACTCTATCACTGGTTTCTGTATGACCAAGTTAGATGTATTAGATGGCCTTAAAGAAATTAAAATTTGTACTGGTTACCAAGACGAAAATGGTAACGTAAGCAATGTTCCACCTATGGCAGCAGAAGGCTACGAAAAAGTAACCCCTGTATACGAAACAATGCCAGGTTGGGATGACAATACATTTGGTGTAACAGAGTTCGACAAGTTGCCACAAGCAGCACGTAACTACATCAAGCGCATTGAAGAGATTTTAGAAGTACCAATTCATATTGTTTCTACCGGTCCAGACCGTAACGAAACTATGATTTTGCAAAACCCATTTGCATAAATAGTACATAGCTAAAAGCAGCATTTTAGAAACCGGCCTAGGCCGGTTTTTTGTTTGTACTGCTTAAAAGTTCATACTTGGCCGAGGTTTCACCGGAAATGTGTCTATAATCATTAAATTACTTTTGTGTAGTTGGTTATTAACCAACCAGAACTCTGGATAACTAGACTGGAATGGAGGCGCGGTCTTATGAATAAAAAATATAGAGCCACTTTGCTTAGAATTGTTGCTGGATTAAGCATAATTATACTCGCTTTGGCTTTTTACAAGCATAGTTTAGAGCTCGAGCAAGAGTTAGCGCATACGCGGTTAACACATCCACAAATAAACGACTTTTACCACGCTGACTTTTCATTGTTACAACCTGTATATTGGCCAGAAGAGTTACTCGATGACCATTATAAATATGGTTTGCTTAAAGTTGTGGCAGTCACCCCTGAAAACATTGGTGTTGTTCGCAGTCGTTACACTTATTCAACTCAGCGGCATATTATTAAAGCGATTCGTGGTGATAAGTTAATTCTGCAACAGTATTTTTCCTCGCAAATGCTTTGGTTACCAAGAAATGAATTGACCAAATATTATCAGCAACAACTGCTCTATACCATAGATAGGCCAATTGAGAATCGGCATTTATATGGCGGTATTGTTGTGTTGCCAAGAGCCTCTAAACGTAAGATACGGCAACAGCAAAATGCGCAGAAACTCAATGCACTGGCGGTTGATTACTACCGTGGTGAAGGTGGTGTGCAAGATTTCGAAAAAGCATTTGAACTCTTCACTAAAGCTGCAGAAATGGGACATAGCTACGCACAAGTCAATTTGGCAGAAATGTATCGAGATGGTGAAGGTACAGACGAAAATATAGACAAAGCTCAATATTGGTTTGAAGTGGCCGCTGATCAGGGAAATCAGATGGCAAAACAATCTTTGAAAAAACTGCATAACTAATGAGAAAATAGACAGCATTAATAGTGGGTTAAGTTTGTTGTTAAACGAGTGTTAGACCATAATTATCGCAAAACCGCCGTGAATACCTCCGTGTAGGCTTGGCTTTTTCATCCCTGAAAAAGACATTTTGCGCTAAATTATTGCTCCAACACTCTTAGTCGAACGGCTGAGTACTTCTCAGTCCGGCACAGCTTAAAGACTCAATTACTCTAATTTACGTAGGAAAAACAAATGGTTGTTTACGCAGGTAAAAAACGTTCTGGCAAATTTAATGTGGCATCGGCGCAGCATATTCTAACCCGTAATCCAAACAAAATTGCCGAAATCCAAAAACAGTTAGATAAAGGTGTCGATTTTGGCCGACTAGCACGCCAGTACTCAAATTGCCCAAGTGGTAAAAAAGGTGGTGACTTGGGCGAATTTCGTCGAGGCACTATGGTCGCTGCATTTGATGCGGCAGTCTTTAATGCTAAGGCTGGCGAAGTCGTTGGGCCGGTAAAAACTAAATTTGGATATCACTTAATAAAAGTCCATTATTTGAAGAACTAAACTAGAGTTCGACCTTACACTATGAGCAATATGGTTAAACGCGATAAATTGCTTGTCAAATAAACAATTGTCGCGTAAAATCCGCGCCCTCTTATCAGTCAAAATTCACGTTCCTTGCCTCCATAGACAGTTTGACTGAGCTGTACTCGGGGCTAACTAACCGTAAGGAGCAGTCATGCGTCATTACGAAATCGTATTTATGGTTCACCCAGACCAAAGCGAGCAAGTTGCTGGTATGATCGAGCGTTACCAAGGTATCATCGAATCAGCTGGTGGTAAAATTGATCGTTTAGAAGACTGGGGTCGTCGTCAATTAGCTTATCCAATCGAAAAGCTACACAAGGCACACTATGTGTTATTAAATGTTGAAGCGCCAACTTCTGCAATTGAAGAGTTAGAAACGGCTTTCCGTTTTAACGATGCAGTGTTACGTAACATCATTATGCGCACAAAAGCCGCAGTTACTGAGCCATCTCCAATGGCTAAGAAAGAAGAAAGCGGTCGTGGTCGTAGCGAAAAAGCTGAAAAGGTTGAAGCAGCAGCCGCTGAATAAGCGTGTTTGACAATCAACTGATTATTGCAGGTCGACTTACGCAAGAACCTGTTCGTAAAACAAGCCCAGCTGGAATACCGCATTGTTATTTTGTTGTTGAACATAGTTCACAACAGTTCGAAGCGGACATGCCACGCAAAGTTTGGTGTCGAATAAAGGTGATTGCCAGCGGGCAAGCAATACAGCAACAAACTCAAATTTTACAGTCTGGTCATTTAGTAAGAGTAACAGGATTTATCCAACGGCAAGAAAGTGCCAATGGCTTAGCCCAACTTGTACTGCATGCTCAGATGATAGAAAAATTAGATTAGGAGAAAGCCAATGGCTCGTTATTTCAGACGTCGCAAGTTTTGTCGTTTCACGGCAGACGGCGTAAGCGAAATCGATTATAAAGATATCGCAACATTAAAAAACTACATCACTGAAAGTGGCAAAATCGTACCTAGCCGTATCACAGGTACAAGTGCGAAATATCAACGTCAATTAGCGCGTGCTATCAAGCGTGCTCGCTATTTGTCTTTGTTGCCATACACTGATTTACACGCTTAATTCCCAAGTTAAAATTTAAAGGTAGCAAGATGGATATCATTCTTCTCGACAAAATTGCAAACTTGGGCACTTTAGGTGATCAAGTTTCTGTAAAAGCTGGTTACGCACGTAACTTCCTTTTCCCACAAGGTAAAGCAGTTCCTGCAACTAAAGCAAACGTTGAACACTTTGAGCAACAACGTGCAGAGTTAGAAGCTAAGTTAGCTGACGTATTAGCTACTGCTCAAGCTCGTGCTGATAAAATTGCTGAGCTTGCTTCTGTAACTATCGCTTCTAAAGCGGGTGACGAAGGCAAGTTATTCGGTTCAATCGGTACTCGTGACATTGCTGATGCAATCACTGCTGCTGGTGTTGAAGTTGCTAAATCTGAAGTTAAATTACCAAACGGCACTTTACGTGAAGTTGGTGAGTTTGACATCGATTTACAGCTACACGCTGACGTAACTACTACTATCAAGCTTGAAGTTATTGCTGAAGCTTAAAGCCTGATAACGTACCCGAAGATTCAAGACCCCGGAAACACCGCTTTGCTGAGCGGTGTTTCTACATCTAGTGCTTATAAACTCAGACTGGCTCCTAAGATGTAATAGCATTACATCTGGTGCTATGTTATATTGTTACATGTCTGTATTAGGTTGAAAATGTTATGCAATCAGATTTAAATCGCAATAATTGGTTAGATAAAGTAGGTGTTGCTGCCACATCTTTGTGTGCATTACATTGCATCTTTTTGCCTGTTTTACTGCCTTTACTTCCATTGCTAGGCTTAAGTGTTGTCGCCGAAGAAACATTTGAGCATTTTGTTCTAGCAGCATCTATGCTGATTGGTTTTATTGCTCTGTTTACTGGTTTTCACCGCTACCACAGAAAACTCTATCCATTTTACTCGCTAGCGTTAGGCGGGTTCGTATATGCCAGCAAAGATGTGCTGGGCGAAGCATATGAGCCATTAGTCGTGACGGTAGGAGCGATATTGATCATTCTAGCGCATATCTTAAACATGCGTTTATGCAAAAGCTGCCGATCTTGCTAAAAAACTAATTATTCGGCTCGAATAATTAAAGACCTTTGCCTAAACTAAATGCCATATATGGATTAGTTTATGGATATCTTGAGTGGCGCCAAACTATAAAAAATTGACTCACAAGCTAAAACGTTTGCATTGGTCTTTTTTACTCCTCGCTTTTATTTATACTCTGCTTGGTCAGGCTTACATATTTATTTTAATGGATAAACAAGATGAATATGCGTATTACCTTAATTTGGCTGGCCGCCAGCGAATGTTGTCTCAACAAATTCAACTACAAGCTGAAAAGGCTATATATAAGCAAACATCAACAAAAGAGCTACAGTCGCTAGCCGATTCACAAGTTGCATTTGACGCGGCATTAAACATTCTTATTCAACCCAATGCATTATCTTTGTTTGATAGCCAATATTTTCCGATTGTTGAGCGCCTTTATTTTGGTGAAATTAATGGTATTAATGCCCAAGTGCATAGGTACTTTTTAGCAATTGAAGCGATAGAAAGCCCTGAAGTAAAAGTATCAATCGATGAGTTGCAGTTGTTGCATACAGCGTTACTGAAAAACTTGGAGTTAGCTGTTAGCCTAGTTGAACAGCAAGCTCAGACCCGAGCCTCAGATATAAAATTGTCTATACTGCTATATCTTTTAGGTTTTTTCTTGTTGTTGTGGTTGAGTATTCGCAAAGGCATTCAACCTATGGAAAAATCCATTCAACTTGCGTTGCATGGTGGCTTTTTGAACAACGAGACAAATCACAAAAATTTACAGAAAGTGGAATATGCCAATCGACTCAAATCTGAATTATTAGCTCGTGCCACCCATGCATTGCGGGTAGGTTTAAATGGGGTTGATGGTATGTTGTCTTTAATCGAGCGACAACCAAGCGATGTCAAGCCGCTGTTGAAAAAAGCGAAGGTCTCTTCTAGCCATATGCTGTCGATAATCGATTCTTTATCAAACTACGCAGAGTTAACCCGTCAAAAAGCACATATTCACCCCACAACTGTCCATTTAAATGAGTTTTTTGCCGATTTGTGCCGTAACTATCAAGCGTTAGCTAGTGCCAAAGATATTCAGTTTAATATCGATATCGCACCGACTGTGCCAATATGTATTGCGATAGATGAAAAAATGCTGCGCAATGTTTTTGAGCCGCTGATCGCAAATGCGGTGCGTTATACCGAAGTAGGCAATGTGCAGCTGCATCTAGGCTACGTTGATGAAGATAATGAGTTAGTTGCACAAATTCACGATAGTGGAATAGGTATCAGTGAAGAGCAGTTGAAGTCGATTAAACAAAATAACATTGTTGAAAAAGGCTTTAATGCTTCAGACAACAGCATAGGTATCGGCTTGCTAATTGTGAATAGAGCGATTGAATTAATGAATGCTCACATCGAGATCACCAGTCGCTTGGGGCAAGGCACCAATGTATATATTACCCTGCCACTAGTCGATAAACCCAAAGCTTATTTACCTTCTAGCAGCCAAACTCAGATGATAGGCAAAATGTCGTATGCGATGATAAGTCGAGATCCTTTGTTTATCCATTATTATCAATCCGTGTTTAACAGTTTGCATTCAGATATCGCTGTGTTTACTAGCTTATCTGATTACACTACGCAGGATAGTTATTCAGTTGTGTTGGTTGATTTAGCTGCAGTTGAGACGGATGCGAAATTAGAGCAAATGAGGGGGCAGTATTTATGCTTTAACGCTGCCCTAGATCAGCCAAAGTATCCTAACTTAGCCCGGTTTACCGATACAGAGCAGCTTTTACAACATATAGTCGAGCAAATGCCAATCGCTTCTATTCGAACATCTTGGCCTGGCAAACGTGTATTAGTGGCAGAAGATAACGAAATAAACCAAGAAGTGATCAGCAGTTTATTAGAAGGCTTTCAACTCGATGTTCAGGTCGCATCAAACGGGTTAACAGCTGCTGACACTGTATTTAAAATGAATTTCGATCTAATCTTGATGGATATCCAAATGCCAATATTGGATGGCATTGAAGCCACTCGTAAAATTAGGGAGACGGGCAGTCAGGTGCCCATCGTTGCTTTAACAGCACACACTTATCGTACGGATGAAAAGCTTTGTTTTGATGTGGGTATGAATGGTTTTGTCAGTAAACCCATTCAACCTGATAAGTTGGTTAAAGTTTTGTCGAGATTTTTGAGCTGACAACAAAAAAAATAACAAAATTCTTTGAAAACTAAATGAGTTTGTTTGCTCATGTGACAAGTTTGTGAAAGAATCAGGTGATATAAAAATTTAGAATATGTGAGTAAAATTGTGATTGATGCCGATGGCTATCGCGCCAATATCGGCATAGTAATTTGCAACCGACAAGGTCAGGTGTTTTGGGCCAGACGTTTCGGACAACACTCGTGGCAGTTTCCACAAGGCGGTATGGATAAAGGTGAAAGTCCTGAACAAACCATGTACCGTGAATTATTTGAAGAAGTGGGATTGCGCGAAAAAGATGTTGAAATTATGTACTACACGCGCAATTGGCATAAGTACAGATTACCGAAACGGCTCATTCGCAAAGATTCTAGCCCTGTGTGTATTGGCCAAAAACAAAAGTGGTTTTTGTTAAGGTTGAAATGCCATGAGAGCGAAGTGAATTTAATGCGTTCAACGCATCCTGAGTTTGATGAATGGCGCTGGGTTAGTTACTGGTATCCAGTGCGCCAGGTGGTTTCTTTCAAGCGCGATGTTTATCGTAAAGTAATGAAAGAGTTTGCACCTATTGCTATGCCAAATCGTAGACCGCAAAAAGACAATAAAAAACGGAGATTTAATCGCAGATGTTAACAACGCTCAAGCGCATTGTCGATGAAGTAAACCGTCAGCCGGTGCTTGAAAAAGCACTGGAACGGGTTGCGCAACTCGCAAAACAAACAATGCAAACTGAGTGTTGTTCAATTTATCTAGCTGATCATGATAACCGCCATTATTTATTAATGGCGACGGATGGGTTATCACCCAACTCTGTTGGGTCAGTTGCGATAGGTTTTGACGAAGGCTTAGTGGGATTAGTCGGCGAAAAAGAAGAGCCCGTTAATGTCGCAAATGCCCGTTTTCATCCAAGATTTTTAATCACTCCACAAGTAAAAGAAGACGCTTATAACTCATTTTTGGGTGCTCCTATCATCCATCAAAGGCAAGTGGTCGGGGTGATAAGTGTCCAGCATTCAACCCAAAGCTTTTTTGATGAAAGCAAAGTCGCATTTTTAGTGACATTAGCCGCCCAGTTAGGCTCAGCGATTGCGCATGCAGAAGCTAGAGATGCGTTAGATAGAGCGGAACATCCAGAACTGAAATCTAGAGCCAGATCGTTAAAAGGTGTAGCCGGCTCTTCAGGTATTGCTTTTGGTCATGCATATGTGATCCAACCACATATTAGTTTTGCGGATATTGTGCCACGGCGGACACATAATATCGGTCGTGAGATTGTCCGTTTTAAACAAGCGGTAAAAAAAACGCAGCAAGAACTAAAAGTATTATCCGTCAAGATGTCATCTATATTGCCAAGTGATACCTCGGCGATATTTGATGTTTATCACTATATGCTCAATGACGATACTTTAGGTGAGCGTGTTCAAGAGCAAATCCATAGCGGCTGGAACGCTGCTACTGCATTGAAAATAGTGATAGAAGAACTATGCAGTGAATTTAGCCAAATGGAAGATAGCTATATTCGCGAGCGAGTGACTGATATTCGTGATATTGGTCAGCGCGTTTTAATTAACATCATAAAAAAAGAGTTATCGAAAAGGCCAATTCCAGACAAGGTTGTACTGGTTGCAGAAGAAGTGACGGCGTCTATGTTAGCAGAGATACCGCGTGAACAACTGCAAGGCATTTGTTCTGTGCGAGGCTCGAATAACTCACATGCTGCTATTTTAGCTAGAGCATTAGGCATCCCTGCTATACTCGGTTTAGAGGATTTACCCCTAACCAATTTGGATGGTAGAGAGACCATTATAGATGGCTACAGCGGTCAGGTCTTTTTCAACCCCGATTCTGTTATTTCTAAAGAATATCAAGTTCTACTAGTTGAAGAACAAGAGCTTGAAGAGTTAGTGCAAAGTATTGCAGACAAACCTGCGGAAACCAAAGACGGTACCCAAGTTTCGTTAGCAATTAATACAGGGCTTGCCGCTGACTTTGAGGTGGTACGTGGAATTGATGCTGATGGCATAGGATTGTATCGAACCGAGATACCGTTTATGGTTCGAAATTGTTTTCCATCAGAGTCTGAGCAATGCGCTTTATATCAAAAAGCGCTCGATGCCTACCCGGGTAAGTCAATCAATATGCGTACCCTAGATGTAGGCGGGGACAAGCCGTTACCCTATTTCCCAATTGAAGAAGACAACCCATTTTTGGGCTGGCGAGGTATTCGTATGACACTCGACCACCCAGAGATCTTGTTGGTGCAAGTCAGGGCGATGCTCAAAGCCAATATTGATCGCGGTAATTTACAAATATTGTTGCCGATGATCACATCTGTGCAAGAAGTTGATGAATGTTTGCGTTTGATTAAGCAGGCTCATGCAGAGCTAGAAGAAGAATTACAACGTACTTTGGTTAAACCAAAAGTTGGCGTTATGCTTGAAGTACCTGCAGCTATTTACCAAATTGGCTTGCTTTCGAAAAAAGTCGATTTTTTCTCAGTTGGTACTAATGACCTGACCCAATACCTGTTAGCGGTTGACCGAAACAACGCTAGAGTTGCAAACTTGTATACCTACTATCACCCAGGGGTGTTAGAGGCACTGAAGTTTATTGCCAATCAATGCCATAAATTTAATACGCCTGTGAGTATTTGTGGTGAAATGGCAGGCGAGCCTATCGGCTTATTGATATTAATGTCATTGGGCTATCGAAAGTTTAGTATGAGTGCACAAAACTTACTTAAAGCTAAGTGGATACTCAGACATATTAGTTTGTCTGATATTGCCGATTTACAGCACAAAGTTTCATTTGAGACAGATCCCGAAGCGATTAAATTAATTGTTAGTGAAAAATTAGATCAACTCGGCTTAGGTGGTTTCATCCGCGCGGGTAAATAGTCATAATACTAACAATAGTGCGCGTGGAGTTTTAACCAATGGAATTTATGTTTGCAGCGATATTTCTGGTTACCGGAGTTATTGCTGGAATTTTAGCTGGCTTTTTGGGCATAGGTGGTGGATTAGTTGTCGTGCCGCTATTGTCTGTTGTGTTACCTTGGGTGGGTATTCAAGCCGACAAAGTAATGGTAATTGCAGTTGGTACGTCACTGGCTACTATCGTTTTTACCGCCATTTCATCTACTTATTCACATCGAAAAAATCACAACGTGGTGTGGCCCGCAGTGTTTAGTTTATTTCCAGGACTGATGTTTGGTGCCATGTTGGGCGCTACATTAGGCTCTCAAATGGATAATACAGGTTTATCCGTCATATTTGGTGTATTCTGTGCCGCTTTGGCTGTTTATGTTACTTTTGGTAAAAGATATGTGCGCCCAGTTGCCGATTATGCACAAAGCCGCTCGTGGCTGTCATTAATTGGTTTTATAACTGGGTTAATTTCTAGTTTAGTCGGTATAGGTGGGGGCACCATGTTAGGGCCAGCCCTTATTTGGTTAGGCTTAGAAGCGCGCAGAGCAGTTGGAACTTCTGCAACTTGTGGCTTACTAATAGCTGTGTTTGGTTCATTTAGTTATGTAATCGCCGGCGCGAACGAAACGGACATGCCACCATACACGATCGGCTACATTTATTTGCCAGCATTTTTTGGCATTATTGCTACATCTGTCGTTTTTGCACCTTTAGGCGCTAAAATGGCGACGTTTTTTTCTGAGCGAGTTATCCGTAGTTGTCTAGGGCTCGCACTAACGGCATCTGCAATTAAGATGTTTGTCAGCTTTTAATTTATTGGAGTTTTACTGTGCAAGAGTTTTTGCAGTTTCCGCAAATTGATCCAGTGATCGTTGAAATTGGCCCGTTGGCTTTGCGTTGGTATGGGTTGATGTACCTAATTGGTTTTGTTGGTGCAATGTATTTGGCGAACAAACGGGTCAACGACTCTGACTGCTTTTGGAGTAAAGAGCAGTTAAGTGATCTACTGTTCTACGGTTTTATTGGTGTGATACTCGGTGGCCGAATTGGCTATGTATTTTTCTATCAATTTGAAACCTTTTTAGCTGAGCCCACGTATCTATTTAAAATTTGGACTGGTGGTATGTCGTTCCACGGCGGGTTTTTAGGTGTCATAGCTGCTATGTTCTGGTTTGCACACAAAAGCGGAACTAAATTTGTACAAGTAGCAGATTTTATCGCGCCTATGGTGCCAATTGGTTTAGGCGCAGGTCGAATTGGTAACTTTATTAATGCTGAACTTTGGGGTAGACAAACCGACGTGCCTTGGGCGATTGTCTTTCCTAATGCAGGTGGGGTGCCGCGTCATCCATCACAATTGTACGAGTTTTTCTTAGAAGGTTTAGTGCTATTTATATTGGTTAATTTGTACCGAAAAATGTCGCCGCCAGCAGGCGCAGTTGCTGGGTTATTCTCACTCGGTTATGGAACATTCCGTTTTATTATCGAATACTTCCGTGAACCTGATGCGCATTTGCAAGACTTTATGGGTGGCTGGATTACCATGGGTCAGTTGTTATCGACACCAATGATTATTGCTGGACTTGCCTTGATCATTTGGAGCTACTATAAACAAAATTCTCAACAGCAGGTAAAACAAGCATGAAACAGTATTTAGATTTAATGCAGCATGTATTAGATACAGGCACAACTAAATCCGACCGTACAGGTACCGGAACCATTAGTGTATTTGGTTACCAAATGCGCTTCAATTTAGCCGAAGGTTTTCCTTTAGTGACCACTAAAAAGTGTCACTTGCGTTCGATAATTCATGAGTTGTTGTGGTTTATTGCTGGTGATACCAACATCAAATACCTAAACGATAATGGTGTCAAAATATGGGATGACTGGGCAACCGAATCAGGTGAGTTGGGACCTGTCTATGGCGCACAATGGCGAAGCTGGCCAACGACCGATGGTGGTAGTATTGATCAACTTAGCGAGCTTATTGAACAGATTAAAACCAATCCTGATTCTCGTCGATTAATTATCAGTGCATGGAATCCGGCCGTCCTACCTGATGCTGGCGTTAAGCCGCACGAAAATGCTGCCAATGGCAAACAAGCACTGCCACCTTGCCATACCCTGTTTCAATTTTACGTGGCAGATGGCAAGTTGAGTTGTCAACTTTATCAGCGTAGTGCCGATATTTTTCTTGGTGTACCGTTTAACATTGCAAGTTATGCGCTGTTTACTATGATGATAGCTCAAGTATGTGATTTAGAATTAGGTGACTTTGTTCATACCCTAGGGGATGCACATTTATATTTAAATCATTTAGAGCAAACTAAACTGCAATTGAGCCGCGAGCCAAGAGCCTTGCCTCAAATGAAAATAAACCCAGAGGTTAAATCGATTTTTGACTTCAAGTTCGAAGATTTTGAATTGACCGGTTATGATCCTCATCCGCATATAAAAGCACCTATTTCTGTGTAAAGTCGAGAGGATAAGCATAAAGCACACCCTGTGCTATTATTGATATATTGCACAGGGGAATGCTGGATAAGGATAGTATGAAGAAAATTTGTTATTTGTATTTTGTGTTTGCGGTGTTCAGTTCCTTTTTGGTTAAAGCCGCCGAACCTGCCCAAACCACACCACGTTTAGCACCCGATTTGCTTGAACAAACATCGCTAGAAAAACGTTCGACGACGGCTGAAGTATTGTACTCAATTAGCCAAACTAAATTACTGGCAGATGGGCATTGGCAACGGACTTCTTATTATTCTATTCGCATTAACGATTTGGCATCGGCACGCGATTACGGTCGGATTGTTATTCCGTACAATCACTATTATTCGGATATGGAACTCGACTTCGCTAATAGTTTATCACCAGAAGGAAAGCTCAATGCACTTGCTAAAGATGCATTACAAAGGCGAGTGACAGGCGGAGGGCAAGACTTTTATTCTGACAGTAGTGAGCTGGTATTCTCTTTGCCTGAGGTGCATGCTGGAAGTGTCATTGAGTTTCAATATACACAAAAAAGTCGAAATTTAGCATTTCCTGAATTATATAACGAGCGCTCAACCCCTTTTTGGTTTCAAGAGAAAGTGGCTAAAGACAGCTGGCGGGCTGACTTTGTTCATCATTACCAATTTAGTTTTACCACTTTAGCGGACAATACAATTTATACCAAGGCGTACTTGAATCATCCATTGCAATCAACGGATAGTCAAGACGGGCCTTGGTTGACCCGCAGTTGGAAAATGAATCATGTGGCAGAAATTGTCGTAGAACGCCGAATGCCACGAGGGCATAAAATTCGTCCTGAATTGATGTTGTCTACGCAAAAAGATTGGTCCGTCGTTGACCAGTGGACCTGGAATAAGGTAGCCGATAAACTGCCAGCAACGCTTAAAGTTAAAGGCGCAGTAGCTCAATTGGGCTTATCACCACATGCGAGTTACCAGCAGAAGGTTGAAGCGGTTTATCAACATCTACAAGACAAAGTTCGATATGTATTTGCCCACTTAGGTCGAGGTGGTTATGACCCTCATTTCCCTGACGATGTTATTCAAGCTGGCTATGGTGATTGTAAAGATCAAACCGTATTGGCGGTAGCCATGTTGCGTGAGCTTGGAATCGATAGCTACCCAGCACTGGTAGAAACACCACGTAATGGCAATAGTGATACCGAGTTGGTTCGATTGATATTTGACCATATGATTGTTTATATTCCGCCGCAAAACGGCCAACAAGAATTATGGTTAGATACCACAGGTGATAGAGGGTTATTCCCTGGCATGTCTAACTTTATGGTTGGACAAAATGCACTAATTGTTAATGGCCGTGGAGGTCGTTTATTGGATATTGCCCAGACCAGTTTTAACGACAATTCAGCAGTTCTAAATATTGTGTATCAGTTAGACGAAAGTGGTGCGAGTCAAGCTCAGGTAGATATAGAGTTATCAGGGATGTTTGAACAGCATATTCGCAGCTGGTATAAACATAGTTCAGAGCAAAGTGCAGCAACTCAGCAATTTTTTAAAGGCTTGTATAGTCAAGGCTTGGAGTACCAATTAGTCGGTGAAGTGCTAAATTCAGAAGCGCTGTTTACCCCAGTCAGACTAAGCGCTAAATTTAACTTCGACAAACAAGATGAAAGCAACCCTATTCACGGGGCCAATCTCAATCAACTATTAGGTATGTTTGCAGACTTTAATAACTTGCCTATTCCTGAAGAACGAGTAAACCGTTATATAGATAAATACCCTTACACCCTCAAATTAAATGCCAAGTTTATTGGTGGTGCAGACAAGGTTGCCAGTTTGGTTCAGTCGAGCCCTTCGATGGACAATGATTTTTTTACTGTGGCTCAACAAGGCAAACAACAGCAAGATGATTTTGTGGTCAGCATAGAGTTTGCTCATCATAAGCTAGATTTAACTGTACCAGCTTATCAAGACTATTATGCCAAGGTGCAACAAATGTCGCGATTAGATGCATGGCTGGTAAGTTTACGCACAGACCCGAATAAGGTACAAACACTGGCTAAACAACAGGCATCAGCGCAATTTGGCAATCATAGTGTTGAGTTTTATTTGGTAGAAGCCCGACAGTTACTCCAACAAGGCAAATTCAGTGATGCCATTGTTCCAGCAAAAAAAGCGGTTGAGCTGGACAATAAAAACGGTGAAGCTTGGTATGTGCTGGCGACTGCACAAGGATTTGCGACACAAATTGAAGCATCCAAGCGCTCGTTTGCTAAGGCTGCAGAATTAGGTTATCAACCTTAATAACAGTGAAAATGGATAGGAACTAACCCAATGTTAAGATTGATTAACCTTAGCTTGTTGTTATTGGTGTTGGCCAGTTGTGCGACTACAGACAAAACAACTCGTTCAACAGCAAGCCCCAGCAATTTGTCAGGTGCAGAGCTATTTTCACAAGGTTATAGCTTGTATCAAACTTGGCTGCAAGATCAGCAGGATATCGACAGTCTTAAGCAGGCTAGGGGAAAGCTTGCGACTTTGTATGAAATTGAACCCAATAATGTACGGGCGCAATTTTATTATTACCGAGTGATGATTAGTTTAGCTTTGGTGGAAAAGTCGAAAAATTTATCTGAGGTTGAGCAGCTGTTCGAACAAATAGACAGCTCTTTGTATCACGAATTAATTGCACCAGCATACCTACAGTTTTTAATCGCTCAGGAAGTTCAACCTAAATCGCAGACCAGTCAGCCTGAATTTCTGCAGAAGTTAGAAGACTTTTTATATGTTGCTATGCAACAAAACCCATATTCAGCAATGAACTGGAAAGCACTGTCGGAAACTAAAGTTAAACAAGGTGATTATGACTTAGCGATAGCAGCCGCCGCAATGGCACAACATATGGAACCAAATCTTGCTGAATTCTCCTATCAATTAGCTGAAGCCTACAATCAAAAAGCAGAATCGTTAGGTTGTGTATACGACTACGCAGATTATATCGAAAAATCAGCGGGTCATTTGGCTAAAGCCAGTGCGTTGGAACCCGAAAATCCGGGGTATAAGCAGTACACAGCAGTACAGTATCAAAGGTTAGGTTTATTACCTTTGTCAGCGCATTTGGCTAACCAAGTGCAGCAAGTTGCACCGAGCTACTGGAGTACTTTGTTATTAGCTGAAAACAGCATTTTGACAGGACAAGCCCAGCAAACATTAGCATTTGGTGAAACGATGCAGTTGGAGTATTCCAATATATTGGGGTTAAAAATGCAGTTTATCGGTGCTGTTATGGCCAACAACGGCGCTGAAATGAAGCGTCTTGCCGAAGAACTTTCTGTTATTGTCGAGCCAAAAGCACAGGATGTTTTTACCACGCTTATGGTCGACTACATTTTGGCAACCACTGAAGATTTTGACCACACTAAAGCCGCTTATCCAGATAAAAAGCGCATATTGGCATACCTAGACTACACCACTGATTTAAGAGAGCATCGAATGTTAAACGAAGTAACAGACAGCTGCTCTCAAAGTGATTTAAACTATTTAGTGGCGCTTAATGCAGTTATCCAACAAGATTACAGCAAAGGGCTAAAGTATTTGCGCCAAGCACTTGCTTCCAAGGCCTATCGACAAACATCCTTTTTGTGGGCTAAAGCATTAGCTGAACATCCACAACTCAAAGAGTTGCAGCTAACATGGCAAAGCAAGCTTGAGCAAGCTAACTCGGGCAACAAGCAAGCTCAGCTTGATGTCGCCAAAGCGTATTTAAAAGCGGATGTTTTTGAGCGTAACGAAGCACTAGCGTTAGATTTCGCGCGTAAAGCGGCCGCGCAAGATGTTGAAGAGGCATACGTATTATTAGCGGATATATATTTACAAGGAATGGGTGTCGAGGCAGATTTAACTCAAGCTAAAACATGGTTAAACAAAGCACCTGAACATCCGCGGGCTATGTATTTAATGGCAGAGCGTGTGCTAGATGAAAACAGCGCGAACTATCAGCAGCAAAGAGTCAACCTAATTACCAAAGCGGCAGAATTGGGCTATGCGCCAGCCATGTATACATTGGGTAAACTCTACTACTATGGCGAATATTTGGCGCAAGACTTACCTTCATCTGTCCATTGGTTTAGCCAAGCGGCAGAACAAGGTCATAGCGCAGCACATTATTATTATGGCATGGGGCTGTTTTATGGTGAGGGTACAGCCAAAGACGAGGTTGAAGGGATTAAACACATTTTTGCTGCAGCGCATAAACGCCATGCGCTAGCTCAAAGCTTTTTAGGTATATATTATCACTTTATAAGCGAGCAAACCGATTATCAAGAAGCCGCTTATTGGTATGGACAAGCTGCTGTCCAAGGTGTACCAATAGCATTAAATAACTTAGGCGACCTTTATGAAAATGGCCAAGGCGTCGAGCAAAATTACCAAAGAGCGATTGATTTGTATGAGGCTTCGGTTCAAGCCGGTGGTGTATATGGCAATATTAGTTTGGCGCATGTCTATCGACGTGGCTTAGGGGTTAAAATTGACAACAAAAAAGCGTTAGACTATTTGTTTGCCGCGGTGAAGGCGCAAGAAGCTGATGCTCAATTCGAATTGGCGCTGTGGTACGCACGAGGCATAGTGGTTAGGCCGTCAGCAGTTGATGCGCTCGCATGGATGACAATTGCTAAAAACAATGGTTATGAACTATCTTTGTCTGAATTGGCTGAATTTACAACGTTAGCTAAATCAGTCGACCAGCAACAGGTCAACTTAAAGGTTGCTAGCTTACAGGATTGGTTAGCCCAGAAAAGCTAACCAAAACTAGAACAGCCAATATTGTTTACGAACCTTTTTCAATAAAAACCAACCGATACAGTGCTGAGTTTCTCGGCACTGTACCTGCACAAAAGTTAATTTATTTTGATCTTGGCAAATTTTACTCACCATACCTTGGCATGTTTTGCCCATAATACAATCTACGCTAACAAAATCACCCGCCTTAAGTTGCCAGCTAAAATAAACAGGTACGGTTAAACATATGGTTTTATCTGGATTTAGTGTTTGTGGGAAAACAGTCAGTTTTAGCATATCTATATTACCTCCTAATAATGCCGCTAGATTCAGCAGAGCTCAGGTTTGTTTTAAGATAATATAACAATTTTATCTATTTGTAAATGATAATGATTATCATTTGTGTTGTTGGGTTGGCTGAACAGCCCAAAACAATGGGTTGTTTCTCAACGCTAAACTTCTGGCAGACAGCTGTGGATTAACCAGTTTTATATGTGTGCGCGAACTAAGCTGCCTATCGATAAAAGTTTGAGCAGGGGCCCGATGTGTATAAAATAGTTGATCAAACTGGCCATTTTTTAATCCTTCAATTAACCCTTCTTCTAGACGTCTTGCAAGCACTTGCTGTTGTTTATTGACAAAAAAATACATTGGAGATAAATAGCTTATGACGAAGGAAGACTCAACTGCTAAATTTTCAAACGAGTTAACTTCGCGCCAAGCTTGGGTAAAAGAGCGTGGAAATAAATCAATCCGTTGCTTTTGTAACATTGAATGTAAATTTTCAGCATTTGCATGTACAACCATCAACTGATTGGCTTTTAAGATGGCACTATCGGGCCAACTAAAACCCTGACCTAGTCGAAAGCCTTTCAAGTCATCAATACTGGTTATGTGACTAAAACGCGCTTGTTCTCCTTTGCGAATTAAACTAATTCGATAGCCCATTAAGCCTTTTTGAATCGGCACATAAATCGCGGTTAATGTGCGTTCTCGCTGTAAGTTACTGACACTCCAGTGCACATCAATATATTTATTTTGTTCAAGCAGTTTTAAACTACGTCCTTGTGTTGTATCTAATTTTATTGGGATGAGTTCGTACGGGCCGTACTCGGCTTGAGTGAGTTGTAGCGCCATGTTTAATAATGCAGGGTAATAAGGAAGTTTATCTGTCGGTTCAAACGAAAAATAATGATTGTAGCGAACTTGAGTTATCTGCGCTTTGCTATCTGCTGCGCAGTAGTTGCTTAACAATAGCAGCATACTACAGATTAACTGGAAACAAGCTTTAAGTACTTTCACAAGGTTCAATCGAATTTATTCGCTTTATCTAAGTGTATACCTTTTAGATCAATTTGCAGAAAAAGTGGCTTGGTTCTGCAGAAAAAATCGGTACTATGTGGCGTCTAAATAAACGGATAGCAGAAAAATAAATGAAGTGGTTTAAATTAATAGTTGGGTTAGTGTTTGTTGTTTTTGCATATTTGCAACTGAATGATTTAACACAATACGGCAATCATGATGCGTGGATTTGGACGTCAATGTATTTAAGCGCAGCAGCACTAAGCTGTGTTAGTGCGTTTAAAAAATTGCCTCAATCACTTATTACGACTTGGGCAGGTTTTTGTGCTGGCGCGTTATTATTTCGCTTACAAGATGACCAAGGCACCTTACATCTAAGTCGATTACATCCTGCAAATTATTGGGATGCCAGTGGCCAAACAATGATCCAGAACTCGAATGAATCGGGTGGCTTAGTTATATTATTGGTTTGGGCGATTATATTGGTCTTTGTGGCTCGTAAATAGTCAATATTCATAAGCTTAAGCTAATTGAGTGACACTGCTAGACATTGAGCTGTGATAGCGCATTATCATTTTTAAGAATTGGGCTAAACGTAAAAAATACAGCAAACGCAATTTGTAGCAAATTGCGCTTGCCAATATAGTGGTGTGCGTTTACCTGTAATGTTTGACAGCGGCAACTAATTTTTCTGAATAGCCTTGGTTGAACAAAGCGTCAAGTTCGATCGGTAATTTTCTCAGCCAGTTTGGATGCTGCCACGTAGTACCTGGAATATTCACTTGCTCTGTTAAACCCAACAAGTCTTCGAGTGGGATCATAAACAAAGCGCCTGGTGTGCTGGCTAAAAAGCTTTGGATTGCGATGGCCAGTTCATCTGTCATGATTGGTGAGTCTGTAACGTCAACATCTTTAGCACAATACAGGCCTTCAGCCTCAAGTCTTTTTAACAACTCGCGACGCTCAATTACTCGACCGTCTTTCTCTTTAATGCGCATTTCTTCGCTGGGATACAAATCTAATTCTGTGCGCCACTTTAAGTCGTTGCCTTGCCACCAACCTTTTATTGTTGGCAAGTCATGCGTTGAGACGGTCACCATACAATGCTCTGGGTAGTCAGCCGCTTTGATATAGCTTGCATCAGCATGATTTTCAAAATATAAAACTTTGTACGAGAGCATTTTTGCTTGGCTGGCGATATCACCAAAACCTGCTGGCGTAGTGCCTAAGTCTTCACCAATAACTACGCAGTTACTGCGGCGTGATTCTAGCGCTATAATACGTAGCAAATCATCTAGTGGAAACTTCACATACGCACCTGAACGAGCATCTTGGCCTGGTGCTATCCAATATTGGCGCATTAAGCCGAAGACATGGTCGATACGCAGTGCGCCAGCATGGCGCATATTATTGCGCAGTGCTTCAACAAATGGTTTAAAAGCTTTTTGACGCAGGGCAAATGGGTTGATTGGGGTCAAACCCCAGTCTTGACCTAATTGATTGAGTAAATCTGGTGGGCACCCAACACCTGCGCCAGATACAAAAATATCTTGCTCAGCCCAAACCTCAGCGCCACTGCCGTCACAACCAACGGCTAGATCTAAGTATAGACCTAACGGCATGCCTTTTTGCTTTGCCAATTTAGCAACCCCGCCTAGTTGCTGGTCAGCCAGCCATTGACAATATTTAAAGAAGGTAACTCTTTCTTTATGGTTTTCGGCAAATGCATGTACCTCAGCGCTATTTGGATTTTGGTAAGCACTGGGCCACTGCTTCCAGCCGTAGACTGTATTGTCGAGAGTGTGGAAATGTTCGTACAAAGCATCATAAATGCATAAATTATGCAGAGCCTCCGCCATTTCTTCACAAAAATCATTGAACAATCTAGCTCTGGCACTTGCTTGCGATAAATGTTGTTCAACAAAGGTTTGATACAATTTCTCTAGAATAGGGCGTTTTAAATTTGCGACGCCAACATAGTCAATCAATTCTTTTTGCTGTAACTCAGCCACTTTTTGTTTGAAGTCGGCTGATTCAATTTGCGCGCGTATTTCTGCATTGTCGTTGATCTCTGCAACAGCAGTTACGTCTATGTACAGTGTATTTAAAAATGACCGACTAGTTGGTGAATAGGGGCTAATATGTGCTGGGTTTGCCGGAAACAATGGATGCAGTGGATTCAACCCAATGCTTGAAGCACCTTGCTCACTGGCCAGTTGAGTTAGTTTGGCAAGATCTGAAAAGTCACCCATACCAAAGTTTCGCTCAGATTTTAAACTGTATAGCTGCGCAGCTACACCCCACATTTTGTTGTGACTGCTTTGCTCTGGACCGTAACAGGTACGCGGAGCAACAATCAGTGTACTGGTATATCTTTGCTCGCCAATACGCAAATCTAACATGTGGTAACCCAAAGTTAGATTATTGGGGATGTCTAGGAGATACTTTTTGAAATTTTGCCCGGCGATATTTTCACTTGCCGTTTCGTTCAACTGAGTAAAAGTTAGTTGTTTTTGGTGTAAGTTACCTGTTTCTTCAGATAACAACCAATGAATCTTTTGATCGGTAAAATCGCTTGGTACGCTAAACTCGATTTGGCCAGATTGCGCTTCCGCAGCAATAATATAAACTGGTTCTAACGCTTGCTGCCATTGTTGTAGTTGCAGTTGTATCAGGGCATCTGAAGCATCTTTGTCTGATTTTATATCAAAGCCCATAGCATTTAACAATGCAGAACGTGTTTGGTCGGTGGCAAATACTTCTTTGCCCCAAATATCATGATAGCTAGACTGGATGCCTAAAAACTCTGCTAGCTGTAAAATTGCACTCATTAACTTACCCTCAGTCAGCTTTTAGCTGATTCGCGATTAACCTTTAAATTCAAAAATAACTGTCGCCATTGGTGGAACCGTGATTTCTGCAGAATAGTCTTGCTGTTGCCACGGTGTTGATACCGCTTGTATGCCACCACCGTTACCTTGGTTGCTGCCACCGTAGATTTGTCCATCTGTGTTGATTTTCTCTGCATAAAATCCGGGCTTGGGCAAACCAATACGATAATTTTGCTGTAGCTTAGCGGTAAAATTACACACCACAACAACAGGTGGTGTGTCTGGGTGGCCAAAACGAATAAATGAAAATATGGCGTCGGCGTTTTCATGTTCTAACCAACAAAAGCCGCTGCTATCACAGTCTTTTTGGTATAGGGCAGGTGTTTGTTGGTAGTTAGTATTTAAGTCTTTGATTAGCTGTTGCACACCTTTGTGCCAATGAATATCGAGCAAATGCCAATCTAAGCCTGTTTCATAATTCCATTCTCTTCCTTGTGCGAACTCTCCTCCCATAAACAACAATTTTTTCCCTGGATGTGCCCACATAAACGCGTAGTAAGCACGTAAATTAGCAAACTGCTGCCATGTGTCGCCTGGCATGCGAGCTAAAATAGAGCCTTTGCCATGGACAACTTCGTCGTGACTTAGCGGCAATACAAAGTTTTCGTTAAAGGCATATACCAAACCAAAACTCATTTCACTGCTGTGGTATTGGCGGTAAATTGGATCGCGACTCATATATTGCAAAGTGTCGTGCATCCACCCCATATTCCATTTGTAATTAAAACCTAAACCGTCTTGTTCAACTGGGTGAGATACTTTTGGAAATGCAGTTGACTCTTCTGCTATTGTGATAGTGCCAGCATAGTTAATGCCAATTTCGTAATTGGTGCGTTTTAAAAACTCGATCGCCTCTAAATTTTCGCGACCACCGTATTGATTTGCAACCCATTCGCCTTCTTCACGGCTGTAATCTAAATAGAGCATGGAGGCAACAGCATCGACTCGTAGACCATCAATATGATAATGCTCTAACCAAAATGCAGCGTTATTGCGCAAAAAATTGCTGACTTCGGTGCGACCATAGTTATAAATTAATGTGTTCCAGTCTGGATGATATCCTTGGCGTGGATCTTGGTGCTCATATAAAGCCGTACCATCAAATTGGCCTAACCCATGTGCATCCGTCGGGAAATGACCGGGCACCCAATCAATTAATAAACCGATATCTTGTTGGTGGCATTGGTCGACAAAATATTGAAAGTCGCGCACGCTGCCAAAGCGGCTAGTTGGTGCGAATAAGCCTACAGGTTGATAACCCCAGGAGCCATCAAATGGATATTCATTAATTGGCATTAATTGAATGTGAGTGAAACCTAAATCTTTGACATAAGGAATTAACTCGTCGGCAAGTTGGCGATAATTTAAATAATGATTTTGTTCGGTGCGTTTCCACGAACCTAAATGCACTTCATAAATACTCATAGGTGCATCTTTAGCATTTTTGTTTGCACGTTTTTCAAGCCAGTGATGATCTTGCCAATCAAAGCCTTCAAGCTGGCTGACAATCGAGGCTGTGTCTGGTCTAAATTGTGCTGAAAAGCCAAACGGATCCGCTTTTAGTGGTAATAAGTTTCCGTGCTGATCCTTTATTTCGTATTTGTAGTGTTCGCCCGCTTGCAGTTCAGGAACAAAAATTTCCCATACGCCACATTCATGGCGTTTGCGCATTAAGTGTTTACGGCCATCCCAATGGTTAAAATCACCAACTACAGAAACCGCAGTGGCTGCAGGCGCCCACACAGCAAAACTAACACCATTCACACCTTGGTGTTCAATTAAATGGGCGCCAAGTTTGTTGTATAACTTTTGATGATTGCCTTCGGCAATTAAATGACAGTCAGTGTCACCTAAAATGGGGGGAAACGCATATGGGTCGCAGAATACATGCTCTGCGTCTGGGTAAACGGCTTTTACTTTATAGTTTGGTATCTCTGTTTTGGATAACTCAGCTGAATAGACGCCAGTTTTTTTAACCGCAGCTAGGCGACGTATTTGTTTACCAGTTGCCGCATCAATGATAGCAACAGATTTTGCACCCGGGCAAAAAGCACATACGCGAATAGTACTACTATCGGTTTTATGTGCACCTAAAAAAGCATATGGGTCTGGATGCTGTGCATTCGCTATCAGTTGAGCTTGTTGAAACAGAGACAATTTGTCCATCTAAGTATACGACCTCGGTAAATAGATTGTTAATACATACTAATAGCTAAGTATGCCGTTAGGTTTTAATTCAGCAATATTCTGCATACGTATGTTTAGTAAATTTAGGTGGAAAAGCGCTTTCAGGAAAATGAATACGTATGCAAAGGTTTAATAAATTAAACTTTAATTATGTTGATAAATTGTAAAGTGGTTAGGCGTGTTCATGTTTGAAAGAGGTTTCTGACTTTAATACTGGTTGTTCGACTCAGTATTAAAGCCAGAGGCGTGAGTGTTTCTAATGCAGTTAGGCAGACTGAATTTCTACTGCAACTACTGAAATTTCCACTAATAACACATCGCGTGCCATTTTGGCTTCTACACAAGCGCGAGCCGGTGCAAAACCTTCAGGTACCCAGTTGTCCCATACTTCATTCATTTCTTTAAAGTACTGCATATCTTTAATGTAGATAGTTGCAGACAAGATATGTTTGCGATCACTACCGGCTTGTCGCAATAAATCATCTACTTTTTCTAGCATGCTCGCGGTTTGTTCTTTAATGCCCTGGGTGGCGTCTTTACAAACCTGACCACATAAATAAATGGTGCCATTGTGTTTAACAATGCGGCTCATACGTTGGCCAGTTTCAATACGTTCAATCAAAATTCTGACTACCTTTAAAGTTTGGTAAATGCAACTTCAGCTGCAGCTATAGTTTTTGCAATATCTTCTTCAGTGTGTGCGGTTGAAGTAAAACCAGCTTCAAAAGCTGAAGGGGCTAAGTACACGCCTTGTTCTAACATTAACTGGTAAAACTTGCGGAATTTAGCTTGGTCACACTCAGTGGCTTGTTGGTAACTCGTAACGCTTTCTTTATCAGTAAAGAAGAAACCAAACATGCCGCCTACTTGATTAGTGGTTAACGCAACACCGGCTTTCTCTGCCGCTTGTTTAAAGCCAATACACAATTTTTCTGCAAGATGAGTGATGGTTGGGTAAATACTATCAGCTTGTTCTTTTATCAAGGTTAATGCGGCAATACCGGCAGCCATCGCAATTGGGTTACCCGATAATGTACCTGCTTGGTAAACAGGGCCGTCAGGGGCTATGTGGTTCATAATTTCAGCTTTACCACCAAATGCACCAACAGGCATACCACCACCGATAACCTTGCCTAAGGTGGTTAAATCAGGTGTGATACCATAATAGCCTTGTGCACCTGATGCTGACACACGAAAACCTGTCATAACTTCATCAAAAATTAGCACTGCGCCGTATTGGTCACATATTTCGCGCAATCCTTGTAAAAAGCCTTCTGTTGGCGGAATACAGTTCATGTTGCCAGCTACAGGCTCAACGATAATACAGGCGATATCGTCACCACAATCAGCAAAAATTTGTTTAACCGATTCAAGGTTATTAAATTCAACTGTCAGTGTGTGTTTAGCAAAATCAGCTGGTACACCTGGCGAGTTAGGTACACCTAAAGTTAGCGCGCCAGAGCCAGCTTTTACCAATAAACTGTCGGCATGGCCATGGTAACAACCTTCAAACTTAACTAATTTATTGCGGCCTGTGTAACCACGGGCTAAACGAATGGCTGTCATGGTCGCTTCTGTACCCGAGTTAACCATGCGCACTTTTTCCATGCTCGGCACAATTTGTTTCACCAACTCAGCCATGGTAATTTCGCTTTCGGTTGGGGCACCATAGCTTAAGCCGTTATCAACTGCTTTGTGCACAGCTTCGCGAATATTTGGGTGATTGTGGCCTAAAATCATTGGGCCCCAAGAGCCAACATAATCGATATATTGTTTGCCGTCGGCATCATACATGTACGCACCGTCTGCTTTGGCAATAAATACTGGCGTACCACCAACACCTTTAAATGCACGAACGGGTGAGTTAACGCCACCTGGGATGTGTTGTTGGGCTTTTTCAAATAATTGTTCAGAACGAGTCATAATTAGTTCACTGTATCCGTTTTGTTGCTAAACCAGCGCACAGGCGCTTCGTATTTTTGTACTATATCTTGCACACCCAAAGTGGTGGCAAACAGTGCCATACGTACGAGTACTCCGTTATCCGCTTGGCGGAATATGGCTAGATTTGGATTTAAGTTTAAGTCGTTGTCTAATTCATTCGCGTCAGCGCGAGAATCACGTGGCAACGGGTGCATAATGACTGTATTTGATTTACAGTGCTGGGTGTAAATCGCTTGATTTAAGCGGAATTTACCTCGATATAAATTGGCTTCAGCTTCGGTTGCAAAACGTTCTTGCTGAATACGCGTTTGATAAACAATATCTGCGTCTAGGTGCCCTTCAAGCTGTTCAGTTACAACACATTCATGGCCAGCGTTATTAACCGCGTCAATAATATAATCAGGCATGGCCAATTCTTTAGGAGAAATCAGTGTCAGTTTAATGTTTTGATATAAACATAATAACTTACACAATGAATGCACAGTACGACCATGTTTTAAATCGCCAATCATAGCGATATGCATTCCGTCGATACCAGCTTGGTGAGCGTGCTGTTCTTTTTGAATTGTGTATAAATCGAGTAATGCTTGGGTTGGGTGTTCATTGGCACCATCACCGCCATTAATAACTGGCACGCGGCTGCCCTCGGCGAATTCTGCAACAGAACCTGAATCGGGATGGCGCATGGCTATTACATCACTGTAGCTACTTAATACACGCGCTGTATCGTATAAAGATTCACCTTTAGCTAAAGCAGAAGAGCTTAAACCTGTTGTTTCACGTACATGGCCACCTAATAAATTGAATGCAGTACCAAAACTGACACGGGTACGGGTGCTGGGCTCAAAAAATAAGTTACCTAAAATAGCACCATCTAAAACTCTGGTTTGTTTTTGCCTATGTGCGTAGGGTTGCATTACATCAGCAATACGGAAAAGGTATTCGATACTTTCGCGGTCAAATTGATTAACCGACAGGATATTTGCGCCTTCAAACTTAAACATCAGCCACCTAACTCAAACTTAGATACAAATTGGCGTTATGATAGCACAAGGGGTTTAAACATTAATATACAAGCTAGTGCTAGAACAAGATAATAGTGAGTTAGCAGGTGAACCTGCTAACCCGATTGCTAAGTGTATTGCATTTAAGCCTGCCCAGTTTCAATTATTTATCAGTGCTTGCTTGCAGTTGCACTCTTAACTCTCGATGTATTTTTTGATAAAGCCAGTTGTCCATTTTTAGTGAGCTTAGTTGGCTTTGTAATTTTGCCCAATAGAGTGCACGAACTGGTTCTTTCGCGACGAAATAAAAATAGTAAGCGAGTGAATCGCTATAGTTTTCGGCATCTTGCTTGAGTCTTTCCTCTATACGTTGTTTCGCTGTTGTTGACCATTTATGTGGGGCTGCATGCGCTAGGCGTACAAGTAGTGCGTCTGGAATATCTTGGTTATTTAACTCTAGCTGTCCAAAGCTTTCTACAATTTTGTGTGGTTGTTTTAGTTGCATCTGGATATCCGCGTACAAAATCCAAGTGCTTGAGGCCAGTTGATTATGCATAATGGGCTCAAGTTCTGCTAAAGCCAACTGGTATTGACCATCTAGAAAAAGAGCTGTGGCGTATAGCTCTTGAGTAAATAGCGCAAGTTCTGAACTGCCTTGACGTACAGGTGATGTACTGAGTTGTTTGATGATAGGTTCTAGTGGCTGGGTTTGCATTTTTACATCGAGTGTACACACCATAGACAACTCGACGCTGTGTAATCCGGCAAGAGATAAACAAGTTGCCAGCGCCTTATCATATTTGCCTATTACAGTTTCAATATTTGCCCTAAGCAGCAGTGCATCAATGTCTGCTGGGTGATGGTGTAAATATTGTTCTAGTACTGCTAGCGAAGATTGAAATTTGTGCGCGCGTTGCAATAGACTCGCTTGCCAGAAATAGTTTTTTGCGGGGCTAGCGTTAGCTCTTTTTTTAAGCTCGTTTAGCAGTTTGTTATGGCTATATTGTTGGGCAACAATGAACTTGTTGTTTTTAATATGATGTTCAAGCTCAGTAAAACTGAGGGTGCTTAAACTTCGCTCTGGTTTATCATGTTTATGTGTATCATGTGTATTAATGTGTGCCAATGAAGAGCAACTAAAGAATACTGTATTAAGCAGTAGTAAGATTGTAAATTTCATGATTCATCCTTATAAATCAAGGCCGTCCTCGGCCTTGTTTGCTTTTGTGGGCAGATTTGTTATCGCCTAATCGTTTACATCAACTAAATCTTGATAAAATTCTGTTGTGTCTACGTCGTTGGCAAAGACCCGTCCATTTACACTTGCCGGTTCGGCATTGCTGTCAGCATTAAATACTTCACGGCTATAGTCAGAAAAACTCACGGGTAAAGCTTCTATATTGATGTTTACAGACGCGCTAACAGGCATGTTATTGCTGTCATAAACAGTAAATGTAAAGCTATCATCCCCAGTGAATTCAAGCTTTGGAAGGTAGCTAAAGCTGCCTGTCTCGTAGAGCACTAATGTGCCGTTTGCAGGTTCGTCGTCTAGCATGAAGGTGAGTGTGTCACCTTCGGGATCGGATGCACTCAACTGACCATTAAGTTCAGTGTCCGCTTGTGTGGTATACGACGAATTGTCAACATTTGGTGCTTTGTTAACTTTGGCCTTGTCATTATTGCAGCCACTCAAAATGGCGACTGCTAGGCAACAAGTTATAAATTGAATTAAACGCATTTTAAAGACCTCCAATTATTGCTACTCAGAACCTGGCAAAGGCGTTGCCAAATAGGGGAATCGCGCCATGCTATCTTTTGCGCTTATTGGGGCTCCATCGGTAAAAGGTACATTACCGACACTAGCATCTTCAGGGCTACATAAACCTAAATCGGTGTCGGTTCCAGCTACAGGAATGGGATAACACAAGCGACCCATAACGACACGTAGTGCAATATCAACCACATCGTCTCCCGGGCGTCGGCCGTTTGGAAATCCAGCTAAATCATCACCAGCGACACCAAAAGTAGATTGCTGGTCTTGTGCAGTCGCCGGAATTGCAGTATTGAGACGAAGCATCTCAGACGGTGTCACAGTTGCTAGTTGGTTGACACCAGCAAAGCCGGTTAGAAATGCTGTGACTAAGTCATTGCGAGGAAAGTTAGTTGGGGCAAGAGTTTCAATATTAGTACCAAGTGTTTGGTTTACAGCGTCTTTGAATAAAATATTGAGTAGCTCTGGTAAACTTGGGTGTGTTACATAGTCTGCAAACTGGCCATCATCTTTTGGGTGGGCACTTGAAAAGCTATCTTTGTCTTTTAGTCCGATCACTAGCTCATTAACTAGAGGGTTACCTAAGCGTGATACCTGTACCAGTGCACCACCATTTACGGCTGGTTTTTTAAAGTTTGCTCTAGGATTTAATATTCTAGCTTGAGGCATCCAAGCTGTTGTCCAAGTACCTATAGTGCCGTTACCACTGCCGACTATACAGTCTTTTGGTAGCTCTAAGGCTATTGCCGTGACATTTTTGTTGGCTAAATCGTCATTAGCTGGATCTTGAGTAATTCCCCCTGGGAAGCCGCCACTATCGTTTGCCCCCGGAGCGCTGTCTCCTTCAACTGGTACGTAATTTACCAAATCAAACGTTTTACCTAAATTCACCACAAATGGGTCTTTACGTTGACCCACAAAAACCATAGCAGGGGCGCTACAATTGGGTAACGAAACCTCATAGACAAATTGGTCACTATACTCTTGATAAGCTTGTGAGCTACTAAAGGTCTTGTTACCAATATAATCTAACGGTTTGGTGAAGTGTTCCATATTTGTTTTAGGATTAAGCACTTTAGATGCCGAGCTATTACCCATTGCGCCAGTAACAACACTTAAGGTGTAGTGTTCGGTAAAATTAGCTGCACTTTGATCACTTGCGCTAATTGCTCCGACATTTTTCAGTGGAACTGCAATAGATTTAGTGTTGCCAGCAGGCCCTACATCTAAAGCAATCCCATCACCGCCTGCTAGTACCGAACTAAAATCGAATAGGTAAGTTAAGTCTTCTATCGCATCCCCATCGTTATCAATATGGATTGCGTATTTTGCATCAGGGTGCATAGCAAAGTAATTCGGCCCGCCATAAGGGTCTTGTAGTGGAATATAGTTTGCTATGATAGTGACATATCCGCCTCTTTGAGCTTCGTAGCTATTAAAAGCATAGAAATCGGTTGAGTCTATAGTCGGCATACGTGCGACATTTGGCGCCTCACGGTGACTTGACGCATGTACAGATACAATACTTGCGACGCCTAAAGCGGCAGTGACAACAGATAGTATAAAAGGTGTTTTAAAAGCTCGCATTGGATTCTCCTTTTTGCTGAGTTCATAGTCGTAACGCGCCAAAAGAAAAATCGGATGCAAAATAATTAAAAAAATTGAAAAAAAATTTATCAGGGATCCCTAGGGCCTGTTGATCTTTCGAGTACAATTTTGCAGCAGTTTGTTT
>NZ_ARZY01000047.1 GCF_000568405.1 Catenovulum agarivorans DS-2
TTTCGCAGCGATTTCAACACTTCAGGGACACAGCATCCCCTATGGCCTACATTATTCTCTGTCTACGCTTCGCATTGCTTGTTCAATTATTTGTGGCCGCACCACGGGAGAATCTTCGATAATCCATAACCTCCGCACAACACGCAAGACTCGATACTGGTGGTTGGCTAGACCTTACCAGACAGGGACTTTCACCCTGTAAGATGCGCCAAGCTTCGCTTGTCGCACTAACGGCCCGCATAACGGGCAAAAATACGTAGGCTATAATACAGAGCGAAGCGAAGGGAGCCTACGTGTTTTTGTCCCAGCGAGCTTGCGAGCGAGTTTATGCGATTGTTAGGTGCGTGCTTACCATGAAATATCGTATTTTGTACCGTAGGAGTTGATGTGGTCCCTAGCGGCGAAATAAGTACTAAATGTAGGCGATTTACTTTTACGCTCCTGTCCTTCAAATTGCCAGAAATAAATAAAGCCTTCATCACTTATGGAGTAATCGATGTAATCTAGATTATAAGGGTGAATCGTCACTTCTATTTCTGGTAAATCAAAGGATGTGTAATCGTATTTTTGCTTGAGCAATTTGGCACTGAATGGAATTTGATCATCGTAAAACCAAACGCCAGAGGCCAAAATTTCCTCTGAAAGAAGCGTTGGTTCCCATTCCGAAGTAAACCTATTTTTCACCAAAGCACCTAACGCCAATAGCACGGGCGCCGCTTGCGGCGTCCCGTGGCTATATTTGTTACGGCTGCAACCGTTTGAACCTGCTACAACGATAGTAGCGGAGCGTTGAGCGCAGCCGATAGTTAATTATTACAGGCTAAGGATGCCACACCATTACAGCATGGGGAATACCCTGCCACCTTTGGCCCACCAAAACGACTGCGAGAATTTTGATTACAGAGATACAGCCCGCCAGATGTTTTGTTTTTATCTAAACGCGGCCTTTCAGCACTGCGCTTAAAGTAAATCATTATTGGCCACCTAAATTGGCACCTTTAAAATTGGGCACAGCTTATGAATGCCAGTTAATTTACGCTATGAAATACTTTTCCAGAACTTGCACCGTAACAATTTATACATGCGCGATTTGCGCATTTTTCTACCCAACCTGCGCGCATATTTCTACTTGCTGTATTTTTAACAAATTCCCTAACACTTTGCCAGATATATTATTTCTTTAGCAACATAAATTATTTTCAGGAGAAACATACGCAAATTGCTCATTTTCTTGAATCTGAGAGAAAGCGCATTACACTGTATAAATAAACATATTCAAGGAAAGAAATTAAATGAAAACTAGATCGCCTTTTTAAATAGCATTGCCACAAGCGTAGGTAGATTGATTGTTTGGATTCACTTCGTTCGACCCAACCTACATTGGCGTTACCCATCCATTGTTTGCCCCTTTGTACTTTAAAACGCTGCAAATATATTTGCAGTCAATCGACCACTTTTTGGCTGTGTCGATAAATCTTTTGTTTCGTCAATTAAACCTGAGTGTAACAATGTTCCGGGATAAACCACTAGCCGGTTTGATTTGTAGGCAATTGAGCCAAGTAGTTCGTATTCATCTGTACTGCTATTTATATATTGTTTTTCTGCCCTACCCCATGCGACGGCTTGGTCTTGCTGCACAGCTTGATAGTGTGCAAAGTTGTGTTGCTGAATATTTTCATAACCTGTTGGTTTGTGCCGAAAGAATCCAGTGCCAGAATAATCACCTTGGTTAAGGTAGTGCATAATGGCAAATTGCTTTGGGTTAAGTGCATCAAAGTGGGGTATACATTGCCCAGCGTTAAACATTGAGCGATCGGTTTTAATTTAAATTTTGTTTTTTGTGTGTTTTTCACGATGAAGCTCCAACCCTTAGTGTTATCATTAAACATACTCGCAACATAAATTTAACTGCAAGTTTCTTTCCATTCTTCCTAACGCCGCCTTGTTCCTTTAATTAAAACGTTCTGGTTAAAAGTAGAACCTTACACATCAAAATAAACTTGCTCTGCGACCTTTTGAAAATAGAATAAATTCTTTTATAATCAGTTAAATACAAAAGACCACCGGTCACTTAAACCAATTAACCTGTATATTGACAATGGATGACTTGTTTTTAAGCAGGGGTAAAACAGCGGGTAAAAAAAACGGCAAGTGAGCGCAAACTCCCACTTACCGTTGTTAGTTTTCAGCCTAACTAAAAGCTTATTAACTATTTAGATAGGCATCGACTTCGTTAGCAGCACCACATACCACAGCAACACGCTGGTGTAGTGAAGTTGGCTGAATATCTAGTATACGTTGGTTATTTGCAACAGCTTTACCACCCGCATTTTCAACTAACATTGCCATTGGGTTTGCTTCGTATAACAAACGTAACTTGGCTGGCTGTTGTGGATTTTTGCTATCTTCTGGGTATAAGAAAATACCACCACGCTGCAATACTCGGTGTACATCACCAACCATAGCGCCATTCCAACGCATATTGTATCGCTTACCACGCGGGCCAGTTTCACCTGCAAGTAAGTTGGCAATGTAGTTTTGTGTATTAGCACCCCAAAACCTTTGATTTGCCATGTTGATTGAAAATTCTGATGCGTCAGGGTTAATTTGCATTTGTTCTTGGGTTAACAAATAGCTGCCGTTTGTGCGATCTAACGTATATAACCGTGTTGGCCCACCCGTGGTTAATGCCATCATAGTCGACGGACCATATAACACGTAGCCTGCCGCAAGTTGAGCAGACCCTGGCTGTGCAAATTGCAATGGTGAATCAGCAGGCACATCATCACGCGCAGCGTATATAGTAAATATAGTGCCAATTTGGCCATTGATATCAATGTTAGACGAACCATCTAATGGGTCAAATGCAACTATATATGCAGCGCCTTCTTTGCCAGCAACAACATTGTCTTCTTCTTCTGAAGCAATTGAGCGCACATCAGGCGAATTAAGCAGCATATCTTTGAGAAGTTGGTTTGAAAGAATATCCAGCTTCTTCTGCGTTTCACCTTGAATATTCTCATCCAAGGTAGAGCCAAGTACACCAGAAAGTGCACCTTGGCTAACTCGAAACGAAATTTCTTTACTTGCAGCCAATATGGTTCTTAACACCATAATCAGCTCAAGTGGCACTCCATCTGCTCTTAGTGCAGGAATTAATCTTTTCATTGCTTGCTCCCTATACGTATCGATTTACGCAATTGAGTTCTGCAAAAGATTGCTCAAGGCGTTTAACCATAGACTCTTCCGCCAAACGTAACCAAACGCGCGGGTCATAATACTTTTTATTTGGCTTATCATCGCCGTCTGGATTACCGATTTGTGTTTGCAAGTAATCCTCTTTCGCTTGGTAGTATTGTTTAATACCATCCCAAGTAGCCCATTGTGTATCAGTGTCGATATTCATTTTAATGACACCGTATGCAATGGCCTCATTAATTTCTGCAGCTGACGAGCCTGAACCACCATGAAAAACAAAATCTAAGCTGTTGTGCTCTAAAGAGAACTGCTTTGAAACGTATTCTTGCGAGTTTTTCAATATAACCGGGGTTAATTTAACATTACCTGGCTTGTACACACCATGCACATTACCAAACGACGCTGCTATGGTGAAATTAGGGCTAATTTTACTCAACTGCTCATAAGCATATGCAACGTCTTCAGGCTGGGTATATAAAGCTGAGCTGTCTATTCCTGTGTTGTCGACGCCGTCTTCTTCACCGCCTGTGCAACCCAATTCAATTTCTAAACCCATATCCAATTTAGCTAATTTTGCTAGGTATTGAGCACATGTTTCTATATTTTCTTCTAGCGGCTCTTCTGACAAATCAATCATATGTGAGCTAAACAGTGGCTTGCCTGTTTGCTGCACATGCTTTTCACTGGCTTCAATTAACCCGTCAATCCAAGGTAATAATTTTTTCGCTGCATGGTCAGTATGCAAAATAACCGGCACGCCATACAACTCAGCTACTGCGTGTATGTATTTAGCCGCTGCTACCGCACCTTCCACCGCAGAACCCAATCCTTGATGTGTATCAAGTTTAAGGCCTTTACCAAGGAAAAAGCTTGCGCCACCGTTTGAAAGTTGAATAATAATTGGAGAGTTGACTTTACGCGCGGTTTCTAATGCCGCGTTTACCGAGTGACTCCCGACAACATTAACAGCAGGATATGCAAAATTGTTTGCTTTTGCATAGCTCAATAATGCTTGTACGTCGCTACCAGTAGCGACACCTGGTTTAACCATTTTGATTGTGTCTGACATAATATTTACCATTGAATATTGTTAACTGACTCACCTGTCTGCTTTGAACTGTTAGAGGCATGCTCAATAACAGCTACCGCACCAAGCCGATCGACATTATAACGAGCAAACGCGGCTTTACTGTTTCGAATATGAACATTTGCACCACAAAACGTCATAATAAAACATTTTAGTGCACATTCAGTCACAAAACAAAAAAAACTAAATAACCTCAACTCGCGACAACAAGTTAGCTAATATATTGAATTGACGATGAAAAATAGCCTCTAGAAAGCGAGTTGCTTACCCCGAGTTCAGGTTAAATAATTGAGAGAAGAAAAACGTGAGATACAAGCCGACAGACAAACGGGGAGCAGGCTTTATAGGTATCTCACGTTTAAAAATGGTTAGGTATAATCTGCCAAATTGACATCCGCAGGCAGAATTGCACCTGGGAACTGTACTACCACACGCGCAACATCGCACGCATGTATTATTGATTGCTCTACCGAGTCACCTCGCAATCGAGCGGCCATATATGTACCGGCAAATGAGTCACCAGCAGCGGTTGCATCAACTTGTTTTGCTGCAGCTTTAAACGGCACGTGACAAGTACCAGTTTGAGCAAAACCAAACACACCCGCCTTACCCGATTTAATTATTAACTCTTGGTACCCAAAAGGTTTTATGTAAGCTTCTATTTCTGCTGGTGAGTTATGACCATAAAGGGTCATATGGTCATCCAAACCTGGTAGTAAAATATCAGCTAATGCGTAACACTTGTCGAAATAGCTTTGCGCGTGTTGCTTATCTCGCCATAGCCGCGCTCGATAATTTGGATCAAATGCGATGGTTAGCCCTTGTTCTTGCCAAGTTTGAATATATTGCAAAAACTTATTTTTATCTTGGTCAGATAAAATGGCGAGTGATATACCGCTAAAATAAATAACGCTACCCGCTGCAAAAGCAAGATCTGTATGCGCATCTAACAAATCGATTATTTTGCTAGCAGCCGAACCTTTTCGCCAATAGGTAAAAAATCGTTCACCTGTATTATCCGTGCTGATGCTATAAATACCAATGTTGGCGGTATCATGTCGCCAGCAGTATTGGCTTCCAACCCCGTGTTGTTTGCACTGCTCAACAAGCTGTTGGCTATAGTTATCATTGCCAACACCTGTCATAAATTCAACCGATTGCTGTTGGTTAAATCGCTTAGCGTATACCGCTGTGTTGAGCACATCACCTGCAAAAGATTTGTGCAATGAGGAAGCATCTTTTTCGCGAAGCTCCAACATGGCTTCACCAATTACAACTAATGCACTCATTTTTTACTCCATTTTAGTTTATTTCGCCCAAGCGTGATTATTTAAATACTGCTGCCATTGAGCAAAAGTAACGATTTCGTTAGCCTTTTCCCAACCATAACCCGCTCGATATTCTATTTGACCTTTGCTATCGGTTTCTAGAAGTATCAGCGCATGACCAGCGTCATAAACACCATTGCTTAAAATGGTTTTGAAAGACTTAATTTTTGCAGGATCTACAGCTACCGCGGTACCTAAACCGTAGCCATCCATCACTTCCCATGCTGCTAACCAGCCTTTAGCTTTATTGGTCGCCGTGGTTGCTTTTTCATCATGTGTGGTTACACCAACAGTTACTGGTAAATTGGCTGCAGGTTGACCATCCACAAAGAAGGTTGATTTAACATTAAACATGCGATCGCCAAGTTCGATAGTGATCAGTTTTTCTTCTTGGTAAGTTTTACCCTGAATCTCACGTTCGTAATACAGTTTAAAACTGGTTTTAGCCGTTGACTGTTCGACCATTTCCCAACGAACCCAAGTTTCTAACGATTCTCTTTGATCATTGATCCATAATGAGGTGCCACCGCAACCAGCACTAGAGCCAACATGGTAGTTATCTAAACCTTCTCCGTGATCTTCATGGTAGCTTTGCCCCTTTTCAAAGTGCGCCTTGTACCACTTGTTTACAATTGGGTAGTTAACGCGCTTTAACCAACAGTCAACACCTGAGTTTTCAGCCCCACTACGCGCAGCTGGGCCATATGCTCGAAAGGCAACTAAATCATTTTCCCACGCAAAATCATCTTTACGTTCTGGAACATAACGCGCAAATGTCGTTCTATTTTCTAGCTGTGACTCTACAGCTTTTGTTGAATGATTCTCTTCGCTGGTTGTAGTACAACCCAGTAGCAAAGACGCAACCAATGCACTTAATACGCCTGTTCGAAACATATTAGCCTCTCCGTTATTTGTCTGTTATGAGTTAGATAAAAGATTTATACATCATAGGTTGTTGATGCTGTGTCCCCACCACGACCTGTCCAGTTAGTGTGGAAAAATTCCCCGCGTGGTGTATCAATACGCTCGTAAGTGTGCGCACCAAAAAAGTCTCGCTGTGCTTGCAATAAATTTGCAGGCAAACGTTCTGTCCTGAATCCATCAAAATACGTTAATGCTGCGCTTAAGCATGGCACAGCTAAACCGTTTGCGATAGCTTGACCAACTACATTTCTCCAGCCTGTTTGCGCGTCTGTCACTGTTTTGCAGAAATAGTCGTCTAACAATAGGTTGTTTAAATCTGGGTTGGTATCAAACGCTGCCTTAATGTTACCCAAGAATGCTGATCGAATGATACAACCGCCTCGCCACATTAGCGCGATGCCACCATAGTTTAGTTGCCAATCAAATTCTTTTGCAGCTTCTTTCATAAGCTCGTAACCTTGGGCATACGATACAATTTTTGACGCGAGCAAGGCTTGGCGTAAGTCTTCAATAAATGCAGCTTTGTCGCCGCTGAAGGCAATTTGTGGGCCATTAATTTTTTTAGCTGCTTCAACACGTTGTGCTTTTTGGGCAGAAATGCAGCGTGCAAACACAGATTCAGCAATCAAAGTTAATGGCACACCAAGATCTAGTGCGGTAACACCCGTCCATTTACCAGTACCTTTTTGCCCAGCTGTATCTAAAATTTTCTCAACGAGAGGCTCACCATTCTCATCTTTGTATGCAAAAATATCGCGGGTAATTTCAACTAAATAACTATCTAATTCAGTTTCATTCCATTGTGCAAATACTTGGTGTATTTCATCTGCATCCATACCCAATAGATTCTTCATCAGGTAGTAAGCTTCACAAATTAATTGCATATCACCATATTCAATGCCGTTGTGCACCATTTTCACAAAGTGGCCAGCACCTTCGTCACCTACCCAATCACAACATGGTATGGTTAATTCGCCGTTATCATCGGCTACTTTTGCCGAGATAGACTGGAAAATATCTTTAACTGCTGGCCATGCGTCTTTTGCACCACCAGGCATAATCGATGGACCTTTTAATGCGCCTTCCTCGCCACCTGATACACCAGAACCAACAAACAAAATACCTTTTTCAGCTAACGCGCGGACACGGCGGTTTGTATCTGGGTAATGTGTGTTGCCACCATCAATAATGATATCGCCTTTGTCTAGGTGTGGTACAAGCTGTTCAATAAAGTCATCTACTGGCTGGCCTGCTTTTACCATTAGCATAATTTTTCTAGGGCTTTCTAAAGAGGCGACTAGCTCTTCAATATCGCGAGCGCCACGGATGTTTTTGCCTTCAGCTCGCCCAGTTAAAAACTTTTCAACTTTTTCATAACTGCGGTTATACGCGGTAACAGTGAAGCCTTTTGACTCCATATTCAAAATTAGGTTTTCACCCATTACAGCCAAACCAACTAGGCCAATATCTGATTTATCTTTCATACCAAAAATCCTACTTTACAAGCTCTGATCTGAGCGATTTTGACACAACTTGACCAAACAAACAATCTATTTGATTGGCCATAGTTAAAATTTAATTGCTGTTACAGTGGCTGCACAACTGTATAGACACCTTTAATATTTTGCGTTCTAAACTCAATAGTTGCCGGTTTATCTCCAGGCTTAAATTCAATTGATGCAACACCATTTGCCATTTGAATTCCATTAGTTCTGCCCGGTACACCATAGTTTTCATACAGATAACCATTTCCTTCCATCGAAGAAAAATGCGCTTTTTCTGAATAATCGATCACTCGATTACCATCTGCATCTCTAGCCTCGGCTGTGATCAATACATTGCCGTTTTCAAGTTTAGTTTGAGTTAATTTTATGTGGTCGTATTTGCCATGCTTGCCAACGACATAAGTAACTTGCAACTCATCTTTTGCCACTGTTTTACCTTTGCTATAGCCTTTTACTTCCAACTTGTTTATGCCGCTTTTAAAAGGGGTTTGCCAAACTAAACCGCCAGCAGGAAACTTAGTTGGATCTTTAGTGATTTTTCCTAAGCTTTCACCATTTAGCCAAAGCTCAGCCGATTCGGTGTTACAATACACGCTGACAGGTCGACCTTCTTTGGGTCCATTTCTGTGCGTCCATGTTTTTGATTCTATATAGCAAAATGGTTCTTTTGCCCAGTAACTCTTAAACACATAATAAGCATCTTTAGGTTTGCCAGATGCATCAACTAAACCTTTTTGGTTCATGTAGGGTATTGGGTTTAGCGGTCGTAAAGGTGTACCAAAATCTTTAAAAGCCCATTGAGCATTACCAGCAAAACCAGCGGTCGATTCTGAAACCTTTAAGTGCCAATCAAATAGATCAACCATATAGGATTCATTCCAGTCTGAGTCTTTAGCAACGCTTTTTACCACAGCTTGGTTCATTGCTTCCTCTACAGATACCTGCGCATCTAAAATACCGTCTTTAGAAATTGGATTTTCTACATGACGTCCAACATGGCTAGAGCCGCCATATTCCATGTGCAAAAATGCCGGATATTTTTTCATTGAATCTTTTATCGCCACTTCATATTGACCATAAGCGCCGCCATACCATCCAGCCCAAATTGAAGGAGAAAATGCATCAACCACATGCGCACCTGGGTAATACTTACGTATTGTGGTCATGCGAGTTGGATCTAACGCTTTAACCAACTGATTTAACTTAGTTAGATAAGGTAAGACGATTTCTTCTCGGCCACCTCCTGGAAAATCTTCTTCCCAATATATTTCATTGCCCAATGACCAAAATGCAATGCTTGGATGGTTGCGGTTTTGTTTGATTTGTTGACGCAATAAACGTTCGGTGTTTTGTTCCCACTCGACTCCACCTTTACCACCGCGGCACCAAGGCAACTCATCCCATAAAATTAAACCGAGCTCATTCGCCGCTTTATATACTTCGGGATCTTGTGGATAGTGCGCCAAACGGACAAAGTTAGCGCCCATTTCTTTGATCATTTGCATATCTTTACGATGTTGCTCATTCGGTAAAGCAGCACCAAAACCAGAATGCTCTTCATGTCTATGTGTACCACGGATTAACACTGGTTCACCATTTACAAAAAAGCCTTGATGAGGGCGCATTTCAAACCAACGATAACCAATCACTTCAGTTTGACTATGTACCCGTTTACCTTCGTCTAATAAATCGACTTGTACCTGATATAGGTTAGGTGCATCTGGCGACCACAACATTGGTTCAATCACTGGCGCCAACGCGATTTCGACAAGCTGCTTTTGCTTGACTTGCACGGTTTGCTGTTGAACGATTTGTTTATTTGGGTCAAGCAATTTCAGTTGCACTTGCAACGCTTGGCGTTGTGATACTTGATTAAGCTCAATCTTAACTTGTGTTGTTGCAGATGCCTTGCTGACTTGCGGGATATCAATTTGCACATCGTCAATATAGGTTGTTGGTAGGTGTTTAATCCACACATCGCGCGTAATACCGCCATGCAAAAAGAAGTCAGCTTTTTGTGACGGAATTAAATTTGGATTGTATGCATTGCTCACCCTGACTAATAATTGGTTATCTCCGTCAGTTAAATATTTTGAAATATTAAATTCAAAACCCAAATAACCACCCACATGCTGGCCAACATGCTGGCCATTAACATATAGGTCAGTTTCAAAATTTGCACCTTCAAAATAAATTATCGTATTGGCAGCTTGCTCTTGGTTGACTACCAAATTTCTTTTATACCAACTTGCGCTGCGACGATACCCTGGTATTGCATCAATACTATCGTGCACATTCCATGAATGAGGCAAATCAACTACTTGCCAGTCTGTTTGTTTCAACGCTAGTTTTGCGTTTTCAGTATTGTTTTCTAAATACTGCCAATCATGGTTAATTAACAGTTGCTGTCCTGCGCTTGTGTGTAAAGGCTGAGCAGCTTGAGTGTGTATAGTTATTGCACTAAATAAAGCTAGACCGATTGCCGCAGCTGTCTGCGCAGCCTTTAATCGAATGAATCTAGTAAACTTCATAATTGTAGTCCTCAGTTTAATTGGCCTTACCACCAAACCACAAAGAATAACTTTAGTCACAGACTGAGTCAATACAATAAAGAAAAAGAGGTAGGTGGTAAGGCCAAAAGATCTATCAATCTATAAAAGTTCATATATGGACATATCTACAAAGGTATTAGTCTTGTTTTTAATTTATACTGCTGCCCCGAGCGAATTGACTGTAAACACGAATATGATGTTAGATTTCAACATAGCCCAAGCTTTCGGCATATTAAGCTTTATGATCGGCGCTTGTGCATTTTTACAAAAAAATGATCAGCACCTTAAAGTTTATTTATGTTTTTTATTTGGCTGCCAAACTACTCATTTTTATTTATTGGGCGCTTATACAGCGGTAGCCGCAAACGCATTAAGTTTAATTCGTACAATTATTTCGGTTCGTTATTCAAAAGCTTGGTTAGGTATTGTATTTATTTGTGCAAATGTATTTTGGGGCGTACTTTTATATACTACTCCCATCAGTTTGCTAGCAATTGCTGGGGCATGCTTTGGTACTTACGCAGTATTCTTTTTGCAAGGCATACCAATGCGCATCGCTTTTATTTTGGGGGCGGTTAGCTGGTTAACACACAATTTATTTGTACAATCGGTTGGGGCGACCTTGTTGGAGATAATGGTGATTATAACCAATTTAATCACCATATATCGTTTGTACAATGACAACAAATCTGTGCCTGTGATTACACAGTAAAGTTGTCCATCTCGCGATTTAACGCGGTTGCGTTGTCTTTAAGGTTTTGACTGGTACCAGCGACGCTTTTCACTTCGTCTTCCGTTTGACCAGTTAAATCACACAAAGCATGTAGGTTTTTATTTAAATCTTCGGTAACACTCATTTGCTGCGATGCTGCGGTTGCAACAACTGAGTTGACTTCGTTAATCACTTCTATTGACTCATTTACTTTTTCTAACGAGTGACTAGAGGCTTCAGCAACTTCTTGTGCTTCAACACTGGAGCGTTTACTGATTTCCATTGCTGCCACTGCATTTTGCGCACCCGTCTGTAATTTCTCAATCATTACCTTAATTTCTTCGGTACTGTTTTGTGTGCGGCTAGCTAGCGTGCGGACTTCATCTGCAACCACGGCAAAACCACGCCCCTGTTCCCCAGCCCTTGCCGCCTCAATTGCAGCATTAAGCGCCAACAAGTTCGTTTGTTCCGCTATTTGTTGAATCACTTGCAATACTGAGCCAATCGAATCTGTTTCCCGTTCTAATTCATTCATTGCATGAGATGATTTGTTGATATCTAAATTGAGTTGCTGCAACTTATCTACTGCATCTTTCAACGCTTGAGCGGTTTTTCTCGATTCATCGTTGGCAACATGTGCGGCTTCAGCCGCTTTGTTACCATTGTTGGTGATCTCCTGTGCGCTGGCGACCATTTCATAGATAACTTGGGTTAGGTATTCGGTTTTTATTCGCTGCTCTTGCACTAAATTTAAGCTAGTTTGTGATGACTGATCTAGTGATAAAGTTGAATTATTAATGGTGGCCGCTTCTTGGCTGACAATCGTGACAATTCGGCGAATTTTTTCCGAAAAATCATTAAATGAACTGGCACAGCGGCCGACTTCGTCGTCTGTTTCAACTTTAAGCCTGTGGGTTAAATCACCATCGCCATGCGCAATATCTTGCAGTGCTTCGTTCATATTATCTAAAGGTTGCAATGCTTTTCGTATGAGCACCACTGACATAACTAAAGACAAAATTAATACGGTCGCACTCGCGATAACCGTTTTGCTAAGCAAACGCTCAAGCGTCATGTCAAAAGTATTAATTTTCTTCTGTACCGCAACTTCAATATCATCGATAAAATAGCCTGTTCCAAGCAGCCACTCATAGCCAGGAATATTTTGCGCATAGGCTAACTTGGGCGCTTGCTCTTTATCACCAAGCTTTTTAAAAGCGGTATATTGAACAAAATCACCTCCTCTTTTGGCGGCGTCGCGCATGTCGTGAAGTGGATGTTTTCCGCCTGGATGTTTGCTTGGATCAATATTAAGTTTTTTGGGCGGACGCGGACCTACACGACCATTGGCTATCGCATACATATCATAACTGTTTATAAAAAAGTATGTGCCTTCACCAAAATTAAAATTGTATACAAAATTGACAATTGCCTGATCGCGCTGCTCCGAAGGGGGCTGTTGCAAGGTTTCTTTCATTGCCGACAAACCAAGCAATACTAAAGACTTAAGCTCATTTTTTTTCTGCGCCAACAAGGTTTCGCGCTCAGCTTTAACTTGTTCTTGCTTAAACGATTCCATCTCATTAACAATGCTCCATGTCAAAACAAAAGCGATAACAATTAGTGGCACTGCACAAATCATTAATAGCTTACTTTTTAGTAGTTTTAATTTTTTTAACATAGGTTTTTTCCAACAGACTAATGGAGAGATCAACAGCTAATTGAGTTAAAGCATAGACAACAAATTGACTCGTCACCAATAAAGTAACAACTTTTTTGCATTTTCAATCAAATCAAGTTCAATTGTGAACAGTCTAGTACACAACCGCCATAGGGGTAGGTATGCTGTACACTGGTTTATTGAAGGTTAAGGCGCCAGTTTGCACATTAACTTTAAAAATGGCGACGGTACTGCTTTCTTTTGCTAAAACAAGCGCCCATTTGCCTGAGGAATCAAAATTGATATGTCGCGAAATACTTCCGCGCACTGGCTCGTGTTCAACAAAATCTAACGTTCCGTTTGACGAATTAACATTAAATACCGACACTTGATCAAACCCTCGATTGACTAGATACAAAAATTGACCAGTTGGGTGCAGCTTAATGTCTGAAACATTAAACCAAGCTTCGTGCTGCAACTCAGGCAAAGGTTTGGTAGAAGTTAAATAGCTCAATTTCCCACCGTTTTGGCTAACCTTATACAGACTAACCCGTGCGCGTAATTCATCACTTACATACGCTAAATCAAAAGCTTGATTAAAGGCAATATGCCTTGGGCCAGAACCCGCTGGCGCAGGTGCTTTTTGCACAAGATTAACCGTATTATTGTGTGGATTTATTTGATATACCCATATGTGATCAGAGCCTAGGTCAGCAAAATAAGCAAAATGACCATTGGGAGAAAACCCTGACCAATGCGGATGTGGTGCTTTTTGTCGGCTATGGACACTCGCTCCAATGTGCTGATTTTGATAGCGCACAGACACCTGTTGGCCATTTTGAGTTAATTGATAAATTCCAATGTAAGAGGATTTGTAATAGGCCGCGGCTAAATTGTTTCCTTGATTATCAACCGAAATGTGCACAATACCCTCGGGTAAGCCGTCTAAGCTACTTAAATGCTGTAAATGGCCGTCTTGGATAATACGATAGGTATGAATACGACTACTTGCTTGCAATCGCTCGGCTAAATAAACAATATTAAATTCAGGGTGTTTGGCAATGAAATAACCATTGTGTTTGTCTTCTACCTGTTTAATATCAGTTAGTTTGCCAGTATCTTGGTTAAATTTAGCAGCATAAATGCCAGCATCTAACGCTGCTACCCAAAGGTAGCCGCTGCTAGACGATTTTGTTTCGGCTTTGACTTGCGGATTGAACGCTAAAATAAACGTGCACAACAAGGTTATTATTATTTTTATCACCCAGAGATTTCCTTAATTCGGTTATTGTAAATATTGACTAAAATCGACCCACAACTTTTTGTTAGACAACGGTGTCGCTTTCGGCAAAATGGGATTGTTAATCGGAATGACTTTCCATTTGTATTGGCTAATAATCTTTAACGTATCTTGATACTGACTTGTCGTTTTAAAATAAGCATCAAACTCGCCGCTATCTATCGCATTAAGCATGCCTTCTTCAATTTTCACCGCTAATTTGGGATTAGATTTGCTGACAAAAGGATAAACCGCCGTCGGCAAATGTAATAATAAGGTTTTTTCCAGCGCCAACGGTAAATTCGAATATTTTTTTAACTCAGGGGCAATTTCCATCACCCCCCGTGGAATATAATCGAAACGCCCGCCCTCAAGCATAGGATACAAATTGGTCGCTTTGGTGGTTAATACTGAATTGATATTCTCTGCTTTAAATACCTTAGTTGTTGTCCAAAAACGCCCGACACCACCTTTTAGCTGTCTAAACTGTTGAAAGTCATTCACATCTGCGAAACGAGATTCATTGCCTTGGCGTATCATTAAAACTCGATAACTCATTAACCCTTTAAACATAGGGACACGCACAGGGATAAATCTATCTTCAAGTTCTTGGCTAGTGTTCAGCCACATCACATCGATGTCACCTCTATCCATTTGGGTAAAGGCTTGCTCACGAGATAACTTGTCGGTCACAGCATTAAGTGTAACGCCTTGCATATCCACATTGGCTAAAGCCATCTGCAAAATGCGCTTGTTATACTCTTGCAGCGCAACTTCTTCTATGTAGTAGTTAATCGTTTGGGCGTGAATTTGGTTGAAAAAAGCAACATAAATAAACGCGAATACTGCGGCCAAAAACCCTCGTTTAGTTTTAACAACTTGTGGTAACGCCATAGCAACCTCTTAACAAATTTAAATATCAGCTAGCATCCATTCAACGAATCTAATAACCTTGCACTCTGGTTAATAACTAAAGATAGCACGCAAAAATCAAACACGCTGCCAACCTAAACTAAATGGTTATAGAAATTGGTTTTAAGTATATTGGCGGACAATTTTCACCGCTGCGGCTGCGGCACCAAAACCGTTATTGATATTGACCGTCATCACTCCAGGCGCACACGACGCCAGCGCACTAGAGAGTGCAGCTTGTCCATCGGCAGAAACGCCGTAACCAACCGCAGTGGGCACCGCAATGACGGGAGCTGAAACTAAACCAGCTAGAACACTAAATAATGCGCCTTCCATTCCAGCGACTGCAATGATGATCTTGTACTGGCGAATTTGCTCTATGTTATCTAACAAACGCCATAACCCTGCCACCCCTACATCAGCAATCAGCGGCGCTTCGATTCCATTAAACCTAAGCGTACGCTGAGCTTCAGTTGCAACCGAAACATCTGAAGTACCAGCACACACAATACAAACTTGCTTGCTGGATTGAACAATAGGTTCTAGATTTGCGATGGCCGTTTTAGAGGTCAGATCATAGTCAAGTTGCTGGCGAATTTCGGGCGACAAGGTAGCCCATTGCTCGCTGGATAACCGTGTCATCAACAATGCTTTTTGTTCCGCTAGGTTGTGTTCAACAATCGCTTGTAAATCTGAATTAGACTTACCTTGGCAAAAAACGGCTTCTGCCACACCTGTGCGAGTTTTCCGCTCGGCATCCCAAATAAAATTACTCATACTTAACTTACCTGCTTAATTTCTATCTGGGTCCATTGATTTGATTGTTCAGTTAAAAATGCCGAACCTTTTTGATATTCGCGCACTTCAACAAAAACGCGTCCTTTAATTAAACAAGCCTGTGTAACTTGTTGAATCACCGCCGACAACAAAGGCTCAGCTGGCAATTTGGCCAGTTCTATTACAACCCCATTGTGGGTAATACGACAACGTATATTGTCCAACTTTGGTAGCTTTGAGCGGACTAACCGCTCCATTTCATCGATAAACTCAAGATCAGCCACGCTTACGCTAATGCCCGTTTCAATTCTACTGGCTAAACACGGCTGTGCGGGAAGCGCTTGCAAGTCAGTTAATCCAAAATATTTAGCCAACTGATAAATTTCGACTTTGCTTATATTTGCTTCGACATACGGGTGATGTACTTTGTGCTCGGCTGCCGCAATTAATCCTGGACGATAATCACCAAGGTCGTCCATGTTTGTCCCAGAAAAAATAACGTCGCAGGCATGTTTGCCGATACGCTGATACAAACTGCTCTTACAAAAATAACAGCGATTTACCGGATTGCTACGATAATTTGGATTGTCTAATTCCTTGGCATCAACAATGCGTAGGTTCCATTGATGTTTGCTTGAATAAGCTTGAATGCGTTGTAACGCAGACTTAGGCACAGCTGGTGAAGCTGCGTGCACAGCATTAACATGACTAGCTGAATAGCGATGTAATACATAAGTAAGCAACATACTATCAACACCGCCACTTAACGCGACTGATACAGAGGCAAATTGATTTGCAAACTCAAGCAAATTATTTAGCTTAGCTTGCAACCCTTTGGGCATAAATTTTACGTTTGTTGCAAACATATCATTACCACTCATTGACTATAATTCTCGCGAAAATTTTGCCTGACGTCTTTGCTGTAAAGTTGCCAATGGTTCAATTTCGTCGTGCTCTATTTTGGTGGTTGAGTAGCCATTGCGTTCAACCGTTTTGGCATTCAAACCATCCACTTTATTATGAGTTCGTTTTAAACAGCTTCTATTCACACTGTAATGACGCAAGCCGATGGTCGAGGTCTGGTGAAAACACTCTGAGATTATATCTTGCAGCGCGTATGAATCTGCCATCACCCGAAAACATTCAACTGGTCGGTTTTTCTTGCCCTTGGCTGTAAAACAAACCAAATCTATCACCCCTGATAATTGGCGAATTTTGTCTGCCGCACAAGCAATTTCTTCACCTGTCATATCATCGATGTCAAATTCAATCACTTCGATACTCAACGGCGTTTGTGGTGCATCAGCTCCTTCAAACACTAATGCCCGTAATATATTCGGCATATTTTTAAGCTGTTTAGTACCAAGCCCATAACCTGTAGCTGTTAAAGTCGAAACTGTTTTGTCGGCAAATAAGTTGGCTTGACGCAAATAAGCTAAAATAGCTGCTCCGGTTGGAGTAATGCGTTCTCCATGAATACCGTCATCAACAAAAGTAAAACCTTGCAATATTTCAGCCGTCGCTGGCGCAGGTACAGGCAACATTCCATGGGCGGTTTTAACCAATCCTCCCCCTATCGGCAGTTTGGATATACTCCATACACAAGTTGATAACGCGTGCAAAATACTGGCGACCGCAACAACATCCATTACAGAATCCCAATCTGCCAACTCGTGAAAATGAACATCATCTAAGGTTTTATTGTGAATTTTCGCTTCTGCTTTGCCAATAATGGTTAGAATTGACTTGGCGATTTCGACAACTTCTGGGGCTAATTCACTGTGCGCTAGCATATGGCAAATGCCGCGATAAGTCGTTCGAGGATCATGATGGTGGTCATGGTCATGGTCATGGTCATGGTCATGGTCATGGTCATGGTCATGGTCATGGTCATGGTCATGGTCATGGTCATGGTCATGGTCATGGTCATGGTCATGGTCATGGGTATGCTGATGTAATTTTAACTTGAACTGCAAGCCACTAATGCCTTTATTCAAACCAGCTGCAATACTTGCTTGCCCAACATTATTTGGGATAACTTTTGTCACAGCATCCATGACAATAGCTTCAAGCCAAGGTTGGCTATCAATCATAGCCGAGATAAACATATCCCCTGCAATACCACCAACAATGTCCAGATGAATATGTTTATTGTGCATACAACAACCTACTTATTCTCAAAATTCTCTTTGGTTGTCCATAATCCAAGTGCAGGATTACTAACGTAAAAAATTTCCTCGCCATTTGGCAGCGTGTTCCAACCATTTTCTAATTGCTCAGTTGGATAACGTTTTATCATCTCATCGTAATGGCAATACTGATAATTAACTTGCTCAATTTCTGCTTGGCTGACCGCATCTTTCGGACAATAGGTCACGGTGAAACGATTATCACTGGTGCCATGAATTAAATGTGCAGCCGCGGACAAATTATTTTTCAGATCAGGGTTTTGTTCAATCGCGGCCAAAGTTTCGTCGGTCGTTTTATAACCAAATTTGCGAATTAACCCATCTATCGACATATCTTCGCCAAAACGTTTTAGCCCTGGGGCTAAAACAATCAGTTCGCCCCCGTCCGCAATTGCCATACGAGTGCGATAAATAGCTTTATTCCCCAACCAAGTGGTTTTAAATTCGGTCGGGTCTAAATACACAACGGCCTTTTTAATCGGTTTATCGAGTAGATTAAGGTTGTGTTGTTGGCTTAACAAACAAGCTTGTTCATAGGTTGCATATTCATCACCACAAAACACACCCTTCAAAGCCAGTTGGCCGTTTTCTTTACCCAAAACGGTTAAAATAAAATCAATCGGCAAATGACTTAAAAACTGGTCAAACCCTTCATTTAAGGCACTACGAACTGGGGTTTTAATGCGTCCCATAATACGTTCCATACCATAAGCTGCTCCCAAGAAGTGAGACTTATGAATGGTATCTTCTCCACCAACACCAATTAGAATATTTTTGGTGTAGTTGGCCATACCAATTACTTCGTGCGGCACAATTTGCCCAACGGAGACAATCGCGTCCCAATCGTTATCCAATAACAGTTTATTGACCCCAACATCCATAGTGTAATTCAGCTTGCCGTCTGACAGTTCATTAATTCGCTGCTCAGTAATTTGCCCAACAACTTTTACATCTTTACGCCAGTAATGTGGATGAAATACCGACTTAGGAATATCCGCACCAAACATCATATCGAGTTCAGCATCCGTCATAGGATCATGTGTGCCTAACGCAGGCATAATTGCAACTTCACAGCGATCTTTTAAGTTGTGATACAAGTAACTGGTAATAAATCCGGCTTTTGAATGAAACCTAGTTAAGTCGGGCGGCAACAACAATACTTTTTTCGCATTAGTTAAACGCTGGCTAATATATTGGTCAATAATATGTTCAAGCTGAGTATCGTCAATTAGCCCTGCTTGAGCCGTCTGGTGGATAGTAAAACTCATTTATATTTCCTTGATAATATTCTGAACGATTGCCTCTAACGACTGATTAATGTCAATAACGAGTGCATGTTCAGGCTCTTCGAGCGTTGCCAATTGCGACATTAACAAGTCTGACTTCATAAAATGGCCAGTTCTGCTTTCAAGGCGGCTGAGTAACGTTGCAAAGTCCCCCTTTAAAAATACAAAAGTTACCGCCTGTGCTAGGTTATCGGCTAAACAATCACGATAAGCTTGCTTAAGTGCCGAGCATGCTAACACGGCTCCGCCGTTTTGCTGCCATTGCTGCATTTCGGAATTAAGCTTTTGCAGCCAAGGCCATCTGTCTTCGTCAGTTAACGCAATGCCTGCAGACATTTTGTCGACATTACTTTGTGGGTGATAATCATCGGCATCAAAAAATGGTAATTGCAACTTTTCCGCTAGCTGTGTACCTACACTACTTTTACCACAGCCACTCACGCCCATAATCACATAAATCATAGTCACACCTTACCCTAAACCAAATAAATTGGGTAAAAACTCACTTATAGCAGGCACATATGTCACCAACATTAATACCACTATCATAGCCATATACAATGGGATAAGCGGCCTAATGAGTTTTTCAATCGAGGTTTTTGCTACTGCACAACCAACAAACAGTACCGACCCAACAGGCGGTGAAACTAGGCCTATAGATAAGTTAAGCACTATCATTATGCCAAAATGCAAGGGTGACATACCTAATGCTTCAGCAACAGGTAAAAAGATTGGCGTAAAAATTAATACCGCAGGGGTCATATCCATAAATGCGCCAATCACCAACAAACAAATATTGATTAACAACAAAATCAGTAATGGATTTTCGCTTAACGTTAATAAAAACTCGCTGATGGCTTGCGGGATATTCACATAAGACATTATCCACGACATTGCAGATGACGCACCAATCAACAACATAACAATTGCGGTGGTTTCAGCTGATTTAAGCAATATTTCAGACATTTCACTCATCTTAACTTCTTTATAGACAATGACAGATAGAATGAGTGAATAAATTACAGCGATTGCGCCTGCTTCAGTTGCAGTAAAGACCCCTGAAATAATACCGCCAATCACGATAAATATCAGTAATAAGCTTGGCAATGCTGCTTTAACTTTTTCAAATACAACACTAAATGGTAGACGCGCTGCAGTTGGGTAACCTTTTGCTTTTGCATAACCCGCACACACTAACATTAATGCTAGCGCAACCAGAATACCAGGTAGATAACCCGCGACAAATAATGCAGCAATTGAAACACCACCACTTGCAACAGCGTAGATAATCAAAATGTTACTTGGTGGTATTAACATACCCGTTGTTGCCGAGGTACAAGTGACTGCCGCGGCAAAGTTTTTGTCGTAACCGTTTTTCTCCATTTGCGGGATCATAAAACTGCCGATTGCACTCGTTGCCGCCACAGCCGAACCTGAAATGGCACCAAACAATGTACATGACATTACGTTAACCAATGCTAATCCACCTGGTAAGAAACCAATTAATGCCATAGCACATTCAATTAAGCGTTTGGCGATACCACCACGCCCCATAATCAAACCTGATAAAACAAAAAATGGAATAGCCAACAAAACAAAACTATTTACGCCACCAGCTAACCTTTGTGCGACCGTAGTCACTGCAGGCGCAAAGTCTATAGTAAATAACATAGTCACGGCTGTTGCGATCCCAATGCTAAATGAGATAGGTACATTAAGCAGCAACAGGGCAAAAAACGTAATAACTAAAACTAATCCTGAATAATCCATAGCTATGCCTATTGCCCCCATATTTGTGATGCTAATTGTTTGATTTTATTGATGCCGAACAACACAATAATCAAACCCGATAGAGGCACCGCAAAATATACGTAGCCCATTTTTATTTCTAATGCTGCCGATGTTTGAATCGGTGTCATGGTTAAATCAACCAATGAAAACCCACCAAACACCATAACGTTAAGTGCAAAGCCAACAACACACAAATGAGAAAATATCCCGGCAACGGCTTGGCCTTTTGTCGATAGTTTGTTAACTAGAATATCTAAGCCTAAATGCGAGCCTGTTTGATAAGCATATGCAGCACCAAACAAACTGATCCAAATAAGTAAGAAACGAGCAGCTTCTTCAGTAACTGAGCTAGGTGCTTGTAATACGTATCGTGAAATCACTTGCCAGGTCACCATAACTACAATGAGTGCGCTTAAAGCCACCAGCAATTTTTTTAATAGACTTTCTACATGCGAGGTAACAGAATTCATTATTTGCCCTCATTCATTGATGCAATTTGCTCAAGGTACTGGCCGATGCGTGTACCTTTAAAAGTTGCATGGAAATCTTGAACCGCGTTGATAAAAGGCGTTTTATCTGGGTATATCACTTCAACCCCTGCTTTTTTAACTTCAGCGAGTGCTTGTAACTCACCTTCAAGCCACAGCTGTTTTTGATATTCCACTGAATCTTGAATTGCTTTTTTTAACCAAAGCTGTTGTTGCTCTGTTAAGTTGTTATACACATGTGCACTACCAACAATGACATCTGGTACAGATGTATGCTCATTCAGAATATAATATTTGCTGATTTCGTAGTGACGTGACAAATAAAACGAAGGTGGGTTATTTTCAGCGCCATCAACAACACCTTGCTGTAGTGCGGCGTACAGCTCACCGAACGAAATAGGTGTAGCTGCACCACTAAACGCTTGCACCATTTTTACTGCGGTTTGGCTTTCCATCACACGGATTTTTTTGCCAGTTAAGTCTTTAGGCTCTTTAACCCGAGTATCAGTCATATAAAAACTTCGACTACCCGCATCGTAATAACCTAAACCAACTAAATGCGCTTTTTGGGTTTCGTTCAACAAGTTTTGTCCAACATCGCCATTAAGTACACGCCATCTATGCTCGCGCGATTGAAAGATATACGGCAAACTGAACACCTTCATCTCAGGAACAAAACCTTCAATGGTTGCGGCAGATACTTTAGTCATAGCCAAACTACCAATTTGCAATAACTCAACCATCTCACGTTCGTTACCCAGTTGGGCACTTGGATAGATCACAACATCCATTTCACCATTTGAGTAATGTTGCAAACGCTCGGCCATATGTACCATAGCTTTGTGAACACTATGCTCAGTATCGAGCGTGTGGCCCATTCTGAGTACAACTTTTTGCTGTTCTCCGCCACAAGACGTTAACACCACCAAAAAGCTCAAACAAAAAACTGTTTTAAACCAGTTCATAAATCCCCCAAAAAAAGAGGCAGCGAATCACTTCAACTGCCTCCAACACACACGACAACTAGCGAAGTTCAGTTGGAGCATGAATATCCATATCGTCATATGCCAAGTTTTCACCTGCCATACCCCAAACGAAAGAATAATTAGCTGTGCCACAACCAGAATGAATTGACCAAGGAGGAGAAACCACAGCTTGTTCATTTGCCACCCAGATATGACGCGTTTCTTGCGGTTCACCCATAAAATGACAGACAGCTTGCCCTTGTGGGATTTCAAAATAAAAATAAGCTTCCATACGGCGATCATGCTGATGCGCTGGCATAGTGTTCCATACACTACCTGGCTGCAAACACGTTATGCCCATTTGTAATTGGCAAGTTTCTACTACACCATTAACCAACAATTGATGGATTCTTCTTTGGTTAGACGTTTCTAAGCTGCCTAATTCAAGAATATTCGCGTCAGCCAAACCGACTTTTTTAGTTGGAAAAGCCTTATGTGCTGGCGCTGAGTTTAAATAAAAATGTGCAGGCGCATTTTTATTAGCACTGGCAAATGTCACTTGTTTGTTACCTTGGCCTACGTATAAAGCTTCTTTTGCTTCTAGTTGATATTCAACACCGTCAACTGTTACTACACCTAAACCACCAACATTAACCACACCTAACTCACGGCGATCTAAAAAGTGCTCAGACTTAGTTTCGTCAATTGCAGTTAAACTGAGTACTTCATTGACAGGTACAACCCCACCAATAATGTAACGGTCGTAATGAGTATAAATTAGGGTTATTTCGTCTTGCGTCATAATGTTGTGACACAAAAATTCATCTCTAAATTGCTGAGTATCAAAGGTTTTAATTTCGTTACGGCCAATTGCATAACGGGTTGTACAATTAATTGTCATTATTTACTCCAATACTTATCGGGCTAACCAGCCGCCGTCAACTGCTAATACGTGACCATTGACATAATCACTTGCGCTTGATGCTAAAAATACCGCGGCACCAACCAATTGATCAGGCTCACCCCATTGACCCGCAGGAATACGTTTTTCAATATCACGATTACGCTCAGGGTTGTCTTGCAAAGCTTGGGTGTTATCAGTTCTAAAATAACCAGGTGCAATTGCATTTACTTGAATGTTATTAATCGCCCATTCGTTAGCCAATGCTTTGGTTACACCTGCAATACCATGTTTACTGGCTGTGTATGCTGGCACTGTAATACCGCCAGAATAAGACAACATAGACGCGATATTAATAATTTTGCCTTGGCCACGTTCAATCATGCTTTTGCCAATTAAACGACTTAATAAAAACGCTGAATTTAAGTTAACGTTAATTACTTTTAACCATTCGTCTTCAGGAAAATCGACCGCTGGGAAACGCGCAATTGTGCCGCCGTTATTTAATAAAATGTCGACTTGACCTTGCCATGCAAGCGCTGCTTCAGCCAAAGCTTTAACTGAGTCGCTATCATTTAAATCAGCTGCAACTTGAATAGCTTCACCACCTGCTTGCTCAATTAATTTAATGGTTTCATCACAACCGTTAGCTTTTGAGCTGCTACAAACAACCTTTGCACCCGCATTTGCTAAACCAAGCGCCAATGCACGGCCTAAACCTCGACTACTGCCTGTTACTAATGCAACTTTGCCTGCTAAAGAAAACATTTTGTTTGAATCTGTCATATGTAACCTCTTATTTTGACGTCTTGGTATTTTGGTAAGCTTCTTTTGCTAAGCGATAAGAAAGATCATGCGCCAAATCAAAAGCGGCACTTTCAGAAATTCTATGTTCAGCGACCATTTGCGCTAAGAAACGGCAATCTATACGACGAGCAACATCATGGCGCGCAGGTATAGATAAAAACGCACGGGTATCGTCGTTAAAACCAACGGTATTGTAGAAACCTGCTGTTTCTGTGATTGAGTGGCGATAACGCAACATGCCCTCAGGCGAATCATGAAACCACCAAGCAGGTCCTAATTTAAGTGCAGGATAATGACCCGCTAAAGGCGCTAGCTCACGCGTATAAGTCGTTTCGTCTAAGGTGAATAAAATAATGCGCAAATCCGTAGAATTGCCGTATTTATTTAACAGCGGCGCCATGTTTTGCACAAATTCAGCTTGTACTGGAATATCGCCGCCCTTGTCGCGACCAAAATTTTGCAATACTTGGCCATTATGGTTGCGATAAACACCAGGGTGAATTTGCATTACCATGCCATCTTGCAAACTCATGCCTGCAAGCTCGGTTAACATTTGTGCACGGAATAATTCGGCTTGCTCTTTGCTGAAGTTACCAGAACGAACTTGACTAAATAAACGCTCACATTCACTTGCAGTTAAATCAGCTGTTTTCGCGGTTGCATGACCATGGTCGGTGGCTGTTGCGCCGTGCTCACGGAAAAATGCCCGGCGGTCACGAATTGCAGCTAAATAGCCTTGCCAGCTAGCACAGTCTTGACCTGTTATATCAGCAAGTTTTGTTAAGTTATGTGCAAAATTTCCGCTTTCAGGATCAACAATGTCGTCTGGACGGAAAGTAGTAATAACGGTTTTATCTATGCCTGTGCCTTTTAATTGCGCATGGTATTTTAAATCGTCTAAACCACCTTCAGTGGTTGCCAATAACTCAATGTTGAATTTTTCCAACAAAGCACGAGGTTTAAATTCATCGCTGGCTAAAATTTCATTGATACGGTCGTAAAAGAAATCAGCTGAATCTTCAGTTAATTCAACTTCAAACCCAAAAATGCTGCACAACACGTGATCCATCCACATACGTGACGGCGTGCCATGAAATAAATAATAATGTTTAGCAAAACACCGCCAAATTTTACGGTAGTCGCTTTCAACTGCACCACCATCTAAACGCTTAATCCCCAATGACTCTAAACTAACACCCTGGCTATAGAGCATTCTAAAAACATAATGGTCTGGAATAATCAGCAATTCAGCCGCATTGGAGAAATTGTTATTTTCAGCAAACCAACGAGGGTCTGTATGGCCGTGTGGGCTAACAATGGGTAAATCTTTTATCGACGCGTATAAATCACGACTGATGCTTCTTAATTTGCTATCAGCACTAAACAAGCGGTCTTCATGAATTGAGTATGGTGCAAAGTTGGCCATTTAAACCTCTACCTAAAAATTTTCTATTACGCTAATGACGCTAAAAATGAATCTATTTCACTATAGGCTGTAACAACCGAATCTACGAATTGCTGATTTGCCAATAGTTCTTTTTCAACTATGCCGTCAATCGCTAAAAATGCACTGACGTCTGACTTGGCATCACCGGTAAAGCCACTAACAACCTGCTGCATAAGTTGATTTTTCGGATCAGCAATGTCGGCTTGCTGTTCGGTGCGAGCAACAATAAATTTAATCCAGGCTGCAACAACAATAGATAAACGTTCAATTGACCGACCAGCTGCTAAGTTTTCTTTAATTGGCTCTAAGGTACGAACTGGAATTTTTAACGAACCATCGGCTGCAATTTGAATTAACAAATGACGAATCGACGGATTGTCGTAACGCTCAAGAATGGCTTGAGCATAATCGGCAAGATCTAAACCTGCTGGCGCGTCAATCGATGGGATAATTTCGTGTTCAAGCAGCTCGCTAATAAAAGCTTTCACTTGCGTGTTATTAATAGCGTTATAAACAGTATCAATCGACAGTAAGCTGCCAATGTAAGCAAGCGCTGAATGTGTGCCATTTAAAATACGCAATTTAGTTTTTTCAAAACCGTCAACGTCGTTGGTAAACATCACACCTGCTTTTTCCCATGCTGGGCGCGCCATACTAGGAATATCTTCAATGACCCATTGCGCAAAAGGTTCACGTTGCACAGGTACGCTATCTGTATAACGACAGTTTTCTTCCACCGCGGCAACGGTTGAACCTTCGGTTTTTGGGGTAATGCAATCAACCATGGTATTAGGGAAATGTGCATTGGCCGAAATCCAATTGGCAAGTTCAGAGTTAATTTCATTCGCTAAAGCAACAGTGGCTTTTTTCAGTTTGTCACCATTGTGCGGCAAGTTGTCGCAGGCAATAACATTAAAAGCAGGTTGCCCCTTATAAAAACGACTTAAAAAGCCTGCCACTAAAATACCTACAGCCGATTTTGGTGAAGTAATATTGCCAATATCATGCTGAATATTAGCTGATTGAATGTCTAAATCACCTGCTTCATTCAAACAATAACCTTTTTCAGTCACAGTTAAAGAAACCAGTTTGACTGATGGTAAAGCCAATGTTGCTAGCACATCAGGCATTTGCTTAGATGCAACTAGAGCTTGTTTAATTGAACCTATAATTTGAAAGCTTTGTGTTTTGCCACAAACCACATTAGTGTATAAACCGTCTTGAGCGTTTATTTGATCTTTCAATTGCTCATTACTAAAGGCAACAGCACAAATTCCCCATTGTAAATCATTGGTTTGCTCTAAAACTTGTTCGGTAAATACCGCTTGATGAGAACGATGAAACGCACCTAGACCTAAATGAACAATACCAATATCTAATTCAGATCTTTTGTATGACGGTAATTGAACACCTGCTTCAGCTAGGCTTAAAGTATGTTGTGCTAGATAATCATTGCTAAGTTGCATAGGTGTACCTGAGTGATTTATTGACAATTTGCTTTATAATGAGCGACTTTGATACAAAATAACTAAGTAATTGACTAAAATTATAATTAAAAACCGACCATAGTCAAGTGGCCTTACCAATTATTTTTAACCGAAATCTAACACTCTCATTCGAAAAATGAAAACTTTTATATGCTATATTTAAGTAACTCAAGGCATGAACTTAGGGCCGATTAACCATGGCCAAGACGAAAAGCATTCTGTTTATCTTTAAAAATCTGACTCTTGTAGCCAGTCTGCTGCTATCTGCAGTTATACAAGCCAAAGATGTTATTTTGGTGACACCGAGTAGCTCGCCAATTGATGTGCGTGGAACATACGCAAGTGCCTTGTTAATACAAGCGCTGTCTCATAGCAAACCAAAACACTATAACGTAGTTTTTAGCCCACCTATGAATGAAGCCCGCGCCGAAAAACAAATGCATTTAGGGAGGAACGTACATGTAATGTGGGCAGCGGCTCGCGTTGAGTGGGAAAATACGCTAATAGCAGTCAAACAGCCATTGCTTAAAGGCCTATTAGGTAAGCGTGTGTTCTTCATCAATAAAAATAAGCAAAACCTATTTAGCATTATACGCAATATAAATGAACTAAAGAAACTCAGGCTGGGTACCGGGCATGTGTGGTCAATCACACGAATTTTTGAGAATAACCAATTTAACTTAGTTACTAGCTCAAGTTACGAAGGTTTATTTAAAATGCTTGCCAAAGATAGATTTGATTATTTTCCACGCGGGGTAAATGAAATATTAGAAGAGTTTGCCACGCGTAAAGAAATGTACCCTAATATGGCAATTGAACAAGATATAGTACTGAAAACCGATTTACCAGTTTATTACTACGTAACACCAGCCAGTCCTGAAATAGCGAAAGATATTGAAGTTGGCTTAGCTGCTATTATAAAAAATGGTACTTTTGATAAATTGTTCGACCAGCATTTTAGCCAACTGCAAACATCCTTGCAGTTGACTAATCGTAAGGTATTTAAACTAACCTCACCTCATAAAGACTAGGGCAGACTAATAGGCTCGTACTTTTATAAATTCACAGCCATTATTTGCAACAAGTTGCAAAGTTGTGCCACTAAAGCTACTCGAGCTGACATAATTACTGGTTATTTCAAGGCTGCCACTGCCATCAATTGATGAAACTGAACCTCTAAAATTACAACTTGAATTAGCATCACTGTCCCAAAACTGTACGTTTTCACCCGACAAACTTTGACCAAAATCAACACAGGTTGCGCCCGCCAAGGTTATTTCGGTTTTGCTGTTCCAGTTCACAGAAACGCTTGAATCACAGCCTGACGGATCAGTTGGGGTAGTGCCACCGTCATTTGGATCTTCCGGATCGGTTGGGTCTTGTGGATCAGTCGGGTCTACTGGATCTGTATTAGAAGGCGCTGAACCACAACCATTAGTTAATTCATCAAAGCAAGCATACGGCCCTTGGTATGGTTGCTCAATTGAAGTGTTTAACTGATCTTCAATTTTGTTTAATTGATATGTTGCATCAACCACTTTTGTACCATTATCTAGACGGGTGTTGTCTTTTGCGTACACAGTTTCTTCAAGCAACTTATAAATGGGTGATGAAGTATTTAAGGTAAATTCATTACCATAAATGTTTGATGCTCTGTGCTCTTGGTAAGTGAAAATGGCATGTGCAATGTTATTATCACCTTCCCAGTCCATTTTGTTGTATCTAACAATGACATCTGTACCTTTTAAATCGATAAAACTATCTGCTGCAGGGTTGCCACTTGTACCAATTATGCCTTTACCACTCAAATAGTTAGACTCGATAACTGTGCCTTTAGTACCCGATTTAACATCAAAAGTTTCTGCGGTAACCTCTGGCCCTATAGTACAACCACCGATTAAATTGTAATTGCTTGGGTCAAGCGTTGCTGACTCATGCCCATTGTGTGTACCAACGTAAACACCTTCACCAAAGCCTTCTTTGCCCGAGCGTTTACCCGTATTATGGATATAACAATTGGTAAGCTTGTTATAAGAGCTCGACTTTCTGAAGTGAACAGCTTCTGCGCCAACATCAGACACTTCAACATTATCAATTACATTGTGGTTAGCACCTTCAAGCATGATGCCTTTTTGTGCAGTTTTAAATTTGAGATCTTTTATTACCCAGTGGTCACCTGTTAAATACAGGATATAACCCGAATCAACATTTTCACCTTTTAAGGTTTGTTTGTCCGACTTAGCATAACTTCTAAGAGTAATGGGGTTAGACGAAGTACCACTTTTATCACTAAAAAAGTGCGCTGGGCTGCTACCACTATTTTCGGTCCCCTTTTGCCCAAGATAATTACCTGGGAAAACAATAATTTCATCCCCAGCACTGGCGTTTTTAAGCGCTGTTTGCAATTCGGTTGCAGAATAAACATTGATGTTTTGTGCTGATAGTTCGAAAGAAATACCACAAGCAGTTATGGATGCGGCACAAATTGCAAAAAATGCAGAGGCCTTGAAGTTTTTATTTAGTTTTTTCATTAGAGAATGATCCCATGTGTTTAATTGTGTAAGTGCGAAGCCATTCATTTATACATTTCCTTAACATCAAAAACACTAGCACAACACAATTGGCCTGACAACATGATCATTTAAACAGTATTTTCAAAAAAGTGTTCCTGTAGATCGATTAAAAAACCAAATCAAATTCCACAATAAAAACTATAAAACATCGAATAATGATAAAAATCCGCTAATTACTTCCATACAAATAAGAAAAATAAACATTTAATAAAAATTATTGGCCTTACCACTTTAACACCATACCTTTTAATGCTACCATCCAGATGTTTTTACATAAAAATAACTTTAATTAACATTATGAGGTACAAAATGAGCACCCATACTAAAACTCAGCATTTGTTTCAAAGAACCACATTAAGTGCGCTAATTGCATTGGCGTGTACACCAGCATTTGCTCAAGATGCAGCAACAAACAGCGAAGAAGAGGTAGAAGTTATTTCTATCGTAAGTAGTATTCGCGGTAACTTGCAGTCAGCCATAAACGAAAAGAAATTAGCCCCAACCATTGTTGATGGCATTTCAGCAGACGATATTGGCACCTTACCCGCATTAGATATGGGTGAAGCGTTACAAGCTGTGCCAGGTGTACAGTTAAACCGTGAAGGTTCGCGCCGCGAATCCAGCGTAAACTTACGTGGTTTACCCTCAGGCTTTGTATTAACTACAGCGAACGGTGTATCTATCGCTACACCAACACGTGAAGCTTCTCCTTATGGTGCGGCTAACCCATTTGGCGCATACAACCCAGCGGTATTTAATGGCATTACGGTACAAAAATCGTTAACTGCAGATATGGTTGAAGGTGGTATTGCTGGTACAGTTAACCAAAAAGTAAAAAGCCCATTACAACGTAAAAGCTCTTTACGCATGCAAATTGGTGGTAGATACGAAGAATTGGCCGACTCAATTGACCCTGAAGTTTCTATCTCAGGTTCGACTCACTTAATTGATGACGTATTAGCTGTATCTGGTACTTTGTCTTTCTCGCAACAAACATTCCGCCAAGACGTTATCCGTATTAATGCTTACGACAGTTTAAAAGCAGCTAACTTTGCGCCAGATGGCACAGCAGAAGAACAAAGTGCTGCATATAACAGCTGGTTAAGTGAAAATAATTTACATGAAGATTCAACCATTTTATTCCCAGGTGAGTATCGTCAACAAAGTGAAGTAAACAAAGGGGATAGGTTCTCGTTTTCTGGTGGCATTGAATACAAGCCAACTGAAAACTTAAAGCTTGGTTTTACCAGCATTATTACTGAACGTAACCTAGATGAAGCGCGTTTAGAACAGCTTGAAATGCGTTTAGATCAATCAAGCGTTAAAGTTATCCCAACATTAGATAAATACCCACTTCGCGCAACTGGCGAGAAAAACAATGCTGGTCAAGAAACCTATGTTTTGTCAGGCGTAGATTTTGAGCGCCCACGTTATTACTTCGACAATCGTAAAGATGAACAATTGCAAGACGCTGCTGCTTATATGTTTGATGCAGAGTGGACACATGATATGTGGACAGTGGATGCAAACTTAACCTTGTCTGAAGCAACTAACCGCCGAACAGAGGTATTACTGTCTAACCGTACTAATACGCCAGCGAGTATTAAAGGTTCGGTTTACACAGGTGAAGGTGAAATTGAAAACTTTTATTTCAATATGACAGGCGCTGACCAAGCAATGGATTTTGACAATGCAGTTTGGGAGCCAAAAAACCAAGTAGCCAATACAGCCACAACCAAAAACGCGGCTGATGGCCTATACCTACTAATTACCGGTAACTATGAGCAAGTAGCACATACAAACGACTCATTCAAATTAGATTTTACCCGCCAATTTGACGAAGGCTTTTTGAAAAACGTTAAATTTGGTTACCGTTTTGCCGATGTTTTCCAAGATTCAACCTATGCAAAAGGTTCATCTGTGGGCGTTAACCCAACAGGCATAATGACCAGCGATCGCATAACTGATCCTGCATATGTATCGGAAGAAGCATTCTTTGGTGGCTTAACCGATGGTTTTGTTTCAGCAGACGAAGGCTGGCGTTCATTTGATTTTGATTCAATGAATAGAGATTTAAAGAATTCGATTAAAATTGAAGACATTGCACCTGCAGGCAATGGTGAAACCGCTAAATATACCCCAACTGGTTACATTCAACGTGGTGGTCGTCAAGCAGATGGCTTTATTTATAGCTCAGGTTTAAAAACCAATGCATTATACGGTATGGCAAACTTTGAGTTTGAATTATTTGGCCCCATGTTGTTAAACGGTAATATTGGTGGTCGTTATATTGAATCAGAAACAGAAGCAAAAGCACCAGATGTAGGTGGCGAAGACATCAATAACTTGCCACTCGCTGTATTTAAAAACGAATACAATCACTTTTTACCAAGTGTAAACTTATCAACTAACTTAGATGACGACGAAAATGTAATTGTACGTTTTGCTTACAACAAAAACATTGCCCGCCCTGACCTGCGTTCAGCTTCACCTTCATCGAAGTTTTCTTACATTCAAGGTGTAGGTGCAACTGTGCAATTACCAGGTTCGAACATCAAACCATTTGAAGCGGATTCGTACGACTTATCACTTGAGTGGTACAACCGTGAAGGCAGTGCAATTACCTTAGCCCTATTCAAAAAAGAAATTAGCAACTTATTTGATACCCAAGACTTGTGTGAAGCTTCAGCGCTGGCAGGTACAGGTGTTGATTTAGGTAACTTAAGCGTGCAAAACGATGGTAAATGTATTACCGACGGTAACGACAATTTATCAGATCCTGACCTATTGGTTGCTGGTGACGCTGTAAATATGAGCGGTATTGTTAATATTGCGGATACCATTTCAATTAAAGGTATGGAAATTTCAATTCAACAGAATTTAGACTTTTTACCTTTCCCATGGAATGGTTTGGGTGGTGTAATTAACTACTCACAAACACAACAAGACGACAATGACGCAAACCGTATTCCGGGCATTTCAGATAAAAGCTACAACGCCATTGCATACTATGAGCAAGACAGCTTTGGTGTACGTTTAGCTTATAACTACCGTACCGCATACGACTTACGCACCTCAGGTACAGCAAATGGTTTTGCAGATAGAAGTGTTGCTGCTGCGGGTCGTTTAGATGCATCAGCCTACTATAAAATTACCAAAGACCTACAAATTAACTTTAAAGCTTATAACTTAACTGAGAATTTGTACGAAGAATACCAAACCCACGAGTGGATGCCACGCGCAACCAAATACTCAGGTAAAGTATTCACCTTTGGTATTAAATACAACTTTTTATAATTGACGCATGTGGGGCCTAGCCCCACTTATAAAATAACCAGACGTCCGTTTGGTTAACAACCTAAGCCGGGGCACTAACTGGCTTAGGTTGTTTGTTTTTAAACAACATCTCAATTTTTATACCTTTAGAATTTCGCGAGTTGTAAGCTATAAATAATATCAGCCTTACATTAAAAGCTAATCACAACTTGCATTAAAAGCTAATTCAAATATACACTAAAAGCTAACAAATAACTTCAACAAAAGCTAACGGTGTTAACATGAATCAAGTATCAAAAAAGCTTGCACACTCGCTAGAGCAATTAAAGCTCTTACAAGATCGTGGGATTATTGCTGTGCAATCAAAAATGCTTGAGCGCACCGATAGAGAGCGTTTAACCAAACATGGCTTCATCAAAGAAGTGATGCGAGGTTGGTATATTCCTTCAAGCCCCGATGAGCAACAAGGTGATAGTACCGCTTGGTATACGTCCTTTTGGGATTTTTGTAGCGCGTATCTTGATGAGCGTCTTGAGCAAAATTGGTGCTTATCGCCAGAGCAATCCATCCAAATTCACATTGGTGATAAAACCGTTCCTCCTCAGTTATTAGTTCGTTCGCCTAAAGGGCGCAACAAGCCAACGACATTGCTTCACAATACTTCAGTATTCGATATCCGCTCTGCGATGCCAGAACAAACGCAATTAACAGTCGTTGATGGTTTAAGAGTGTATAGCTTGGCTGCAAGTTTAGTACATTGTGCTAAAGCTACCTTTGCCCAAAAGCCCATTCAAATGAGAACGCTACTTTCAATGGTGACAGATGCCTCAGAAGTACTAAGTATCTTACTTGATGGTGGCCATGTGGCCAGTGCTAGCCGGTTAGCTGGCGCATTTCGTAATATTGGCCGAGACTTGATAGCGAATAGTATTCTCAAGGGAATGGATGCTGCTGACTACAAAGTGAAAGAAGTTGACCCGTTTGAAGATAAAACTCAGATAACCTTTGGTCGCCGTGAGGTTTCACCCTACGTAAATAGATTGCGTTTACTATGGCAAAACATGCGAACAGATGTGATCGCCCATTTTCCTGATGCACCGGATGCAAAAACCAATATTCAGGGCTACTTAGCTGAAGTTGAAGACAAGTTTGTTACTGATGCTTATCATTCGTTATCTATTGAAGGCTATCGAGTAACGCATGAGTTAATTGAACATGTACGTTCAGGCAACTGGGATCCTGAACAGTCTGATGATAGCAGAAAACATTTAGATGCAATGGCCGCAAAAGGCTATTGGGATGCCTTTCAGCAAGTAAAGCTAGCGGTAGAACAGGTCTTAGAAGGGGCAAACCCTGGTGAAGTATTTGAAGCAGTTCATGCTGATTGGTACTTAGCTTTATTCGGCCCTAGTGTTGCCGCTGGCATTATTAAACAGTCTGATTTAGCCGGTTATCGAACAGGTCCTGTTTATATTCGAAAATCAAAACATACCCCACCAACCAAAGCAGCAGTTAGGGAGTTGATGCCTGCACTATTCGACTTATTAATGGATGAAGAGCACCCAGCAGTGAGAGCGGTTTTGGGTCATTTTATCTTTGTTTATATTCACCCATATTTTGATGGCAATGGTCGCATGGGACGATTCATTATGAACTTGATGATGGCCGCAGGTGGTTATTCGTGGACGGTTGTGCCTGTTGAACGCAGAGATGAGTATATGCTGGCACTGGAAGCTGCCAGTGTAGAGCAAAATATTACGCCTTTTACAAAGTTTATTGCCTCGTTATTATAGATTTTAACGCTTTGAAAAAATATTAACTTTTAGCTGTTTTTACACCTTTAAAATTTCGCGAGTTGTAAGCTATAAATCTCTACAGTTGAATTAGACCATTATAGTCGGTAAGTTGTGTATGTGGTCAGCTTCTACGATAGATGCTGCTACCTTGTCATTTAATAGAAATGATCTTATGCGAAGCACTCCTGTCTCAATGATGGTGAGCAGTAAACCCTGTATGTCAGTTGGTAAGTTCATTTCATCCCTACAAATTAGGCTGTCTAAGCCACTCAATAAAACCTGCTAAAATCAAGAGAAAAAATACTAAACTTAGTTGTACAAGTAACGCAGACAATATTCGTTTTACCCCAATCACATGACGTCGATTAAAGTTAAGAGTGCAAGCTTTATGCAATACTGCAGTGAAAAATATAAACACCAAATACCATGCCCCAAATTGGGTAGATATCGAAAATATAATGACGTACAACACAACCCACAAAAATACATCAATAACTTTATACATATTTCACTACCTTATATTCCGAAGCTTATATGTGGAATATTCCCGAAAGGAGTTAATGCTTCATTTAAGGAGGGCGTTCGAAAATCTGTGTCAGCCTAGT
>NZ_ARZY01000048.1 GCF_000568405.1 Catenovulum agarivorans DS-2
TTAAAGTGTCCGGCTCAATTAAACCAGTTCAATCAAAGGTGAATACATCATGGTAGACAGCTTCACCAGGGTGCATTTGATAATGAAAATACATGCCTGACTGCATGCTGCTTAACGGAAATGCATCTACTACCTTATTGTTATTTTTACCTTTATTTTTTCTATGTGCGTTCAACTGTTTTAAATTTTATTTGTTGTTATAGGCAAGAAGCTGCTAAAGAATCCAACTTCAGTATTTAGCTTTGCGCCAACAGTTAAACATTATTTTCACAAAGTAGGTTTATGAATTCGTATGCAAAAACAGCAATGAACAGCAGGGAAATAGTTTGTTATTTAAGCAGGGAAGTAGACAATACAGGAAACCCAAAAAAGCAGAGGCCGACAAAAATGATTGTAATTCCATCGTTGTCGATATAACCAAGCATGAACAAAATTAAAGGTAATACAGCACCGACAAACCTGAGTAATTCTTTTACATAGGTTACAGGCACCACTGCAATTAACCAAAGTACTGACACGGCAAAAGCAATTATAAAAATTGAATCCAAACCTTACCTCTGAGTAGGTAGAAAGCACATTCAAGAAGCGACAAAATTCCAAGTATAACCAATGACAATAATTATTCTTGCTGAAACCAGCAGTTTGATTATGGTTTTATCGGATTGCTTGATTAATAGAGAAAATTCACTCTTCCCATAAACAGCGTTTTTTACTCTAACCCTGTCAGACTGGTAATAATGAATTTTCGGATCTTGCGGGATCTGTTTAGCGATTTTTCTAATGAACAAGTGTAGTAGCAAGCTCAGAAAAAATAATGTTGCTAAAACTATTATAAGCGCAAGCATTTAGTTACCTTTTTTAAATTTGCGTTTACCACATCCAGCTGGCATAGGTACGCGACTAATCGTCGCGCGTTAATACTTCTAATAACTCTATTTCAAAGGTTAAATCTGAGTTGGCTGGTAGTTTGTCGCCCATGCTGCGTTCGCCGTAAGCTAAATGTGATGGTACAAATAGTTTGCGTTTGCCACCTACTTTCATGCCCAATATGCCTTGATCCCAACCTTTAATTACTCGGCCTGTACCAATTACACATTGGAACGGGCGGCCTTTGTCGATTGATGAATCAAACTTGCTACCGTCATTTAAGTAACCAACATAATGGGTAGTAATTAATGCACCTTTAACCGCTTCTTTGCCGTCACCCACCACAATATCTGTGATTTCTAGTTCTTTTGTATCTGTCATATTTTGTTCCACGCGAAAAAATTAGATTTATCCAAGACGTCTGCTGTAAAAAATTGGATAATATACCCAAGCTTTTTTGAAGACATATGTTAAACACTCACCTAGTGAATTGGAATTTTTGATGGAAATTAAAGTAAATTATTTAGACAACTTACGCCTTGAAGCCAAATTTGACGATTTTACCGTCATTTCCGACCAACCAATTCGTTACAAAGGCGATGGCTCTGCGCCGGGTCCATTCGATTACTTTTTGGCTTCATCCGCTATGTGTGCCGCCTACTTTGTTAAGGTGTATTGTGCAGCGCGGGATATTCCAACCGACAATATTCGTTTAGCACATAACAATATTGTTGACCCAGAAAACCGCTACAAGCAGCAATTTAAAATTCAAATAGAACTTCCAGAAAGCATTTCAGAAAAAGATCGCATCGGTATTTTGCGCTCTATCGACCGCTGCACAGTTAAAAAAGTAGTGCAAACAGGCCCTGAGTTTGTTGTTGAAGCGGTAGAAAGTTTAGCACAAGACGCCTCGGCCATGATAATGGTTGATACAGATGAAAATAATCAAACCTTTATTGTTGGTAAAGATTTACCACTAGAAAAAACCATAGCTAATATGACTCAGCAGCTAGCTGATTTAGGTATGAAAATTGAGGTTTCATCATGGCGCAACATAGTACCAAATGTTTGGTCGCTGCATATCCGTGATGCCGCTTCGCCTATGTGTTTTACCAATGGTAAAGGCTCTAGCAAAGAAAGTGCCTTATGTAGCGCACTGGGCGAGTTTATCGAACGGTTAAACTGTAACTTTTTCTACAACGACCAATTTTTGGGTGAAGACATAGCCAATGCTGAGTTTGTCCATTACCCGAATGAAAAATGGTTTGAATTAACCGAAGACGACTCACTGCCAGCCGGCATGTTAGACGACTACTGTTTAGACATTTTTAACCCTGATGGCGAGCTGCAAGGCTCGCATTTAATCGACACCAACTCAGGCAATGTTGAACGTGGTATTTGTTGTATTCCGTACACACGCCACAGCGATGGTGAAACTGTTTATATTCCATCAAACATTATTGAAAACCTGTTTTTAAGCAATGGTATGAGCGCAGGTAACAATATTTTTGAAGCGCAAGTACAGTGTTTATCTGAGATATTTGAACGCGCGGTTAAACGCCAAATTATCGAACAAGAAATTGTTTTACCAGATGTACCAAAAGAAGTATTAGCCAAATATCCAAGCATAGTTGCGGGTATTGATGGTTTAGAACAGCAAGGTTTTCCAGTATTGGTGAAAGATGCATCTTTAGGGGGTCAATTCCCTGTGATGTGCGTCACCATTATGAATCCAAAAACGGGTGGTGTATTTGCTTCTTTTGGCGCGCATCCAAGTTTTGAAGTGGCGCTAGAGCGCAGCTTAACTGAGTTATTACAAGGGCGTAGTTTTGAAGGGTTAAATGACATTCCAAAACCTACCTTTAACAGCATGGCCGTTTCTGAGCCAGAAAACTTTGTTGAGCATTTTATCGACTCAACTGGGGTAATTTCATGGCGCTTCTTTAGCAGCAAATCTGAATATGAATTTGTTGAGTGGGATTTCTCTGGCACTAATGAACAAGAGTGCGAGACCTTATTCGGTATTCTAGCCGACTTAGGTAAAGAAGCTTATGTAGCTAAATTCGACCACCTAGGCGCAAGTGCTTGCCGCATCCTAGTGCCGGATTATTCAGAAGTGTACCCAGTTGAAGATTTAATTTGGGACAATACCAACAAAGCGCTGCACTACCGCGAAGATATTTTAAATATCCACCAGCTGTCGGACGATCAGTTAGTTGATTTATATGAGCGATTAGAAGAGAGCCAGCTAGATAACTATATCGACATTATTACCCTGATTGGCATTGAGTTTGACGAAAACACAGTATGGGGTCAGCTAACCATACTTGAGCTAAAAATTCTAATTTGCCTTGCGGTAGGTGAGCTTGAACAAGCAATCGAGTTAGTGGGTGAATTTTTACAATACAACGACAACACAGTTGAACGTAACTTATTTTACCAAGCGGTCAACGCTGCTTTAGAAGTAACCTTAGATGAAGAATTAGAGTTAGATGATTTCATTTTTAACTTTAAACGAATGTTTGGCGACGAAGTTATGGAAAACGTGGTTGGCTCAATTAATGGTGAAGTTAAATTTTATGGTTTAACCCCAACCAGTATGAAACTTGAAGGATTAGACAGACATTTACGTTTAATCGACAGCTATAAAAAATTACATAGCGCACGTAAAAAAGCGGCTGGTTTGTAATATAACCTGAACGCAAGCTGAGTTGCTAAAACGGCCGTTTAACTAAAAAGGTGAACATATGTTCACCTTTTTTGTTTGTGGAAAATATCTGTTATTTGCTTAAAGTAAACTTACGGCTGCTCGAAGCTTGTGCTGTTGGGAAATCATCAGGTAGTGCTTGAGTCACCTCACCGGTTGCAGCCCATTCAACTCCACGCTGCAATAAAGTAATTAAGCTGACTGACTCAAAGGCTTCGTCACCATGCCCTAAAGTTGTGTGGAATACACGACCCTTACCATAATCAATTACCATAACCACAGGCTCATGGCGCGGCTCTTTTTTCGGATTTTTATGTGAAAGCGAGGTTGCCAATATCGTCATATTTTGTGCAGGGCCACGTAAAGTTGCATATAACTCATCTTTAGCATGCATAAAGTTTTCAGGCATACCTTGCATAATTGGATGCTGTTGCTGCCTAACCTTAATCATAAACTCTTGTTGCGGGCCATGCGAACCACCACCACCAGGAGAATGATCAACAATTAGCTTGTCGTGTTCATTGTAATAAACCCAAGGGCCACTTTTATGATTACGACCACCCCAGCCACCAAGACCGATCATTTTGTTAAATTCAGTCCATTGTGGCCAGCTATTGTCCGCCGCATGCACAGAAACAAAACCGCCGCCTTGAGCGACAAATTTTTCTAATGCTAATTCAGTTGCACGTGGTAAGTTAGCCGCTTTCCAACCAAAGTTAGAGATGACCACATCATAATTTTCAAACTGAGGTGCAAAGTTTTTATCCGCTTTAGGTTGTGGTAAAGCTTGAGTTTTTTTGCCATCTTCTAGTGGAAACTGTTTAATTAGCTTATCACCTTTCCATGTGTAAGCGGTACGCGCAACATCAACAGTGAACATATTGGTTTCTTCTAAGTACTGCTTCATCATTACTGTCGACTTAGGCCAGTTCCCGTGGTTGTTTTGCCCATCCATAATTAATACTTTAATTTTGTCGGCTTTAGGCTCGGTTGTGGACATACAAGCCGACAGCAATAGAGCTGTGGTAATAGCCAACAAACCTATAATTTTATTCTTCATTTAGCACCTTCGTTATTAAATAAATCGTCTCAACCTGAACGCTGGATATATATTACAAATAGTTATCCAAAAACGAAATTTCAAATACAAATTCATCAATAATCATATTGAGATTAGCAAATTTTATACAGCTTTTAGTAGATAACACGCTGGAATGCGCAAATTCTTTGTATATAGTTAACAATAAAGCGAACCAAAAAGAAATAACTATGCAGCTAATAACCAAGCCACCAAGTTTTATCCTAGCTCTGCTAACTTCATTATTTTTGAGCCTAATCACAAGTAAACAAGTATTAGCCAATAAACCTGTTGCAGCAGGTAGCAAAACTTTTATGAGTTACTGTGCCTCCTGCCATGGCAAAGATTTAACCGGCGGAGTCGGTTTCAATTTAGTGGATGCACAATGGGTGCATGGCGACAACCCCGCGCAAATCGCTAACAATATACAGCAAGGTTTTGCCCAAGCAGGTATGCCTGGGTTTAAAGGTATTTTGAGCGACTCACAAATAAATGAAGTAGTTGATTTTATATTATCGAAGCAACAAGGTTTCAGAGATCTCAGCTACATAATTTACCAATTCCCCGAAAAGGCTGAAAAAAGCTTTGATTCAATAGGCTCACTCCCCATCGCCGGCCAAGGCCAATATAAAACAGGCCTAATCAACTTTGATTTGCCTGAAATTAAAAACTTTATCATTGAAGCTAGGGGTGACTTTTACGCACCTACCGATCAAGACACACAATTTAAAGTGCAATTTTTACCCCCGCAAACCTTAGTTGAACTTTGGGTTGACGGTGAAAAAATACCATACAGCAAACCCGTTTGGGGCGAGCGTGCATGGCCACTAAAACGAGGCAAACAACAAATCACCATTCGTTATAACTCAGTTGGCAAACCCAAATGACAAGGCAACGGGCTGCATTTTTTTGTAACCAATCAAGCGCAAAGCGTTAAGTTATTTGCCACCAGTGTGCAAGCCAAAGCCTATTTAGCCAACTCCAAACATGAAGTTTTGGTTAAAGATCAAGCCAGAGTTCAACGCAAAAAGGCAGTAAATTTACCCAGCCATTCAATTTTGGTTGGCCTACCACAAAAAGTTAACTACGCCTTTAACAGCCGCAGTTGTGCCATTGTTGGACTATGGCAAGGTGAGTTTTTAGATGTAGGGCCAAACATTCAAGGCCGTGGTAAAGATGGCAGTTTAGCCATGGGTGAATGGCTATTTCACCAACCTCATGCAATAAAACCAAGCAATGACACTAGCTGCCAATTTATCAAATACACAACCATTGGCGAGCCAAAGTTTTATTATCAACAACAGGGTTATGAGTTTGCAGTAACGGGCACAAGCAACAATAAAAACCAACTAAGTTTAAGCTATCAAGTGAAGAAATTACCTGCCAATACCAACCAAGCACGCATGCTTGAATTTGTTTTACCGCAAGTAGACAAACTCACTGTATCTAGCAAACAAGGCGAAATCAGCGCAGGTAAATTCAAAATTGACCTATCCAAACACTCAAGCTTTAGCTTGCAACTTAACTTAGCCAACGTTCAATAAAGAGTCTTAATAAATGAAATTTCCAACAATAAAAACACTGCTACTAGCTTGTTTATTTAGCTCAACAAATATTGCGGCAAACAACTACATACCTAAAGGATATTCAATAGAAACCATTAACACGCCAGAAAAAGTTGAGTTTCAAATAGCTGGGTTAGATGTAAACCCACAAGGCGAAGTTTATGTAGCCACCCGCTTAGGAGAAGTATGGCGTTACTATAACAAGCAATGGTCACAATTTGCTGAAGGATTGCACGAACCAACGGGTTTATTGTTAGAAGGTAATTCTGTACTAATTGCACACAAACCAGAATTAACTCGCTTACTTGATACAAATGGTGATAAAAAAGCGGATGAGTTTATTCACATTGCATCAGGCTGGCAGTTTCACGACAACTATCACGAATTTAATTTTGGCCCAGTAAAAGATAAACAAGGAAATTATTACGGCACGCTCAACTTGGGCCATGGCACACCAGGCGCATTTTCGTTAGGCGCTATGGACACAGCAGGCGGTTACCGAGGTTGGGCGTATCAAGTCACGCCTTCAGGTGAATTTATTCCATACGCCAGTGGTTTACGCTCACCAGCAGGTATTGGGATTAGTCCCAACAACGAAGTATTTTTTACCGACAATCAAGGTGATTGGGTTGAAACCTCCAAACTGCATTTACTTAAAAAAGATGCATTTTATGGCCACCCCACCTCATTACGAGACAAAACAGACTGGAGCCTTGAACGTATTAAACAAACACCTGCCGCTGAGTTTAATAAAATGCGTGAACTACCTGTGGTGTGGATCCCACATAAAGAAGTGGCAAACTCACCCGGCAATCCAGAATGGGATACTACAGCTGGTAAATTTGGCCCGTTTGCAGGGCAAATGTTTATTGGCGATCAAACCCAGTCAAACATATTTAGGGTGATGTTAGACAAGGTAAAGGGTCAGTACCAAGGGGCGGTGATTAACTTTATCAGTGGCTTTCAAAGCGGTAATATTCGCACAAAATTTGATAACCAAGGGCAACTCTGGGTTGCACAAACCACCCGCGGTTGGTCAGCCCAAGGCGACAAAGCTTTTGGATTACAAAAAGTTGTATGGAATGGCCAAACACCATTTGAGCTATTAGATATCAAACTAACCAAAACAGGGTTTAAGCTAAATTTCACCCAAGCAGTGAGCAACCCGCAAGCACTTGCAAAACAGATTAAAGTGCAGCAATGGCATTACTTGTACAGCAGCAATTATGGCTCTGCCAAACAAGAATTAACCCAACTGCCTGTGAAATCAATAAAATGGAATAACAGCAAAACCAGTGTTGATATAAACCTAGATTTAACCGCTGGCAAAGTTGTGCAAATAGACTTTCCAAATTTAATCAATCAGGCTGGTGAAAAGATGTCGGTAACAAGCGTTTATTACACGTTGAATCAGTTAATGGAGTAGTTTTGCTGCATCAGTTAAATTGAATAGATGTTACCTTGAACTGTTAGATTCGAACATCAGGACTGAATCAAATCTGACAGTCAGCTATGTGTCAAAAGCAGAAACAGGCGTATCAATTTCAATGTCAGCTAACTGATAACAAGCTGACATTTAAACAACTCAAACTTTGCATAATTTGTAGGTCTGGTAAGCCGGAGGCGCACCTGACAATGTCGTGGTAAGTCAGAGGCGCACCTGACAATTTGGCAAATCAATAAAAATGTTAGTGTTGTGGGGCTGGGGTTAGATACCCTCGGCTACCCGATTATGTACGTTTCACCGCAACCACGGAATATGTATGCCAATGCTTCATTCTGCCCAATGCTGTTTGGGCATTTTCATCACGCTCAATGAATCTGACTATTTCAAAGTTAGAGAATAAACCCTTTACCTCTAATTCCGACAGAGGTGTAGTTGGACTAAGATAGTTTTCAGCCCAACTATCTTTAAAGCCCATGAAATCACCAGCAAACACACCACCGACTTCAATTGAAGATTTAATATTGTTCCAAGTCGTTTCAAACTGGTTTGGGTCAGCAAAGAATAGGCTTGAATTTGCGATAACAACACCAGATGTTGGATACTCGAAAGACTCAAACGAAGACTCTGAAATGTCCACTAACGACTTTGCACCAAACCTGTCTCGACAAATAGCAACAGCGTCCGGGTTAACATCGAAGCCGTGAACTCGAAAACCCTGTTGTTCTAAATAGTGGATATCGCTGCCTGTTCCGCAACCACAATCAGTGGCTACCTTGAGATTTGATTCATTAAGTCGAACTGCAAACTCAGTACGTTTTGAGTGTGGACGAGATAATGCTTTTTCATAGTACTGACGCCAAATTTCAGCATTTTTATTCATAAGTTTCTGATTTTCCGTAACGCCGCAAACAACAGCACATAGGTTGGCAGTGTTTTTGCCGCTTTTTGTTTTGGCAAAAACGATGCCAGCCGTATTGCGTCTGTTTGTTTTGCCTTATTAGGCTTATTTTCCCCATGCCCACTGTTTCTTTCTAAGAGCTGAATTTTTAGGTGTTAGGAAAAAAGGAAAAAATTCAAACATAAAGGGGATTTCATTTTCTTTATCTTGTGCAGCATACAATTCTTGTAATTTGTTGCACTGGTATCTTAACACCCCATGAAATGGATGGAGAGTTTCAATAATTGACCACACGATATGAGGATTTGCCTTTTCAGTTGCAGACATCAAATAATAGAAGTCCATCTTTGTAATCCATTCACCATCTACATTTTGTTGCCATTTTCCAGACATTCCTGAACGGTCAATAACTTGTATTGAGTCATTTTGTAACTTTGTACGAACATCACTGCGAAGACTCCAGATATGATCATCAATAACCGATAACCAAAGACTAATTGGATCTTCATTTTTAGAGTGATTAGTTAATACATCTAGATTGTAATACCGGGACCCTTTAGCAAATTCTGTAAGAGTTGAAACGATCTTACTTTTCTTATCACAGAGTTTTAGTCTTGTCCTTAGCCCATAATTTTCTGGTAATTCAGAGCAACTTTCATATAACTCTTTGATGTTATGACCAAAAGCTTTTAATTCTTTATTCGTAGGGTTTTTCAGCTTGTTATTAAGCTTATGATCTAGAATAAGTACTATTTTCATTAAACGCTCAAAACCTGTCGCTAACTCAAATAAGCCAGAATAAAATAGACCTCTTCGAGTATCATCAATATTTGCATTTCTAATTGAGTTTAATCCACCTAGAAGACTAGACATAGTCAAATGTCCCTCTTGAGTCAGCAACCTATAGTTTTGAGTAAACATGGACCTCTACTTCCCTAAACCTAACAATTTATACATACGCGGTTTACGCAATTTTCTGCTAAACCTGCTCCGCATATTTCTCATTATTGTATTTTTAACAAATTCCCTAACTCTTTGCCAAGTATATTATTTTTCCTACAACAAAAAATATTTTCAGCAAAAAATGCGCAGATTGCTCAACGTCTTGAACATAGGGAAGTAATACCCACCAGAAGAAGCCTAAACCCATTCATCTAATCTCTCTGATAAGGTATAAGCTTCTACCTAAATACTGCAAAACTGGCGAGCAAAGCTATTTCACTTTTGCAGGCTCAAACTTACTACCGACCACTTCAACTCGATACAACTGGTGTTTCTCTGGGTCAGTCACTTCAGCAAATATGTTTTGTACATCCGCTAAGGTAACTTGTTGTAAATTGGCTAATAATGTTTCACGTGAATCAAATTCAAAATTACCTTGATTAAAGTCTGCCAAAAACGCATGCATTTCTTGGTAGATATTTTTCGGCGGTTGGTTAATTTGTTGAATAATACTGGCGGTTAAATTATTCACCACGGCCGCTGGCAGCATTTTTAATTGAGCGGCAAACTGCTGGTTAAACGCATTTATTTGCTCAATTATTTGCTCGGCCGAATGCGACTTACTTTGCACCATAAACCCCCAAGCTGGAAATTGATTTATTTGCATAGGTGAACTGCCCACCACATAACCTATCTCTTTGTCCGTTCTAAGTGTTTTGAAAAACATAGGTTGGTACAAGGCATTCAAGGTTAGAATTTGACTAAACTTTTTCAGTGATTTTTCTGGCAACCAGTATTGTTGCAATATAGCAACATCAGTGTGTTCAGCGGTCAACTGGCTTTGTGCTGCTGATACCTTTACCTCAGCAGGATAATACAAATCTGCTGCTTGGCGGTTTGTGGGCAGCTTGCTCAACAAGGTATCCATTATTGTGCTTATATCCGCTTGTTGGTAATTGCCAAACGCGAATAGATTTAAAGCGTTGTTGGCGAGCAATTTTTTATGATGCTCTACTACATCTTGATAAGTTAATTGTTCAAGCGCCTTGGCTTGTTCGTGATATCGCCATGCAGTTGCATGAATTAGCGAGCCCATTTCTTTTTGTGCTTGCGCGGTTAATGGGTCGTTGTCACGATTGGTTAACCAAGCAAGAGCTTCGTCTTTTTTCTGGTTAAAAATTCTTTCATCCACTTTTAACTCAATTAGGCTGCTAAACACACTGGTCATCAATTTTAAGTGTTGCTCGGTTGGCCCAGACAACGATACTTTTAAGTTTTTATCCATGCCTTCACCAACAGATACTTTTATGCCAGCTTGCTGCGCTGCATTGGTTTGTGCAAGTGTTGCCTCTGTCCATAAATGTTTGAGGATATCGGCTGCCATATACTGTTTAATGTTTGATGCGGCTAAATCAGAATTTAACGTAAGCTCGATATAGCCCTGATTTTGCTGAAAATGTTGGCTATGCGCCAACCAAGCATATGCACCTTTTTTATTTACTATGGCAGTGGGTTTAAGTAATTTTTCTGCGGTTGCAGAGCTTGGCGCTGAGTCAGCGTTTGTTGCATCCGCTGTTTGCAATAACTCATTTTTATCTGGTAAAGATAAGTTAATTGCCGCGGCTTGTTGTTGCCACTGTTTCAATTCTGCTTGGCTAATTGCTTGAGTGTCGAATTGCCCATCAGCGTAAGTGAGTTGTTGCGTCGCGGTTATATCGTTACCTCTGTGCCAAACACGCATTTGGCTAAAATCAATTTGGCTTAGCAACTGGTTAATTTGCTGCTCGGAAAACTCACCAACATCAAATAAGCCTTTGATTATGTATTGGGCTGGTTGGGTGTGCAGCATAGGGGATAAATGCGTGGCTAAACGCAATGGGGAAGGCATATTAAAGTTGATAAAATTGTTGTGCATAACTTGTTGTAGCTCAGCAAAATAACTTTGTTGAATGCCTTGGTTTTGTATTAGCTTAAAATACGCTTGGGTTGCAGCAATTATCTGATCTTTATTGTTTTTGCCTTTATCCGTGAGTGAGTAGCTAATTTCAATATAACCATTGTCACCATAATAACTATGGTCCATGCCAATGCCCGCTCCATTTATTAAGCCTTGTTTGCTTAAATAATCGTACAGGGTATTTTCATCTTTGCTGTTAAATAACTTATGCACATAAGTAAAGGGTTTATCTTGCCAATGGTAATTGTCGATTTTATACGGAAACTGCAAAATCAGCTGTTTAATATCATTAATGGTTTTTTGGTAGATATGTTGATTCAGCTCATTTTTAGTTAACCCTTTGGCAGTCACCAAAGGCTCTGGTGTATTGTGGTTTTTAATAGCGGCAAAATGTTGTTTAGCAAGTTGTGCTAGCTCATCTAAACCAGCTTGGCTAACTATCACTAAGTTCATTAAATTAGCCGAATAATAGATATGATAAAACTCGCGCATTTGTGCATAAAGCTCTGAATCTGTTTTATCTGATAACGTTTGTTTATTGCCCATGCTAAAAATATGAATAGGATGGCCTGCTGCACTGGTCTGGTTGTTAATTAACATTCTTGCAAATTGGTCATCTGATTTACGCATCGACCATTCGTTATCAATCGCGCTCAGTTCTTTTTCGCTATAAGTCTTGTCAAACAGTGGAGCAGTGAAAAACTCACTAAATCGAGCTAACGACTCATCTAGCTTGCCATCGACTACTTGGTAGTAATAATTGGTGTTTGAACGCGCGGTATAGGCATTACGCACACCACCGTTTTCACTTAAAAATTTATTAAACCCATCTGGTTCAGGATAACTTTTTGTCCCCAAAAACAGCATATGCTCTAAATAGTGCAGCAAACCAGGCTGACTAACAGGGTTATTTAAACTGCCTACTCTTACATCTAGCGACACAGCGGCCGTCTGTGTTGCTGGATCGGACACCAATAATACGCGCATGTTGTTTTCTAAGGTTATAAAGCGATATTGCCGAGTATCGTTAGGGCTTTTGATGATGTCTGATTCAGCAACATATTCAGGGAATGATTCAACCTGAGTCACCTTGGTTTGAGTGCAACCAGCAAGGGTTATGAGCCCTGCGGCGGCGATATATTTCAATGATTTAAGTTTCATATTGAGTCCTTCTTATAAAGTTTATTCTTTCCTATCAGTTATTACATGTGTACTAACCAACCACTTGGCTGTCATCCAAGCGGCTAAAGCACACATAGCAAATATATAAGCAACATCTATAGGTTTATTTAATGCACGGCTAATTAAACTCGGTATTGCCGTCATAATGGCGGCATGCGCTACATACCTAAGCATAAATTGGAAAATCAGTTTTTGTTCTGATTTCATACCCACCCCCTATGCTTGCTGTTTTTGTCTAAGTTTAATGACCGCAGCAATGAGCAATATGGCGGCAACAATACAAGCTGTGAGCTGACTGTAATCAACAGGTGGGAAGTTATCACCCCACAACACAGTCCATTTAATATGTTGGCTATGGGTTAAACCGCTACTGAAATATTCTTTGATGGTATTGTTCAGCCAAGGTGTATCAAATAACATCCGTTCTACAGCTAAAATCAACATAACAAATGCAGGCATAATCGCAGGCAGTGATTTATACCTAGATACCAACATAAACATAGCGAGTAACAAGGCATACGCAGGCAAAAACCAAAATAGCTTAAAGAAAAATGCAGGAGCCAACATCCCTAATTCAACTAAAGCCATCCAAGCAACCGGATAGACAGCCACTATGTCAGCACTGCTTTTCGCCATTTCAATAACAGTCCATAAAATTAAAAATAGGCTGAGTCCTAAATAAGTCGCTAACAAATAAATACAGGGGATAACCAAAAACACATAAATAAATTTAGTGGTAATAATTTGAAAATCAGACACAGGCAATGAACGCCAAAACAACAAACTTTGGTCTTTTTTATTGGCGACTAACCCCATAGTGAGTGGAATGATCAGCAAGCCCATCAGCATTAATTCAAACAAATCTGTAGTTTGAGTAATGCGGTTTTCAATATCATCTTTTAACGCATGTTGTGGTTTGTGATATCGCTTGGTGTCATTAAGATTTTCGTATTCATAGCGAATAAGTTCAGGGTTAGATTGCAACACAGGGCTAGCCAACCACTTAAATTCGCGTTCGACCTCGCTCAAAGCTGAGTCAGCTTGTTCGCTATCAAATAACAATGTGATTTTGTTATTACTTTTTGCTGACAACATAACTTGATCGGTTATCGAAAACTGTAAGTTGCCACTGAAGGTAATTAACAACAGCCAAGCACAAGCCAAACCTGTAAGCGTAGCGGAAATAGCGAAAGGTGCGTTAAAACTAATATGTTTTAACTCCCAAAACTCCCGCTTAAATTGCATTACTATTTGTTTCATGCCGCTGCTCCTTGGCTACCTTTTGCAGAGTTTTGTGATTTATTAACTTGGGTCATAGCGACAAACAAGTCACCCAACGAAGGGGTCGATGTGTTTCCCAGTTGGTTCAGTTCATCTGCCGTGACACCATCAAATAAATAACGTTTTTCAGTGACGCCACCTAAAGTTGCCAAAGGTTGAAAGCTGTGCTGAGTAAAATCTATTGCGCTGGTGCTATGCAATTGGACGAATCTAGCTTCAATATCCTCAATACCAAAGTCAGCCATAATGGTGCCAGCATCAATAAAAATAACCCGCGTGAGTATGTGTTCTATCTCTTCTATTTGATGGGTGGTCACTACTATGGTGTTGTGTTTATCAAAATAGTCGTCTAACAAATTTTGATAAAAAGCTTTGCGGTGTACTATGTCTAGCCCAAGGGTTGGTTCGTCTAATACCAGTAGTTCAGATTTAACTGCCATTGCCAAAGCCAAGTGCAGTTTAGTGACCATACCTTTAGACATTTCCGATATTTTTAGTTGCTCTGTAACACTTGAGCCTTGCAAAAAATGCCGAGCTAAATTGATATCAAAATTAGGATGCATAGTTTGCATATATTCAAATAACTGAGATACGCTAATCCAATGCGGCAAGGTATTGGTGTCGGAGATAAAACTCACTTTCGACATCAGCTGAGTACGTTGTTTCGCTGGGGTATAACCGCATACAGTCACCTCACCTTGATAGGGTGTTAGCCCTAATAAACTTTTTAGTAAGCTGGTTTTCCCCGCGCCATTGGTGCCAATAACCCCAACAATTTCGCCTTGGCCTATTTGAAAATTCAGCCCATTTAAGACTGTTTTTTTGCCATATTTTTTAATTAGATTTTGGGCATCAATTAATTTAGTCATGCGCTCCCTCCTGCTGCTTGTTTATCCAATCCACCACATGCTCTGATTCAATCTCTAAACGAACGATTTTTTGCCAGATTTGTGGTAATTCTTGCTGAAAAAATTGCTGTCGCTGCGCTTGTTTTAATGATTCTATTGCGCCTTCTACAACAAACATGCCGAGCCCCCTTCTCTTTTCAATTAAGCCTGCTGCTAATAATTCATGCAGCGCTTTTGACACAGTAATATGGTTAATATTTAAGTCTGAACAGATAACACGCACTGAAGGCAAAGCATCACCTTCGGCAAAAGCGCCTTCCACAATCGCATTTTTGAGCTTGTCGGCGAGCTGCTTATAAATGGGCGCGTCACCTTGCCATTGTTTATTGATAGTCAAAGTCCCACCGCTTTTACCTGAGCTTTATCTTTTAAATCTGTCTTAACTATCGCTTTCCCTTGATAACTAACCATTCCTTGATTTAACCCATTTACCGTCAATACCTCTACGTTGCCTAAGTTAACTTTGCCATTGTGGGTTACTTTTACGTCTGCGGTTTTTACTTGGCTATCTTGTAGTTCCATCAAAGCATCAACTGAGGCATATAAAGCAACAAAATCAGCGCTCGATTGTTTGTTTAAACGCATTTGCGTTTTATAGGTGCCACTTAAATACAGGCTAGCTGTATTGGAGTTTTCTATGCTCATGCGCGCATGATCAAACAAACCTACGTTAATCATTTCTGCAGTGTGGTTTTGAAAGAGAATTTTAGGTGCGCCGTAACCTCTAAATTGATTCATTTTTATTTGGCTATCACGCACAACTAAGGTTGCTGTATGTTTTATTTGCCCTACTAGGTTTTGATAATTGAGGTTATTAAAAGTGACTCTAGATTCACCGGTTATTTCTAACGCTAAAGCTTGGTCAGTAAAGTTTTCAACCGCTAGCCAATGAGCATGATGCGCAGTTAATTGACTGAGCTTGTTTAAGTTGACAATTACATGGGCAATTGGGGTTTTATCCCATGATTCGACCGAGCCCCTGTCCACCGCTTTAATAAATAGCAGTTTATTTTGCTCATTTTCTTCAATGCCAACTTTCAGCTGGTCAACACTATTTTTACGCCAATATATTTCAACCGACTGTTGTGAGTTTTGGGTGAGTTCAAGGGTTATAAAACCACTCACATAAACTTGACTGATAACTTGGTCTTGTAAGTCGATACGTTTGTGTAAACTTTGCTCTGCACTAACACTCATCGAGCACAGCAACAACATTAATCCAATAAACCTTTGCATTATGATCTTGTTCCTTCTACTGAAGCCTGACGGTGATATATAAAAGCATAACACCACAACAAGATCAACATAATACTGTTAACAATAAAATATATCTATAAAAATTACTCAAATGATGCCAACCAAAAGTGTAAAAGAATTAGCTTTTTTGTTGTGATGCTAAATTATTCTGTTTGGAAATTATGCGAAAACCAAACAGAAACATTAATCCAGCAACAAACTAGTACCAGCGGTAATTGTAAAACCGCTGACCATCTCTGGAAACATCATCGACAAGGGAATAGTCGCTAAACCTCTAATTAAACAAAGCTGAAATGCTATAACTTGCCGCAGTTAAAAAGGGTAGCCTTGTAATAATTTGCGCAGCTGACAATGCAAATAAGCCACAAATTAAGAATAGAGCTGAAACAATTACAGTCGCAATGGGCGCGAGTAATGTGCCGTTTTGTGCTGATTCAATAAGATCTGGCGGGGCCATTTGTGCTTGGTAACAACTTGGCCCTAAATAAATACACGACATGTGGGCAATTGCAGTAAAAACCGCAATTAATGCGAAAGTTATCAACATACCCAGGGCTAGATATTTGTTATTCATGGATAACTCCTTGTAATAATAAATTCCTACGGATGTTGCAGCTTTATTTTAAATAATTAGGTTAGTTAATCCAGTCTATCGCGAAATAAAAAATTACGGGCAATACAAATTTTGCGGCCTTTTTGCTTTTAACAATGATCATTTGCCCAGCACTTTTACCTATATGTTCTCCATAAATTAATTGGTCGTATTTATCGGTTTGTTTACGCAGTTTTTTAAATGAAGTTTCAAGGTTTTGGCTAAGTTGGTAGTCCGTAACTAAAAAATCGAGTAGTTTAAGAGTAAGGACATTGGTATCTAGCAGTTTTTTATCTAATACTAAAACTTTTATTTCCTGCTTGTTAGTGTCAGTTGATCCCTTTTTTATTGCATCAACTGGGTTTTCTACCAAAAAATATACATTGATATAATACCTTCTACCATATTTAGTAGGAACAAAGCTTTCATTGCAGCTAATGAATTTGTCTTGATTTACCAATGGGTAATCTATCTCTTTGCTACCGGAGTTGGCAGTCCGCACGACCTTTGTTGCCAAATTAACATACACATGTCTTAGCTTAACTGCCCTTTTGATATAGATATGCATGCATAACATAACAATTAAAGCAGAAATTATAGCTAGGGTAAAACTAATGGTTAAAGCATAACCGCAGACTCCTCCCGTAAACAATGCAAGAAATTGCAGAATTAAATAATCTTTAAAGGCGGATTCGCTATTACTAAAATAAAGCCTATCTTTATCAAATTTGATTTTGGTGGGGTAAATAATTAGATCGCGCACAACACAAACTGTAAACAATTAACAAATTAGCATTATACGGGTAAAACAATTAAAGAAAAAGTCCGAATAGCACTTTAATATATTAAAGATTTTGGCTCTAAAATGAGCCTTCCCCCTAATATATTAAAGTAATCAGGTAAAACTCAGCTACATAAATAAGCCATCACCAAAACTAACGTTAAAGTCGGCGCACCAGACACTTAGGCCGTTCATTTTATCTAGTTGTGTGGCTGACTCTAGCGTTACTTCGATTGTATCGCCGCTATACACAGTGCCATTGAGCTTTTCGCCTAAAATAAAACCCGCACCATCATCGCGGTAGTCGCCATCAATGCCACCATAAAAATATACCGCAGGGCCACCACCGTCATAATTAAATGCGGATACTCGAATGGTGCAATTATCAACTATTTGTGCCGAGCCACTAACATCGTGGGCTAAATTACTAAACACCATGGTTTGGCCAACACTTGGATGATCGTTTTGTCCACATTGATATTGTGCAGTCATGTCGTCTTTTTTCTCATCCATTTTATCGTCGGCCATTTGTTCCATGCCGTCGTTTTCAGTGCCTGTGTTTATGTCCACACTGGTATCGCTCCCACAAGCAGCTAAAGCAAAAATGGTGGCAAAAGCTAAAGATAGTTGTTTGAGTTGCAATGTCATCTGTCGGTCCTCGGTTTAAACAAATAGCTTGGGTTTTTTACAAGCACATGACCAACCAGACCGACATTTGTACAAAAAACTTTCAGCTTACAGCTTACAGCTTAATTTCTAACTCACCATTGGTTTTAATAACAATTTGTGCTGTGTTTAACACATCCATCCCCAATATTGATATTTCTCTGTTATACACATTAACTTGCGGTAATTGACGATTTGCTTTACCAAGCATAAATGTTATCGGGCCAGCCATTTTATTTGATTGAACGTTGCCAGCAAGACCAACTGTTTGAGAAGCGTGATCTGACAATATATGCTGTGCATAACGCCCACTAACACTGGAAGTTGTTGCACCTGTGTCAATTAAATAAAGTTGCTCTGTATGCTGCTTATTCCCAGTCAATACAGTTAATTGCACCAGAGGTTGCTTTATTTTGGCTTGCGACAACGCAAACGTTGCATAGTCGGCATTGTCTAGCTGACATGTCGCAGACATCAACGAAGCCACCACGGCCTGATTGTTTAACAAATCAACATGAATACAGGCATTATTTTGTGAGATTAAACTTTGTGGGCTAACAATACCATCTAAGCCAAGGTTGTTTAGATAAGGAATATCCGCAGCTACTGGGTAAAGTATTTTAAATGAGGTTGCATCTTCAGTAGCAACTTTAAGGGCTGCTAATTTGCCCACTTGCACTATGTTATTAGCAGCATCTCTAACTGGGTATGTGCCCGTGTCGGTTATTGCAATTTTGTGCAAAAACGCTCGGCTGATCACTGCATGAGTGGCGCCGGTATCAAAAGCAAATAGTCCTTGCTGCCCATTTACAATTAATTTTACGATTGGCAATGAACCTAGCTGTTGCGTTTGTGGTAACTGATGTGCTCTATATATTGGTATGTGTTTTTCTGGGAAATAATGTTCTGTTGAAGTTGCTTCTTTGGCTGAACTGTAGCTTGTAGCAGGCTGTGGCGAACAAGCGCAAACAGCCAAAATTAGCGACAATAACTTAAACACATGCAATGGCATAACTACGTCCTTGATAAAGTTTATGCCATATTAGTATTATGTTTATATTTATTACAAGTTTAAAAAGTCACCTTTAAACCAACTGAAGGAAATATCCCCATATCTTGCTCTTCTTCTATCGCTAGCTCGCCAGTTTTATTTACCCGCACATAATCTAAATCTCGCTCAACCACATTTTGTCGATTCAGAGCATTAATTACATCCACATAAAACTCAGCTTCTTTGCCAAACATGCTAAATGGCTTACTTGCTCTAAAGTCTAACCTGGCATAAGTTGGTAAACGTTTGGCATAAGGTTCGCCATATACACCTATGTATTTGTCTTCAAAATATGGGTTGGGTTGAATATCCACAACTTGGGTATAAGCTTCACCTGATTTGGCAATAAACCTAAAACCGAGCTGCCAGCCTGAGTGAAACTGATAGTTACCCACCATATTAAACACCACTGGTGTGTCTAGACGGTAGTCTGATGTTTGCCCCGTTAAATTATTAGTACGCTCACTTCTAGAATAACTGAGCGACATCCAACCATACCAGTTGTCTGCTCTATCGCGGTTTAACAAAAATTCGACCCCTTTGGCATCCCCTGAAGTTTGTGCCACATAGTATTGGTCGTCTGGGTCTTGATCTTGTGGCAGCGCTGTAGGTAGGCGATCAAAGGTTTTATAGTAGCTATCGACTTGCCAACTCCAGTTTTCTAAAAACTCACCTTTAAAGCCAAAGGTATAGTGATTAGACACAGGTTGTTTAATATTTGGGTTGCCAATTTCTGGCATGGCTGTACCTATATCGGCAAACCGATTGTAACGGCCAGCTGATGATAACAAGGTTAAATTGGGTGACAAATGCCAAGTAAGCGCCATACGTGGATGAACAAATGTTTCGTCTAAATAACTGTTTCGTGTTGCTTGTAAGCCCGTTTCTAAACTGACATCTTGATTGATTTGCCAGAGGTCGCTAATAAATACAGTGCTGTCTTTGGTGGTTAGTTTGTGGGTAACATGAATCGGATCACGTCTGCTAGCTTGGCAGTTCACTTCAAACTCTGTACACACAAAATGCACTGTATTAAGGTCGTAAGCAAATTCAGTATTTTTGTATTCGCCTCCCAATGTAACTGTGTGCGCATTAGTTAAATTAAAGCTGTATTTACCTTTAATATATTGCTCAACAAAATCGATTGTTTCGTAATAATCTTCGCCCCACTCTGTAGTCATATCATCTTTATACCGCGCAATAATCCATTGCATTTCATGGCCAGATTTAGGTGTATACAACCAAGTAACAGCTTGGCTAGCAAAACCATTGTCTATTTTGGCATCTCCGGCAAAATCTGGGTTAAGTGCCACCATTTCAAAGTTATCGGTTAACTCTGCTTCAACATAATCACTTGCACCAACCGCCATTAAAGTTAATTGATGCTGTGGATTAATATCCCATACATATTTGGCCAAATAATCACTGTCTTGTGGTGGGTCTATCACCCGTATGCCATCTTCGTCGGCTTCATCTTGCTCTGGCATAAAATATTGGATCAAACCTTTGCGCGCAGATAAATAAAAAGCGGAGTTTTCTGTTGCTTGTCCTTCAATAAATACACCCGCGCGTAATAAAGATGCATCCAAGGTTACAGCAATATCCTGCTTTTTAGGGTCGCGCAAACGTACGTCAAACACAGCCCCTGTCGCGCCTTGATATTCCGCGCCAAAACCCGCTGAATATAGTTGAAAGTCTTGGATGGTTTGTGCATCAAATATCGAGGTATTAAATTCGTGGAAGATATAACCTGCGGGCATACCGTCGATGTAATATCTATTGTCAGCTGGGGATGAACCACGTACCGCAGGCTCTCCACCCGATGCTGGAATAATCACCCCAGGCAACGCGGAAATAGCCGCTATTGGATCGCCCATTGAGCCTGGCATACTAGTGAGCTTTTCAGCATTTTCAGTTATTTGGGTATAGTAGGCGCGGCGGCTACCGACTACTTGTATTTCTTCGGTTGGTTGTGCTTTTTCACTTGCCGTTTCAGTAGTTTCAGTTTCTGCATTGTCTGCTGCAATAACAAAACTATTAAACAGCACACCACTGACAAACAACACTTGCTGAATTGGATTGAATTTAAAATTGAACATTTAAAGATTCCGTTTTATTTGAACTGGTAACAATTAACTTGCTATTAGCTTAACCAAAAGTTCCTTGTAAACTGTAACTAAAGCTTTCGGTTATGTATCAGTTTGTAACTGCTTGTTGCAACAGGCTATTCTGTTACACTCAGATACACAAAAAATGGAACGGGTGACGCACAATTGAATCATCTGAAATGAGGAAATTAACACATGAAACATTTGCGCAAATTATCCACCTGCCTATTCTTATCGTCTGCTATGCTGTGTAGCTCAGGTGCACTAGCCGAAGACATTAGCCATTCCGTGCGTGGTGGCGCATCTATCCCTGCCGATCAAAATGGTGGTTTTTTAGATCTTGGTTTAGGTCTTGCCTATTTTAAAAGCCCACTTTGGGGTTATCCAGAAGAAAACATTAGCCAAGATGCCGGCTTTGCGACTGAATTTTATTTAAATATTAACGGTCGTTATCAATACAAAGGCTTTTTTATTGAAGCATATGCCGAAGGTATCAACGGCTTTAATATGGGTTACAACCTAATCAGCGAGTCGAATTGGTCTGTGGATATTATCGGCGCACCTGTGCATTTTGATATGGGTGATGATGACGATAACGAAACATGGAAAAACTCAAGTTTACAACCACGTGAAGCTGACTTTAGTTTAGGTTTGCGAGCAAACTATTCCCACCCTGAATACATGATAGAAGTACGCGCATTACAAGATATTAGTGATACGCACGACGGCAATACAATTTCAACTTATGTTGGTAAAAACTGGCAAAAACGTAATCTCAATCTACACCTATTGGCAGGGGTGGCATATCATAGCCGACACGCAGGCGAATATTATTTTAACGTAAAACCCGAAGAAGCAAGCGAGCAAGTACCCGAGTACTCAGGCGCAAAAGCAGGTTTTGTTGCCAATGCGGAATTTGGTTTAACTTACCCAATTAGAGAAAACTGGGTGTGGCGCGGCTTGTACCGATATACCAAGTTTATGTCAGGCATTACCGATAGCCCTTTGTTAATTCATGATGAAGCACATATTTTTTCATCTTCCGTTAGCTATGTATTTTAAGGAACAAGGACTTGTTTAAAATAAACTTAGCCAGTGCATTATTTGTTGTTTGCTTAGCTAGCACGCCTAGTTCGATAGCACAGCCACTAGAACACACAATGCAAGCCACCCCCGCTCGCTGCGTGGCACTGCACCAAGGACAAACATGCTATCAGCTTGTTGATATTAGCTGGCAACTAAACTCTATCGGTTCGTATTGCTTGTTTATTAGCTCGTCAACCGAAGCGTTAACCTGTTGGCAGCAAAATAGTCAGCAACAAGGCGTATACAAATACGATGTGCAAAGTGCTGAAGATGTTGTATTTAGTATTAAAGATATGAAGTCTTTACAGACTGTTATGCAACTTAGATTTGAAATTGCATGGGTGTATAACCAATCGCAACAAAGGCGTTCGACATGGCGACTGTTTTAACTGAAAACCTCAATATCTTATTGGTTGAAGACGATGATTCGTTAGCACAATGGATTAGCGACTACTTAATTAGCCACAAGTTTAATATTTTACATGCGGAGGATGGCGAACAAGCCATCCAACTATTTAATCAACATGCAATCGACCTAGTTATTTTAGACCTGAACTTGCCCAAACTCAGCGGATTTGAAGTCTGTCAGCATATACGCGGCCAACATCCGACCCCAATCTTAATGTTAACCGCCAGCAGCGAAGATAACGATGAAATAAAAGGGCTTGAGTTAGGTGTTAGCGACTTTATGCATAAACCCGTGCGCCCAAGGGTTCTGCTCGCGCATATTCAAGCCTTGTTGCGTCGTGAAAAACCAACCAACACAGAACAGTTACAATTTGGTCAATTGGTGATTGAAAAAGTTAGTCGCGAAGTAAAACTAAAGCAAAATAAGATAGATCTAACCGCTAACGAATTTGATCTATTATGGTTACTTGCCAGCCAAGCAGGTCAAATTGTTTCACGGGAAACATTGTTAAAAGCCTTGCGAGGACTGGAATATGACGGTTTTGATCGCTCTATCGACATCAGTATTTCACGTTTACGTAAAAAGTTAGGCGACACAGCCCAACCATCTGAAAAGATAAAAACCATTCGTGCTAAGGGTTATTTATTTAATCAAGAAGCATGGCACAAGGTTTAATTAGGCCGAACAAACATGCGTATTTTTACTTTATCTTTAATTAGTGTGACCTTGTGTGCCGCTATTGGTTTGGGTTATTTGCTTGACTATAGCTACCTAAAAATACAACAACAGCAGCATCAAGCTATTCAAATAAATCAACATCAAAGCTTTTTATTTGCATTAGCTAAACAGTTAAAACCTGATAGTCAAATACAAGCACCGCTAACTTTCACATCGAGTAACTTATCTGAGTTTTTTTTGCCTGCAGAGCTCACCAAGCATATTCAAACAGGTGAACCATTGTTTTTGCAATCTAGCCAACAAATGTCTTTGCACTGGTTAGACAAAAATAATTCACAGCAGATAATGAGTTTAAGTTATCCACTGCCAATAGATGATGCAGTGCCACGACCGCAAAAAGACTACAGACTATGGTTTACCCTAGCTTTTTATGCAGGTATCGCCTTGTTAGTTATGTTGTGGTCTGCGCCATTGATTCGGCGCTTATTTATTATTCAAGCCGCGTTAAATAAGTTCGGTGGAGGTGAACTGAACCAGCGCATACCTAATAGCCACTTTAGCTACATTAAACAAATTGAAGTGGGTTATAACCAAATGGCACAGCGCATTCAAACCTTGTTAGAAGATAATAAATTGCTTAGCCGCGCTGTGTCGCATGACTTACGTACCCCCATAGCACGCTTGCGCTTTGGGATAGATTGGCTAGAAGAAAAATTTGAAGACGATGCCGACGCATTGCAACATATTAATCGCCTCAGCCGAGACTTAGATGAAATGTCTAATCTAGTGGAAACCCTATTGCAGTTTGCCCGTTTGGAACAACAACAAGTGGCGTTAAAACCACAAGCATATGCGGTAAGGCAACAAATCAGTCAGTTAGCTGATACGGCAATGCAATTACACCCAGACAAACATATTCAACTAGCAATTGATGAACATGCGAATATTCAAGTTGATGCTAACTATTTTAATATGTTGCTGAATAACTTAATCACCAATGCCTGCCGCTATGGCAAACAGCAAATTGATATTCAATTCAAACAACTTAAACAAACTTGGGTGCTAAGCATTAGTGATGATGGCGACGGCATAGCGGCAGATATTCGAGATAAAGTTTTACTGCCTTTTTACCGCCAACCAAACTCGCAAGGATATGGTATGGGTTTAGCTATAGTGGCACGTATCGCCAAGTGGCATAACTTAGATTTGACGTTAGATGAAGCGCATTTGGGTGGACTAAAAGTCACTTTGAAAGGAAAACACAAGTGAAATTAACTAAGCATTGGAAGAATTTGTTGGTGGCCTGCGCACCACTAGTATTAGCAGCATGTGTCGTTGTACCAGAAAAAATTGAATACTACGATAAAGACTGCCAAGTGGTCAGTCGGACATACACACTAACGACACAGGAAGTAAAAGTTTACGGCCCTATTAGTAACTGTTCTAACAACGAATGTGTAAACCAAGTTACAGGTATGGTATTTGCCGCCGTGATAGCTGTACCCATTAGTGCTGTGGTATCAGGCTCTATTGTGATTGTCGGCAACACCTTTTATTGGTTAGAAAAACAGGGGAAGTGTGTTGCAAAGTTTTATCCCAGTATTGGCTAACCCGTGCAGCGTAGTGTATGTCTCTAGCGTAGCTGTTGAAAAAGCTTGGCCGACAGCTTCAGTTTATTCCGCCAGTAAAGCCGCGTTTGAAGGTTTAACAGGCTCAATTAATTTAGAGTTAGCTGCACAAGGAGTGCGTATAAACCATTTGCGTCCAGGCGTCACCTTAACTGAAATTCAAGCCAAAGCTGGTATGACAGACGAGCAAATTGGCGAGTTATCTAGCAATATGGCTGGTACGCCTATGGGTAGAATTTTACAACCACAAGATATGATTACCGCCATTGATTATTTGGCATCAAATGCATCTAGCGGTATGCGTAATGCGGCTATTCGAGTAGATGGCGGCTTTTGTTTGGGTGATTGTTGCTAAAATATTCTTACAGGTGTGCTAAGTAATCCATTCTTTTATGTAGCACACCTATTATCAAAATATGTTCTTTTTCAATGGAATAAAAAACAAGATGTTGACCTTGTGGATATTTTAACCTTCAGTACCGTCAATTTTTCGCTTCAACAACTCCATCATGTTGTCTATATCCATGCCACTATAATTGCCAGACACAGCATCACTAGCACCTTGATCCAAATGTTTACGCAAAGCCACTATTCCAATAAAATACACAGCGATTGATGCTAATGAAGTTACAAAAACTTCTGCAAAACTGTGCGAATTTGTTCGCCAGTAGGGCGAGTTTTATAGTCTTTATCCACATAAAACCACACCACTTCACCACCTTTTTTCACTAAAATGGTTGCTGGGTGTGGTGTGGTTTGATCTTTTTTCAAACCTAAACTATCAATAAATTTCAATTCAGGATCGGTTAAAAACAAATACCCTTGGCCAAATTGCTTCTGCGTGTTTTTGGTTGTTGCTTCATCATCTGGGCTAATTGCGACTAGGCGTGTATTGTGATTTTTCAACTCAGGTAACACAGCTTCAAAAGATTCGAGCTGATTAACACAAAATGGGCACCACTCACCACGGTAGATCACCAAAAGTAAATTTTGTTTGTTGGCTAAATTACGCAAATTAAATTGCTCACCTTGGCCATCTTTTAGTGCGACCGATGCAATATTGTCACCTGTATTAAGATTAAACGCTTCAACACCATTGTATGCGTCTTTAGACAGATACCTATCATCAATATCAGCGACTGAACAGCCAGACAACCACATCAACATCACAACCGAAAACCATAGTCTAAATTTCATTGTATACACTCCTTAAAATATAAAGTTGAATTCTAAATAAAAAAACGCTTATCGTTATTAACTAACCTGAACTCTAGATAACTATAACCGCCTAACTGACAATATACTTTCACGCTCTCAAAATATTTTTACGACTATTGGTCAAAACTAACAAAAGCGGACTGCATTTAATAATGGGTCCAATAAAAATAGTTGGGATAAGCGATGAAAAATCTTTCTTTGTATCCAGTTGATAGCCATGACCACCTTGTACAGCCTGAAGAGTTTAAAGAAATAAACCTAAGATCTGCTGCACTCGAAATATTTACCGATTTTAAAAAACACAAACCGTTAATGATAGATAGCCAAACGTCAGCACTTGCAGCCGAGCAAGAGATGATCCGCTCACATGTAAAAATGAAACTTGTTGTTGATCAAAACAAAGAATTAATCGGCCTAATTAGCTACGACGATATCTGCAAACAAAGTGTTGTCAGTATGGTGGTAAATGGCTTTCAACAACATGAAGTGTCCGTTGCAGATTTAATGCGGCCACGCGATTCATTACACGCACTAGAGTATTCAGACATAGTGTCGTCTTGTATTGGTGATGTCGTCAATACATTGCAGAAAAATGGCGTACAGCACTGTTTAGTGGTTGATCACCAGCAACAACATATTCGGGGTTTAGTATCGGCCAGCGATATTGCCCGCAAACTTAGGCTGAATATTTCAATTCAAAAAGCGCCTTCGTTTGCAGACATATTTACTGCGGTTAGAGGGTTAACAGACTAGGGCCTGTTGACCTTTCGAGTGCAATTT
>NZ_ARZY01000049.1 GCF_000568405.1 Catenovulum agarivorans DS-2
CAGTCCGTTGTTAACTGACTGGCATTAAGCTGGCGCTGGGTTTTTTGTTTATTGGCGATAGTGTTTCAAAACCTGTTAGTCAAAAATGCTAACCTTTATAGCTACGCAAAATTTCACAAACCTCTACCTGATAATTTTGATACCAATTTTCTTTACCTAATTGTTGCGCTGCTACATGTTACCCTTCCATAGCAGCAAAGGCGCGTTCAAACACTTCAATACCATGCGGATACTTACGCGCGTTTTCACTTAAATAACGTCGCCACATACGCGCATTTGGTTGACCATTAAACAATCCCAACATATGCCGTGCAATATGCCAAGCGGTTGTTTGATAACCAGTATCTGAAACCGCTGTTTCGCGCTCTATATAGGGATACATAGCTTCCACTACTTGACGACGCGAAAGTATAGGTTGAGCACAAGAAAACAGCTTAGCGTCCAGTTCAGCTAACATATAAGGGTTTTGATAAACCGCACGACCCAACATTACACCGTCAATATGCTGTAAATGTTCATCCACATGCTCAAAAGTTTCAATACCACCATTAATGCTAATTTGTAGCTCAGGAAATTCCTGCTTAAGTTGATACACTCTGGGGTAATTTAACGGCGGTACTTCACGGTTTTGTTTTGGGCTTAAACCTTGCAACCAAGCTTTACGTGCATGCACAATAAAATGTTCACAACCCGCATCAGCTACCTGCTCTACAAAGCTTTGTAAAAAAGCGTAATCATCACTGTCATCAATGCCAATACGGGTTTTAACTGTCACGGGAATATCCACTTTAGCCTGCATAGCTTTAACACAATCCGCGACCAATTCTGGTTTAGCCATTAAACACGCACCAAACATACCATTTTGCACTCGATCTGACGGACAGCCTACATTAATGTTTATTTCATCATAACCATATTCTTGTGCCTTAATCGCAGATTTAGTCATGTCAGAGGCATCACTGCCACCAAGCTGCAATACAACAGGGTGCTCAGCCTTATCGAACTTTAGGTAATCACCTTTACCGAATAAAATCGCGCCTGTGGTAACCATTTCAGTGTATAAAACAGCATGTTGAGACATAACACGATAAAAATAGCGACAATGGCGATCGGTCCAGTCCAGCATGGGGGCAATGCTGAAGGTGTGATCGACTTTAGAGCCTTTAGAGACAGTAATTTTATTGGGGTTAGCCGCAGTATTCACTTCATTTAAATCTTCGTTTTTTACAGACATTTTTTCATATTTCGCATTGTTTTAGAGCTATGGGGATCCAGCACAGGAGTATTCTACCTCATCATAGACATAGAGCCTAAAAGTACTCTAGATATTCATCTACAGTTAAACAATTTCCTGCAGCTTGTTTGGTATGTGTACAAGACATAGCGATTGAAGATGAGCAAATAACGGAAATGAGCGACTTGATCTAGAATCTAAATCAGAAACTTGGTTTACCAAGCAAAAGGTGGCGTATCATAGCAATAACACCCTTGGGCATCGGTAATAATAGTTGGTCCGAAGTATTCGGTTGTTGGACCAATGTAGTCTTCGACAATCCCCTGTTGTGGAGCACAAAATAACCCGGTCGCATAAGGCCCAAAATAAACTAAACGGCCTTGTTGATTGAAAACAGCAACAGCAGGTGTCGACGGAATAAACGTCGCGATGTTAGTGGACTGGTCTAATTCCACCTGAATATTATCGTATCCCTGCACTTGCGCTAATTCGACCACAGAATCAATGTGCAGGTCGGCAACTGACTGACAATAACATTGATTTTGAGTATAAAAATGCACAACAGATTGCTGCGTATTAATACCATGCTGTGTTAAATGCATGACAAACCTGTCCTCAAAATCAGATTGAGCCGCAAGCAGAGTTAATTGGTTATTCGGGTCGAAAAGGCCCATACGTAAATTAGACAAGTACACAATGCAAGCAAGAAGTACACTCGCCCAAACAAACACAAATATATGTACAGGCTTAAACTTTAAAACGCGCAATTTGTTGGTCAAGCTCTTCAATGTTTTTATGTAACAACGCAAAGGTTTCACCCGCGGTATCGCTATAATTTTTCAACTCTTCAGAAGTAGAAGATAACGCTTGAGTGGAGCGTGAAATGCTTTGCGAAGCGGTGCTTTGTTGTTCTATTGCGGTTGCTACGTAAGCAATGTTCTCTGATATGTTTGCAATATCTTTAACTACCTGTTCGATTTCGGATTTAGCATTAAACGAAATATTATCAGCTGATGACGCTCGTTCTTTACACTCATTCATTTGTTCGACAGATTGTTGGGCATCGGTAATTAGCGTTGTAATAATGCCGCTGATTTGTTCGGTATTTTCGCGCGTACTCATCGCCAATTGGCGAACTTCATCTGCGACAACGGCAAAACCTCTGCCGTGCTCTCCGGCTCGTGCGCTTTCTATTGCCGCGTTTAACGCCAATAAATTGGTTTGCTCTGAGATAGTGCGGATAGCTTCCATCACCTCATTTATTTGGCCACACTTCGACGCTAAAGAATCAATGGTTTCAGCAGCGTTAGTTAATTGCTCTCTTAATCCAGCCATTTCATTACTACCACTAGTGATCACTTTGTTAGCTGCATTTGCTTTGGCTAACGCGGTTTGACTAAAAGAGTTCATATCTGCAGCTCGTTCAGCAACATCCGAATTGGCCACTGTCATCTCTTCGGTTGCGGTTGCTATCATGTTAACTTGCTCGTTGGTATTAGCCGTTGCTTGCTCAACATTTCGCGAGACCTCTGCCACCTGCTTTGACAATGTTGTGACATCTTTGTTTACTGCACTAACACTTGAGATAAATTGTTGGAATGAAGATATCAGCTGGTTAAAGCCTTTTAATTGCTTGTTGTGGCTATCCAACTCAACCGACAAATTAAATGAGCCTTGTGTTTGCAGAATCTTTTTAATTGTCTCTGTCATTTGCAAACTCGCTTTGGCTTCTGCGTAACTCACTTTAGCGACAAACATGAGCAGAGCAGCTTCGGTAATTGCAAACAATGCATGGATAACCAAAATATAAAAATAGACATGAGATGGCTCAAAAATAAATACACCCACCCCCTGACTTTGCAAGATAAAAAAGCTTATGTGATGAATGGCTACGACGAGTACACTCGATAGAATAACTCTCCAATCACGATAGAAACTTAAAAACGCCAACAAAACAAATATCTCAAAATGTATTTCAATCAAGCCCTGAGCTTGATGAATATGTAGTGCAGCAAACAGTTGTATCGCAATTGCAACACAGTGCCGAGTAACAGCAGCAAATGGTTGGCTAAAAATTAAGAATAGCGGTAGGGCAATAATAGCTAGCCCAATAAATGTAGCTTCTAGCCAAGTAGAAGTGTAAAAAGCGACTATATAAGATAGGAGAAATTGTCCAATCAATACACCAATAAAGATACGGTTTGATTTTGTAATCCAAGGATATTGCATGGTCACCTCAAATTTTGTTGGAGAATGTAGCTGTACCGGCTAGCTTTAAGTCTAGGTGTTCAAATAGAAAGTGCCAAAACAACGGGCGAAAATTTAAGGTTATACGTAAGAAATATCAGTGAAGATCAGCTAGGTTGCTTTGTAAATTTTATCTTGAAAATTAGAGTGATAAGGGAGAAAAAATGGTGCCCAGAGGCGGAATCGAACCACCGACACGGGGATTTTCAATCCCCTGCTCTACCGACTGAGCTATCTGGGCTTAACTAAGTTTTAAATGGTGCCGACTGCCGGAATCGAACTGGCGACCTACTGATTACAAGTCAGTTGCTCTACCAACTGAGCTAAGTCGGCACATTTAAAAACTTTGCAGATAAGTGGTGCCCAGAGGCGGAATCGAACCACCGACACGGGGATTTTCAATCCCCTGCTCTACCGACTGAGCTATCTGGGCACTTATCTAATCAGCATCTTAAGCTTCAAGCTGCTGCGGGCGTGTATTAAACGGATTTTGAGGGGGTAAGTCAACCAATTTATTCTATTTTTTGCGAAATAGTCATTTTTTCGGTTTGTTTGCTTAAACTATGAACAAGATGGTTAATATTTACCACTGGTAAGTTAATTTCACCCCCCAGTTGCGTGGTCTTGCTGGTGTAGAAATGACGGCTAATGTGCCTGTTGAAGTTGGCGAAGCAAATTTATGTATATAATATTTTTCATCCGTTAAGTTCTCCACCCACAGATCAATTAGCCAATTATCGCTTGTTGGTTTAAAGCGGAATTTACTACTCAGTAAATGATACCCAGGTATAGACGAGGCGGATAAGTTTTCAGGTTCTTGATAAGTTGTGCCTTTATAGCGATAACTTGCATGCCATTCTAGCTGATATTTAGAAAACCAATTCGGGTAATAACTCAAATTCAATGCATAAGAGGTTTTAGGTGCATTTCTAAGTTTGTTGCCGTTCACTTGGGTATTGCCTTTAAAATCCTCATACCGAGCATTCAACAGAGCTAAGTGCCCACTTAAATTCCAGTTAGGCAGAATTTTCGGGGCAAGCACCCACTCCAACTCTATGCCTTTGCTTGAGGCCGCAGCTGCATTTTCCACCGAGATTGGACTGACTGGGGCTTGGGATTGTCGCTGCAACAAAACTTGTAAGTTTTGATAGTCTGTATAAAAAACAGCAGCGTTCAGTCGTAATTGATTGCGCCACCAATCTGATTTAACGCCAATTTCATAGTTATCGGCATATTCAGGCGCAAAACCTTTTTCCGCATCCGCTTTGGTTGGCGCGACGCCTTGGAAACCGCCACTTTTGTATCCTTGGGCGTAGCGCATATAAGTATATACATTTGGCAACCACCGATTGGCTAACATCAGCTGCAACGTGTCCGCATTAAAACTGCGCTGACTGTCAGTTTGATAAGCCTGATGGATAATCAAACCATCAACTTGATCAGCCATTTGTTCGACTTTTTTCTGCTCATAACCCAAGCGATAGCCAATAGACAATGTATGAATTGAATTGAACGCATAATCTAGATTGAAATAAGCTGCATAAGTGAGGTTATCCGAGTCTTGAATATTATTCGACGCTGTCGAAACGACCGTTCCAGCTGGAACAGGCCTGTCAGGTGTCGAAAGCATCATGCTCCCCAAATCGAAACCATAATATTCCTGTCGGCGAGCTTGGCTATCCATCCAATACACACCTGCTAGCCAATTAAATTTGCTCTCAGTTGATTGAGGGCTGAGCAGGCGAAACTCTTGGCTTAATTGCTCAGCTTCTTCATCAATTAAAATTGTTGCGGCAAAAAAGTCGCTATATTCGATATCCGCTCCAGTGAGTGGCTCCAACAAATCACTGTTAGAGCGCTTGAACGCACTAATTGATTGCAGCTCGAAGTTATCCTGTTGATGCTGCCATGTGACTTGCATACCGGATATTTGATTGTTGGCTCGACCTTCATCTGCAGAAAGGGTCTGATAAAAGCTGTTGAACACCTTTGGTTGTGTCAATGAAATGACTTGGCCTAAACCACCGCCGGTTACTGTATGTCCGATTGCGTTTTGCTCTACCTCGGTATGCTCAACAGCCAAGTTTATATGGTTTGCACCCAGATAAAGCGCCAATTGAGCATGCATCGATGTTTGCGCCTCGTTTGAGAACATTGCATTTGCAGCAGGGTTGTTAACATAGCCATCTCGCTGCTTTTTACCAAACGACACCCTTGTTGCCACTTGCTCAGTGAGTTGTTTATTTATGACGAAATCTAAATTTTTTTGGCCAAAGTTACCAGCACCGACTCGAACTTTAAGTTCATCCTGCAAGCTAGGTTTATTACGGATAAAGTGTATCACCCCACCTACGCCATTTTTACCATATAAGGTACCCTGGGGCCCTCTAAGCACCTCTATGCTTTGCAAATCAAAGCTGTTGACATACACGCTCGACATTCGGTTAAGGTAAACCTGATCAACAAACACAGCAACAGAACTATCGCCTGCAGCGGAATCATCATTTGAGCCAATGCCTCTAATGTAAATTTGCGGCTGAATCAGGTTGATAGAGCCAAGCGACAACCCCGGCACATGAGTTTCAATATCAGTTAAACTATGCAATTCATTGCGTTCAAGTTGCAATTTACCTAACGCGGATACTGACAGTGGCGTTGACTGTAGGTTTTCTTTTTTATGCTGTGAAACCACCTCAATAGTTTCAATTTTACTGTTAGCGAAAGTTGGGCAAGGTATAAATGCACAAGCAAAAAGCAACTGACTCGCAGCAACTAAGCAAGGCCTGTTAAGGTGAGTTGAAATAGCGTTTTTCAGCGATAACAGCATCCACACTCTCTTTCTAATTTTTAGCTAGTTTGAGTGTAGACGCCAATTTACGATTTGTGAAACTAAGTTAAATAGTCAATGAATTTGACTATTTAACTTCTTCACCTGCGGCTTGTTTATCAGCATGGTAACTTGAACGCACCATAGGGCCACAAGCTGCGTGACTAAAACCTAGGTCTTTAGCGATACCGTCAAGCTCATCAAACTCTTTGGGATGGACGTAACGCTTAACTGGTAAATGGTGGCGAGAAGGTTGCAGGTATTGACCCAAGGTAAGCATATCTACATTGTGCTCACGCAAGTCTTTTAATACTTCCACAATCTCTTCATTGGTTTCACCCATCCCCATCATCAAACCAGACTTAGTCGCAACATCTGGGTTATCTTCTTTAAAACGGCGCAGCAACTCTAACGACCACTTATAGTCGGCACCAGGTCGAGCCATTTTATACAAACGTGGAGCCGTTTCTAAGTTGTGATTAAATACATCTGGTGGGCTAGTGTTAAGTATTTTTAATGCGACATCCATTCGGCCTCGAAAGTCAGGGACTAACACCTCTATCTTAATCTCAGGGCTATATTTGCGAATGGCATCAATACAATCGACAAAGTGTTGTGCGCCACCATCGCGTAAGTCATCTCGGTCAACCGAGGTGATAACCACATACTTAAGTTTCATTTCGGCGATCGTTTTACCCAATTTCTCAGGTTCATTGGCATCAGGTTTAAGTGGACGGCCATGAGCAACATCGCAAAATGGACAACGGCGAGTACAAATATCGCCTAAAATCATAAATGTAGCTGTGCCATGGTTAAAACATTCTGCCAAGTTAGGGCACGATGCTTCTTCACAAACCGAGTGCAGATTGTTTTTGCGCATAGTTTGTTTAATATGCTCAATTTTTTCACTGCTGGGAGGCAATTTAATTTTGATCCATTCTGGTTTGCGCAACATTTCCGATTTTTCGGTCGGCAGTACTTTAACCGGGATCAAACGCATTTTGTCTTCATCACGTAGCTTTTCGCCAGCCACTGGACGTACTGGTTTATTCATTTTCAAACCCTATTTTTTCAACTACATTCGTGTACTCAAGATGCTTCACAAGCTGTTTGGTTAATGCTTGTTTAGCCTCAGCAATATGCTGCGGCCCACCGAGTTCTGAAGTTTGTGTCATTTGTAAACCTTGATAGCCACAAGGATTGATTCGCTGGAAAGGTGCAAGGTCCATCGCAACATTCAACGCTAAACCGTGAAACGAACAACCACGGCGAATACGTAAACCAAGAGATGCTATTTTTTGTTCATTGACATATACACCTGGCGCATCCTTTTTAGCATAAGCTTCGATAGCATAACTTTGCAGTAGATCAACAATACTTTGTTCTATTGCACTGACGAGCGTGCGCACACCAATACCTTTGCGCTTAATATCAATTAACGTATATCCAACCAATTGCCCTGGGCCGTGATAAGTCACCTGACCACCTCGGTCAACCTTGACGACAGGAATATCACCAGGCATTAGCAAGTGTTCTTCTTTTCCTGCTTGCCCTTGAGTAAATACCGCTGGATGCTCTACCCACCAAATTTCGTCAGTTTGCTCTGATTCTCTGGTTTGGGTAAAAGCTTGCATTTTCTGCCAAATAGGCAAATAGTCGCACTCACCGAGCTCTCTGATTATGATGTTTGACGCTAGTGGAGACTTTGCTGTTGTCAATTACATCACCATTCTAACTGTATCTATATCAGCCAAATCTTTGTACAAAGTTTCCAAATGTTGCTTACTTTGTGCTGTTACTGTAATGGTAACTGACTGATAATTGCCTTTAGCACTGGGTTTGCTGGTTGGACGATAATCCCCAGCAGCGTGTTTTTGCACGACAGCAACCACTTTTTCGATGAGTTTATCATCATTGGTACCTAAAACTTTAAAAGGGAACTGGCAAGGAAATTCTAGATATTCGTCAAACTTAGTTTTCATCTCAACCTATATCGCTTTTTGAGGGTTCTGACAAGAATACCCGATAGTATACCGTATTCGAGGGGTTAGCTAAAAACAAAAAAGCACAGTGAAACTATTCACTGTGCTTTTTATGGTTATTTTAACGCCGTTATAAGGAAAAAACGAACAAACAAATTTAACGCAGCTATCAGGAAAAACAGCAGCTAGAAATTGTTACTTGAACTGCATTTTTAAATAGTCAACAGCTCGTGACATCAAACCACCTTCGTTAATGCTTTCTAATGCCACTAACGGATATTCGGCTAAGTCTTCACCATCAAGTTGTAAAAATAATTTTCCAACCACTGTACCTTTCTTAACGGGCGCAACCAGCTCTTGATCCAATTGAATATTGGTTTTCAAATTTTTGCGCTGCCCTCTTGGAATGGTAATTTGTGTGCTTTGGGTAATGCCTAGTCGAACTGTGTCTTTGTCACCCATCCAAATTGGTTGGTCGGCAAATTTGGTGCCAGCATCATACGGTGTAATGGTTTCAAAAAATCTAAAGCCATAATTTAATAACTTTTTATTTTCGTCTTTACGAGCTCGCTCTGAATCTGCGCCCATTACTACCGAAATTAACCGCATGTCACCTTTAGTTGCAGAAGTGACTAAACTATAACCTGCCTCTTGGGTATGACCCGTTTTAATCCCATCTACATCTAAACTTTTATCCCATAACAAGGTATTGCGGTTGTATTGCTTGATACCATTAAAGGTAAAAGATTTTTCCGCATACAAGGCATATTCATCTGGCGTGTCACGAATTAACGCTTTAGCTAAAGTTGCCATGTCTCGAGGTGAAGTAAAGTGGTTAGGAGCAGTTAAACCGTGACTATTTTCAAAATAGCTGGCCGTCATGCCGAGTTTTTCAGCATGCGCATTCATTAAACTAACAAATGCACCTTCAGTACCCGCAATGTGTTCTGCCATTGCCACACAAGCATCGTTACCTGACTGAATGATAATACCGCGATTTAAATCTTCTACTGATACCTGTTTACCCACTTCAATAAACATTTTTGATGACTCAGGGAAGTTTTTTGCCCAAGCTTTTTCGCTGATAGTCACCAAGTCAGAATTTTTTATATTGCCATTTTTAAGCTCTAAACCAATCACATAACTTGTCATCATTTTCGTGAGTGATGCTGGCGCAAGCTGCATATCAGCATTGTCACTCGAGATAACATAACCTGTGTGGTAATCAATTAGGATATGGCCTTTGGCGTTTACTTTTGGAGGGCTAGGTAAAATAGCTGAAGCATTAAATGCCACCAAACTAACCCCTATACTGAGGATGCCAATCGTACGTTTGATAATTTTTTTCATGGTTAATTTTGGTAATTTCTGGATTTTGGTTTGAAATAATTAAGGTACAAGCCTAATTAGCGCGCCTTGATTATACCCAAGCTACTCACAAATAACAGGGTCAATTTTATTGACTTTGTTCTGGTAGCTCATGTACAGGTCTGATATTGGTGAACTCTTGCGCATTCACATAACCGCTACGAATTAAATCGGCAACCAACTGCTGCGCTTGTGCCTGCTCTTCCATTGGCCCTGCTATTAGGTGAAAAGTTCCACTGTTTTCAACAATTTTTGTTGGTAACTGAAATAAAGCCGCGATTGCCGTCGATTTTTCTTCTAAAGTGTTTTTCAGCTGACCTTTTTCCACTTGAATGTAATAACCAGGTGCTGAGTGCAATGCTTCTATTTTTACTTTAGCTGTGCCTGTTTGCGTTACTCCCAATTTATAAGCAGCTGCATAAGACAAATCAATAATTCTTCCTGGGTGAAACGGACCTCGATCGTTTACCCTGACCACAGCTTTGCGGCCATTGTCTAAATTAGTCACCCGCACATAAGTCGGTAAAGGTAAATTTTTATGCGCGGCACTCATAGAGTACATATCATACACTTCACCGTTAGAAGTTAGGTGACCATGAAACTTTTTCCCATACCATGACGCAATCCCCGTTTCGATAAAACCTTCAGCTGTTGGTAAAACTTGGTAGTCTTTACCCCAAACAGTATAGTTTTTATTACCACCTCGACTAGGCTGCTCATAAATAGGTGTTGGATCTATAGTTTCGTGTGCTAACGGCACTCGGGTCGGTGCGGTATCTTGTTTTATTGTGTAACGGCTATCTGATTGTTGAGTGGCTTGGCATCCGCTTAGCAGTAGCAGTGTGCAGCCAATAAAACGAATCCAACCTATGTTTGCGACCAAAGTTTTCATCATTAATTATCTCGTAAGAAACGTCTGTGGGTACCAATTGCCATGATAATGCCAAAACCTGCCATTATGGTCACCATAGAGGTACCACCATAACTAACCAAAGGTAATGGCACACCAACAACAGGTAGTATCCCTGAGACCATGCCAATATTAACAAATACGTAAACAAAAAAGGTTAGCGTAATACTGCCGGCTAGTAGTTTAGTAAAAGCATCTGGCGCTCGAATGGCGATTATCATGCCTCTAGCAATAATATAAAAATAAATTGCTAATAATAACAAGACCCCGACCCAGCCAAATTCTTCGGCAAAAACAGCAAAGATAAAGTCAGTGTGTCGCTCTGGTAGAAACTCTAACTGAGATTGCGTGCCTTTTAACCAACCTTTACCCCACATCCCACCTGAGCCGATTGCTATTTTAGATTGAATGATATGATAGCCCGCCCCTAATGGATCGGTTTCTGGATCCAAGAAAGTCAGCACCCGTTGCTTTTGATAATCACGCATATAGAAATACCACAAAATCGGCGCAGTAATTAACCCGGCTATGGTGAAGCCACCGATAACGCGCCAACTCAACCCTGCTAAAAATAGTACAAAGAGGCCCGAAGAAGCAATCAGTAAAGACGTCCCCAAATCAGGTTGTTTGGCAATTAACATGGTTGGAAACATAATAAGCGCAAATCCAGCAACTGAATGGCCAATGGTTGGTGGCAAGGGTTTACGCGCAATAAACCAAGCAATCATAATAGGCACAGCCAGCTTCATCATTTCCGATGGCTGAATTTTGGTTACCCCAATATCTAACCAACGCTGCGCACCTTTTCCCATTGAGCCAAATAGCAACACCGCGATTAATAGTAAGCACCCTGCAATAAATAACGGTGGGGCCCAACGCAAATAAAAATTGGGGGGAATTTGGGCAACCACTATCATCACACCAACGGCTATGCTCAAGCGCGTAATTTGTCTGGTAATTAGCGCTGAATCTTGCCCCGATGCGCTATAAATAATAAATAAGCCCGCCACCATCAGCACCAATAAACCCAATAATAGCGGCGCATCAATATGTAACTTGCGGAATATGTCAGTTTGCTGACCAACTTGCGCGTTCATTAAAAACTCTCCGGGTAATGGGCAAAATAATAATCCATCATAGTTCGAGCGACTGGTGCAGCATTTTTACCGCCTCCACCAACGTTTTCGATAATAACCGCCACAACAACCTTAGGGTCATCAACCGGAGCAAATCCAACAAACAATGCATTATCACGATGGCGTTCATCTATTTCATCTTCATCATACTCTTCGTCCTGAGCTATGCTTATCACCTGTGCAGTCCCTGTTTTTCCCGCTGCAGGATAAGTCACACCATCATAGGCACGAAAGCCAGAACCTGTTGGTTTGGAAACCACGCCTTCCATTGCAGTTTTTATTACTTGCCAATTTCGTTCAGAGTCAACTTCTACTGGTTTTCTATCAATGGCTGGCACGGGCAATTCACCCGTTTGGGTTTTAGTGCTTTTTAATAGTTTGGGTTCGAAATGTTCACCTTCATTTGCCAAGATACTGGTTGCTAATGCCAGTTGCAGTGGCGTTGCAGTCCAATATCCTTGGCCTATCCCTATACTAATAGTATCCCCGGCGTACCATGGCTGACGAAAACGACCATACTTCCATTCGCGAGATGGCATAGTTGCACTGGTTTCTTCATGGATATCTATCCCGGTCAGCTCACCAAAGCCAAATTGATTCATAAATGAAGAAATAGAATCCATCCCCAATCGCACAGCTAAGTCGTAATAATAGACATCACAAGATTCTTCAATTGCCTTATAAATATCGACCCAGCCATGGCCCCATGATTTCCAATCACGATATTTATGCTCAATGTCTTTAATTTGGTAATAACCTGGGTCCCAAATGCGCGTTTTGGTGGTAATCAAGCCAGATTCTAGCCCCAACAAACCTATATGAGGTTTAATGGTTGATGCGGGTGGATAACGACCTTGGGTTGTACGGTTAATCAGAGGTCTATCTCTGTTATTAAGCAGTGCTTTATAATTTTTACTGCTGATGCCATGAACAAACAAATTCGGATCGTAACTAGGATTACTATAAATAGATAAAATACCATTATCTTTAGCATCCAATACCACAATGGCACCGCGGCGCTCACCCAAAGCTTGTTTAGCTACTTTTTGCATTTCTATATCCAAATTAAGCACTAAATCTTGCCCAGGTGTGGGCGGTTGCTCAGACAATGTTCGAATTGGTCGCCCACGGTTATTCACTTCAACTTCTTGATATCCGACTTGGCCATGCAAAATTTCTTCGTAGTAGCGCTCGATACCCAATTTCCCAATATCGTCCGTCCCTTGATAATTGGCACTTTTTCCTTCCATTTCTAAATTATTGGCATCTTTTTGGTTAATCTTAGCAACGTATCCAATCGCATGAGTGGTTAACTCGCCGTAAGGGTAATGGCGTTTTAATCGCGCTTCAATGTACGCGCCATGCAATTTGTGCTGATTAACCGCGATTATCGCAGCTTCCTCTTCAGTTAAACGCGACTTTAAAATAACTGGTTTAAACTTGCGCCGTTGCTGGCGAACATTTTTATTAAAGTCATCAATGAGGTCTGCATCCAATGGGATCAACTTCGCTAACGCAGCTAATAACGCAGGCATGTCTTGCACTTGCTCAGGGACGATTTCTAAACTGTAGAACGAGCTATTTTCGGCCAAGATACGGCCAAACCTGTCGTAAATTAGCCCTCTATTTGGAGCTATTGGAAGTACTTTAATTCGATTGCCGTCAGCACGAGTTTGATAATCTTGGTGTTTGTCCACCTGCAAAGTGCGCATGTTTAGCGCCAATATGGTACCCAACACCACAACCATAGCCAATGCAACAATTACCCGTCGAGCAAACAAGTTTGCTTCGGCTAGATGATCTCTAATTGCAACTCGACGACGCCAATTCAACATAAAGTTTTATTCTCTATGGTAAGGATGGTTTTGAGTTACACTCCATGCACGGTACAGACCTTCGGCAACTATGACTCTAACCATTGGGTGCGGCAAAGTTAACGCTGACAAAGACCACTTTTGCTCTGAAGCTGCGATACAAGCTGGCGCTAAGCCTTCTGGGCCACCAACTAATAAACTTACATCACGTCCATCTTGCATCCATGCCTCAAGCTTTTGCGCAAGTTGTGGCGTTGTCCAGCTTTTACCTGTTACTTCAAGTGTGACAATACGATTGCCTTTACCGACAGCCGCAAGCATTTGTTCACCTTCTTTATCCAATATACGCTTAATATCAGCGTTTTTGCCGCGCTTTCCTGCTGGGATCTCTACTAATTCAAACGCACAATCACGCGGAAAGCGCCTTTGGTATTCAACAAAACCTTGCTCAACCCAAGCAGGCATTTTTTGCCCCACGGCAATTAACTGGATTTTCATGCCCAAAGTTTTTCGATTTGGTAATGGTCTCTTTGCTCTTCTACCATCACATGTAAAACTAAATCGCCAAAATCAACTAACACCCATTCACCAAATGCTTCACCTTCAATGCCAAGTGGCCGAAAATCTGAATGCTTGGCTTCATTTGCAACGTGTTTTGCAATAGAGCGTACATGCTGCTTAGAGTTACCCGAACATACAATCATAAATTGTGTAAATGTAGATTTTTCACGCACGTCGAGCTCAATAATGTCTCGACCTTTCATATCATCAATTTTGTCGACTACAAACGACTTTAATTCTTCTAGTTGCAAAAGGATTTATCTCCTGTTTTATATAATTCATGTTTAAGTATATATTCATTTACTGCAGCTGGCAGTAAACACAAGCAATTCTGCTGTTGCTGGTAGCGCTGTCGAATCTGACTAGAGGAAATTTCAAGCTGACTGGTGTTCGCAATAAAAACGTGGCCATGAGTTCTACCGACCAAACGATTAGCGCTTTGTGTTTCAACTTGAGCTAAATAGGCTGCAATATCTTGATTCAAACTCAACTCGCAACCTCCTCTTGGCACAACCAACAGATGGGCATAGTCGGTTAAGCTTTGCCAGTCAGCCCACGTGTCCAAGCTATTAAGTGAATCCATGCCAACAACAAAAACCAAACTGTCATCCACATACTGCAATCGCAATTCCTTAAGTGTATCAATGGTATATGAAGATTGTTGACGGGTTAGCTCTCTATCATCAACGACAAACCTAGCATCTATTTGGCATGCTATCTCACACATGGCTAAACGCTGCTGTGGAGTCTCACTTGGGTTAGCTTTATGTGGTGGAATATAGTTTGGCATAAAGTGTAACTTTTGCGCCTGCAACAATTCGGTCACTTCTAGTGCAGCTTGCAAATGACCATTGTGAATAGGGTTAAAGGTTCCGCCATAATAGATACGGACTTGCACTTAATCCTCCCCCATTTCATTAATCATCAACTGATTAAACCGATGCAATTGTGCATTGGCCGAAAACAACCCACATATATGGGCTATAAATAAATATGGATTATCAATCCCTTGTGATTTGTACGCCACTTCAAACTGAGCCAACGCTTGCTGAATATTTTCCAGTAAAGGTAGATTAAGCCGTTGTAGTGCTTTGCGATATAAACCTTTACGGTTGTCCCAAATACGCAGTTTTTTGCACGTAGCATCAAATTGATTGCCAGCTAAAGTTAACTCGAGCAAATTGTCTACTTCTCGTTGAAGCATCCAAGTGACAATAACAGGTTCAAGCTCTTCACCTTGAAGTCGCTTTATAATTTGCACGACTTTATTACGATTGTCCGCCAATACATCTTCAGCTAACTGGAACACAGTAAAGCGGGAATGATCAGAAACAGCGGCGCGAACATTGTCCTCATCGATTTGTTGTTCAGGGTAAATAAGCGATAATCGTGCAACTTCTTGTGCAGCGCCAGCCAAATTCCCTTCAAATAAATTACACAGCAATGCCGCAGCCTGCGGCGTCACATTAAGTTGATGCTGCTGAAATTGCCCACGAAACCAATCAGGCAGCTTGGAGCGCTCTATTTCATAAACAGGAATGTACCACGCATGTTTATCTAACTCTTTAAACCATTTAGTCTTAGTCTGCTCAGCACCCAGCTTCCCGCCCCAAACAATCAGCAAATGTTCATTGTCTGTAATGGCACACCAATCTTTAAAAAACTTTACACCTTCTTTACCAGGCTTGGCATTGGCTAGTTCCACTTCAATAAGCTTTTTGCTTGCAAACAAAGATAAAGCCTGGGCTTCGTCTAAAACTAACTGCCAACTAAAATCTTCATCACTATTGAAGCGCAATCGCTCATCAAAACCTTGCTGCTGGCAATGTTGACGAATCGCATCTAATGCTTGCTGTTGCTGATAAGGCTCATCACCAAATACCATAATAACCTTGGGTAATGGTTGATTGAGCTGGCGGTTTAGTTGATTGAAGTAAACACGCATTAACGGTTTTCCATTGACGCCAATTGCAACAGAATTTGCTCTGCGGCATACCTACGTAGTTCAGCTAATAATAATTTCATTTCTTTTGATTTTGCCAACACCGCATCTGGATCATCTTGATAATCACGAACCGTTTGCACATTAAACAATCGCATTTGTTGCTCTGGCATTTGCAAACTATAGGTAACTGAATAAATCAGCTCGTATTCGGCAACCTGTGCATTTGGGAATAAGGACAAAACGTCTCTGTCTAGTTTGGCGTCAATCAATTTAAGGCTTGCGCAATTGGCGTCAACTAGGTTAACGCGAGAGCGCACTAAACGACGCTCTAATTCATCCCCTAGCAATTTATACTCACCCTGCTCTAAACAAATATTTTGCAAAGACGCGGGCAATGCATAGCTGCCACGCAGCTGAAAACCACAACTGGTAATAAACAACAGAGCCAGCATTATGCTGGCTTGTCTAATTATATGCTTTAACGATACTTTCATCGTTTGATACTTATTAGTTGGCAACAATATTAAGAAGTTTACCTGGAATATAGATAACTTTACGGATTGTTTTGCCGTCAGTAAAACGTGAAACATTCTCGTCGGCCAAAGCAGTTTCTTGCACTTGCTCTTGGCTAGCGTCTGCGGCAACGGTGAATTTCGTGCGCAATTTGCCGTTAACCTGAACCACAATTAACTTCTCGTCTTCAACCAAGGCACTTTTATCAGCTTGCGGCCAAGTTGCATCTTCCAATGCAACTTCATTACCAAGTGCATGCCAAATTTCATGACAAACATGCGGGGTAATTGGCGCAAGTAGTAAGGTAATGCTATTCAATGCTTCATGGACTAGTGCATGATCTTGCTGGTCTTTCGCGTCAAACTTAGTCAGCTTATTCATAAACTCCATAACAGCCGCGATCGCGGTGTTAAATGTTTGGCGACGACCAATATCGTCACTGACCTTTTCAATGGTTTTATGTAACTCTCGACGAAATGCTTTTTGTGCGCTGGTTAATCCTGCTACATCTAATGGCTGGATATCAGTCGCCACGGACGTATGTTCAACCGCTGCGCGCCATAAACGACGAATAAAACGATTTGCCCCTTCAACACCTGAATCAACCCATTCTAAAGTTTGTTCTGGTGGCGCTGTAAACATCATAAACAAGCGTACAGTATCGGCACCGTATTGATTAATAACGGTTTGAGGGTCGATACCGTTATTTTTCGACTTAGACATTTTGCTCATTCCAGCAATTTGTACAGGTTGACCATCAGCTTTGTAAATGGCTGTTACAGGGCGGCCTTTGTCGTCATATTCAACATCAACATCGGCAGGTGAATACCAAGACTTACCACCGTTTTCGTCTTCACGGTAAAAAGTTTCAGCCAATACCATGCCTTGGCATAACAACTTTTTAAATGGTTCATCTGACTGAACTAAACCAACATCACGCAATAATTTATGGAAGAAGCGTGAATACAACAAGTGCAAAATAGCGTGTTCAATACCACCAATATATTGGTCAACTGGCAGCCAATAATTCGCTTCAGTTGGCTCCAACATGCCGTCTTGATATTGTGGCGAACAATAACGCGCGTAATACCAGCTTGACTCCATAAAGGTATCAAACGTATCTGTTTCTTTAAACGCTGCTTGGCCATTGTATTGAGTTTTTGCCCATTCAGGATCAGCTTTAATCGGTGAAGTAGTACCATCCATCACCACATCTTCTGGTAAAACCACAGGTAATTGATCTTCCGGTACAGGCACCGCGTCACCATTTTCCAAATTCAGCATTGGAATCGGTGAGCCCCAATAACGTTGACGAGAAACGCCCCAGTCGCGTAAACGGAAATTAACTTTAACTTCGCCTTTGCCTTCTCCTGCTAGCTTTTCAGCAATTGCTTTAAAAGCACCATCAAAATCTAAGCCATCAAATTCACCGGAATTTATTAAAATCCCTTTTTCAGTAAAAGCTTCTTTAGTTAAATCCGCAGTTAACTCACTGTCGGCAGCAGGCTGAATAACTTGCTTGATCGCTAATTGATATTTTTGGGCAAATTCATAATCACGCTGGTCATGCGCTGGTACAGACATGACTGCACCCGAGCCATAATCCATCAATACAAAATTAGCCGACCACACTGGCACTTCTTCACCGGTAATAGGGTGAATTGCAGTTAAGCCCGTTGCACAACCTAGCTTCTCCATAGTGGCAATATCAGCTTCCGCTGTTTTGGTGTTTTTACACTGGTCGATAAACTCGGCTAGTGCAGGGTTTTGTTTTGCAGCTGCTAAACAAAGTGGATGCTGGGCTGCAAGCGCTACATAGGTAACGCCCATTAAGGTGTCTGGACGTGTGGTGTATACGGTGAAGGTTTCATCTGAGTCTTTAACCTTAAACTCGATTTCAACCCCTTCAGAACGGCCAATCCAATTACGTTGCATCGCTTTTACTTGATCTGGCCATTCATCTAACTGATCTAAGTCGTCTAACAACTCTTGTGCATAATCAGTAATTTTAACGAACCATTGTGGAATTTCTTTACGCTCAACTAACGCACCAGAACGCCAACCTCGACCATCAATAACTTGCTCGTTAGCTAAAACAGTTTGGTCAACCGGATCCCAGTTAACCGTCGCCATTTTTTTATACACTAATCCTTTTTCATACAATTTAGTGAACAACCATTGTTCCCAACGATAATATTCAGGCTTACACGTTGCTAACTCGCGTGACCAGTCATAACCAAAACCAAGTTGGTTTAACTGATTTTTCATATACTCAATATTTTCGTAGGTCCACTTTGCGGGTGCTGTGTTGTTTTTGATCGCCGCATTTTCAGCAGGTAAACCAAAAGAGTCCCAACCCATAGGTTGCATAACGTTTTTACCCAGCATACGTTGGTAGCGGCTAATCACATCACCAATGGTATAGTTACGTACGTGCCCCATGTGCAGTTTGCCACTTGGGTATGGAAACATAGATAAGCAGTAAAATTTTTCTTTATTGGAATCTGCTTTAACTTCAAATACTTTGTTTTCTTGCCAATACTGTTGAACTTTCTGTTCAATTTCTTGCGGGTTATATTGCTCTTGCATGCACTATTGTCCGGATACTGTAAGCTTACGTTAATACGAATTAAATTTTGCTGCATAGGATAACTTACCAGCAAAGACAACGCCAATATTCGAATAACAATCTATACTAAATATTAAATAAAATTGTCGTAAAACCTGAAGTTTGGATAAGAACTCATGAATCTAAGGAGAAATCCAGCATGAAAGCGAATAAATACCAAATGCTTATGGCTAAATTTTCATCATGGTTAAAAGACAGTGCAGAACAAGAAACGCGCTCAATAGCAGAAGGTGTCGATTTGTTAGAAAACTGGCTGCAAACAGGTATCGAAGTACATCAACAAGAGTTTTATCACTCTTGGCAATATTTGCAGCGCGACTTAGCCTACTTTTTTGACAGCTATCAACAAGAAGCGAATGAGTCAGCGTTTTACCTCAGCGTCAAAGACAATATGTGGGCGCTTTTAGCTGAAATGACCGACCGCACCCAGTTGGAATGGCGAGAGTTCTCAAGCGACTTAGACCACCAAGGGGTTTACAAAGCAGGTGAAGAAATTGCGTTTGGTCGGCTACAATGTTGTCAATGCAAGAGTATCTTGCCGATTCACCACCCACAAAAAATTCACCCTTGTGTTGAATGTGGTAACCCAAGTTTCGCTCGGTTAAATTCGATTCCGTAACAAAAAAGCAAACAAAAAACCAACACTTTAAAAAAATTATTTGACTTAGTGGTAATTTTCTACCATGCTTGGCAACATATTGATTACACCCAAGTATACAATTTATACTTGAGCAACAGGCGGAGTTGTTGTTTTATTATGTATCGCACGGAAAAGCGCCCGACACTATACTGCAAAATTGCAAACAACAAATCAGCTTAACTATACCGATACGGAATTCCTACAAGAAAGCTTTTAAGAGCTCGCACTTACACACAATAACGCCTAGCCACACACTAGGCATTTGGGCTACAGCACAGATGTCTGTAGCTTTTATTTTTTTGCTGAATCATTAACCAAATAAATACCATCCCGTTCGATGCGTATGTATTTTTGACGATACAAACCACCAATAGCTTTTTTGAACGCGCCTTTGCTCATAGACAATTCTTGCTTTATCACATGTGCATCGGTTTTATCATGCAACGGCAGAAAACCATTCGCGAGCTTAAGTTCAGATAAAATTTGTTTGGCATATTTATCTAAAGTTTCACGATGACTTTGCAACATAAGATCAATTTTACCATCACTGCGCACCTGTTTGATAAAACCATCGGTAAACTGGCCAAAGCTCAAGCGCTCAAACACTTCGTTTTGATATAAAACGCCAGCGTGTTTGTGCTCGATAATAGCGTTATATCCAAGATCTGACTTGTTTAAAATCATCAACTTAACCGGTTGATTAGCCGAATATTTTGCAGGTGTTAAATTTAAATACTGATCTGTCTTATTCGAAGCGGCCATACGTCCAGCATCATCTAAATACACATAAACCAAATAACTTCGACCAACTTCCATCGGTTGTTTTTGTTCTGACAGAGGGACTAATACGTCTTTATCAACCCCTATATCTAAAAAGGCACCATACGGACTTAATGCTGAAACTTTTAAACAAGCAAACTCGCCCACTTGCGCTTTTACTCGACGCATAGTTGCAGTCAAGCGCTCTTTAGAGTCGCTAAAAACAAACGCATCGACTTTTTCACCAATTTGAGGTTTGCCTAAAGTCCACTTACGTGGCAGAAAAACTTCACCTAAGTTTTCACCATCTAACCAATAGCCAATCTCGGCACCTTTTAACACAGTAAGCGACTGCACGCGGCCTAATTCAATCATTATTTGCTTCACGTAATAAATTTGCCTGCATTATACCTATACCTAGCGGAATTTACACACAGACTCTACCTAGCAAAATCAAGCTGCTTGAGTATAATACAGCCAATTATTTAACAGTTGAGATTGTTATGGGAAGAAGTTTCGAAAACCGCAAAGCGTCTATGGCGAAAACTCACGGCGCAAAAACAAAACTATATTCTAAGTATGGTAAAGAAATTTATGTTGTTGCTAAAAACGGCAGTCCAGACCCAGAAGCTAACCTAGCTTTGCGTCGCTTAATTGATAAAGCAAAAAAAGACCAAGTACCAGCGCATGTAATAGAAAAAGCAATAGACAAAGCTAAAGGCGGTGCTGGTGAAGACTTCCAACCTGCCAGATACGAAGGCTTTGGTCCTGGCAACTGCATGGTGATAGTAGATTGTTTAACCGATAATTCAAACCGTACTTTTGCTGATGTACGCAACTGCTTCACTAAAACAGACTCAAAAATGGGCGCGCCTGGTTCAGTGGTTCATATGTTTGAACACCAAGCAGTATTCGCATTTAAAGGCGAAGACGATGAAGCCATTCTAGAAGCCTTGCTTATGGCCGATTGTGACGTGGCTGATATCGAAAATGAAGACGGTATGTTAACCGTGCTTGCGCCCCACACTGAATTTTACAAAATAAAAACCGCTCTTGCGGAAGAAGCTGGTATAGAAGAGTTTGAAATCGAAGAGATCACATTCAACCCTCAAACTTATGTTGAGCTTTCAGAAGATGATATGGCCAACTTTGACAAGTTCATCAATATGCTAAACGATTGTGATGATGTGCAAGAAATCTATCACAACGCAGAAATCCCTGCCTAGCTTGTAATAACGAAAGCTAGAATAGCGCTAGGCTAAACGCTTAGCTTAGCGCGACAATGCACCAAAACAACACAAAAAGAAATATCACAAAGCACAAACATAAGGCACGCGCCCCAAAAACGAACCAAAACGGTGCAAACAAAAGAATAAAAACTAACTATTGCGCCAAATTAAAACAACCACCTTGGTTAAAAATATGTTTCAACTACGTTAACTTTCATTCCACCCAAGTGCATCTAGCCGTTAATTTTGTCGCTTCGTTAATAAAACGCAAAATAATTACGCACCAAAAAAGTGCAAAATTTAAATTTAATTAACTCGATAAACCTGAATAAATTCAGTAGCTAAACTCAACATTTTCTCAGTAAATCTTCATAAAGCTTAATTTGGTATTAATAAAACCATTTAATAACTAGGCACCGAAGTTGCTTTACCCTATTGCTCCCATTTTCATGCAAGAGGTAAAAACATGAATCTTAAAAGTTCAGCAATGCAGCTAACCGCCAAAGAAAAAAGCTGGTTACCCTGGTTTGGCAGCAATGGTAAATTTAATTTAGGTTATTCATGTTTAGTCAACCGCAGTACTTACCAAGCGGTCGAACAAACATTTGAAGGCATCGCCGCTACACGGGTCAAAATTCTTCAACTGTGGGCGCAAAATCAATGGGAACACCTTACCTCTTTGGCTAACCTAATCGATCTAGATAAATTGGCCAACAATCAAAGTCTATTATTGAGTAAATTGGCAGCCGCGCCAGACTTTTCAGAACTCGCAATTGTCAACCAACAAGGAGAGGTTGTTTGCTCTACTTATTCAGCCAGGTCAGGGCAAAAACACAAACAGACTAAAGCATTACTGAAAGGCTTAAGCGGAAACTTTCTTCATGGTCCCTACCCCGACACAGAAACACTACAAATAGGCCCGTCAACTTCAAAATTTCATGACGAAGTGACCCTGATGTTTTATCTACCTATAATGATAAATTCAACTGAAAAAGTAGTGCTTACTGGTAGAGTGCCAAACGATGTTATTGGTGATTTAATTCAACGTGAGGCAGGGCATATTTACCGGGAGTCTGGTGATAACTATATATTTATGGTGAACTCGGTTTTTGATCCTAGCCTACCCGCTGGGGTTGCACTATCACGCTCGCGCTTTGAAGACAGTACTTTTAGCCATGGTGAAAACCTTAAGTCAGGTATAGACTCTGGCTATGGCATTATCAGAGTTAAACAACATACAGAATTTGAGATCCATTTTACCGACCCTGCAACAGGCCAATTACACCCAGGTGTGCGAGAAACCATTCGCAATGGCGAAAATTTGTATGTGAAATACCCTGGATACAGTGACTATCGACATATTCCAGTAATAGGTAAAGGCGTTACATTTCAAATTGAAGGGTCGCCCGATACATGGGGCATGATGTGCGAAGGTGACTTAGAAGAAGTGTATCGCCGGCGTTCAATCAATTTAAGTTTAATGAAAATATACCTTTCTTTGGTCACTTGTATAGTTGGCATCAATGCCGGATTAAACAATTTTTCTGATTTACCAACTTGGGCGATTACAACCGCTACGGTAATCAGCGCGATTATTTCCTGCTTTATATTTTCGCAACTGGGAACAAACCGAGTTTCGAACCGACTTAACGAAATGACCAATGTGATCCGAACTATTGCAGAAGGTGAAGGCAATTTAACCCAAAGATTAGATCCACATAGAATTAAGCACGATGAAACGGGAGACCTCAGCCGTTGGATCAATAGTTTTATTGATAACTTAGACGGTATCGTTGGGCAGGTTATTCACGCATCGATGAACGTAAAAGAAACCAATGAAAACATGTTGCAACGCAACGAAGAGGCACACAACAGTTCACATCAAGTGCATGAATCAATGCAACATATGCAAAGCTTAATTCAAAAACAACGACAAGTTATTCTGCAAGCATCAGAAACAGCTGAAAACATGAAGCTCACCATGGCGAAAGTGGTCGAAAAGGCTAAAACAGATTACCAAAATGCGCGTTCTGGCACGCAAGCAATTCGGGATATTGTAGATACAACAGCGTCAAGCGTGCAGTCAATTGATGGTCGTATGGACGAAATCGGCAATATCATCAACGTCATTACCGAAATTACCAATCAAACAAACTTGCTTGCTTTAAACGCTGCGATTGAAGCAGCTAGAGCAGGCGAACATGGTAGAGGCTTTTCGGTTGTTGCAGATGAAGTACGAGGTCTAGCTGCAAGAACAGCTGAAGCTGCTCAAGATATTCAAAGCATGATCCATGGTTTACAACAGCAAACTAAAGAAGCCGTTTCGTTCATGGAATCTGGGGTCAAAGATGTTGATCAAAGTCTAAAATTAACTGAAGCGGCATCGAGTGAAAACCAAGAGCTACATCAAATTGTTGAGCGCATGTTCGAAACCATTAGCGTCATAGAGCAAAACAGTGCGCGTAATGGCCAGACAGCACAAACAGTCACAGAGGTAACCCACAACATGGCAAAATCAATCTCTGAACTCGCCACAAGCTCAAATTTAGTTGATACCACAGCGAATAAGCTCCAACAATTAGTTGGCATGTTTGAAGTGAGTACTCGCCGCTAACCGACTCCCAAAAAAAGCAACTGTCAGACGTTGAGCGCAAGGACGCGCGCCTTTTACAGCTGATAGCGAATTCGACTATACACATTGGAAGACTGCGCAAAATAATCCCACTGCGCGCCTGTATCTTGTCCCGCAAAGACATTTACACCAATTTCCCATAACCAGTGTTGAGATAAACTGACATTGTAGTGAGCCATCAACATCAAGGATCTAAATTCGGTCGAAAATAACTGAGTGACTGCAAGAGCCTGACTTTCATTTAGATTATTTTGATATTCGATACCCAACCAGTTAGATTGTGGGTCTTTCATCCACTGCAATCGCAAAAACTGTCCTGAATCTGCTTGGGTAAACTTGGGTTCAAACACAAATAAAAATCGCGATTCATCACCAATATGGTCAATGCGAGAATGGCCATATTCAAAAGCAAACTTGCCTAAGCCTAGCTGCTTGGAAATACTAAAACCTAAATGCTCAAGTGAATTATATTGGTATTGCCCACGCGTTAATTGCGCTTGCCTTTGATAACCTGTGCGGTAAAACACAGCCCAGTTGAGGGCATCCGTTTGCTGACTTAGTCTAAACATATGTTCAGAGTCATCAATAGCTTCAGCCTCAAGTGCCAATTGATGTTTTTGTTCAAGTGAAACACGCGCAAAATCCGCATAGGTATTAGTTGCTACAAACTTGGCCCACACCCAGTCAAATTGCAATTGTGTAGCAAACAAGTTGAACAATGTCAGTTGTGCTCCATCATTTACATCATCGATATCACCTTTATCTCGGCCAATCGCTGGCGATTGCCAATCTTTTGCAAAAGGATCGTTAACGTAAAAGTACCGCCCCAAACTCCAATTTAACGTTTGCCGTCCAAGCGTAATCGACAGTTGTTCATTGTTGAACCGCACAAACAGTTCACACCAATCAGGGTAATTTTGCTTAAATACTCGATCGACAAACACTTCAGCACAAACACTAACACTGAAATTGGCGTAATCTAAACCGATGGCATATTCGCCGCGAAACTCATCTAATAGTCTAGAATCGTCAGCTCGAGCATATTCCATGTACCCAGAAGAAGAAAAAGTCTGGTCAGCAATACATGAAAAACTACCGCAAGCGAACAAAGACATGGAAATAAAAAAACGAGAACAATTTTCATTTTTAATCAATAACATAGCCAACACCTTTTTGTTTTTGGCTTATTGTCATTAAAATGCAAAATGGCGAATTTAGCCAGAAAAAAAATAAGATAAATCAAAATTTTATTAAAACACGGGCTTGCCCTGATTAATCACATAAGATACCTTATGCCAAGCGATGAAAGTCAATGTTTTAGTAACACTTTTTTGACTAAATACTTGGCGCGTTTTCATTCTCAAACTAAACTTAGATTAGTGACAGATAATGATTAATTCCAACAATGGAAGGGAGTACAACTCTTGTTTGAAGCCAGCAATGTTACTTATTCAGTAAATAACAGCACAATCACTCTTCGAGATGACAAAAAAGAACTACTGTTGGTGACTCCGCCACAGTACCAAAATATTCACGTTACCCGTTATAGTGTTGAACTATCTGATATGCAGCCAGAAAAACGTCCGCATGTTAAAAATGTATTTTTGCATGAAGTATTTAAACGCGATAAAACCTTCTTTTTCGTTAAAGTAGGTGAAACTGAATATCAAGTTGATTTGAAGTACCAAGATAACCCTATTACGCCAATGAAGTTTTAAAATTATGGAATGGTTAGTCGACAATAAGTTTTATCTCAACATTCTTTTTTTAATCTTGGCGGTTATCAGTTTTGTTTTAATACTGCGACCTATTTTATTTTGGTATTTCGGACAAAATAAAATCTCAGACCAAATAAAAAGTTTGCAAGAACAAATAGACCAACAAAACGCTGCGATTGAAAAGCTACTGAAAAAAGTTGAAAGTGGAACGTCGGTTAATCAAACCAAAGCGTTACCCTCTCCGACACAAAAGGCAGCCGCACAACCAAATAATGTAGTCAATATCACCAAAGATAATGCGCCTGAGCCAACAGAATCAAGCGAAGTGACAGAGCCTAAAGAAGTCTCAACTAATAAAAATAGTAAAAGTCATTTCGAACGTAAAGAGCCAACGCTCAAACTTTAATCCTTCTTCCATTTTCAGACAAAAAAACCGCCGATGGCGTAATGCCAGTCAGTTAACAACGGACTGGCA
>NZ_ARZY01000050.1 GCF_000568405.1 Catenovulum agarivorans DS-2
ATACTCGCAATTTATATTGATTTAGCTCTATTAAAAAAACACTAGGAATTTTTCTTATTTAAATATTGGCGAATGAGTCGAAGATCATAACAAGACTATTGATTTGAAGGATTCATAAAATGCGTAAAACTCGCCAATTAATTCAACTGCTAGGCTGCTCAGTATTATTGTCTGCTTGTACCACAATGACAATTAAAGATTCTCGTATTAACGATTGTGACATGTCTATTTATGGTAAAAAAGAAGGGGCAGCAGACTGTATGACGCGCCAACAAGTGGTAGCGGCGCCTGCACCAGAACCAGCACATGTTCACCCAGCGCAAACAGGCACAGCTCCCACTTATAATTCCGTTTGGCAAGCTGGACCGCAAAACCCTTATGCTAATCACCAAGTTTTAACCAATTACATTTCAAGGATCGCCAAAGAATTGGTTGCGAATTTACAACCTTATTATGTGCGCAGTATGGCGGTCACTTCTTTTGTTAATTTAGATTCTACTTTGCAATCGAGTAATTTAGCTGGTAATCAAATCGCCGAAGAATTTATTACTGAAATGCGTCAGCTTGGTTTACCTGTTGTGGATTTTAAAGCGACAGGATTTATTAAAGTGAGCCAAGGTGGTGATTTTATCTTTAGCCGCCAAGCCCGCGAATTGCGTGAGATACAGGGGATAGATCATGTGTTGTCTGGCACCATGGTGTGGCATCAAAATGGTTTAGTGATTAATGCGAGAATCATCGATTTGAACAGCAATCAAATACTTGCAGCATCTAAAGGGTTCGTACCCTATTTTGTAGCGGATCAGGCGTTTTCAGGGCCATCGAAAGTTAGATTTCATAACTATTCAGCACACTGACTTTCAATTTAGGAGTTGTTATGAATTTAGCTAAATTAACTGCGGTGGGTTTGCTGTTTGCTTGTAGCCAAACGCACGCGAATTTTACTCGCGAAACACAAATAGTTGCAGAAATTCCACTATTACCTAAACAACAAATCAAAACACCACAAAGCGGCTGCCAAAAGGTGCAGCTGGCTGTTTACAAACAAGCGAGTAACATTCCGCAAGGATTAAAAGCTTTTATTTCGGATGATCTACTTAGGATTGGCATTGAAATTAAGCAACATGGCAGTTTATTTGTCGTGTCTAGTCAAAGTTCAGTAGACCCTAAATTAATTAAACAACTCGCTGAAAAACTACTCAAACAGGGTTTGGATGTGCTTGTGGTAAATTGTTAGTCTATCCAAATGCAACAAAGATAGGCGGAATTCTTCTCCGCCTTAATTCCTTATTACCCGCAAGTTCATTTATGGACATTTAACTGGCAGAATATTGCTAACTATCGTAAATCTCTTTAAAGCATGAGTAATTTATTTAAAACCTTATCTTTGTGTTTGCTGCTGTTAAGTCCACAAGTTGTTGGCGAAACTATCGAAAAACCAATCGAGCGCATTCAGGTTATTTCAGCAAAAAGCAATGCGTCGATTATGCAATTGGCGGATTATCAGCAAATTGGCTCACAGTCTTTAGAGCTTTTACAAGCTCAGCATTTAAACCAAGTATTATCGCGGACAGCGGGCACTTGGCTGAGCCGTGGCAATGGCCAAGAATCTTTATTGGCAATGCGTTCTCCTGTATATACCGGTGCGGGTGCATGTGGTGAGTTTTTAACTTTAGAAGATGGCATTCCACTTCGGGCTAGTGGTTTTTGCAATGTGAATCAGTTATTTGATTCAGCTTTTGAGCTGGCAAGCAAAATAGAAGTAGTTAATGGTGCTAACTCAGCAAGATACGGCAGCAATGCGATTCACGGTATGATTAATGTTGTTACGCCTAGGCCGTTTGAACAAGCCAATCAAGTAAAACTCGGTTTGGGAGCAAACAAACTCACCAAACTGCAGCTAAAGCATAATCAAGAATCGAATATAGGTGATTTTTTATTAGCTGGTGATTGGGTTGATACCAATGGCTACCAAGATAATTCGGGTTATCAACAATATAAATTATTAGCTAAACACAGTGGTCAACTAGGTGATTGGCAGTTGGATACAAGTTTATCTGTGCAAGATTTAGATCAAATCACTGCTGGTTACATTCAAGCGGGAGATAAAGCTTATTTAGATGAAGAGCTTAGACGACAAAACCGTTTAGACAATGCTTACCGCAAAGCACAAAGTCAGCGGTTAACTGTGCATGCGCAAACTCAGTTGGCGGATGGCAGCTTGGTTAAACTATCCCCTTATCTGCGTAACAATAAAATGGATTTTTTAATGCATTATTTGCCAGGTACACCAATTGAGAATAATCAGCACACAAGTTTAGGTTTACTAGGCCATTGGCAGGTGAACAGGGGCAATCATTTTATAGATTTCTCTAGCCAGTTAGAAAACACTCAAGGGGAAGTTAAACAGTACCAACCTTGGCCAACGGAAACGAGTTCCGCATTTTTAAACTCAATTTTGCCACAAGGGCGGCAGTATGATTTTGCGGTAGATATGCAAACACTGTCGTTTGCGGCCGATTGGAGTTGGATTTGGTCGGATGATTTTTATTGGCAAAATGCTATACGTTTTGAGCAAATAAATTATCAATATACTAACTACTTGGATGATGGCAATAACCAACAAAATGGTCAGCCATGTGGAATGGCACCTTGTCGTTATTATCGCCCTACCAGCCGAGATGACAGTTTTGCCGATGTAAGTTTTAGTTTAATGCCTGTGTGGCAGCTTAATGCGCAAACCAGTGCCTATATTAAGTTTGATAAAGCCTACCGTGCACCGCACATTATGGAGTTGTACCGTTTACAAAATGCAGCGCAGCAAACAATAGACGCTGAAACGGCCTACAATACTCAGTTGGGCATTGAGTATTTAACCGATAAACTAAAGTTAACTGCAGTTGTGTTTAATATGCACAAACATAACGTGATCGCGCAAAATTCACAGCGTTTATATGTAAATGATGAGCGCACGCAACATTCAGGTTTAGAGGGCAATTTGGCTTATCAACTGAGCAATAATTGGCAGTATTCATTGCAAGCTATCTGGGCTAGGCATAAATACAAAAAACAATTTGCTGGCAATGATATAGACACAGCACCAAGGCTGATCGCTAGCCAACAATTGGCATATACTTGGGCGGATAGAGTTAAGTTAGAATTTGAGTCTGTTTATATGTCAGACTATTACACGGATGCTGAAAATCAGCATAGTTATGCTGGCCATTTGTTACATAATATCCGTGCGAGTTTTGCTGTGGCCGACAATTGGCATTTGGCAGTGCAATGGTTGAATATTACTGATAAAGCTTATGCCGAGCGTGCTGATTTTGCCTTTGGTAATGATAGGTATTTTGTTGGACAGCCGAGCAGAGTATTTGCGCAGGTGAGTTATCAATATTAATTGCTGCTGTGTTTAGTTGTAAAAATGTGCTGCTAGTTTTGGTGCATTGGATTAGGCATTACTGTTGCTATACAAATTAAAGCACTGCTAGTCTTGGTGTATACATGCACTAGAGCATAATTATCGCAAAAACGCTGCAAGTACGTCCTTGTAAGCTCGCAAACGCCATCCATGGCGATTGAAGTTTTGCTCTTAATTATTGCTCTAGTACATGTGTTCGGATATCTTTTTTGCGATATTGGAATAGTGCCTGAAACGAGTGAAAGGATGTAAACGTACTGAAGCAATGACTTAGAGCAAAATTTCTTTTTCAGGGATGAAAAAGCGAAGCGTACAGGGATTGTATTCACAGCGGTTTTGCGAAAGTCATGCTTTAGGCCGGTGACATCCTGGAGCGTTAGTCGGCACGGAACTATGCATAAAAATATAAAGCTAAAAATAACCACTGGAGAACCCCATGAAATTAAAATTAATAGCCCTTGCAGTTGCTGCATTTTCAGCTGCGTGTACAGCTAAACCAACTTCTGTGGAAGATGTATATGCAGAAAACTGCGCCAGTTGTCATGGCAAAAAACTACAAGGTGGCATGGGGCCAAGTTTAATTGATGACGAATGGAAAGGCGGCAGTTCTGCAACTGATATCGCCAAAAGTATTCGCGACGGTAATCCACAAATGGGTATGCCAGCGTGGAAACACGCTTTATCTGATGAATTAATTCAAGGTTTAGCTGTATATATTCAAGAGCAAAAAGGTAATCAACAACCACAACAAGTGATCCAAAAAGGCGAGGTATTGCAAAGCCAAGATTATGCTTATTCGCTGAAAACAGTCGCTGAGTTTGACGAAGAAATATGGGGCATGAGTTTCTTGCCGAATGGCGACAGTTTAATTACCGAAAAAGCTGGTGATGTCTGGTTGTTAAAAAGCACAGGTGAAAAATACAAAATAGCCGACACACCAAAAATTTGGTTAAGAGGCCAAGGTGGATTATTAGATGTATTGGTCCATCCTGAATATCCAAAAAAACTCTGGGTTTATTTAACTTTTGCTGAAGAGCTAAACGACTCTGGCAAAGGTATGACAACCTTGATGCGCGGGCAAATCATCAACAACAAATGGGTGAATCAACAAGTTGTTTACCGTGCACCACATGATTTACATATAGCGTCAGGTGCGCACTTTGGTTCGCGCATTGTTATTCGCGACGGTTATGTCTATTTCTCAATAGGTGATCGTGGCCGTATGCAAATGGCGCAAGATTTATCTAAGCCAAACGGTAAAATTCATCGCTTAACTGAAGATGGTAAAATTCCAGCCGACAACCCGTTTATCAATACTAAAGATGCACTGCCAACTATTTGGAGTTATGGCCACAGAAACCCACAAGGTTTAGCTTTACACCCAGTGACCAATGAAATTTGGGAAAGCGAACACGGCCCGCGCGGTGGTGATGAAATTAATCTAATTGAACCAAGCTTAAACTACGGCTGGCCAGTCATTACCTATGGTATCAATTACAACGGCAAGCCAATATCAGATAAAACCCACCAAGAAGGCATGCAACAACCTAAACATTATTATGTGCCTTCTATTGCTACTGCGGGTATGGAGTTTTACCAAGGAAAAACTTTTGCCAAATGGCAAAACAACTTGTTGTTAGCATCACTTGCCAAACAAGAACTACGCCGTTTAGTGGTTAAAGACCAGCAAGTTATCAGCGACGAATTATTGGTTAAAGACCAAGGCCGTATTCGTGATGTTGCTGTATCGCCTGCTGGAGAGATATTTATTGCAGTAAGAGATGGTGGTGATAATAAAGTGCTGCAGGTGGTTAAGCAAAATTGAGTGAAATAAACTCGATGTATTTATTTGCTAGTATTTTCCCGCATGGCCACGCATTTATGCGTCCAAAAATTAGGTGTTATAGTATTCGATGATCACAATACAAGCATATTACAGCGGCGTAGAGTTGGCGCTTTTTAAAGTATTTACGTCTGCAATAAATGAAGTTTGTAGTAAAGATTATGCTCCAGAGCAGATAAAGGCATGGCTTCCACCTGAGTATGATGCTGTGAAGTGGAAAGAACGTTTGGAGTGTATACAACCTTACATTGCAAAATTTAACGGTAATATAGTGGGCTATGCAGATATACAAAATGATGGGTACATAGACCACTTTTTTGTGGATTCAGGGTATCAATCTATGGGGGTTGGCAGCTGACCTCAATCCCAAGTTTGGTGGTTAATCCACCAAACCATACTGCTCGCGCAATATTTGAATAATCTCAGCTTTTGGATTATCCGATAAGTGCACTTTTTCGCCTGTGATCTTCTCAGCAATATCAATGTAAGTTTTTGATACTTGCATTAATACTTCTACTGGCAGAGCGTTGTCACGTGCTAAGGCACTGCGTTCATCCATTCTGTCTTTGTTTAATAAAATGTCAGGATCTGGGAAGTGGTTTAACAATAATTGGCGGAAACCTTCTTTTGAGTTTTCAACAATTTTGCCAGCTTTGTAAGCTGCGCCATCCCAAATACGTGATGAATCTGGTGTGCCTACTTCGTCCATGTAAATCAGTTTTTCATTGCCACTAGCATCTTCTACGTAACCAAATTCAAATTTTGTGTCAACAAATATTTGATTAATGGCTGCAAGTGCGTCACTAATTACCCCAAATCCTTCCTTGAGTAATTTTTCGTATAAAGCAACATCGTCAATTGATGAAAAGTTAAATGCAGCAAAGTTGTTGGTAATGTCTTCGCGAGTAATGTTTACGTCGTCTTGCTCTGGTACGTTTGGAATGCCTGTTAAAATGCCTTTGGTAGAAGGGGTCATTAACAATTCAGGTAATTTTTGGTCTTTTTGCAAACCTTCTGGTAATTGGATACCACAAAAATCGCGTTCGCCTTTGCTGTATGCGCGCCACATAGAGCCAGTGATATATTGGCGACAAATTGCTTCAATTTTTACTGGTTTGGCTTTCTGTACAATCCAGACAAATGGATGTGGAATATCTAAAATATGGCTGTCGGCTAAACCATTTTGTTTAAACAATTTAAACCAATGATTAGAAACCGCGTTTAATGCTGCGCCTTTGCCCGGTACACCTTGCAAACCTTCTTCACCATGCCAAATGCAGTCAAATGCGGAAATACGATCACTAATTACCATAATGGCTAATGGGGCATCTGCACGTACATCGTAACCTTTTTCGGCAATTAGTCGTTTCGAGTCGGCTTCAGTTAACCAATAAACCGAACGCACTTTTCCACTGTGTACGGGTTTGTCGGTACGTATTGGTAAATCGTCGTTTACCGCTAAAACGGAGTCCGCTAAGCTCATTTATTTATTCCTGCATTGGTTGGAAGAAAATCAAGCATGGATAATAACAAATTCCCTGTTTTTGAGCCAAATAAAAAATCGGTTGATACCCAATGAGCGTTGAGCATCAACCGTTAGAGGTGCGTGGATGCGCGTCCTTGCTATTATTGTTATGGTGGTGTGATGAGTTTTTATTTTACCTCTTCGCCAGAGCAGCCCCCACAGCATGATTGTGTGGCTTTTGCGACTGGCGCTTGGGTTAATTCTGTTTGTTGATCGGCCGCTACCGTACCAATAAACTGAGGGGTATTTTTACCAATTAAGCCTTTAACAACTTGCCAAAATACCCCAACAGCACCAACGATAAATACAACGTCGCCTACGGTTCTAACCCAGCGTAATGTTTGTAAAATATCGCTTTGCATAAAGGCTTCACTGCGTGCATACCATAAACCTTCTGAAGCACTGGCATAAAATTGAATGAGCCCCACAGGCAATAAGCTTGTGAACAGCATTAAAACTAACCCCGCATTTAACAAAACAAATGAGTTACGCATGAGTTTTTCGTCAAATTGCATCGTAGGGCGAATGTATCTTAAAACCAGCAAGGTGAAACCAAGGGCTAAAAATCCATAAACACCAAATAGCGCCGCATGGGCATGGGTGGCTGTGGTATTTAAGCCTTGTACATAATATAAAGAAATCGGTGGATTAATTGAGAAGCCAAGCACACCTGCGCCCAACATGTTCCAGAAAGCAACCGCTACTAAAAACATTAAAGGCCATTTGATGCGTTGCATCCATACCGCTTTATGCTGCAGACTATAATGCTCCCAAGCTTCATAACCGAGCACAACTAAAGGTACAACTTCAAGTGCACTAAATGTTGCGCCAACCGCCATTACTGGTGTGGTTGTGCCTGAGAAATATAAGTGGTGGAAGGTACCCGGTACACCACCTAATAAGAATAAACAGGCTGAACCTAGCGCTGCCATGGTGGCCATTTTGCGAGAAACTAAGCCCATAGTGCAGAAGATAAAGGCCATGGCCGCGGTGGCAAATACTTCAAAGAAGCCTTCTACCCATAAATGAACTATCCACCAGCGCCAATATTCCATCACTGATATGTGAGTTTTTTCACCGTAGAAGAAGCCTGCACCATAAAACAAGCCGATTGCGCCTACTGATGCAGTTAACAAGGCTAATAGGTTTTTGTCTCCTGGTTGTTTAAATGCTGGCAATATGGCTCGTAACATTAAGGTTAACCAGACTAAAATGCCAATGTATAAACCGATTTGCCACAAGCGTCCTAAATCGACAAATTCATATCCTTGATGGCCTAACATAAAGCTCAGGTCTTCAGGCAATATGTGTGCTATTGCTAAATAGTTGCCTGCAAATGAACCAACAACAACAACAATTAAAGCCCAAAATAATACGTCAACCCCAAGTTTTTGATATTTAGGATCTTCACCGCCGTTGATAACGGGGGCTAAAAACAATCCTGCTGCTAAAAAGCCTGTGGCAATCCAAAACACGGCCGCTTGAATATGCCATGTGCGTACTAAACTATAAGGAAACCATTGTGAGGTTTCTATGCCATAAAAACCTTGGCCTTCAACTGTGTAGTGGGCGGTAAAACCACCAATGAGTACTTGAAACATAAACAATGCCACAACAACAAATAGGTATTTGCCGAGTGCTTTTTGTGATGGCGTGAGTTTAAATGTAGTGATTGGATCTTGTTTTGGGGCAATGACTTCTTTATCTTCTTTACGCATAAATGCCCAAGTCCAGATAACACCACCAACACCGGCTATTAACAACACAACACTGACAATTGACCAAATAACGTTTTCAGCAGTTGGTTTGTTGTCGATTAAGGGTTCATGTGGCCAGTTGTTGGTATAGGTTGCGCCGGCTGGTGTGCGCTCGGTTGCCGCTGCCCATGCCGTCCAAAAGAAAAACTCGCTTAAACGTTCACGTCGCTCTGCGCTTGGCAAGGTATCTTCTTTCATTGCGTAAGCTTTACGTGTTGGTTGCAGGTTTTTGTCGTCACCAAACAAAGCGTTGTAATAAGCGGCAACTTGTTGGATTGCTTGGATGCGTCTATCGTCTAACACTAAAGTGTCGGTTGATTTATCGTAGCTATTGTTTCGATAGGCCGTTTTTAATTCAAATTTTAATTGGTTTTGTTGAGTAGGGGTTAGGTGATCGTAAGGATGGCCATAGTTGTCTTGTGCTGCTATATCTAACCATGCCACAAGCTCTCTGTGTAGCCAGTCGGCAGTCCAATCGGGTGCTTGATAGGCACCATGCCCCCAAATAGAACCAAGTTGCATGCCGCCAACAGATTGCCATGCTGATTGCCCCGCAAGAATGCTGTCTTTGCTCATTAGTTGTTGGTTGTTTGGACCAACGACTTTGGCTGGAATAGGTGGTGCAACTCGATACACTTCGCTGCCAAAGTATCCGAGCATACTAAAGGTGATGGCTAAAATGCTTAATAGCATTAACCAAATTTTTTTGTAGTTACCCATGTGCTTTCTCCGTTAAGTTGATGGCTCGTACAAATAAAAAGTTGTTTTCTAAAACAATGTGTTGAGTTAGATCACAAATAAATTCATCTAATAATCGGTACAACTCACGCCAACTGCCACATGCATCGTTGGGAAGTTGTTGATAGTGGCTCAGTTGGTTGAGTTTTAATATTGAAGTGAGATGGTCTTGGTGCTCTTGACGCATCGCGTTAATCGGGCAGGCCAACATAAAAGTATTGTTTTGTTTAATCATAGGAAACAATACTTGTTCTTCTTTAAACATGTGCGACAGCAAATCGTCTTGCACATAATTTAAAAAATCAGTTAAACCTTGTGGACATAGTTGTTCATCTGCATGTACCGATTCGACGCGTTGCGAGAGTTGCAATAATTCAGCTAATTGACGTTTATGTTTGCTGTGATAGTTATCCAGTAAATAATCGACAACTTTGCTATTGTCTACAGCCATTAAAGCTTGCTCTTGTTGGCTAACAGGCATGACCTCGATTAATTCGGCTAACACTGTCTGTGCGTCTAACTGATTTTGTTTTAGCAGCATATAAACAGGTTGAGTTAAATTAATTGGGGTGTGCAGGTTGTAATGTGCAAAAACGTGGCTCGCTTTTGGAATGGTTTTAAGTACTTCGGCTAATGAGTTGTTGAGTATATTCATTGGCAATTCCTTAAAGATGTAATTTATATGCATGTTATTCTAGGAGGAGATACTAGCTTTGAAAATGACCAAATTGCTGGGTTTATGATCTAGATCATGTTCCAATTAGATAGGACGTTATGGGGCATACAGCACATAGAGTGGGGATTTAAATTTAGTTAATTTACGTTATATTGAACAGGCTTTAATGTATTCGTGGTTGCTGTAAATAGAGACAGATTATGTATATTACCCGTTACACAGATTATTCATTACGCGTATTAATTTATTTAGCCGCTCAGACCCAATCTGACAAGTTGCCGACCATTCAGAATATTGCGGATGCGTATCAAATTTCTAAAAACCATTTAATGAAAATAGTCCAAGACCTCAATATAAGAGGGTATGTTGTGGCAACTCGCGGTAAAAACGGTGGATTAAGTTTAAGTAAACCACCGCAACAGATAAATATTGGAACTTTAGTCAGAGAGTTAGAACAAGCAAATTGCTTAGTCGAATGTTTTGGTGATTCAAATCAATGTGTTATTACCCCAAATTGCCGATTAAAAATGATGTTGTCGAAAGCGCTTGATGCATTTTTTGTTTCGCTTGAAGCTTATACATTGTTGGATTTGGTGGATGAGCAAAATCTAGCAAGTTTGCAACATATATTGATTTAGCTCTATTGAAGAGTCGGACTGTTTTTAAAGATTCATTTGATATGCATCAATAAAGTTTATTATAGCAAGCGTAGTTTAAAAAACATCCAAGTTATTTTTGTAATTTGTACTTAAGAAGGATGTTTAATATGAAACTTGCAATGCTTGTTGGTGTAGCTGCGGCTGTGTTAGCCGTACCGTTAAATGCCAAATCTTTACCTGTAGAAAAAGCTACGTTAACTGCCCCACCTATGGTGCCCCCTCCAATTACCCGAAATTACCCAGCAAAAGTGCAGATCCATCTTGAAACTCAAGAAAAGGTCGGGCGCATGGCTGATGGTGTTGAATACGTGTTTTGGTCATTTGGGGGCAGTGTTCCGGGGAGTTTTATTCGGGTGCGTGAAGGTGATGAGGTTGAATTTACCTTGTCGAACCATCCGAGTTCTAAAATGCCCCACAATATAGATTTACATGCGGTAACAGGCCCAGGTGGTGGTGCTGTTTCTTCATTTACTTCACCTGGCCATAGCTCAACTTTTAGTTTTCAAGTGATTAACCCTGGTTTGTATGTTTATCACTGTGCTACTGCACCTGTGGGTATGCATGTCGCTAATGGTATGTATGGCTTAATTTTAGTTGAGCCTAAAGATGGTTTGCCAAAAGTTGATCGCGAATATTATGTCGTGCAAGGTGATTTTTATACTAAAGGTGCTTATGGGGAAGCTGGTGTACAACCTTTTGATATGGAAAAGGCGATAAAAGAGCAGCCTGATTATGTGGTATTTAACGGGGCTGTGGGCAGTTTAACTGGCGATAAAGCACTTACCGCAAAAGTTGGTGAAACTGTGCGTTTGTATGTTGGTAATGGTGGCCCTAATTTAGTTTCTTCTTTCCATGTTATTGGTGAAATTTTTGACAATGTTTATGTTGAAGGCGGCGATCTGGTTAATCACAATGTGCAAACAACTTTAGTACCAGCGGGTGGTTCTGCCATAGTCGACTTTAAATTAGATGTGCCGGGTAACTTTATTTTAGTTGACCATTCTATTTTCCGTGCGTTTAACAAAGGTGCGTTAGGTATTTTAAAAGTGGAAGGTAAAGAAGATAAAGGTATCTATTCAGGTAAACAGAAAGATTCAGTTTATTTACCCGAAGGTTCAGCAGTGCAAAGTGTTGGTGATGCAGCTCCATTTGTAACCGCACAAAACAAAGCTGAAAAAATACGTTTTGGCCAACGTATTTACGAAGCGAACTGTCAAGCTTGCCATCAAGCGAAAGGTGAAGGTATTAAAGGGGCATTCCCACCTGTTGCCAAATCTGATTATCTTAATGCTGATCATGACCGCGCGATACGTGTGATTCTTAATGGTTTATCAGGTGCGGTTAAAGTAAACGGTGAAACATATAACAGTGTGATGCCCGCTATGCAGTTAAACGATATGGATATCGCCAATGTTTTAACGTACTTGTTAAACAACTTTGGCAACAAAGGTGGTGAAGTAACCGCCGAACAAGTGGCTAATCAACGCCATTAAGTTGGTTGGAACTGCATCTTCAAGTAGTTTGGGTATAGATGCAGTTTATTTTCAGCGGAGGTTTGTATGTTTATAACAACTCTGTGGCTGAGTTTAGCAGGGCAAATGCAGCCAATTGATGCAGGTGAATATCGCCCGTTATATCTTAAAGCTGACACGCCTTATGTGCAGGTGCAGTCTTTTCAGTTAGACGCAGCGCCCGTGACTAACCAAGCATATTTTGAGTTTGTGCAAGCTCAAACTAAATGGCAAAAACAAAATGTGCCAAGCATATTTGCTGAGCATAATTATTTACAACATTGGTTGTTACAAAATGGCCAATACCAACCAAGCCAACATCAATTAAATACGCCGGTTACCAATGTGTCATGGTTTGCAGCGCAAGCGTATTGCCAAGCGCAAGGCAAAGTGCTGCCAACAGTCGACCAGTGGGAGTATGTTGCATTGGCCAGTGAGCATCAGGCTAATGGCAGTATTGAAGGTGATTTTCATCAAAAAATATTGGCCTGGTATAGCAAACCAACACCAACTCAATTACCCGAGATTATGCAAAATCCTGCCAATTATTGGGGGGTATACGACATGCATGGCTTAGTTTGGGAATGGACGTTAGATTTTAACTCGGCGCTGGTTAATGGTGAATCACGTAATGATGCAAGCCTAGACGCTAAATTATTTTGCGGCGCAGGTGCTGCTAGCTCTGCAGATCCAAAAGATTATGCGGCGTTTATGCGTTTTGGTTTTCGTTCTAGTTTGCAGGCACATTTTACTTCCAGCAATTTGGGTTTTAGATGTGCGGCAGCAACAAATTATTCAAAGGATTAATGGCATGAAAATTATGAAATTATTGAATAGAAGTACATGGTATGCATCTTTGATGATTGTCATGGGGAGTTTATCCGCAGGTGTGTTAGCACAGCTACCTGATAGCTCGGTTTACCATCTTGAATCAACTTGGACAGATCAAAATAGCCAGCCATTAAAGTGGCAAAATTTACAAGGCAAAAACCAAGTGGTGAGTTTAATTTATACCCATTGTTTGCATACTTGCCCAACAATAGTGTCGACTATGCATCAAGCCCAGCAAAAATTATCGGCTAAAACCTTGGCCAATACAGAGTTTGTGTTGGTATCACTTACACCAGACTCTGATACACCTCAGGTGTTGAACGAATTTGCGAAAAAACATGGATTGGATACAACTAAATGGCGTTTATTAACGGGTGATGATGAGTCTGTACGCCAACTTGCTATGGTGTTGCAGTTTAAATATCAAAACATTCCTGATAATGAGGTGTCACATTCAAATATAGTAACTGTGTTAAATCGTCAGGGCGAAATTGCGCTACAAACTTTGGGTGAGCCTAAACGGGTAGGGGAAATTGTGAATATATTAGAAAAGCTTGAGTAGTTGTAGCCAACTACTCAAGTATTATTGTTGAGCCAACATACCCGCAATATTGTGCCAATACCCATTGGTTTGTAGCTGGGTAAGTTGGTGTTTAGTTGGGTTTTGTTGCTGCTGCACAAACTGGTTTAATACCTCAAATGTTCCTTCAATTTGTGGGCTTATACGAATTATGTCGATAAGCCCATGCATGTTTGGCAAGTCATTGATTAAATTACTGCATTTACCCGATTGGGTTTGAATGCCATTTAATACGAACAATACTTGGCCATCTTGGCTTAATGTTTCTCTGCCTTCTGGGTATTTAATACAACACAAACTACAGTCGTCTTTGGCGCGGTCTTCTGAACGAGCGGTAAAACAGCGGGCTGAAAATGCCAGTGGTAAATGGCCGTATGCCATTAATTCTATATCAAAATCTATGTCACCAAATTGATTGATATAGTCTTGTTTGAGTTGTTGTAACCAATCGTGGCCTAGCTCAACGGGCACTACCCAACGCATCATGCCGAGTTTTCGCATGTAATTTAAACTGCTGGCGTTGTAGATATTAATGCTTTGCCCACAAACAAACGGCAGCTGTTGTTGGCTGAGTATTTGGACTGCGCTGATGTCATTTGCTTCAATAATAAAGTCACCATTGTCACAGTAACGTTTTAAGACTGAAATTTCCGAAGGCGCTTCTAATAACGCCATGGTTGAAATAACCACTTGTTTACCGGCTTGAGTGAGCTCTTGTGCAAGTTTCAGCCAGTCTTTCATTTTAAGTTCGCGGCGTTTGCTGCAAACGGTTTCGCCTAAATATATATGCTCAGCTTGGCTGGTGGCCGCTTGCTGGTAAAAAGCTTCTACTTGGTCTTTTGGCCAATAGTATTGAATAGCACCGAGTGAAAATTGCATATCTTATCTCCTTATTGGTTATTGCCAGCTTTTGTGCAGCGCACCTAATGTGGTTTGTTTGCCTTCAGACAAATTCGCCAAACTTTGTTGCCAAGCTTGCTCAACTTGGTAGTTTGTTTGATTGACCGCATCAAGCGCTTGTCGCCAAACTTTAGTCACTTGTGCTATGTAAGCTGGGCTGCGTTGACGCCCTTCAATTTTAACGGCTTTGATATTGCACTGTTTCAGCTCGGGCAATAGTTCAAGTGTGTTTAAGCTGGTGGGCTCTTCAATGGCGTGATAGGTATTATCTGCCACTTGAAAGCGCCCTTTACACAAGGTTGGGTAACCAGCGTTTTCATCGGGTGAATATCTATCAATCACTACATTATTTAATCGCGACTCTAAAATATCCCCTTGCTCTTGCCATTCAACATATTTTGCGGGAGAGCAAGCGCCTGTGGTGTTAGGACTTTCGCCTGTCATGTAAGAAGATAAATAACAACGTCCTTCGGCCATAATGCATAAACTGCCGTAGGCAAAAACTTCTAATTCTACATCTGTGGTGCGAGATAGTTGTTTAACTTGATGCATAGATAAAACTCTAGGCAATACAACTCTTTTTACACCAAAGTTATTTCGATAAAACTCAATTGCGGGGGCTGAGGTGGCTGAGGCTTGTACCGACAAGTGTAATTCGGCATTTGGGTAACGATTAGCTGCGTAATCTAGTAGCGCAATATCGGCAATAATCAGCGCTTTTGCGCCTATATCTACTGCTTGATCAACGGCATATTGCCAGCGTTTGTGTTGGCCTGGGTGGGCAAAAGTATTTATCGCAACATGTAGATGTTTGTGCTGCTGCTGAATTAAATTGGCTGCTTGTTTAATTTTATCTTGATTAAAATTCAATCCCGCAAAATGACGAGCATTGGTGTCGTCTTTTAACCCTATATATATAGCATCTGCGCCATGTTCTAATGCTGCTTTAACCGCAGGTAAACTGCCTGCTGGTGCCAATAACTCCATAGTTTATCTCTACTGTGTTCGAGTGGGTTTGAGTATAAAAGGCTCAATGCTTCAGTGGCTTGATCCAGATTAAATTTTCAAATTTTCATCTATCTATAATGCAAACTCTGGAAGGTTAAGGAGAATAAATTTGCTTCAGTTACTTGCCCGTTTGCACACTATAGTGCCTGCCCAGCAGGCCATTCCTAAATTACTGACATTTGGATGGCAAGTGTTGCCAAACAAACCTTTGTGTCAGTTATGTTCAAAGGCGTTAAATCAATTGTTTGCCACAGAACTTGCTCAGGCTGAGTTAGATTTTTTGGTCGGTAAATGGATTGAGGTCCGTTTTACCGACGCTGATTTGTGTTTATTGCTAAGTGTTGAGCAGCAGCAAATTGTTTGCCAGCGCAGTAATGCTAGTTTGCAAGCCGACGTTACTATTGCGGGGAACTTGCAGGCTTTTTCTCAACTATTGGCGGGGAAAGTTGATCCCGATAGTTTGTTTTTTCGTCGGCAGTTACTCATCACAGGTGACACTGAGTTAGGATTAGAATTAAAGAATTTTTTAGACTCAGTGGATAATCAAAAAATACCCCACTTGCTCAAAAAAATGATTGATTTTTATGCGGAATTACCTAATCCCTCGTTGAAATCAAACTCGGTTGTCGCAACTACTTCAAGGCAAACACATGATTAGTATCCAGTTAAATGGTCAGAAAATACCATTGGAAAGTTCAAGCATAAGCGCTTTACTCGAAGTATTACCAACAACCGATGGCATAGTTATTTCTATTAATCATAAAGTGATTAGCCGCTCGTTATGGCAAAACGAATTGTTGTCTGACGGAGATGTGGTTGATGTTTTTCAAGCAATAGCAGGGGGATAAAACTATGTTGAATATAGCAGGGCGAGAATTTGCTTCTAGGTTGTTTATTGGCACTGGCAAATTTGCCCACCCCGAGTTACTCAAAAATGTAGCACAAGCCAGTGGCTCACAAATGGCAACTATGGCATTAAAGCGTTTACACATATCTACAGAAAACACAGCAGCTGCAAATAATGACGATATTTTAACCCCACTAAAGCAGCTTAATATTCATCTGTTGCCTAATACTTCGGGTGCAGCTAATGCAAAAGAAGCCATTTATGCTGCTGAGTTGGCGCGCGAAGCATTACAAACTAATTGGGTTAAATTAGAGATCCATCCTGATCCTCGTTATTTAATGCCAGATGGCAACGAAACGTTTATCGCCGCCAAAAAACTCTGTGAACTTGGTTTTGTTGTTTTGCCTTATGTGCATGCTGATCCTGTATTGTGTAAAAAATTAGAAGAGGTAGGTTGTGCGGCTGTTATGCCTTTGGGGGCACCTATTGGTTCTAACCGAGGTTTACTCACAGAAGATTTTTTACGCATTATTATTGAACAAGCGAATATCCCTGTGGTTGTTGATGCTGGCATTGGTGCACCTTCACACGCAGCTTATGCAATGGAGTTAGGTGCTGATGCTGTGCTGGTTAACTCGGCCATTGCAGTGTCGGCAAAACCTGTAGCAATGGCCAAAGCTTTTGCCCAAGCGGTTGAAGCTGGACGTTGTGCTTATGAGGCAGGATTGGCTGAAGTGGGTATGCAAGCGCAAGCGTCTAGCCCACTGACTGAATTTTTGCAGCAGCTCAATGAGGTTGAGTAATGTTGGTTTTTAACGCAGATCAAGTGGCTGATTTAGCTGACGAATTATCGGGTGAGTCAGCAACAAGCTCAAGCCAAATACAGCAAGTTTTACTTGCCGCCAAACAAGTTAATGGTTTATCGATAAAACAATTTTCGCAGCTGTTGTCACCTGCTGCTGAATCATTTTTACCGCAAATGGCGCAGCTTAGTCAGCACATTACCCAACAAAGATTTGGCAAAAATATTCAGCTATATATTCCACTGTATTTATCTAACTGGTGTAACAACATTTGCAGCTATTGTGGATTTTCGGCCAACATTAAGCAGCGGCGCACTATGTTAGATATGGCACAGATTAAGCTAGAAGCCCAAGCAATATTGGCAAAAGGTTATCAACATATTTTATTGGTGACAGGTGAAATGCCTAAGCTTGCGGGTGTAGATTATTTAACTCAAGTGGTTAAATTTTTACGCCCTTTGTTTAAACATATATCGTTAGAAGTGCAACCTATGTCGGTGGCCGAATATCAGCATTTAAAAGCAGTTGGGGTAGATGCTGTATTGGTTTACCAAGAAACCTATCACGCACAAACCTATGCACAATATCATCTAAAAGGTAAAAAAGCGGATTATCAACATAGGTTAGAAACGGCAGATCGTATCGCGCAAGCAGGTATAGATAAAATTGGATTAGGCGCGTTATTGGGTTTATACAACTGGCGATTTGACGCCATTATGTTGGCTAGTCATTTAAGCTATTTACAAAAACATTATTGGCGCAGCCGCTATTCAATTTCATTTCCACGTTTGCGCCCTTGTTTGGGTGACATTCCGCAACAAAATTTGGTCAGTGAAAAGCAGTTATTGCAGTTAATTCTGGCTTTTCGTTTATTTAATCCACAAGTGGAACTGAGTTTATCGACCCGCGAAAGTGCCGCTTTTCGAGATATGTTACTGCCTTTGGGTATTACCACTATGTCGGCCGAATCAAGTACCCAACCTGGTGGTTATGCACAAGCTAATCAAGCTCAGTTAAACCAATTTGATATAGACGATAACCGCAATACTCAGCAAATAACCCAAGTGATTAGCCAACTAGGCTATCAAACCGTGATGCAAGACTGGCATGCGAGTTTTAGTCGGTAGCCAAATGGATTCTTTGTTTAAATAAAGCTAAATGTTCATCTTGCCTATGGCTGACCATCAATATGGTTGAGTATTGTTGCTGCTCTATGCTTTGTAAAAACTGCAGAATGCGCTGACGGTTACTTTCGTCTAAACCTAAAGTGGGTTCGTCTAATACCAACATAAGTGGTGTTTTAACTAAAGCGCGAGCAATTAATACTAACCTTTGTTCACCAAAACTCAGTTGGTTGAATAATATTTGGCTTTTATCGGCTAAGCCTACTTTGTTCAACCATTGTTTTGCTATTTGTATTTGGCTGGCTTCAACTTGTTTATATACACCAATAGAATCAAATAAACCTGATAGCACCACAGTGAGTACATTGCAGTTTACTCGGTAGTTTCTGTGTAAGTCAGCACTTACCAATCCTATGTGCTTTTTAATGTCCCAAATAGTTTCGCCTTTGCCGCGCCTAAATCCAAACACAGTCACATTATTGCTAAAACACTGTGGGCAATCCCCTGTTATCAGTTGTAATAAGGTTGATTTACCGCTGCCATTTGCACCTGTTATCAAGGTATGCTGCAGTGGTTTTATGGTTAAGCTTTGTGCAGGAAATATGGTTTGGCCGTCGTATATGACTTGGCAGTCAATCAACTCTGCAATATTAGTATGTGGATAATCAGCAAGGCGCTTATGGTTTTGTGGCCACTGCCCATCTTGTTTAACCAAATCAGCAAAGTGGTTTTTAATGGTGTGTTGATTATTTGAGTTGTTTGCACCTAATACTTCAAACTCTTGTTGATTCAACCAAGCTAATTGTTCAACCCAATTTGGTAGGTCAATCAAGTTACTTAGCATTAAAATAACTTGCACGCCTGTGTGGATAACTTGTTCTAGGGCGCTGGACAAAGCATCGCATGAGTTGGTATCTAAGCTATCAAACGGGTTGTCACAAATAAGCACTTGGCTGCCAGAGAATAGCTCCTTTAATAGGAGTAATTTACGTCCTTCACCCGAGCTTAAGCTGCGATAACCTGTGTTGAGTCTATGCTCTAAATGAAGTGCTTTAATCAGCGGGTGGTCAAGTTTATCTGCCGGTAAAAAATCTTTCGCGAGTGTGCCTGGGTCAACTTCGTTGGTAATATCAGATAAATCTATTTTTAATTCATGTTCATAAGTTTGCTGCTGGCTTTCAAACGAAACTAGGCCAACTTGTTTGTTTTGTGCTTGCAGGTGTTCTATTAAAGCTTTGGCGAACATTTGTTTACCACCGCCATTTGGGCTGAGAATGGCTAGGCTTTTAGTTGAGAGTTGGTCAGTAATTTTGTGGGCTATTTTCATTAATTTCTCTTAAAGTTTTAATTGACTTTAGTTTGTTTTTTAATCAAAGTCACCCGCTTAAGTGACTTTGAAATACATTTAGCATATATCTGGTCTAATCTAAAAATAACATCTTAGTTTTACAAGGGGTCGGGATGGAGTCTGTTGTTCACACAACCATGGCTAGGCGCCAGTTATTAAAAAAATTAATTGCAGTGGCAGGGGTTGGTACCCTATCTAATTTAGCTTTTTCTCAGTTAGTTTATGCATTGGGTAAAGTGCCTAAACCAATGGGCGAAGGAGAGTCTATCTTTCGTTTGCGAGGTAAAGTGCGAGTTAATGGCGAACTTGCAAGCGAAAAAACCATAGTGCCTGCCAATGCCGTGATAGAAACCAGTGACGATAGCCAATTAATCTTTGTAGTGGGGAAAGATGCACACCTCTTGCGTGAAAATAGCGAAGTGATTCTATCAGCAGATGCCCAGCAAATAGAAACGGGTGCACAGTTATTGAAAGGTAAACTTATGTCGGTATTTGGTAAGCGGGAAGGAAACGAGCAGCATACAACAACGACTACCACTGCAACCATCGGCATACGCGGCACAGCGGTTTATGCTGAATCTGAGCTTGAGCGTAGTTATGTATGTACTTGCTATGGCAAAGTCGATTTGACGGCAACGGACGATAAATCGAGTTTTGAAGCGATTCGTAGTAAACATCATGATTCACCTAGGTTTGTGTTAGCGAAAGGCGAAACAGGCAAATTAATTAAACCTGCGCCTATGTTAAATCATGGCGATGACGAACTGATGTTAATGAATGCATTGCTAGGTTTACCTGCTCCTTTTTCAGCGTTAAACGACTACACTGATATCGATTTAGACTATTAATATTAACGAGCCTAGTTATGCGCAAGTGGCTATTTTGGATATGTATATTGGCAAGCTTTTTTGTCCATTTGGTGCATATCAGTGATGTTGCTGCGCTGCGCTTATTAACTAAGTTGGAGCATGCGCTTTATGACTGGCAGATCACCCATCAACCGGCTGAGTTAAATAACCCGCAAGTTGTTATTGCCAACATAGATGAAAAAAGTATTGCTGAGCTTGGACAGTGGCCTTGGCGGCGGGATGTTCTTGCTCAGCTATTAGATAGGTTATTCAGCCATTATCAAATTAAGCTGATTGGCTTTGATACAGTGTTTGCCGAAAGCTCTGATACAACCGCGATAGAAGTGCTGGATATTCTTAATCAAACTGATTTACAGCAACAACCATTATTTCAACAAGCTTATAAGAGCTTTAAACCACAACTCCAGTTTGATCAAATGTTTGCTGAGCAAATGGAGCAGCATAAAGTTGTAACTGGTTTGGTGTTTGCGCAAAACAAACAAAAAAACAAAAACAACTTACCTGTACCGATAGCAAAAACGCAAAATTCTACCTTAGTAGCGGCTCAATCTTTTATTGCCAATTTAGCCACTTTTCACCAAGCTGCATCAGGCGCAGGCTTTTTTGATAACCCTTTATTAGATGAAGATGGGGTTTTTCGTCGTGTGCCTTTATTGCAGCAATATCAAGGGTATGTCTACCCTTCACTTGCTTTAGAAATGGTGCGAATTGCACAGCAACAAAACATGGCGACTAACTTCGCAGAAGTTGCTCAAGCTGATGGTTCAAAAGTAAGCCAATTAGTTGGAATACAACTCAATGGCTACAGCATTCCAGTAAATGAGAAAGCGGCCGTTTTGGTGCCTTATACTGGCGCTGCATATCAATTTAGTTATTATTCCATTATTGATATTTTGCGCCAGCAAATACCACTCGAGCAGTTGAAGAACAAGTTGGTGCTGTTAGGCACAGACTCTGCGGGTTTACTTGATTTACGAACCACACCCTTTGCTAAAGCAGTACCAGGAGTGGAAGTACATGCGTCTATTATTCATGGTTTATTAACTGAACAAATTGTCGCACCTGTGCAACAACCTTTAGTGATGCAACTTAGTTTGTTTGTGTTGTTATCCATATTACTGCTGTTGTTGTATCGAATTGACAATCCGAGTTGGCAAATTGTTTATGCGCTAGCGGTATTGGTTGGGCTGTTTGTGGTTAGTTTTACTTTGTGGTTCGATAAAGTGTATATGCCGCTGGCTAGTCAAGTAAGTTATTGGTTTTTAACCGCGGTACTGCTTATTGCTTATAAATTAATTATGGAACACAGACAGAAAGATTTTATTGTGCGTCGGTTTGGCCAATACGTGCCGCCCAGCTTAGTGGCTGATATGGCGAAATCGCCAGATAAATATCAGCTGCAGGGGCAGCAAAAACAACTGACTGTGTTGTTTACCGATATACGTGATTTTACACGTATTTCTGAGCAGTTATCCGCGAATGATTTGTCAGACTTGATGAATCAATATCTAACCGTGATGACCCGTATTATTCATAAGCATAATGGCACGATTGATAAATATATGGGGGATGCAATTATGGCGTTTTGGGGCGCGCCGATTGATAATTCCAACCATGCATTTGAAGCTGTCGCCGCTGCGGTAGAAATGCAGCAAGCCTTAGATAAAGTTAATAAAGATTTTGCCAGCAAAAATTGGCCGCAACTACAAACTGGTATTGGTATTAATACGGGCTTGATGCATGTTGGCAATATGGGCTCTGAGTTTAGAATGGCCTATACGGTTATTGGTGATGAAGTAAATTTAGCATCACGTTTAGAGGGGCTTACTAAGCAGTATGGCTGCGAGATTTTACTAGGTGAGCTTACTTTTGAGCTGGTGGCGAGCAGCCCTTGGATGATCCGCGAAATTGATGCGGTGCGGGTTAAAGGTAAGCAGCAGGCTGTGGCAATCTACCAGTTGTGCTTGCCTTCGAAACAAGGTGAATATGCCAAGGGGATAGTATCTGGGTATGCTGAATTTTTGTTAGCCTATCGTCAGCAAGATTGGTCTATCGCGCAGGCTTGTTTGCAGCAGTTATTTGAGCAGAAATTAGTTTCTGAGGCTTTGTATAAATTGTTTTTGCAGCGTATTAATGGTTATCAACAGTCACCGCCGCCGCATAATTGGGATGGGGTTTATACTTATCAAATTAAGTAGGGGATTTTCGTTAGTAATGTTTGCCAGAGAAACCAAAAGGCGAATTAGTTTTTGTTCACAAAAACGCTGTGAATACGTGCAACAGTGCCCATTTGAAGCATAATTTTCTAAAAACGCTTTTCGAAATACATGCAAATCTTGAGTAGATTATTCATCCATGAAGGTCAGGCCCTGTCGCCTTCCGTGGCTCCACCTCATCAAACTGCGAAGCGGTGCTTCGGTTTTGATTCGCCCATATCTTTTGAAGTTTTAGAAAATTAGCATTCAAACGGGCTCTATCAGACATTTTGCTCCAAGTTATTGCTCTCGCTCTTTTTGACTCATGAGTTGCGGTTGATTTTCTAGCCGCGATATATGTGTTTGTTGAGGATGGGAATTGCGAATAATCGAAGCAACCTTGAATTGCATGGATGCAATTCGAGAGCGCTCAGGGATGACTTGCAGCGTTTGCTGAGTTATTCGGGATTTCTAGCCAGCTTGCTCCACATTTTCAGCGGTACCGTTCTGGAAGTTTGTGCAACCAAGTCCATTTGAAGCTTGGTTGCAGATAATCAAACGCGCGCAGAACCTTTAAAACTGATATTTCAAACCAAGCATGGCCACTGTCGGATTAATTTTTGTATCGACAGTACCAACCGCTGTATGCACATCTGTTTCAATATTGATGTACCAAACCGCTGCATTGGCAGACCATTGATCATTCAATTTATAATCAAAACCTGCTTGCAATGCATAACCAAACGAGTTGTCTACTTTAACTTCAGTGCCATCTAACGCGCCAACGCCTTCTTCTTCAAAAAATACAGTGTAGTTCACACCAGCGCCAACGTATGGGCGGAATTCAGTAGATGCATCACCAAAATAATATTGAGCCAACAAGGTTGGTGGTAAGTGTGTGACTTCTGCAACTTGGCCTAAACCCGCTACAGACACATCGTGAGTAAACGGGGTTGCAGCTAACAGCTCAACAGCCCAATTGTCAGTTAGCATATAGGATAGGGTTAAACCTAACTGAGTATCACCAGCAATTGATAATTCAGCTGTGTCGGCTACAACATCACTGCTTTCATTTGGCGCGACATTGGCAACACCTACACGTGCAAAAAAATCACCTGCTTGGACAGCTAAAGCTGAGGCAGTTAACCCTGCTGTTAATGCGGTAGATACGGCTGCGGCTAACAATAATTTGTTCATCTTGTTACTCCAAAAATCTCTAAAAAATAAACTTATCTGTTGGTTAAATTAACAAGCTGTACAGAAGAAATGTTGTTTCAAATCAATAAACTAATTAAGCAAAGTTTGACTGCTGCTGGCTTGGGCAGTTGAGTAGTTTTGTTGATAGGGATCAAAAAGACAAGATTGGTCGCTTGATATGATCTGGCAAATCTAACGAAAGTTTTCCGCTTAATAAAAATCACCGAATGAAAAGTATCCGAGCAATGATTTAGAGCAAAACTTCAAACGTCTGGGATG
>NZ_ARZY01000051.1 GCF_000568405.1 Catenovulum agarivorans DS-2
TACAAAAGGTGTTCATCTCATCATCCTTGGAGCTCCGCTGAGCCATCCATGGCTCAGAGGGTTTGCTTTTTTCTTGCTGGTGCATCTCCGCTATTCTGTGTGTGGCGATGGTCATTCCATGCGGCATTGCCAACACCGCTTACAATGCATCTGCGCGGAAGCTGTAATTACCCGACTCTAAATCAGCGTTGTAATAGCCGGTAATTTGTAACTTATAAGTCGCTGATGCGGTTTTGATTAAATACACCCGTATCAAACCGCTGGAGACACACCACCAATAAAACGGTGGCGATGGTCATTCCATGCGGCATTGCCAACACCGCTTACAATGCATCTGCGCGGAAGCTGTAATTACCCGACTCTAAATCAGCGTTGTAATAGCCGGTAATTTGTAACTTATAAGTCGCTGATGCGGTTTTGATTAAATACACACCATATTGCGACCACAATTTATGACCACCTTGCAAGTTATATTGATACCAAACTTGATCATCAAAAGCTTTTACATGGTACTCATCAGGTTGGAAGTAGTAATAACGCAATGCAGCAGTATCAATTGCCGCGTAATTGTTACCAAAGTCTTGAATAGCAGTCGCATCGTCTGCAATGTGCATCTCATACCCAACTTGGTCGTTGTTGCCAGTACATGGCATGTACAAGTCCCAAGCATCTGTACTTGAAACCATTTGTTTTAAGTCAAAATCGACATACAAACCTGAGTAGCTGGCACAAGCTGCCACTGCATCTACAGTTAATGTGCTTTCAGCTTCAAAACTATCATCTGATGCGCCTTGGTTGGCCAAAGTAAAAGTGACACTGCTTAAACCACGAGCGTCAGTTTTAACAAAATCACTGACGCGGAATTTACTGAAAATACCGTCAGACTGCACAATAAAGTATTTGTCAGCCGACGCTGAAGCAACATGGTTTACTGGGTCATAATCGTAAAAACCATCCAAGATATTTTTAGTTTCATCTTGCTTAAACATATCGTCAGCAGGCACAGCATCAGCGGTCACTGAGGTGTAGTCTGCTAACTCAGTTTCAGCAGTTGCACTAACAAAACTATCAACAATGGCTTTGCCATCCGCATCAAAAAAATCTGCATTGTTGCCTGTGAAATACATACCAACTGTGTTATCAGCATGAGTATTTAAATAAACGCCTGTACGTTTAAATGCAATGTCCCACTCTTTATTTTCGGCAGCTTGTTCAGCGGTTAGAGTTAACTCTGTTTGTGTGTCTAAATCGAAATAAACAAATTTAGAATCTGCTGAAGTACCGGTTGAGTAAGGGCCAAAACTGCTAACCACAGGGGTATTGTCTTTGCCACTGGTTTCGCTACCGCTGTCGTTTGAATCACTGCTACCACAAGCAGTGGCTAATAAAGTAAGTACCGAAGCAACTAATAATTGATTATGTTTCATTGTTTGCATCTCTATAAAGTAATTTTTATTTAAAATTGATAGGTAAAGCCTGCGTATAAACGTCGGCTGCTAACTTCTCTAGCATCAAACTGCCCAGCAGCGACGGCTGCTTCGTCTGCATGCTCGTCAAAAATATTGTCTACTCCTGCGCGCCACGATAAATTTTCATTCCATCTTTGGGTGAAATTTAGGGTCCAACTGCTCCAATTGTTGTTGGACAATCCGGTAAAATTTTCGCGGCTATAAGCTTCGTCCGCTTGATAAAGCCAATAGAGCAAAATATCTAATTCGTATTTAGGCAATTGATATAAAAAGTTGCTTTTTACTTGATGACGAGGTCGGTCGGCCAAACGACCTGAGTCTAAGTAGCTGTAATTAAATTGATATTGCCAATTGGTTAAGCTGAGTTTGGCGCTAATATCAAAACCTTTCATCTTTGCGCGATCGATATTTTGATAGCTAGATATTTGATATTCGTAATTAACAGCTTGAGTTGCGGCTAAGTCGAATTCGGTTTTAATTAGGTTTTCAACCTTAGAAAAATGCAGGTAACTTTCTAATTCAAAGTCGGCTTGTTTATTCCAAATGGGTGTTTGCCAAGTCACTGTCACATTGGCTTGATTTGAAGTTTCAGGCTGCAAATTTTCATTGCCTAACACCATGTAACCCAAATGGCGATGATCAAAAGTATAGTGACGCTCTTTTAAATTAGGTACGCGATACCCTTCCCCAACACCAAAGCGCCAGTTTATTTTTTGCGCGCCCAAATTCTGTTTAAGCATGGCCGATAAACGCAAAGCTTTATGCCAGCCGAAATCAGTGTCGTATTGGGCACGAGCACCCGCAAGTAATTGGAAGTCACCCTGTATATAGTTTGCTTGGCTATATAATTCAGTTGCAGAGCGACTTTCGTCATCTATTTCAACTGTAGCGTTTTCATCTAATTTGTATTGGTCTAATCCATCAAAGTGTGCAACGCCACCATTCACCCATTCAATTTCAGCAGTATTCGATTTCAATGCAATGGTCGCAACATACTTGCCATCTATCTCATTAAGCTGAATTGTAGTTTTACGTTTGCTTTCTTCACCGCTGATTTCTTTATGTAGCATAGAGCGTGTATTGACATTCCAAGCTTGGTTATTTGCCCAAAACGCAGTATCGAGTTGATACTGTTCAACGTCCGAGCCATAACCAGTAACTACGGTTTCTTCACCAACAGATAGACGGCTTTTTTGTTTAAACTTATCTTCGGTAAAGTAACGCAACTTAGCTTGTGCATTAAAACGACTAAATTCGCGGGTTAATGACGCGTCAGCAAATATTTTATCAACGCTAGCAGCAGATTGTTTTTGGTCTTGCTTGTTGTAATCAAAACCTGGTTGGTCAATTAAATTAATATTGGTTCTAGCTATCCATTTACCAAATTGGCGTGAGATGTTTAAACGTGTTTGGTGTTCGTACTCATTGCCGTCAAGCGCATTATCGTGGTAGTTAGCCAATTCGTAGCTAATTTTTGTACTATTGCCAATCGCTTTGTTGGTGATGATATTAATTACCCCACCCATAGCTGAGCTACCATACAAAACAGAACCGGCACCACGCATGACTTCAATTCGCTCGATATCATTCACGCTAATTTGATCTAAATCGACCTCTGAGCCTGTTGGGGTTAATACCGGTTGGCTGTTAACCAATACCAACACTTGGTTGCCACCAAAACCTTGCATTTGAATGTTATAACCATCTTTCTGACTGCGGGTAACAACAACTCCAGCAACATAATTAAGCGCTTGAGCAACCGTGCCTTGGCTTACGCGTAATATTTCATCCGAGGAAATCACCTCTACTTTTACCGGTGAATTACTTAACAACTTTGCAGTACGAGTGCCTGTAACCACTATGTGTTCAGCAGCTTCGGTGGTTTGCACAGTATCAGCCAACACATAGGGGGTAATGCCCAGAGAGAATAGAGACAGAGCCGTTACAAGAGTAAACAGCTTAAATTTTTGTTTAACTAAATCCTTTTGACTCTGAAATCCTTTATACCTGTTTAAAGCGGACCACATAAAAACAACAATACAAATGAGAATGATTTGCATTTTATTGATCATTTAATAAATGTCAATATTTTAATTCATTGCCATTTGCATCGGTATAAACTTGCAACTATGTTTAATAAGTTAACCGCAATACAATATAGCTGAGGGCTTGATTAATGCAGATTGTGTTTCAACTTCGTAAGTTGTATTTGTTTTGTTTAGTAATCACTGTCTGTTTTTCAACACAAGCACAAGATTTAACGAGCAAGTCTTACCAACAACAGCAAAGCAAATTAACAGAAGCTTTTATTCAAGCCCAATCGATTAGCGATATTGACCAAAGCCTGACGCTGTTATTGCAGCAAATTCAACTGGCGATTTCAGTCAATGACTCAGCTAAAATTCAAGAGTATTTAATTCGAGTTCGGGCGCTTAAAAATAAAGTGTCAAACACTCAAACTGAGTTTGCTAGCTCATTAGCGCTATCACAAATTTATCGGCGTTTAGAGTTACTCGACCAAAGCTTAGTAGAAGCAGAGCTAGCCGAAGTGAAAGCAAGAGAAATGCGCGATGCTCAGCTAATTATGCAAGCCTTGAGAAATAAAGGCTATGTATACAAGGCTCAGAAACAAAACCAAGATGCGTTAAGGACATTTTTGTCGGCATTACGCTACCAATCAAATACAGATAAAATGAGCCAAGCAGGTTTAATGCGCAACATTGCTGATGCCTATTCTAAAATAAATGAGTTGGTCTCTAGTGCGCGTTATTACGAAAAAGCAACGGCCATATTGACAGAGTTTCCAGACAATAAACTATTGCCCCAAACCTTAATTATATTAAGCAAAACACAAAATAAAATGGGGGACTACGCCCAAGCACTCATCAATATAAATCAGGCATTAACAATAGCTCAAACTTACTTTCATCAAGAGCAAGAACTAGATGCATTGACCGTATTATCCATTTTGCATCGTAAATTAGGCAACTACGAAGATGCACTTAAATTCGGCTTACAAGCCCTAGCCATTTACGACAAGCTAAATGATCCTGACGGCATTGCCGCTGCCGCCAACTCCATTGGTTTAATTTGTATTCATTTAGACCAATATGACAATGCCCGCAGTTACTTTAATCAAGTATTGCAGTTAAATAAATCAGAGGTAAACCCCAAATACCGAGCTGCCGCCTACCGAGAGCTAGGCAAGCTAATTGTCGAAACAGATCCTAATAAAGGACTAAACTACGTCAAACAAGCTCACGCAATCTTTACCGAGCTGAACGATTTAAAAGGTGCAGGCACTGCGCTTAAAAACTTGGCCAACATATATATTCAATTAGGCGAAGTCGACCAAGCACAAACAACATTTGCTCAAGCAATTGACCTATTTACCTCTATTCAAGATGTTTGGAACCAGACCGACACGCAAATTCAACTAGCCTCTACGCAGATAAAAATGGCGCCTAATCAAGTTGCAAATTCAGCACTTTCAAGCCTACAAGCTGCACGAAAAATTGGCGCAAAGTCGCTCGAATTTGATGCATACAATGTTCTACAAGACGCAGAAGAAGCTTTAGGCAATTACCGCCAAGCACTGCAGTATGCAAAACAAAAAGAAATTTTGTCGCAACAGTTAAAAACTGAGTCGTTAAACAAAAAAATGGCTGAAATGAACATTGTATTGCAAGTAGAGAAAAAACAGCACGCTTTGATTCAAGCTGAGCATGACAAGTCTTTGCTTACTATGGAACTCAACAATAAAGAACACCAACTATCCCTACTTAAAAAAGACAAAGAAATTAGTGAGTTAACTATAAAATACCAGTTTATTATAAATTTACTGATTGGTGCTTGTACTATGGTTATTTTATTTTTTGTTGGTAGAAAGTTCCTCGCAGTTGGCAAAAACAAAGTTTAGGGCATAACGAATTAGATATAGGTTACTACTAGATGAAAAACATACGAATGCCGCTGGCAATATTGTTAACTGCCTTACTCAGCCTGACCTTTCAAAGTTTTGGCAACGATGTCATTGTTTCAACTAAACCGAAAGCTAATTTAGACTTAAGAGCACAGTACCCGCACGCCGTCCTGCGTAAATCGTTAGAAATGAGTATGAAAAAGTACGGTTTTTTTGAAATTAAATTAGTAGAACGAGAATTAGATAACTTTTCCAAAATGATGGAGGTACATGAAGGGAAACATATGAATTTGACCATGGCAATGACAACGCCAGATTGGGAGTACCTAAATATTCCAGTTAGAATTCCAATCCGCCGTGGTATGGCTAATTTCCGACTGTTGGCAACCAATGAAAAATACCTGGATAAATTTAGCCAAATAAAAACCCTTGAACAACTAAAAGAACTATCCGCAGGCGTTGTTTCAAAATGGGGTATTAATGAAATTCTAGCTAGTGCAGGCATACCTTTAGTCGAAACCAGTAACTATGATAGTTTGTTTAAAATGCTCAACAAAGGACGGTTTGACTATACCCCAAGAGGCATAAACGAGGCTTTTTATGAACTTAACGAGAGAAAAGACACGCTAACAAATATCGTTATCGAGCCAAATTTAGTGTTATACATGCTGCAGCCATATTATATCTTCGTTTCCCCCAAACATCCCAGAATAGCAGAGCGTATTGAGTATGGGCTGGAAAAAATGATAAAGCAGGGTATCTTAAAAAAGATGTTTGCACAGCACCACGCAGACAATCTAAAAGCAGCTAACATACACAACCGAACCGTGATAAAAATCCACAATAAGTTCTTAACCAAGAAAACGCCAATCAACCGCAAAGAGCTGTGGATGATCTATGACGAAGAGTAAACCGGAGTCGCATCAGTCATCCTTGTTGTTGAACATATTCGATAACCATCATTCGGTGATAAAACAAGCAATTTAATCAAGGTAGATAATAAAATGCACAGTAAACAAAATGCGCAACACAGGGTCGACCAAATCAATGCATTTAACTCAGAGTTAAATCAGCTAGAACAAGATGGTGTTTTACAACTTTCCACTACAGATAAATCCAACTTACACAACTATCACCAACAACTACTTAAATCTCTCAGCCAATCTTTTGATATCGACGCTTCCACTAGCCAAAAACAATTTAGTTTGGCGATGAAAATAGCCTCGTTTATCGGCGCGCTTGCCTTCAGTGCCAGTTTGTTTATGTTGTTTTATCAGTATTGGGGCAACCTAACCACGCTAGTGCAAACAAGTGTTTTAATCAGCAGCCCATTGATTGCTTTGGCATTAACTCAGCTCTGTTTAGTTAAAGAGCAGTCCGGCTATTTTGCCAAAATAGCCGGTTTAGTTTGTATAGCTGCATTTGTGCTTAATTTATCTATGCTCGGGCAAATTTATAATGTAGCCCCCTCACCTAATGCTTTTATTGTCTGGTCTGTTGTCAGTTTGGCACTGGCGTATATGACACACTCTAGGTTATTACAAACATTTGCCATTTTGTTTTTTGCATGCTTTCTATCGGCGAAAATGGGCACTTGGTCGGGCTTCTATTGGTTATCTTTTGGCGAGCGGCCGGAAAACTTTTTTCTGCCCGCATTGATTATTTTTGCCTTCGGGCACAAACAACAAAAAAGCTTTGAAGAGTTTACAGCTATCTATCGAATTTTCGGTGGATTGTTATTTTTATTACCTGTTTTAGTTTTAGCAAATTGGGCACGTGGCAGTTATTTAACTATCGACCCAGAGATAATCGAAGGTGGCTACCAGATTGTCGGCTTTGTTATATCCGCAGCATTAATTTATCACGGCATTCGCCAAAATTGGCGCGATTTAGTTAACCTTGGCAGCACATTTTTCACGCTATTTCTGTATACAAAAATGTTTGATTGGTGGTGGGACTGGATGCCGAAGTACCTGTTTTTCTTAGTTATCGCTTTAACTGCGCTGTTAATTTTAATGGTATTTAAACGCCTGCGCACAGGTGAAATAGGCTTATGGATAAACGCAACAAAAGGAGCTGAACATGCGTAAACATATACTTTTAGCAAGTGTCGCTTTTATAATACTTGTGGTCAATGCAGTTGTACTTGGCAAGGTTTGGTATAACCAAAGCAATCCGCTTTATTCTGTCGTTTTGACCGAGCGTGAGTTAACTCTTCCTTACTCTACCAATAAAGAAAATAGTGGTATTTCTTTATCGTTTGATGTAAAAATTCCACATGAAAAAAATAAATATACACCCACCTGGTTAACCACTGAGAAAATAGCTGCACTCGAGCTTTCCAACAACTCATCAAAAGAGCTTTACATAGCATTAGAACTGAATGGTGATACCCACCAACTTAAGCTGAGCGAGGCCGAATTGAAATATCAAAATACATTAGATGACCCTACCTCAACTGATTCTAAACGTAAAAATGCACTACGCATCAGAGATCACTTGAAATACAGCGCCTCTCGTTTATATGCCATAAATGCGGCAACCAATTTCAGTGAATTAGCAGATAAATATGCAAAACAAAGTAACGTATTTATAGCCAAAGGGGTTGTGCGCAGCTACCAAACTTACTCCGATAAATCTGAAGGCGAAAGTGACAAGATAGCAGCTAACCTAAACCGGCTGAGTGTCGATTCGATTTTTATTCCATACCCGCGAAATCAACAACTTAAAAATTTAAATTATCGCAATAGACATCGCTCAAAAGAAAAACCGAGATATAAAGTTGAACTGACTTATGGCGCTAATTTAGAACCTGTAGTCGGTAAAGTGAGTTTGCTCTGATAGAGTAACTAACAGCCTAAACCATTGAGCTTGAATCAAGCAATTGCGAAACAAGCCATTTCGCAATTGCTGAGCTTTACTCAGCTTGCAGCCAAGAATCGACCAAAACCTCATTTTTGTAATTTAAGCAAAGCTTGTGCGCGTTCGCGCTCTAGTTCTTGTTTTAGCTCTTGTTCGGTTGGTAAGTACGGTAGGTATTTAGCAGCAAATAGTTGTTTTTGTTCAGCTAACACTGAGTACTTAACTATCGCTTCACTCTTTTCGCTGCATAACACCAAGCCTATGGTAGGGTTGTCGTCTTCACCTTTGCGTTGTTCATCGTACAAACGTACATAAGTATCCATTTGGCCAATATCTTGGTGTTTAAGTTTGCCCAGTTTTAAGTCGACCAGCAAAACCTTTACCGAGCTCTAACAAAAACTGTTGTAGGTTGCTGATAATGGCTTGTTCTAACTCGCTTTCTTGGTAGGTTTTATCCTGCAAGTTTAAAAAGTCGAGTATATAAGGATCGCGTAGATAGTCTTTGGCCGTTTCTGCTAACGGCTGGGTATTTTCTTTTGCTTCTTGCTCCACCAAGCGTTTGTCTTGGCTGGCGAGTAAACGTTCGTAGTAAAGTGTGGACACTTGGCGCTCTAATGCGCGGGCACTCCAGTTTTGCGAGATAGCTTCGTTCGTGTACCAATCGCGTGCACTTGGATTTTCTAGGCGCATTAGAATACGGTGATGTGTCCAGCTCAATTCGGTACGCAGTGCGTTCCGAATTGGGTACGCTTGGTAAAATGCACGCATGTTACGTAAGTTACGAACATCAAAACCTTTACCCAATCTTGCGGTTAAAGTTTGTGATAATTGCTGTAGCTGCTGTTTACCATACGCAGCGCGGCTTTCGCCTTGTTGCTCGTCTTCAATTATTAACCGGCCTATTTGCCAATAACTTTGCACCATGGCGCTGTTCACACTTTGGCGTACTTGCGCGCGAGCTTGCTCAATATGCGAGGCTATGGCATCGGCTAACAAGTTTAGTTTGTCTTGGGTACTATCGGTTAATTTGCTCATTCTTTCGCCGCCAGCCCTTATATTTAATCCACATAGCAAAAAACTGTTTTGTTAATTTATATAAATTAGCTAAATAAGCAAGGATTGCAGAGAGTATTAAGTAATTGCTCAAACTCTGTATCTATTTTCTCACCTAGCTCTTTTGTTAACACCACATAGCCTACTGACTTTTCTGATACTTGTCTGCTTGCATAATATTCAGCGGTGAAAGCACAAAAATGAGGGATACGTGTTTGGTCTGTAATACTTTTTAGTAGTTCTATTAATTTTAAACAATTGCGCAGAACATGGATTAGCTCATCGTCACCCAATACCCCAACTAATATTTCGGAGAAAGTACGCTCTACTGGTCGAACACATAATTTATGCACTGAGAATTCGCCTAAAACTGGGTAACATTCTAAGATCAGCTGCAGCCTTTGCCATTGTTTGCTGAACTCAACAAAAACCTTTGCAGCCTTAACTTTACTTTCATCTAATATTCCAAGCTCAAGCTGACGCTGTAGTTTATTTGCCAACCTAGCTGATGATTTACACATAGCAACCGCTCCTATACCAATGTGATAGTAGAAGCTTAAATGGTGTAAGCGACATAAAGTGTCGCTTACGGAGATACTTTAGCTATGACAGCAACGACAACACCAAATTAGGCCGTTGACTATTTTGTGAAAGCAACGCCTGTGCTGACTGTTGCAGAATTTGATTTTTTGTCAGTTCAGAAGTTTCTGTAGCGTAGTCAGCATCTGAAATTCGCGATTTAGCCGCTGCTGCAGCCTCTTGCTGTTTATGCATGCTACGTAAGGACGATTGAATTGAGTTTATACTGGCACCATAAGTTGCTCTATGTTCTGCGACTTGCGCACTGGCAATATCAGTTTGCGCCAATGCTGCTTTTGCAGCTTCTATTGGGTCTAGTGCCAAATCACTTACTCCTAAGTCTTCCGTAGTCGCAGGTGTTTTAGGTATTTCAATAAATTGTTGAGCTTGTCCGGTTGCTGTTGTTGTGGTTATACGTAAATCCCCTTCTGCTGAATAGTCGCTTGGTTCGTCATATCCTGTCCAACTTGGGGTTATGCTAAACACACCACCACCCACAACAGAGATAATTAATGGAGTTTTAATTTCATCTATTTGCACTCGTTCGATCATTGATTCTCCGGCACTGACTGTGCCATTGTTTCCTTCAATTGGATCTGAGTTTAGGTAATCTTCATCACCAGTAAAGGAAATATTCATTCCTAAAACTTGCTGTGTTCCTTGTGTCATCAACAACGAGTCGTTATAGCTAGCATTTGCGTTGTAACCATTTGAGGTTAAAAATAAATCAGTCGATAAATTTCTGCCATTCCACACCGCATCTTGTGCATTATGTGGAGCGAAACCGTTATTGAATGGTGTACCAACTATATGTGCACCAGAAGGGGTAAAAATCTGAATATCATCGTCAGCTGTTGCTGAATTTATTGAAATATCAACCCCTTTTAACCCTGATGGTAAATAAGCAATCGAACGAACTCCTGAGAGTTGACCAGTCAAAGTAACACCGTTGGCATACGCATCAACAATAGATGTAACGTTCGCAACTTCTGGTGGCGTATCGGTCAATGGGTGACGTCCAAAAGCTTCAGTTTCGTAAGCTATATTATTAATTTCCGCCTTAAGTTGCTGAAACTCAGCATCTAGCGCTTTTCTATCTGCAGTACCTAAAGTGCCGTTTTGCGCTTGCACTGATAGTTGACGCATGCGCTTTAACATATCTCCAACTTCAGTTAAGGCTCCTTCAGCTATTTGGCTGTAGCTGATGCCGTCATTTAAGTTTCTCGCAACTTGTTTGCTAGAAATTTGCGAAGTTTCTAACCGAGTTGATATTTGTGAACCAGCAGCATCATCTGCCGCTGAATTAATTCTTAACCCCGATGATAATCGCTCAAAAGACTTGGATAAGTTTGTATTAAAAACATTGAGCTGGTTTTGAATATAAAGGTTTGATGCCTGATTGTGTACTGCAAGGCTCATAGATACCTTTCCCTGAAAATCAACAACATATATAACTTGTTACTTATCGGACTACTGTGACAATAACTTGAGTCATATTATCAGTCTTTTTGAATATAACCATTCAAACGACAAATTATGCAGCTTAATCACCCCACAATTTCGATATCAGCTGTTGCTACCTGCAGTACCATCAATCACACATCGACTTAATGAGTAAAAAAGCATTGTGAACTTAAGCTATTATGCGATTGGACCAACAAAACCTAATGCCCGAACTGACCACCAGACTGACAATGATAGAGCTGATATCATTTGCTAGAATTATTCACATAACAACCAGCGAAATTGATACGGTTTTAACACTGTTATTTGCGAATGAGCAAAATCCATAGCCTGCTGTTCAATCAAATCTAGCGGACGCTTTGCAACATCTTGGATAAATTGGTTATTAATAGCTTGTTCTCGCTCGGTGAAATTAACTAATACCAATAATGTTTGGCCATTTTCATGCTGACGTTTGAACGCAAAAACATGCTGATTATTCGTATAAATAATTTCGGTTGCAGCGTCGCCAAAAACAGCATGTTGTTTTCTAATTTGCACAAGCTGAGTTAAACCAGTAAACACTCTATTTTCAAGTGTGCCCGCTCGTTCTACTGCTTCAAACATCGCTTGCGTGATTTTTGGTCTATTTACCCAACGCGCGTCATGTTTTTTGTGCTCATCGTTTAAATAGCTGTAGTCATTCAATGCGGCTAATTCGTCTCCTTGATACAACAAAGGAATACCTCCAATGCTGAGCAATACACTATGCAACAACATTATGCGTTTAACCGCTTCATCAACCGCAGCAGGACTATTTTGTTGTAGAGCTTGCTCTAAACCAACTAAAGATGCGAGTGAACCACATACGCGACAGTCGCCAGTTTGTGGATTTTCTTGAAATGGTACGCCTGTGGCGAACGAGCCTGGGAATCGACCCGTATAAAATCGATTTAAAAATTGTCGATGATCATAACCGTTTATGCCTAAATGACCTGCATCACCATCATCAAAAGTCCAGCCTATATCATCGTGACATCTAGCATAATTTACCCAACTGCAATCAGAGCTGATTTTAAATCTATGTGATAGTGACTGAGTTAATAGCCGCGTTTTACGCGTAGCTAAACTATTCCACAACAACGCCATTAACAATGGATTATATGAAAGTTGGCATTCGTCTTTATCAATATATTGAGCCACTTCATCAGGATGAACTATCGCTTCTGACTTAAACAACACACTTGGAGCAGCAATTTTTAAACAGGTATTAAAAGCTTGAATAAGTAAATGTGCTTTTGGCTGACTTTCACAGCTAGTGCCCATTTGTTTCCAGATAAATGCCAGTGCGTCTAAGCGCAAAACATCACAACCTATGTTGGCTAAAAAGAGCATTTCACCAACAATGCCACGAAAAACGGATGGATTAGAATAATTTAGATCCCACTGAAAACTATTAAATGTGGTCCATACCCATTTTTGCGTATCTTCATTAAAGGTAAAGCTACCACGACGAACTTGTGGAAAAATTTCACGAATGCTTTGTTCGTATTGATTTGGCGTAGTTCTGTCATCAAACATGTAGTAATACTGCTGATAAGTTTCATCGCCTTGTTTGGCCGCCAACGCCCACTCATGATCGTCTGCCGTATGGTTAAAAACAAAATCTAACACTAAACTCATACCCGCCTTGTCTAACGCAGTCGCGAGTTTTTTCAACTGCTGCATTGTGCCCAAGTTGGGCGAAACTTGCCGATAATCAGACACAGCATAACCCCCGTCGTTATCTCCTTCAGGTGATTTATACAACGGCATTAAATGCAAATAAGTAATGCCTAACTTTTCAAAATATGGAATTCTTGTCTGCAAGTCTGCTAAATCTTCTGCAACTAAATCAACATAGCAAGCCATACCCAACATCTGCTCAGACTTAAACCAATGAGGATTGTCTAAACGCATTTTGTCTTTACGTTTTAACGCTGGGCTGCGCTGCTTGAACTGCTCAATCAGTAATTCAGCTAAAGCTTGTAAATGGTAATGCAAGTCATAGCGTTGCCCGTACACCTGTAGCATCTGGCTAAATAGTTCAGGGAAATACCTTTCTAATCTGTCCTTAAATAACTTTTGCTGCGTTTTTGCAATACCTTGTAAACTCACGTGCTCAAATATACGTGCTAAACATTGTTTGCTTTCTTGTTGATAGTTCATATAGATATTTCCCACTTATTTAAACCTATTCCCAACAAATGTAATCGATTGTAAATATAATTGCAACCGATTGCATTAAATTTAAACTTTTTGCAAAAACAACTTGCAATCGGTTGCATTCCAGATATACAATCGATTGCAAGTTGTTAAGATTTTGTCAATCTGAAGTGCGAATTGGCCATTAAGCAACTACAGTTAATCAACAAAGTTAGAGAGAATGCACATGAACCATTTTAACAAAACCCCTATAGCATTAGCGATCACAACCTTAAGCTTAGTTTCTACTGCGACAATGGCCGAAGAGCAAACTGGTGCAGAAGAAAAAGAATTCGAAACAATTTTAGTAACGGGTGTACCGCGAAGCGCAACCCAAATGAAAAGTAGCGTATCTTCAACAGTTATAGATTTACAAGATGTGGAAGTTGCTACCCCGCGTACCACCGCAGAAATTTTTAAAAGTATTCCGGGTATTCGGTCTGAATCAACGGGTGGTGAAGGTAATGCGAACATCGCAGTACGTGGTTTACCTGTTGCAGCGGGCGGTGCTAAATTTTTAGTATTGCAAGAAGACGGCTTACCAGTGATGCAATTTGGTGACATTGCGTTTGGTAACTCAGATATCTTTTTACGTGCCGACTCAACTGTTGGCGGCATAGAGGTTGTACGTGGAGGCTCTTCGTCTACTACAGTAAGTAATTCACCAGGTGGAGTGATTAACTTTGTAAGCAAAACAGGCGAAATTGAAGGTGGCAGTGTTGCGACAACTTTTGGCTTGGACTACAAAAATCTTCGTACTGATTTTGAATATGGTGGTGAATTAGGTAAAGATACCTACTTCCATATTGGTGGTTTTTTCCGAGAGGGTGAAGGTGCACGAAATGCAGGTTACACAGGTAACAAAGGTGGGCAAATAAAAGCCAACTTTACCAAAGAGTTCGACAATGGATATGTGCGATTGTATTTAAAACATTTAGACGACCGTAGCATTGGTTATTTACCTATGCCTATGTATTCAGACGGCAGCTCAATTGCTGGTTTTGATGCATTAACTGACACCCCACATTCAGCTTATTTTCAACAAACTTTGCGTTTAGGTTCAGACGGACAAATTAGTACTGGTGATATGCAAAATGGCATGCACCCAACAGTTAACAGCATTGGATTTGAAGTATCTTTAGATCTTGAAAACGATTGGACATTATTAAATAAATTCCGTCGTTCATCTATTTCAGGAGAATTTATCTCACCATTCCCAGCAGAAGTCGCAAATGCTTCAACCATAGCAGAAAGCATTGGTGGTGCCGGTGCCGAATTAGAATATGCAAACGGCCCCAGCAAAGGCCAAGCATTCACTGATGCAACCCAAAATGGTTTGGTCATGCGTATTCATACTTTTGATGTCGAAATGGACAATTTCAATAACTATGCCAACGACCTAAAATTATCTAAAGATTTTACAGATGTTTCGGTTACTTTTGGTATGTACAAAGCGAGCCAAGACATTGGTATGTCATGGTTATGGAACTCATACTTAATGGAAGTTAAAGGCGATAACGCAGCATTTTTAAATGTAGTGGGCGCAGATGGCACACAATATTCAGACAATGGTTTATATGCCTATGGTACTCCAGCATGGGGCAACTGTTGTCAACGCAATTACGATGCTAAATACGACATAACCGCACCTTACATTGCTATTGCCGGCGAAACTGACCGCTTTAACTGGGATATTAGTGTGCGCAGAGATATGGGTGATGCCTCAGGCACCTATTCAGGACCATCAGCAACAAGTACGGTAGATATGAATCGTGACGGTGTTATTAGCATGCCTGAACAAGCAGTTGTTTCAATTGACCTAGCTAATCCATCTATCATTAATTATGACTGGGCTTACACCAGTTTTTCTGCTGGCGTAAACTATTTATTAACTGACGATCTAGCACTATTCACGCGCTTAAGCCGCGGTGGTCGTGCCAACGCTGACAGATTGTTATTCGGCAAAGTAAATGACGATGGCTCTGTAGCTAAAGAAGATTCAATTGATATGGTTGACCAATGGGAATTGGGTGCTAAATACCGTGGTGACGGTTATGGTATTTTTGTGACTGGTTTTTTAGCTGAAACTGAAGAGCAAAACTACGAAGCCACCAGCCAAACCTTCTTTGACCGCGTGTATGAAGCAAAAGGTGTTGAGATTGAAGCAAATTACCGCGTTGGTGAGTTTGACTTGAAAGCAGGCGCAACTTGGACCGATGCCGAAATAGTCAAAGACCAAATGAACCCTGACGTGGTTGGCAATACCCCACGCCGCCAAGCTGATTTCATTTATCAAGCAACCGCTACTTATAGCTTTGAACAAGCAAAAGTTGGTTTAAATGTTTTAGGCACAACCGATTCGTATGCACAAGACAACAACGATCTTAAATTTGACGGCTACACTCAGTTTAATGTATTTGCAGACTATTTGGTTACTGACAACTTAACGGTGTCGCTAAATGTTAATAACTTAACGGATGAAGTTGGAATAACAGAAGCAGAAGAAGGTTCTATTCCAGCAAACAACATTATACGTGCCCGTTCAATTAACGGCCGCACCACGTCAATGACACTTAGATACACATTTTAGTGCTTGAGGGGGGAGCTTCGGCTCCCTGTTTTTTCTATAACCTTATTGTGCCTCGGAGCAAAGTATGACTCAAACCAATACACATAACCTAACGTTGATTCGCTGGTTAACTTATTTGATGTTTATGATGTTTGCCATGACATCGGATTCAGTAGGCGAAATTATTAAAGAAGTCAAAATTGAGTTCGACATTAACAATACTCAAGCAAGCTTAATGCACACTTTATTTATGGTAGGCATAGCTATATCGGGTTTGTTTTTGGGTTTTTTAGCTGACAAATTTGGTCGAAAACAAACAATCATTTTAGGTTTGGGCGGTTTTGCTCTGTCTTGTTATCTCTTTTTAATTGGCGATACTTTTCACTTTATTCTTGCGCTTATTACACTCTCAGGTTTATCTGTTGGAGTATTTAAAACTGCAGCCTTAGCCTTAATTGGTGATATTTCACGTTCAACTAAAGAGCACACTGGTACTATGAATGGCGCAGAGGCGTTTTTTGGTGTTGGTGCAATCATAGGGCCACTGATTGTGGCTTATTTAATCCACAATGGCGCGCCTTGGATCTGGTTATATGTGCTGGCGGGAATTTTATGTACTTTATTAATGCTACTTGCTTGGAAAGTAAACTACCCTGCTTACCAAAAGCCAGCGGCAACCAATAACAAATCTAGCTTTTCCAATAGCTTAAAATTACTCAAAGATCCCTATGCAATGGGCTTTTCGATTGCGGCATTTTTATATGTTGCGGCCGAAAGTGCAATTTATGTGTGGATGCCAACTTACCTGCTATGTGACGGTACAACTGACTACAGCTGCTATTCATCAGACAGCGCAAAAACCTTGGCAATATACTCTGTATCTATCTTCTTCGCTTTGCGCGCGTTAGGCCGTTTTGTTGGTATCTGGATGATGCAGCATTTTAATTGGTCAATGGTTTTGATGTTGTTTAGTTTTGTTATTGCCATTTGTTTTATCGCAGGGATAGTTGGTGGCAGAGAGATAGCACTTTTCACCTTCCCGCTGACTGGCATTTTTATGTCTGTGATATACCCTACGATTAATTCTAAAGGTATCAGCTGTTTTGCCAAACATGAACACGGTACAGTCGCTGGTTTTATCTTATTTTTTACCGCTTTGGGCGCGGCGGTTGGGCCACTTGTCATGGGCATAGTCAGTGACATGTATGGCGGCGATGCTCAGTATGGATTTATTGTTGCAACCATATTTACCAGTATTTTGTTTGTTGGCATGTTGTTAAATTACCTATTTAATCCAACTGAAAAACAATTAGCCAAAATAGAAAAATCTCAATATGGAGCAGCATAAAGTGCCTTCACAACAGAATGTCGCTGTATTTGGCGAAGCATTAATCGACTTAATTGAACAACCAGATGGCCAATTTCAACCTTATATTGGTGGTTCACCCTTTAATGTTGCGTTAGCAATGGCTAGGTTTGGTTTAGCTAGCCATTACCTTGCGCCAATTTCAACCGATGAAATGGGGCTGCGCATAAAAGCTTATGCAGAAAAAGAGCAGGTTATCTTGCCTACAAACATAAGCTCAAATCGCAATACTTCGTTGGCACTGGTTTACAAAGATGCCAATGGCCAACCAGACTACAGTTTGTATCGCAGTTTAGTTGCTGACTTAGACATTTCAGTAGAAAAACTAACAGCCAATTTGCCCAGCGATTTAAAAGTTTTCCACACTGGCTCACTGGCTTTACGACCAGAAATGGCAACAACCCTGACGGAAGTGTTTGGTTATTTAACCCATAAAAATATCAACATCAGCATAGATATTAATATGCGTAAATGCATTCCAGAAGAAGAATCCGCATATATAGCCAGCGTTAAACAACTTATGCTACATGCAACCTATTTGAAAGTGAGTGATGAAGATTTAGATGCACTTGGAGCAAATGGTGAATATTTAGCGTATTGCCAACAACTCCTGCACCAAGGCAACATAAAACTAATCGCCTTTACCCAAGGTGCTGACGGCGCAACTTTATTAACCGCTAATCAAAATTGTTTTTTACCCGCTATCACCCCTGCGCAACTCGCTGATACGGTAGGCGCTGGCGATACCTATTTTGCAGCCATGTTGGCCTACCTTGTTCGCAACCAATTAATCTCAGTTGATGCCGCCGACTTTACCCAAGCGCAATTAAGTAAAATTAATAGTTGTGCCGCAATAGCCGCATCAATCAATGTTTCTCGTCACGGCTGCAACCCACCAAACTTTGCCGAAGTAACCGAGTTTGCCCAGTGCCATAACATGCAGGTTTAAACATATTTCTTTCGCGCCTATGTCAATTGCGCTCCGCAGACATAGGCGCTTTTTTCTAATTGCGTTGAGTTGATTTACGTTCAATCAATTGTACATCGGCCAGAGTATTTTCTACTTGTTTACCATTTATCAATCCCACCAAACTATCCACCAACTTATAAGCACATTGGCTAATATCTTGGTTGACCGTTGATAGAGGCGGTGATGTGCGTTCAGTAAACGACAGGCCATCGTAACCAATAACCGCCACATCGTCAGGTACTTTTAAATTGTGCTCTTGTAAACATGAAATTGCACTCATGGCAATTAAATCACTACAGCAAACAATGCCGTCAACCTGAGGTTTTGCGTCTAAAAATTGATTAATGGCGTTTTTAGACTGTTCAGTGACAAATGGTACTGTGACATCTAGCTCTGGATTTACCGAGAGCTCAGCTTCTTTGAGAGCAGCACGATAGCCTTGATAACGCAACCCTGAATCAGCTGAAGATTTATCGCCAAAAAAGGCAATGTTTTTACAGCCCTTTTCAATTAAATGCTGGGTCGCTTGCTTACCACCTTGCTTATCATCTGTCGATACTAAGTAATATGCTTGCCCTTGAGTTGGCACGCCCCAAACCACCATAGGTAATTTGTCGTTCGCCAGAGCGTTTAACTGCTCATGACCTTGGCCTTGCCCGATTACAATCAACCCTAAAGATTGACGATAAATTCGGCTGTTGCGAAAGCTCGTAGCATCCGTTATGGGCTCGTGACTAACCAACATATCAAGCTCAGATTTAGCTAAGGCTTCCAGCAAACTGGCTATCATTTCCATAAAAAATGGATCAAACGATTGTTGGTTAACCAGAGGGTCTGTCATCATGACCACAGTAACCGTTTGCGATTGATTTAACCTAAAATTGCGCGCCGCTTCGTTAATGACATAATTATGCTCTTGAGCTAATTGTTTAATTTTATCTTTGGTTCGTTCGTTAACCAAAGGACTGTCATTTAACGCACGCGAGACAGTAGCACGCGAAACCCCCGCAAGATCAGCAATATGCTGCATATCAATTGAGCTCACATCAAACCTTTTCTAACAATTTTCTATGTCGCTAAGCATATAGCTAACGAGCCATGATTGCAATCGATTGCACACGGTGAGAGCAAAATTAGTTACATGTTGCGGTGTTCTGCAACCTGCATACAAACTTTTAACCAAAGCTCCCAACACATAACTGTCAACATAGCTTCATGTTTGTGTAATTTATAAGACCTATTCAGCGCTTAGCATGATTTTAGATATTCCACTACACCATAAAAATTAGCATGGAGTTACAATGAAAAATCTATTCAAGTTAAGCATACTGGCGACCGCTTGTACGACTTTGTTAGCAGGTTGTAATATCGAGATAAATACCAATGATGACGACGACAAGCATCAAGCACAAGCCATCGACATTACTATTTTGCATATGAACGATCATCACTCGCATGTAGCAGCGGATGATTTTGACTTTGATGTATCTTCTTTAAACTTGTCCGCCAAAACAGAAGGCGACGCTGCAATTGAAGAAGTAAACGTAACCTATGGTGGTTTCCCAATGTTGGTTAGTTTATTTAATCAAGAATCCTCCAACAACGACAATGTATTAAAACTGCATTCTGGCGATGCAATCACCGGTACTTTGTACTACAGCTTATACAAGGGTGAAGTAGATGCTGCGGTTATGAATCAAGTGTGCTTTGATGCATTTGCCTTGGGAAATCATGAATTTGATGATGGTGATGCTGGCTTAGCTAACTTTTTGGATGAGTTAAACTCAACAGGTTGTGTAACACCAGCCCTTGCAGCAAATCTTGTACCTGCGGCGGATTCAGCACTTAATAACGGTTATGTTCAGCCTTACACGATAGTAGAAAAACAAGGCGAGAAAATCGGTATTATCGGTATAGATATCGCAGGTAAAACGAAAAATTCGTCGCAACCAGATGACGGCACAATGTTTTTAGACGAAACCACTACCGCACAACAATATATAGATGAACTGACAGATATGGGCGTTAACAAAATAATTTTAATGACCCACTATCAATATGCAAACGACTTAACTTTGGTTGGCAACTTAACCGGCGTTGATGTGGTTGTGGGTGGCGATTCACATACGTTGCTAGGCGATTCAACGTTTAGCGATTTGGGTTTTAATCCTATTGCAGAATATCCAACTCGTGTCACCGATAAATCAGGCAATCAAGTATGTGTTGTTCAAGCTTGGGAGTACGCCCATGTAATGGGTAAGTTGAACGTGAGCTTCGATAAACATGGTAAAGTGCAATCATGTAACGGCGAGCCAATTATGCCAATAAGCGAACAGTACGTTTATGAATTTAGCGACAGCGAAGATCGCACGCTAACAGGCCAAGATATGGAGCTAGTCACCCAAGCTCTGACCAGCCATTCCGAAATTCAAGTAGTACAAGCGGATGCAACAACTAGCGCGTTAATTGCAAGTTATGACCAAAAAGTAGATGCCTTAAAACAAACGATTATAGGCTCTGTGTCAACAGATTTGTGTTTAGAGCGTTTCCCTGGGCAAGCTCGCTCAACTCTGTGTGATGCGTCAGCAACTTATGCTAACGGCAGCGATATCTCTAACCTTGTGGCCAAAGCTTTTATGATGGTAACCCCAACGGCTGATATTGGTATTCAAAACGGCGGCGGCGTACGAGTGGATGTAGCGGCAGGTGATTATACGATAGCAGATGCCTTCACCTTGTTACCTTTCTCAAATACCTTAGTGACATTAGATATGACTGGTCAGCAAATTGTTGATGTGTTAGAAGATGCATTATCAAATGCACTAGACAACAATGGCTCTACCGGCTCTTACCCTTATGCATCTGGTTTACGTTATAATGTAGATGCATCGGCCGCTAAAGGCAGTCGGGTGAGCAATGTTGAAGTAAACGCGCGCCTTGCTGGTGACTGGACGGCAATTGATACTTCAGCGACTTATACAGTGGTTACCAATGACTTCATTGCCAGTGGTCAAGATGGCTACACTACCTTTGGAGCCGTATTCAACGCTGGAGACTATGTTGATACCTATACAGAATATGCTCAAGGTTTTATCGACTATGTTGAAATGCTAACAGAGAACAATATGTCGTTAGACAAACTACCTGCAGAAGAATACTCAACGCAAAAATACATTGGTCGTGACGGCTGTGACCACAGCACAGCGACTGATTGTACTAGCTACTAAACTAGCTAGAGAATAACAGATAGTTATACCTACTCATGGCCA
>NZ_ARZY01000052.1 GCF_000568405.1 Catenovulum agarivorans DS-2
CGACTTTAATTTTTATACAGATCTCAGGTTAAATATAAACCGAATGTAAGCAATAAAAGAGCTTTTATATAGGGTGTTTTCATTACTGTTACCTCATTTGACTAACTAATTATCTATACACTTTTTTATGAATTCATTTGTTTTTCCGGCCAGCCCCCGAAGGTGCTTGATGACAACTCCAAGGCTTATGAACAGAGTTATCTTTGATGTTCTGATCAACAAATTTATAGTAACTTTCTTTAGTATGTGTCCACCAATCATCATGAACATCTGCGCCATACTTACGGATTACCTCCTCAATCCCATCAAGGCTTACGTTTGCGGCATCATAGGCAAGGTGTATTTCACCTTCTTTGATGTTGTAACTAACTTCATCTATACCAAAAAGCTGATCTATTTCTTTTACTAACTCGTCACAGCTTTCTTCTGTGACATTGCTAAGCTTTAGATTTCGAACAACTAAATTCTGCTCTCTAACGCCAACTCTATGATCTAAATCGCTCATAATTTTTCTCCTAATGTTTGTGTGAATGCTGTTGATTGCTATCTTTAATTTCTTCCATTTTCCGGTTCATCTGCGGCATCATGTTCTCCATCATTTCTAAATGATGTTCAGTCATCTTGATTTGTTGATGCATGGGCATTTCTTCCATGTTTTTGTGCATGGATTGCATCATCTTCATCATTGAACGGTGATGTTCAACCATCATCTGCTGTTGCTTGTCAGGATCTTTTTCAGTTTTAATGGCATGGACTTCCTTTTTCATTTCCATCATCTTTTTATGCATTTCCCCCATGTTCTCATGTGGTATTGTCATGCCTTGATGCATATCAGCTTTGTTCGCACCTTCATGTTTATGCTCATTGTTTTGGGCAAATGAGCTAGTGGTTATCAGTAGTGAACCAATAAATAAAATGGATTTAGTTAACGTTTTCATGATTTTTACCTTCTACACTTTTATTAAAACTTGGGATCCAACTTGGTGTCGATTCCATATACCTGTGGTACTCCGAACCAAATTCAGCAATCGCTTGTGCTTCTTCGCGTTTCGCTAGCTTGACGTAAACAACGACTAAGATCGGAAACATCGCAAGTGTTGGGATTGTCGGCCACTGCAATAAAAAGCCGAACATGATTAGAATGAAAGCTACATACTGTGGGTGGCGACACCTTGCATACCATCCAGTTGTAGCCAATTGATGATGTTTTTGCGCGTGATGCAATACATTCCATGCTGAAGACAACATAAAGAAACCTGCAACAATAAACACCATACTCACTATATGAAATGGGTCCCAATGGGCATCACCTTGAAATCCAAAGAAAGTATGTAATAAATGCCCATTTTCATGCGCAAAGAAATTTACTTCTGGATAGGTCTCCGTCAGCCACCCCGACAGAAAATAGATAGTTAAAGGAAAGCCATACATTTCAGTAAATAGGGCAACAATAAAGGCAGAGAACGCGCTTAGACTTCTCCAATCAGTTGATGTTTTTGGTTTGACAAAACTAAAGGCAAAAAAGATAAAAATTGCTGAGTTCAGTATCACCATTGACCATAAGCCATAATCATATGTTTCATTCATCACTGCTCTCCTTTGTATGTGATTCCTTACGTGCCTTTTCTAACCCTTGTATGTAGCCATCGCGATAGGCTGCATTTTTATCCGTGAGTTCTTGAAAGCTCTCTTCCTTTTTTTCATCAGGCGCATGTGAATGATCGTGACCATGTTTACCATGACTGCCATGCATAAATACGTGCATCAAGGGGCATAGCAATAAAATCAAGTAGGGAAGAAATTGCAGCGTATGTTGACCATGCTCAAGCACTAAGAAGTAGGTCACTGCGGCAATAAGTGCCAGTGCAGCCCAGCCTGTAGGTGTTGACCAAAAATTAGGGTGTTGATTTTTCATGTTGCCCTCCTAAACGACTTTTAAGACACCGCGATACATGTGCATCTGACAGTGAAACTCATGCTCTCCCGGTGATAAGTTCAATAGGGTAATTTGAGTAATTTCATTTAATTTAAGCTGTTCGCTTATATCCAATGAAGGAATAAGCATTGTTTCAGCGCAGGGGGATTGATCTTTGCGCATAAACTTCAGAGTGACAGGTTGGCTAGCAGACACCTGAATTGAGGATGGGGAATACACGCCATCCCTCACTTCAATGAGTACTTCATTACCTTGAACGATTGTTTTATTGGGTTTATATAGCCAAAACCACCAAACAATCAGCGCGATTAACATTAAGCCTAATAAGTTAATAACCATCATTGTGATTCTCCTTAATGCTTACTTTCTATGAGTTTTTGGCTTTAAAAAAGCGAAGTCGATTTGCATTTGACACTACAGTCAATGACGAAAAAGCCATTGCAGCACCTGCAATTACAGGGCTAAGCAGAATGCCAAAGAAGGGATATAGAACCCCCGCAGCAAAAGGAATCCCGGCTACGTTATAGACAAACGCGCCAAACAAGTTTTGTTTGATATTTCGTAAAGTAGCTTTGCTTACCGCTATGGCATCAGCAAGGCCATGAAGTGAACCACGCATTAGGGTAATGTCAGCACTTTCGATAGCTACATCAGTCCCTGTGCCTATTGCGAAGCCAACATCGGCTAACGCTAGCGCAGGAGCATCGTTGATGCCATCTCCTGTCATACCAACAATTTCGCCGCCTTCTTGTAGCTCTTTCACCTTGTTGGCTTTATCTTCTGGCAGCACTTCAGCAAGAAACTCACTAATACCCGCTTTTTTAGCTACGGCGGCAGCGGTTTCCTTGTTATCACCCGTTAACATGATGACGCGTATACCATTAGCCTGAAGCCGTTTGATAGCAGAGATTGAGTCTGACTTGATAGGATCTGCAACAGCAATGATTGCTGCAAGTTCACCATCTACAGCAAAGTACATAGGTGTTTTGGCTTCTTTGGCTAAAGACTGTGCTTGTTCAACAAAGCCTGTGAGGTCTATGCCTTTTAACTTCATTAGTTTATCGTTTCCGAAAAGCAGGGCTTTGTTGTTGCAGCTTGCTTCTACACCAAAACCCGTAATGGCGTTAAAGGCTTCAATTTTTAGTAACTCAATATCCTGATCTAACGCACTTTCAACAATCGCTTGCGCTAAAGGATGCTCTGAGCCGCTTTCTAAACTTGCTGCAAGCTGTAGTACGTCTTTTTCGTCAGTAGCTTTTGCTAAAATAATATCGGTTACCTTAGGTGCCCCTTCAGTAATAGTGCCCGTTTTATCTAAAATCATGGCAGTGATTTTAGAGGCGGTTTGCAGTGCCTCACCGTTGCGAATAAGCACTCCGGCTTCTGCTGCTTTTCCTACTCCCACCATGACAGACATGGGTGTTGCCAAGCCTAAAGCACACGGGCAGGCAATAATAAGCACAGTAGTTGCTGAAACGATGGCAAATGCAATGGCTGGCTCAGGTCCAAAGTTAAGCCATGCTAGCGCACTTAACACAGAGGTGATCATCACGACAGGTACGAAAAAAGCTGAAATAACATCGGCCAAACGGCCAATCGGCGGTTTTGAATTTTGTGCTCGTTTCACCATATTGATGATCTGTGCAAGCGCCGTGTCTTTACCAACGCGTGTGGCTCTAAATAAAATCATGCCTGATTTGTTCAAAGTACCTGCGACAACCTCATCTTCTTCAGCTTTTTCAGCAGGCATAGGTTCGCCTGTCAGCATGGACTCATCAATAGAGGTGTGTCCTTCCAATACCACGCCATCGACGGGAATTTTTTCACCCGGTTTTACCTTCACAATATCGTTAAATAAAACCTGCTCAATTCCTATCTGAACTTCTTTGTTGTCACGAACCACGGTTGCTGTTTTGGCTTGCAAGCCGATAAGACGTTTAATGGCCTCAGAGGTTTTACCTCTGGCTTTGATTTCTAATGCTAAACCTAAATCAATTAAGCCAATGATCATGGCGGTAGCTTCAAAATAAACATGCCGTGCCATCAATGGAACAGCGTCAGGTGCAAACACGACAACCATCGAATACAACCAAGCTGTACTTGTTCCTAAAGCTATTAGAGTGTCCATATTGGCTGAATGATTTTTGAAGCTCTTCCATGCTCCTACATAGAAATGCTTGCCTGAAAAATATATAACACCAAAAGTTAAAATGCCTACAACCAACCAAGAAATTCGTTCAAGGTTTGTTTCAACCGTCATTTCTCCAACCACAATGCTGTAGATCATCAAAGGAACGCCGAGTGAAAGGGCAATAAACGTATCGCGCATTAGCTTTTTGTAATATGCAAAATCCGCCGCCTCTTTCTCGTCAAGCGCATATGTTGCCGAGCTATCATCAATTGGCTTCGCGTTATACCCCACTGACTCAACAGCTTTGACCAATTCTTCTGTCTTAGCTGTCCCATAAACTGTTACTGTCCTATCAGCAAAATTCATTTCCGCACTGACGACTCCAAGAGTTGCATTTAATGCCCCTTCAATTTTGCCTACACAGCTAGCACACCCAGCGCCTTCAATGATAAGCTGTTGGTTATGTGATACTTTCTCCAACGTACTCTCCTTACTTTTACACGAAGAGGATTGAGCTTTTGCCTGACAGCAACAGCCTGATTCAGTTTTTATATTTGTGTTAGTAGCCACCCTTTTTCCTCCTATGCTTTTTTAATTTGCTCAAAGTTTTCGATGAGATGACAAACCATGTTTGCAGTCGGTGCTTTGTCTTCCATTTCTTCCCATCGAGAAAGCGCAGAAGACATTTTTCCTCGAAGTGCCAACATTGCTTGAAACTGCTTTTCTGTTTCTTCAAGCCGCTCTTTGATCAGGCTTCTGACTAATGGGCACGCACTTTTACCATCTTCAGATTCATTAATAATTTCCTTGATATCTGCAACGGAAAAACCAAGGTTTCTGGCACTTAAAATGAATTTAAGTCTCGATACTTCTTTATTCGAGTATGACTTGTAGCCGTTCACTGACTTAGCTGGGTTAAGTAACTTTAAGCGAGTATAGTACCTGACAGTATCGGGTGTTGTTCCAAACTCTTTGGCTAATTCGGTAACTTTCATAAACAATCCTAACTCAATAAATTGATTAACTAAGCTCAGTTTAAACCTGTGTGTAAGACACAGGTCAAGCCTAATATAATAATTTCTAATTTAATGTGACCAGTGGATGTGTTTGATTTTACATTCACCGTTTTGTTTTTCTAGCACCATTGTTTTCATACCTTGGTAATCGCGCTATTTACGCTTGTGAATACCTATGGAGTGTCTACGCGAGGCTGATATTGGGTATTACCAAATAACATCACTTGGTGCTCTAGTGATTCGCTCTTCATAGCCGCAAAGCACTCATATCAGACAACATATGATGATGAGCGTATCCGTCTGCACTTCTTTGTTTCGACATGCCCCTCATAAATGGTGACATCATCAGTTAATTGAGCACGCGCAAGCTCTTTGTTACTTGGTTTTAACGCTTCATTAAAAGCTAATACAACCATTGCGGCAGGGGTATCTAGTCCTTTGAATATTCTTTTATCTTTTTGTTTGTCACCATGAGCCTGAACTCCAAAGTTAAACGTCATTAATAGAACGAGTAGTATATTTATTTTTTATTTTCATTCTCTTTTTAGGTTTAATTTACAGGGCCGACAATACTAGTAAGCACTGCTGTTACAGATAAAATGGCAATAGCTACAAACATTTCAATTGAGATTGATTTGGATAATGCTTTTCTGCCATCGTTGCTTTTGAGTTGCGGAACTAATTTCAATTTGTGTGTAGCGGCTATCGTCAATATGCTAGTCACTAGTAACAATTTAACTAATATGGTTTGTCCATAATTACTAGTAAGAAGAGCCTCTATTCCGCCAACCAACTGAATTACCAATAATAAGCCTGCGATTAAAAGTAAGCTCACCATGACGCTAGCTTGTTTTCCAAACCTTTCCATTATTTGATAGAGCTTTTCAAGTTCCAACATATCGCAGGCTTTTTTAAGAGGATAAAGGGCACCAAACCACCATGCCATAACTATGACATGTACCATTAATAGCCCTTTTTCAAATACTCCCATTTCGGAAACATGCCCAACCAACGTATAAGAGTAAGAAAAAACAAGTAGACATATGACTAGCAAGAGTTGTAGGACATTTAAACTTCGATTTCTTACTGTCATTGGAGAAGAAAAAACTACTAACATTATTGCCCCAATCAAACCAATTGAGCGCCAAATTGCAGTATCGCCTATGGATGAATCCCACATGATAATAATCATATCAAGGTCTAAAACCCCACCAATTCCTTCTTCAGCTATTGCACCCGTATTAGCAAAAAACCAGACAGTATTTGCTATAAAAGCGATTAAGGCGGTCATAAAGGTAATTTGACTAAACGACCTTTTATCTTCAGTTTTCATCGTATTGCCGCTATACGATCCTCCCCAAAATGTATATCCAGCTATGCAAGCAAAGCCCACGTAAAACAAAATTTTTGACAAAACTATGATTGCATTCCAGATATACATTTCCATAATGATTACTCTAATTAATGAACCATGAATCCAAAGCTATTCTTCATTTTATGACCGTCATTACCTAAGAAAGTCACGTCCACGATATAATTGGCGGGAGACAATTTAGGTAATTTCCACGAAAATGTGCCGTTTGCTTCTTTTGAAGGTATAAAACCAAATTTTACTTTTTCCCCTTGCTTATTTTTTAACAATACTTTGACTAAACGCACTTCTTTACTGAACTTAAGTTTAAGTTCTTCCGGTGTTTTCATTAACATTGCATTATCAGCAGGCACGGTTTTTTCAAGATGCACATGCGCAAATACCGCACTACTAAAAACGACACTGATTACGGTTAAAAATTTAATTAATGTTTTCATATTTACCTCATTTTTAAGTTTATAATTTAACGACGAAATTTATTTTTTGGATAGCGCTTGATTGAAGATATTTATGTCTCGCTTCTTAACAATTGAATAAATTGCTGGCAGTACAATGAGTGTTAGTAATACTGCGCTTGTCATTCCGCCTACCATAGGCGCAGCTATGCGGCTCATGACCTCAGAACCTGTACCTGTTCCATATAAAATAGGGAAAAGACCAATGATGATTGTAGCTACCGTCATCATTACTGGACGAACTCGTAAGCCAGCACCGTGCAATAATGCATCTTGATATGCATCATCTGAGATGAGTTCTGCTCGCTCCACCGCTTTTTCCTTAAGCTCAGCAAGTGCTTGATTGAGATAAACCAGCATTATCACGCCAATCTCAACCGCAACACCAGCTAGAGCGATAAAGCCCACACCAACAGCTACTGAGAAATTAAACCCTTCTAGATACATCAACCATAAGCCACCGATCATTGCCATTGGCAAAGTCACAATAATGATAGCCACTTCACTAAATGCTCTGAAGTTTAAGTAAAGCAAAATAACAATAATGGCGAGTGTCAATGGCAGTACATAGGTGAGCTTTTCTTTCGCTCTTTCCATATATTCGTATTGCCCAGCCCAAGTAATTGAATAACCTGCTGGTAGTTTTAGATTATTAGCCAAGTGTATTTTTGCACTTTCAACATAAGTACCTACGTCAACACCGTCTATATCGATAAACGTCCAGCCATTTAAACGAGCATTTTCACTCTTAATCCCCGGCGGACCGTTCTCAACTCGAATATCTGCGACATCACCTAGTGCAATGCGTTGACCTCTTGGTGTTACAACAGGTAATCGTGATAGCTGCTCAGGAGAGTCTCGATAGTCTTGCGGATAGCGTAAGTTAACAGGGTAACGCTCTTGACCTTCTACTGTTTGCGTCACATTCATGCCGCCAATAGCAGTAGAAACCACTTGTTGGACATCTTCGATATTTAACCCAAAGCGACTTGCCTTATCTCGTGAAATATCAACCTTAATATATCGTCCACCTGCAACGCGCTCAGAATAAACTGACGCTGTGCCTGCAACTTCGGGTAAAACTTGCTCTATTTGTTGGCCGATTTCCTGAATTACATCAAGCTCTGGTCCGGCAACTTTAATACCCACAGGCGTTTTTATGCCTGTTGCTAACATGTCAATGCGGGTCTTGATTGGCATGACCCAAGCATTGGTTAAGCCCGGAAATTTAACCAACTTATCAAACTCAGCTTTTAACGACTCAGTTGTCACGCCTTCTCGCCACTCCTCCCGTGGCTTCAATTGAATAAAGGTTTCAATCATGGTTAGAGGCGCAGGGTCAGTTGCGGTTTCAGCTCGTCCTACTTTACCGAATACAGTTTCAACTTCTGGCACAGTGCGAATAAGCTTGTCTGTTTGCTGCAATAACTCCCTTGCTTTACCAATTGAAATACCGGGATAGGTAGTAGGCATATACATGAGATCGCCTTCATCCAATGGCGGAATGAATTCACTACCAATTTTATCGACAGGCCAAAAGCCAACGATAGTCACTAATATTGCTGCTACTATTGTCGATTTTGGAAACTTCATGACTTGCTTTAAAACAGGCATGTAGATAGCAATCAATAATCGGTTTAACGGGTTTTTCTTTTCAGAAACAACTTTGCCTCGAATAAAGTAGCCCATCAAAACAGGCACCAATGTGATCGCCAAACCTGCTGATGCCGCCATTGCATAGGTTTTTGTATAGGCGAGCGGAGAGAACATTCTTCCTTCTTGCGCTTCCAAGATAAATACAGGTAAGAATGAGACTGTAATGATCAGTAAGCTAAAAAATAGTGCAGGGCCTACTTCACTCGCAGCCTTAGCAACAATTTGCCAGCGATTTTCATCTGTTAGTGGTGTTTTCTCCATATGCTTGTGCATATTTTCAATCATCACTATTGCACCATCAGTCATCGCACCAATCGCAATAGCGATACCGCCTAAAGACATAATGTTGGCATTGATGCCTTGCATATACATGATAATGAACGACACCAAGATACCTAATGGCAGAGTAACAACTGCCACAATAGATGAGCGAAGATGAAATAGGAAAGCCACACAGACAATAGCAACGACTGCAAGCTCCTCTAGCAACTTGCTCCAAAGATTATCAACAGCACGATCTATTAACTTCGATCTGTCATAGACAGGAACAATCTCCACCCCCTCTGGTAGAGAAGATTTAAGCGATTCAAGTTTTTCTTTTACCCCGTTTATGGTTTGTTGGGCATTTTCACCAAAGCGCATAACGACAACACCACCAACAACTTCGCCTTCACCATTAAGCTCTGCGATACCACGGCGCATTTGAGGCCCTAAATTTACGGTAGCAACATCACCAATACGCAATGGCGTGCCTTGCTCGTTAATACCAAGTGGAATTTTCTCTATGTCTCCAACTGATTGAATATATCCCGTAGCAGTAACCATATATTCAGCTTCCGCCATTTCCACAACGGATGCGCCAGTTTCTTTATTGCCTCGTTTAAGTGCCATTTGGATATGACTTAACGGCACGTTATAAGCTCTGAGCTTGTCGGGATCGACTTGTACCTGATATTGCTTAACCATACCGCCAACGGCGGAAACCTCAGACACGCCCGGAACAGTTTGTAGTTCATACTTTAAAAACCAGTCTTGAATACTTCTTAATTGGCTTAGATCATGATTTCCTGACTTATCTGTTAAAGCGTAGATGTATACCCAACCCACACCTGTCGCATCAGGTCCTAATTGTGGTTTTGCCGAATCAGGCAGGCTTGATGCTACTTGGCTTAAGTATTCAAGTACTCTGCTTCTAGCCCAATACAAATCAGTATCATCATCAAAAATAATGTAGACGTAGGAATCACCAAAGAATGAGTAACCACGAACAGTTTGCGCCCCCGGCACTGACAACATGGCTGTAGTAAGAGGAAATGTCACTTGATCCTGCACTACTTGTGGTGCCTGTCCCGGATAGCTCGTCTTAATTATCACCTGCACATCAGAAAGATCGGGGAGTGCATCTACTGGCGTTTTTTGTAATGAATACAAACCACCAAACGCGATAATTAAGGTAACCAGCAATACAAAGAAACGATTGCCAATTGACCATCTAATAATTGATTCAATCATTATTTTTCTCCCAACTTAATGATTCGAGTGATCAACGACCGGCTTATTTTCCTTGCCGTGTTGTTCATCTGATTCAAGAGAGATTTCAGTGATAACTAAGTCATCTCTAACCTCAAAAGTGAAAGTGACATTATCACCAACATTGAAATCAACTATTTCTATATTGTCCGCGACGATAAAATCCATCGTCGCAGCAGGTCTATCCCACTTCTCTATTGGGCCTCGGCTAATATTTAGAATCCGTGTATCAATATCAATCGCATTAATTAAACCTGATACTGTTGCTGATGATGCTTCAGGCTCACTCATGATATGAATTCCAGTAACTTCATATCCACCGTCTTCGGTTTTGCTCACTTCAAAGTGCAAAGATTGACCAGACTTCAGTGAATCAATATCTACCTTTTCACCTACATCGAAGTCCATTGTCATTTCAGGCCAATCCCAAGCCTCAGCAGGACCATGAGTAATATTAACCATACGATGTCCCGCCATGACGCTGTTGATTTCGCCTTCCATCCAAACAGAGTTAGGCACTTCATCATGAGTCATTCGTTTAAAGTCAGAGCTTTTACTTGATTCAGAATCAATCAAGAATTGGGCAGATGTCACCACAACGTCATCTTCATTTAAGCCGTCTAATATTTCGATGCTGTCGATATCAACCCGGCCAATAGTCACTTCAATAGATTTAAATTGCCCATCACCCAAGGCAAGTACAACTCTGTCTTGTTTCCCAGTGCGAATGACGGCTTCTTTAGGTACGAGTATCGTGCTATCAGCTTGATTAGCGTGAATAGATACTTGGGCAAACATGTTTGGTTTTAATTGATAGTCTGGGTTATCAAATTTCAGTCGCACTCGGAGTGTGCGTGTTTTACTGTTCAATGTTGGATAAACATAATCAACGACACCAGCCCAGTCCTCACCTGGTAAATAATCCAGTGTCATTGATACAGGAAGTCCTTTTTTAATTAAGGCTGCGTCACGTTCAAACACTTCTGCTTCAACCCAAACTTGATCTAGCTGGCCAATGCTTAATAAGGTGTTTCCCGGCTTTACATAAAAACCTTCTCTAACCTTCAAACCATCGACAACACCTGCTTGTGGTGAATAAAAGGTAATTGTTTGCTGAACCTTTCTTGTCTTTTCTAACTTTTGAATGAAATCTGAAGAAAGCTGTAACGCTTTAAGGCGATCTTTCGCCGCAGAAATTAAAGAACTATTATTTCGCTTTAACGCTATTAACAGTTCTTCTTGTGCGTTAACTAACTGAGGAGAATATAGTGTATAAAGAGGCTGCCCTTTCTCTACAGGGTTACCTGCTGCTTTGATGTAAAGTTTTTCAATCCAGCCATCAACCCGTGGGTGGATATGAATTAGCTTATCTTCATCATATTGAACGTAACCTACCGTTGAGATTTCAGTATGCATATTTTTCAGTTCAACAGGTGCAGTGCGAACCCCAAGGTTATTCACTACATGAGGCGCAATTTTTACTGCTCCGGGGCCAAAGTCATCACCAGATGATCCTTCCTCATACACAGGAATTAAATCCATCCCCATAGGCGACTTACCGGGCTTGTCCCGGCGGTAATTAGAATCCATCGGTGCAACCCAATACAGAGGCTTTTTCTCTCCTGATGTAGCTTCCTCAGTATCACTGTTTGAGCCTGCACCTTGATATAAGCTCAATGCTCCTGCACCTAGTGCTGCCCCAATAATGACGGCAATAATTGTTTTCGTATTCGTTGACATTATTTTTCTCCAAATTGCTTATTGGATAAGTGCTGATTAGTTTTGTGCGAAGTGTGCAATGGCTTATGTTCAGCATTTGATTTAGATTGAGAATGCGCAAAGAAATAGTTGATGCGAGCAACTGTTTTAAGGGCATCAACATCAATTCTTAAGGCTGATATTCTGGCATTTAATTCTGCGATTCTTGCTCGAACAACTTCGGCAAAATCACCATCATCGTTGGTGTATGCCGTCAAAGACGCTTCCGCTTGGTCATGAGTTTGTTTAAGGAGTTGTTCTTGATAGATAGATTGTCTATCAGATAAGCGTTTAAGCTGTCTAAGCTCCTTTTCCACCTCACTGATCATTTGTTTTGTCAGCAATAACTTCTCGGTTTTAACCGCTTCTGATTCAGCAATAGAAGCTGCAACTTGCTTATCTTGCCTATTTTCTGTGAACAACGGTAAGTCAAACGTTACCCCAACAGAAAATAAGTCAGCTCGGTTATCACCAGAAGGCATATTGTCACGATAGGCATAGCTTGCATTGACACCCCATTGCGGCTCATATTGCTGTTTAGCTAATTCAACACCTTTTTCTGAAGCTTTGCGTTTCACATCAATTGCCAGTATTGCTGGATGATTCGCAAGTTCCTGAGCCAATCGATTTCGTGAGTAATTAGATGCTTTAAGAACGGTTGGATTCTTTAATCGAATCGAAGGCAATTCTTTTGAAACGCTAAACTCTAGTGGTTGTGCATCAAAGTTGAATGATTCATTTAAGCGAGCAGAATCGTAAATATGAAGCCACTCATTAAGACGAGCGATTGTCGTTTCTAGTTTCTGCTTTTGCGAAGTTAATCTGTCATCTAACTGCACGATTTCCAACTGAGCACGAATAACATCTTGCTGTCTGGTTTTACCAACAACGTTTGAGTAGCTAGCTTTAGCCACCTCCGCCATCTGCTCAAAGAGAGACCAATCATCTTCAATCAATTTAATAGTTTTCTGGGCTAAGTAAGCATCTAACCAAAGTTGTGACACTTGGCTTTTCAACTTAGCTTTACGATCCTCTCGTAGCAGTGGAAATTTCGTGGACTCAATTTGTAACTGGTCTTGCTTGATCTCTAGACTGTCGCCTCTCGGAAACATTTGAGAGACGCCAACCGTTAGCTGAGTCATTCCTTCCTGATCTAAATCCCAAGTATCTGTTGGTAAATTCATTATCCCTAGCGATACTTTCGGATCAGGCAAAGTACCTGAAGCAATACTTCTATTTTCAACTGCACTTTGTTTCAATCGGCTACCATGAAGCCAAGGATCATTTTGCTGAGCTAAGGTGATAGCTTGTTCAAGCGAGACTACTTTCTCAGCTTGAGCTGAGAATACAGATAAGCCGAGTATTAGTGCAGTTGAAAGTGAAGTAAGGTTTGAAGCGTTCAATTTCATTAGAATTGCTCCTCGTATGTCTTAACTTTTGCATAGACTTTACTCGTTCCATCTTTAAATAAAATTAATACGTTATATGACATAAAGCGGTCATCGACTTCCATACCGGGAGAGCCAACTGGCATTGCTGGAACTGAAAGCCCAATCGCATTGGGATGTTCTTCTGATAAGAACTGCTGAATAAATTTAGCAGGTATATGACCTTCAAAGGCAAATCCATTTCTACTCACTGCCGTGTGGCATGAACGGTAATTAGGTTTGATACCATACTTAGTTTTGATGTTGCCGATGTTTCGGAAATCTTTGGAATGCGCAACGATCCCTTTGTCTTCAATATGAGTTATCCATTTTTTACAACACCCACAAGTAGGGGTTTTATAAACGATTAACTCCAAAGGTGTTACGTCGTTATTGTGTGCATGGTTATGTTCGTTGGCGTTTGCAAACGCAGGTGAAAGCAGCATTACTACTGCTATTTTTAAATACTTATTGATCATTTTTGCCCCCAGACATCGCTGGAAAATATCTATAGCGCTACGACGCTATATTGACTAACAGAAAAATTAATTACATGTGCGCGAAATTTGGACGCACTAATCCTGTATTAGGCAAAAATTGGTGGACGATAAAGGGAAGTGGAAATTGAATGAGGTTGTTTAGATTGCAGAGCAGCTACAGATTCACTGAATATTTGAATATCTGTCGAATCAACACTGGAATTTAGGACTGTCTTAGATGAGCAAGCATTTGTAGGACAAACACATTCAACACCACAACAATCTTCTGATTGACCGTTACTGCTTTTATTCATATCACCATGCTCCATTCCTTCATGATGACTCATCTTGGAATGTTCCATGTTCATGTGTGATTCGTGAGAACCTAATGACATTTCGCAAGACATAGCAGAATACGCAAATGCTTGCCCTACAAAGGCAACCAGCATAAGCGTTATTACTAAGACTTTTGAAAATGCTTTAGACATAAAATTCTCATAAAAATATACTTGGTCTATGCTAATACAAATTTTCGAATAAGTAAAATTGATTTCATGTAAACATCCTTTTTGTAAGTCTGTGTGTTTGTGGTGAATCACTTCGGGTTTGATTTGCGCTGCTTGGTTTTTGTTTTTTCGTCCATGCGCTTTGCGTGTTGTGCTTTTAGCTAGATTAGATTTTAAGCTTTCTGATGATTGAACTATCCCTGCCAGTTTTCTAAGTTTACTGATGGTGATGTCGTTATCACTGAGTTTTTCTTGCATACTGGCTAGCGTTAATAACGCACCCAGTAACAATTCACAATCTTCTGGTGAAAGTGTTAATTGGTGGTCTTTGGCTTGTGTTATCCGTTCAATCAGAGCATCCAGTTCTTGGCTGCTGATATCGGTAAAAGTTTGCGTCATTATCTTGGGGTTTTGCGCCCATCCCCTCGAAATTAACCTTAGTCTAAATTTTTAAGCCTTTTTCTAACTCTAATTACCGTACTTCGACTAACTCCAACTGCTTCAGCCGTTTTATTAATACTAAATCCAGCTTCAGTAAACGAGGCAATCCTATCATGAGCCTCTAAATCAGGCTGACGACCGTGATAAAGTCCCTTTTGCTGTGCTTTTACAATACCTTCTTTTTGCTTACGTTCACGTTCTCGATATTCTTTATATGCACTGGCCGCTAATATTTCTAACAGCATATTATTAATAGCACTAAGTATTGATCTCATAAAATCATCACTTGGAAAACTGCCAAATGTTAAATGACTGGTTGGTAGATCTAAACTAACAACACTAATTCCTTTTTCATTTATTGAGGCTACAAGAGTTTTCCAATCATCAGGGCTTAGCCTTGTTAAACGATCGATTGATTCAACTAACAAAACATCACCGGACTCTGATTCATCCAATAAACGAATTAGCTCTGGTCTATCTAAAGAATTACCAGATTTATTTTCTATATAAAAAGAAGCAATTCGTTTGCTGAAGCCAGAAACGAATTTTTTTAATGAGCTTTTTGCTCTATTTGCATCTTGCTCAGAAGTTGATGCTCGTAAATATGCTCTTATGAACATTTTTGCCTAATTAGGTCTATTTAGATGGTGTCATATCATATAGGTTTATTTAAGTGGTGTCATTACGTAATTGCCTGTGATATATTAACAGTATCTTTAGGGTGTACTCATGTAGAACTGCATGTAATAACACTAATTTGGACTTTGATAATGAAAAAGGATAAACCATACATTGTTGTGGTTTAATATTGTTGTAACAACGGTAACTTTACTTATTTAATAGAAGAAAAAACAAAATCAATTAGCGATGTTTAAACTGGTATTCATTGATGGTCACTTTAATTAGATATAAAGTAAGTAAACAAAAAGTCAGTAAGGTAATTGATAACGTGTCTAAACGAACCATAAGTATGTTGGCTAAAGAACTGAGTGTAAATGTCGAAACAATTCGCTTTTATGAACGCAAAGGCTTAATTAAACAACCACCAAAGCCTATGCAGGGCTATAGACATTACCCGAAAGAAACGGTAAATAGAATACATTTTATCAAGCGTTCTCAAGAATTAGGTTTTACGCTAAATGAGATTGAAGGGTTACTTGCGTTAAACGATAGTCCATGTAGTAAAGTACAAGAATTAGCTAATAAAAAACTGATCGCAGTACAAAAAAAGATGGCTGACTTGTTGTTGTTAGAACACGCTTTGGAAGAACATTTAGGACAATGCCAAAATAATGATGACGATAGCCACTGCCCAATAATTGATTCGTTGCAACCGAAGTAAATGATTCACTTAACTACCATTTCCCACTAAAACAGCATATCCAATTTTACTTCTGCGCCTTAATTCAAGTTAGCTTATTCCCCGTATCTGTCGTAGCAGATTATCAAAGATAAATTTTTTATAAATCACCCTTGACTCCGTACTTAGGTACATGCAATACACTTGCATTATCACTTAATGAGGTATCTATATGAATCAAAAAGAATCAAACCTTCCAATGATAGGAGGCATCATAGCAGCATTAGGCGCAGGCGTATGCTGTGTAGGTCCTTTGCTCCTGTTATTACTTGGGGTAAGTGGCTCATGGATTGGTAATTTAACTGCATTTGAACCCTATAGGCCATTATTTATCGCATTTGTAGTGTTGTTGTTTGGTTACTCAGGTTGGAAAATTTACCGTCCTGTAGAAGAGTGTGAGCCGGGAACGGCCTGTGCAATTCCTAAGAAACAGCAACAACGAAAAGTCATTTTCTGGCTGAGCGCTATAGTTGCGACAATTTTAGTGACCAGTAATTATTGGATACTTTTGTTTGCTTAATATACAGATCAAGAAATTTATAACATTTTAAAATTTGGAGCTAATTATGAAAAAATTATTATTAACCGCACTGCTTTCACTTTCTAGTTTTGGTGCTTTTGCTGAAGTAAAAACAGTTACACTGGAAGTGCCAACGATGAACTGTGCGACATGTCCAATCACAGTTAAAAAGTCATTAGAAAATGTTGATGGCGTTGAAAATGCGAAAGTTACCTACAAGCCTAAGCTAGCTGTTGTTTCTTTTGATGACACTAAAACCAACATCAATGCATTAATTGCAGCGACTACCAACGCTGGCTACCCTTCAAATTTAAAAAGTGAAAATAAGTAATGTTTAGCCCCTTAGAACTAGTTACGCGTATCGGAGATAAAGCAGGCTCTATAGGTGCACTTGTTTCGGCAATGGGATGCGCCATGTGTTTTCCCGCGATAGCTAGTCTTGGTGCGGCAATTGGGATGGGATTTCTTAGTCAGTGGGAAGGGGTATTTATCAATACGTTGTTACCACTGTTTGCAGTATTAGCGCTGGCAATGAATATCTTAGGCTGGTTTAGCCATCGTCAATGGCACCGTAGTTTTATCGGTTCAATTGGCCCCATTTTGGTTTTACTCTCTTTATACCCTTGGTTCCAGTACGGGTGGAGTTCATACGTTACTTATACGGGGCTAGGACTAATGGTTGCTGTATCAATTTGGGACATGGTTTCTCCTGCGAATAAACGCTGTGATGATGAAACTTGTACCGCTTAACTTTTTAAGAGGAATAAAATATGTCAACGAATAGTTGTTGCTCGTCAAATGACATCCAGCCAGAACAATTACATGTAGCCATTATTGGTAGTGGTTCAGGGGCCTTTGCCAGTGCGATTAAAGCAGCAGAAGGCGGAGCAAGAGTTACTATCATTGAAGGAGCCGATGTAATCGGAGGTTGCTGTGTAAATGTCGGCTGTGTTCCTTCAAAAATATTGATCCGTGCTGCGCAATTAGCGCATCAGCAACGTACTAACCCGTTTGATGGTTTAGAAAATATTCAGCCACAACTTAGCCGCTCCTTATTAGCACATCAGCAAAACGCTCGCGTCGAAGAACTACGCGATGCTAAATATCAACGTATTTTAGAGAGTAATCCCGCGCTATCTTTACTTAAAGGTTATGCACGTTTTAAAAATCAAAATACCTTGCTAGTTCACAAGTCTGATGGTAGTGAAGAAGAGCTGGTTGCAGATCGCATTTTAATTGCAACAGGCTCTACACCAAGCATTCCGCCAATTAAGGGTTTAGTTGATACACCTTATTGGACATCAACAGAAGCCTTATTTGCAGAAGAGTTACCGAGTAGTCTAGTTGTCACCGGCTCCTCCGTTGTTGCTCTGGAAATTGCGCAAGCTTATGCCCGTTTAGGTAGCCGTGTGACAATTCTAGCCAGACATACCCTTTTATATGCTGAAGATCCGTTATTAGGTGAAAAACTGGCAGAGTGCTTTGAAAAAGAAGGTATTAGGGTACTTAATAATACGCAAGCAAGTCATGTTTCTTATGATAGCAATGGTTTTTCATTGGAAACTAACGAAGGAACATTAATCGCTGAAAAATTGCTTATCTCTACGGGTCGCCATGCAAATACTGGAAAGCTTGGTTTAGAAAATGTTGGTGTTGAAACAGATAAAAGTGGTGCCATTGTTGTTAATAGTATGATGGAAACATCAACAGCTAACATTTATGCCGCTGGAGATTGCTCCAATATGCCACAATTTGTTTATGTTGCTGCTGCTGCCGGAAGTAGGGCTGGAATTAATATGACAGGTGGAAATGCGCAACTCGACTTATCTACCATGCCTGCTGTTATATTCACCGACCCACAAGTTGCTACGGTAGGTCTAACCGAAGTACAAGCTTCAGCGGTAGGAATAAATACGATAAGTCGTGTACTTGATATGGAAAACGTACCAAGAGCTTTAGCAAATTTTGAAACGGATGGTTTTATCAAGTTGGTAGCTGAAGAATCCACGGGAAAACTGATAGGCGCACAAATTTTAGCCCATGAAGGCGGAGAACTGATTCAAAGTGCGGCTCTTGCTATTCATAATAAAATGACAGTCGAAGAATTGGCAGGTCAACTATTTCCGTATTTGACGATGGTTGAAGGATTGAAGTTATGCGCTCAAACCTTTAGCAAAGACGTTAAAGAGCTATCTTGCTGCGCAGGGTAATCATTTAACGGTAATGTACTTACAGAAATGTTAATGGAGTGCCAATTGATTGAATGTAATCAAGATATCTTAAGGCATTCCATTAGCAACACAAATTGGAAGCATGCTAAATCATGATTAAATCTAAGGTTGAAAACATTCCTGTTGGTGAAGTCAGTTTTTTGACAGAGATACCTGACATCAATAAGTTCATTAGTAGTGATGATGATGCGTTGGATTTTCCTTTGAGTATTTCTCAACTGGCACTAGCTGCACAAACATCTGTCCATACGGTAAGAAATTATGTTCTTGAGAACTTAGTACACTGCGAAGAAAAAACTAAGTCAGGCCATTCACTTTACGGCTTATGTGCATTAAAGAGATTAAAGTTCATTCGAGCAGCAAGGGCGGCAGGTCTTCTTGTAGTTGATATCAAGCCATTACTAATGGCAATAGATGCAGGAGAAAGAAAAGTTCCTGAAGACATCCAAAAGCTGCTACTTACTAAAATCGAGCATAGAAAAGTATTTTTAAATCTAGTAACAAACCAAATTGAAGAGTTTTGCAATTAGAACAATTATAGAACAGTTCATGGCTCGACTAAAAACTTGTTAGCTTATCTGTTTTCTATCAATGTTAGCTTGTATATATCAAGCATATAGAATATCAACACCTCCAATTTTTAATGGCACTTTGATGCGCAGTACCTTTTGAATTAGAAATACAAACAGATGGCATTCTTTAACTTATTGATTCTACATCACTAAGTAAACCAGCTAAGTCGATTTCTTTGCGGTCTTTATTAAAGGCATATTCCCCATTTAGATTAATGTGTTGCCAAGCAACAGGTGAAAGCCGAGAAATAACATCAACCACATCTTGCCTACCGTTCCTCTCTTGGATTTGTAAAAATGCCGATAGTAACGCGGAATTATAATAAATAATGCAATTTGAAATGAGTCGAGCACAATCGTTCCATTGTGATACTTGGTAATCATTCCCCCACGAAATTTATTGCCATTAACTGAAGTAATAGCACGTTTTAACTGATGGTATGCTTCACCTCTGTTCAAGGCTTGCTGGACGTAATGACGCAACGTTGAATTATCAACATACTCCAAAACATAAATAACCTGAGATCTGTATAAAAATTAAAGTCG
>NZ_ARZY01000053.1 GCF_000568405.1 Catenovulum agarivorans DS-2
TAGAGCATTTACGTTAACTCATTTTGGGGCATAAACGTTTTAGAAATGGCAGCATATCTATGTGATTGCTGCCATTTTAGTATGAGACTTTATTACTCTCCCACATGTTTTTCCAGTTGGACGTAATACCCTACTCAACAGTCACTGACTTGGCCAAGTTTCTTGGTTGGTCGACATCCGTGCCTTTAATAACAGCTACATGGTAGCTTAATAACTGTAGCGGAATGGTGTAAACGATTGGTGCGATAATATCTTCAGTTGGTACTACGTTGATTACACGTTGTGTTTCATCACTTTGGAATTTTGCATCGTTGTCGGCAAACACGTATAGAATACTGCCGCGTGCGCGTACTTCTTCTACGTTTGAATGCAGTTTTTCTAATAATTCGTTGTTTGGTGCAACAACAATTACTGGCATTTCTGCATCAATTAACGCGATTGGGCCATGTTTTAATTCACCCGCTGCGTATGCTTCGGCGTGAATATATGAAATTTCTTTCAGCTTTAACGCACCTTCCATCGCAATTGGATATTGGTCGCCACGGCCTAAGAATAATGCGTGGTGTTTATCGGCAAATTCTTCAGCTAAATCTTCAATTTCTTTATTGGCTAATAAAGCTTGTTCAATTTTGCCTGGTAATTGCATTAACGCGCCGCAAATTTCTTTTTCGTTTTCAGCGGTTAAACCTTTTTGTTTCCCTAAAGCTAATACCAAAATAAGTAGTGATACTAACTGAGTGGTGAAAGCTTTGGTTGAAGCTACGCCAATTTCAGTGCCGGCGCGGGTCATAAAGTTAAAGTCTGATTCACGTACTAGAGAAGAACCTTGTACGTTACAAATCGTTAATGACGATAAATAACCTTGCTCTTGTGCCAAGCGTAATGCCGCTAATGTGTCAGCTGTTTCGCCTGATTGTGAAATAGACACAAACAAGCTGCCTTCATGCACATAGAATTTGCGATAACGGAATTCTGAGGCAATCTCAACACTACAGCTTACATTCGCATATTGTTCAAACCAGTATTTAGCCACCATACCTGCGTGATAACTCGTACCACATGCAACTATAGTCACATGTTTAATTTTTGGAATAACCTCTTCAAAGCCATTACCAAAAATACCCGCTTCAACACCTGCAGCAGATAAACGGCCTTCTAATGTTTGACGCACACAAGTTGGCTGCTCGTAAATTTCTTTCATCATGTAGTGGCGGTATTCACCTTTGTCAGCCGAGTCTGCTTTGGCATCGACTAGGTTTACTTTGCGCTCTACTTGCTCTCCGTTTTTATCAAAAATTTCTACCGATTTACGGGTAATGCGTGCAACATCACCTTCTTCTAAATAGATAAAGCGGCTAGTCACTGGTAATAAAGCTAATTGGTCAGACGCAACAAAGTTTTCGCCAATACCTAAACCGATAACAAGCGGGCTACCTGAACGTGCTACCACCATTTCATCTGGGTTTTGTTGGTCGATAATTGCTGTGCCGTATGCACCAGTCACGGTTTGTGCTGCTTTTTGTACCGCAGCAAATAGGTTGTCACTTTCAGATAAGAATTTGTGAATTAGATGCGTTAGTACTTCTGTGTCGGTTTCCGAAACAAAGCTATAACCTTCGCTTGCTAACTCTGCTTTCAACTCTCGAAAATTTTCGATAATACCGTTGTGGACAACGGCAATGCGGTCGTTCGACATATGTGGATGAGCATTACGTTCACTTGGTTCTCCATGCGTTGCCCAACGTGTATGTGCAACACCAGTGCCACCAGCTAAAAACTGCTCGTCTAAACCGTCTGATAAGTTTTTAACTTTACCGACACGGCGTAGTCTTTGTAATTCGCTGTTATTGATTACCGCTAAACCGGCTGAATCGTAACCACGATATTCTAGTCGGCGTAATCCTTCCAATAAAATTTCTGCTACATCACGTTGTGCTACTGCACCAACTATTCCACACATTGTTATTTTCCCGCTTGTTGTTGATTTGTTTTGGCGACCACTAGGGTCACACCCATATTTGAAATTTGTTCTATTGCTTGTTTGCTGATGCCGTCGTCGGTCACCAAATAAGTAATTTGTTGCCAGGTTAGCTCTAGGTTTGGAATGCGCCTGCCTATTTTGTCTGACTCGACCATAACAATCACTTCTCGAGCTTGCTCGGCCATCACTCGGCTTAAACCTATAAGTTCATTAAAGGTAGTTGTTCCTCGGTTTAAATCAATGCCATCGGCACCGATAAACAACTGGTCGAAGTCGTAACTACGCAATACTTGTTCGGCGACTTGCCCTTGGAACGATTCTGAATGTGGATCCCAAGTACCACCTGTCATTAATATTGTTGGCTCGCGCTCTAATTCACGTAATTGATTGGCGACGTCTAGTGCATTAGTCATCACCACTAAACCGGCTTTGTGGTTCAGATGTGAGATTAAACTAGAAGTTGTACGACCACTGTCGATGATAATGCGATTATGATCACGTATAAGCTCGGCGGCTTTGTGGCCGATTGCTTGTTTGGCGGCGGATAAAGCTTTTTCGCCGTCAGTGATCACTTCTTGCGGCAATGGCACTGCACCACCATAGCGGCGTAACAATTGGCCACTTTTTTCGAGTTCTGCTAAGTCTTTTCGAATCGTAACAACTGAGGTATCGAATTGACTAGCCAGCGCTTCGACTGTCACTTCACCGAGTTGATTGACTTGTTGGACGATTTTGTGTCGTCGCTGTTGAGTATTTCGTTTTGACAAAGTTTCGGTTTCTTAAAGTTTGTTTTTATAAGTTTCGTTTCGAAAGTTTGTGCATTTTAAACGAAGCTTTTTGTATTGTGCAATATAAAGGTGAAGTTTTGTGCGGCTTGTCACTCAAAGTGCGCTGAAAGTTACGAGTGTGATTCCATTTAACTGCTGACTTCTATGCCAGTAACAACAGCGGCAGATACAATTCGTTACATTAGTGCACGTAAAGCAACAATATAATGCAAAATAAGATCTAAATATCCGCATAAAAACGGACTAAAATGCCCTCAAGTCATCAAAAAAAGGAAACAGGTTATGTTTAGCCAGACAAAACAATCTAACAGTTTAGTTAAAACAATAGGATGTTTAATACTAACTAGCATGCTAATGATGTTTGCTGCAAATGCCAAAGCAAACCCATCCGATCCCAACCAATTTCTAAACCAAGTTGGGCAAAACTTATTTAGCGAAATAAAACAGCTAAAATTAGACGAAAAACAAAAGCGCATCGCCCTGCAAGAAATAATCGACAAGCAATTAATGCCGCATATCGATTTAACCTACGTATCCTACAAACTGCTTGGCAAACATGTTCGCAAGGTAAATAAACAACAGGCACAACAGTTTGTTAAAGCGGTAGAGCGTTATTTAACGCTAACCTATGCCAATGCGTTAATGTCGTATAAAGGTCAACAAGTTATCTTCGAACAAAATGGCCAAGTTGAAGAAAAATACGCAACAGTTAAAACTCGTATTGTTGACCCAAATGCGCCAGCAATTGATATTCATTTTAAAATGCGCAAAAACAGCAAAGGAGAATGGAAGGTGTACGATATGGTTGCAGAGGGGATTTCGTTGTTAGGTGCTAAACAAAGCGAAATAAGCAAACGTATTTCAGATGTTGGTATCGATAAAGTAATCGCTGAACTCGCCAGTTAATATATTTATCCCGAGTTCTAGTTATTTAAGCAGCCCATTAATAGGGCTGCTCTTTTTCTTGTCTACAACAATTATTTTAGTGTTAACTTAAATACAAACGCGTGCTCACCAACTTTTTGCTTTGGTGGTTCTATCGCCAATCCACTAGCAGATTGCTGCCAGTTAATTTTTTCAGAACTGCCCAACAAACTCACCTGTTTTACAGGATATTCATTCGCCGCTAACGCATTAATCAACACAGTTTCAGTTGGCCAAGCCATCACAGTGGCATACAAAAAGCCATCTTTTTGGGTAAAGCGTATATCTCTTTCACCCATATCTTTATTTTTGTATTCGCTTAAATGCCCTTCTACAACTTGGGCTGGACCTTCTCCATATACATGCCAAGGTCGTGTGCCATAAATAGCCTCACCGTTTTGTTTTAACCATGCCCCCATTTCAACTAAACGCTGGCGCACTGCTTGCGGAATTTTACCTTGAGCTGTCGGCGTTACATTTAATAAAACGCCACCATTTTTACTGACAACATCAACTAAAAAATCGACAAGTCGATTGGTTGATTTGTAATTGGGTTCACTGACATGGCTCCATGAATTCCAGTCGATAGAATCGTCCGTTAACCAAGGAAAGTCTTTCTTTTCACTCATGCGAGCACGCTCTAAATCAAGCACTGCAGAGCCTGGTTCTAAGTCATGGAATTTATATGTCACCACAACATCTCTGTTTTGTTGCTCGGCCGCATTGTAATAATACTGGAGAAAATCTAAGCGATGCTTTTCGTCGATAATGTCCATTTTATTGTCAAAGTAAACCAGATCAGGCTGATACTTATCAATCACCTCTTTAACCTTGTTTAACCACTCAAGCTGAAAATCTTGCTCTGGCAATGGGTCGGTCGGTGTATCAGCCATTACAAAAGTACCTTTTGGAACTTTAGGGCCATATAGCTGGGCATATTCAGGGTTCGACGCGTCGGTTTGCTCATCCCACGTTGGGTACCAAGCGTATTTCCATTGGTGATGAAAAGTAGCGATAAATTTCATATCCAATTCACGCACAGCTTGAGCCATCTCACCCACCACGTCGCGCTTAGGTCCCATTTTAGCCGCATTCCATGGGGTTATGTCACTGTCCCACATAGCAAAACCATCAGCATGTTCACTCACAGGGCCAACAAATTGCGCACCCGCTTGTTTAAATAAACTGGCCCACTCTTGTGGATCAAAATGCTCGGCGGTAAACATAGGAATAAAATCTTTGTAGCCAAACTCATCCAAAGGCCCATAGGTTTGTTCGTGGTATTTGCGAATTGGGTGACCTTGTTGATACATATACAACGAATACCACTCAGTTTTATGCGCGGGCACAGAGTATGGGCCCCAATGAAAATAGATGCCAAATTTGGCATCTAAAAACCATTCTGGAGTTTGGTGCTGTTTAACCGATTGCCAAGTTGCTTGATAAGTCGGTTTTTCAACTTGAGTGTTGCTACAACCAATCAAGCCCAACAAACAAGTTGACAACACAGCTATATTTTTAATTTTAACATTCATAACGCCTCCCGTTTCTGAGCAAACATTATTTTTTATATTCAAAATAATGTACATGACCAATTTTTGTATATTTTTGATAACAAAACCATCACACCTCAGAAAAACCCAACAAATATACGGGTTAACGGGAATTGGATTTTGTATTTTTCCTAATAGTTTTTAGTCTTTTGCTAGCTTTAGGTCATAAATTTTTTCCATTCTCATCCACTTTTCACCGTTTTTAGCCCACTGTAGCGGTTTTTGATATTTCCACATAAGTGTTTCCCACTCTTCGCTCTTTTGTTGCGCCTCTTCAGTTTTGGCTGGTGCATTCGGGTCAAACTCTGCTGTCGTTTCCATAATCATAAATAATCGGTCACCTAAATGGTAAATCTCCATATCCACAATGCCAGCATCACGCATATTTTGTGTTACCTGTGGCCAAGCATTTTCTGGCTTGTGGTAGTCAATATATTCTTCAATTAACTGTGGGTCGTCGTGCAAATCAAGTGCTAAACAATAGCGAATGGTTTCTGACATAAGTGGTTTCTCCAAATTTATTTAAATAAATTGTTAAAAAAGATTGTCGTTAAAATTTATATACTATAAAGTAGATATTATATATAAATTCAAACTTTAGCATTTAAATCTAGTTTATTAAAAAATATAGAGCTATGACAATGAGTATTACCAAATCACCGATAAAAATGAGTATAACGGCCATCGCGATGTGTGTAATGGCTAGCACAACACCAGCCCTTCACGCAAAAACCGTGAACGATTGGGAAAACCCAGAAGTTATTCAAATTAATAGAATGCCAGCTCGAGCGACATCCTATTCGTTTGATACCGTTGAACAAGCGTTGCAACGCGACCGACAGCAAGCACAGTTTTTGTCATTAAATGGTGACTGGAAATTTCACTTTGTCGATAAAAGTGAAGATCGCCCACTAGATTTTTACAAATCGAATTTTAATAGTGCCAACTGGGACACAATTACAGTTCCATCAAACTGGGAACTATTGGGTTACGGTACGCCAATTTATACCAACTCAACCTATCCGATGTTCGAAAAGGTCAATGAGATTGAAGTACCACTCATTACCCGTGATAACCCAGTCGGCTCTTATATAAAAGAATTTAACTTAGATAAATCTTGGTTAGATCAACAAATTATCTTGCACTTTGGTGGTGTTACCTCAGCCTATTATGTTTGGGTGAATGGCGAAAAAGTCGGTTACGCACAAGGCAGCCGCTTACCTTCAGAGTTTGATATTAGCGAATATGTTAAACCTGGTAAAAACAAAGTTGCTGTGCAAGCATTCCGCTGGAGTGATGGCAGTTATTTAGAAGACCAAGACCACTGGCGATTAAGCGGCATTCACCGTGAAGTGTATATCACAGCACAACCAAAAGTAGCCATTAACGACTTTTATGTTCGCACTAAGTTGAATGATCAATACAACCAAGGCAAGTTAGAAATAAAACCTCGCTTGACCAATACCAACAAAACAGACTTAACTGGTTGGAAAATCCACGGTGAGTTATTTGATGCAGTAAACCAACCTGTTGCCAACAGCAAAATGACCGCTGATGCTAAACGTGTCGCGCGTATAGCCTTTCCACAACGGGATAACTTCTTATTTGGTGATTTAGCGGCTGAAATTGATCAACCTAAATTATGGACAGCTGAAACCCCGTATTTATATACGCTGGTGTTAACTTTAACGGATAAAACAGGCAAGGTAGTTGAAACACGTTCAACCCGAGTAGGTTTTAGAGAAGTTGAATTTGGTGCAGAAGGCGAATTGCTGATCAACGGCAAAAGTGTTGAAATTATTGGGGTGAATCGTCACGACCACGACCATAAAAAAGGTAAAGCTTTATCACGCGAAGACCTAGAAGAAGATGTTAAGTTGATGAAGCAATTTAACATTAACTCAGTTCGCACCGCGCATTATCCAAACGACCCATACTTCTACGAATTGGCCGATGAATACGGCATTTATGTAATGGACGAAGCCAATATCGAATCGCACGGTATCGGTGGTTTACCCGCTAATCTAGCTCATTGGAATCATGCAATGATGGACAGAGTTCAACGCATGGTTGAGCGAGATAAGAACTATCCATCAATTATCTCTTGGTCTATGGGTAATGAATCTGGCACTGGCCCGAACTTCGCATCCATGGCGGCTTGGATTAAAGACTACGACCCATATCGTTTTGTTCATTACGAAGGTGCACAAGGTGACCCAACACATCCACTTTATGTTGGATTATCCGAGCGTTGGACAACTAAAGAGGAAGCTGCTCAATATCATACACCACTAGCTAACCCAACCGATCCTAAATGGGTTGATGTTATTAGTCGTATGTACCCAAGTATCGATGAGTTAGTTGGTTTAGCAGAAAGCCCACATATTAATCGTCCAATATTAATGTGTGAATATGCACATGCAATGGGCAACTCAGTTGGTAATTTAAAAGAATATTGGGATGAAGTTTACGCCCGTAAAAACTTAATTGGTGGCTATATTTGGGATTGGATTGACCAAGGGTTAGAAACTAAAAATGACAAGGGTGAAACCTACTTAGCTTATGGTGGTGACTTTGGTGATACGCCTAATGACGAGAACTTCTGTATAAACGGTATTATTGACTCGTATCGTCAAGCAAAACCGCAAATTCATGAAGCAAAATGGGTATTCCAACCTGCTCAATTCACTAAATCAGACTTTAGTGACACGAGTGTAACCATTAAAAACCGTTACGCATTTACCAACTTAAGTAAATACCAACTGAAATGGGCATTAGAAGCCGATGGTGAAACAATTCAGTCCGGAGCTAAAGTTGGATTAAATATCGCACCAGGCGAGAGTAAAAATATCCAGCTTGGCTATGAGAAGCCTGAAATAAAAGCCGGTGTAAATTACACCTTGAACCTGTCTTTCATTACAATAAATGATGAAAAATGGGCAAAAGCGGGTTATGAGGTTGCTCAACAACAGTTTGTAATGCCTTGGAAAAAAGAATTAACCAAAGCCAAAGCAGCAGGTTGGATTAAACAGCAAAACAAAGGCCAAACAACAGAAGTAACAGGTCAAGATTTCCGTATCAACTTTAACCAGCAAACGGGTTATTTAACGGCACTAACCTATAAAGGTGAAGACGTTATCACTCAGCCTTTAAAACATAACTTCTATCGCCCACAAACCGATAACGATCGTTTAGGCTGGTTAACGGACAAAAATCACGCTATTTGGAAAGCCGCAAGCGATTCGATGCAGCTTGAAAGCTACCAAGTAGATAGCTCAAATGAGCAAGTCACAATAAAAACCAAACACAGCCATGCTGGTAAAATTAGCGTAGCCACAACGTATGTTATTGATGCTGCTGGCTCAATTCACGTTGACTACAAATTAACAGCTGATAAGTCGTTACCAAGTGCAATCCGTGTTGGTATGTCTGCAGGTGTTGCCAATCAATTTGACCATATGTCGTTCTTTGGTAAAGGGCCATTCGAAAACTATGCAGATAGAAACTTTGCTGCTCGCCTAGATTTATACCAAGGTAAAGTAAACGACTTTATATATGAGTATGTTATGCCGCAAGAAAACGGCAATCGCACAGATGTTGATTGGTTAAAACTATCCAATCACAAAGCGGCAATAACAATTGATGGTAAACAACCACTTAGTATGTCGGTATGGCCGTGGACACAACAACAGTTAGACGAGGCAAAACATCCTTACGAGCTAACACCAAATCAATTCAACACAGTTAATATCGACCTTGTGCAAGCAGGCGTTGGTGGCATTGATAGTTGGAGCGCCAAAGCCGCACCAATCGAGCAATATCAGTTAACTGAGGGTGAATACCAATACCAATTCACTATAAGTGTTCAAAGCAACTAACTTGAGTAGGAGGATGGCAACATCCTCCTTTTTTGAATGAAAAAAGTATTAACTAAACTACTCATATCAGCTTTAAGCGCCACCAGCTTAACTTTATTAGTCGGCTGCACAGGCGATAAAACAGTAAATAGCGCTGAACAAAACACCACAGACAAACCAAATATTGTGTTGATTATGACCGATGACCAAGGTCATGGCGACTTGGGTTATCACAACAACCCAATTATTCAAACACCAAATTTAGACAAACTTGCACAGCAAAGTGTGCGCTTAACCAATTTTCATGTAGACCCCACCTGCTCGCCTACTCGCGCTGCGCTATTAACGGGTAAACACTCACTAAAAGCAGGCGTATGGCACACAATTTTAGGCCGTTATATGTTAGGCCCTGAGCATGTCACTATGGCTGAGCAACTTCAACAAAATGGTTACACAACGGGTATTTTTGGCAAATGGCACCTAGGTGACAACTACCCGTATCGACCACAAGACCAAGGGTTTGATGAAGTATTTATCCATGGCGGTGGTGGTGTCGGTCAAACACCGGATTATTGGGGCAATACCCAATTTGACGATACCTATTATCGCAACGGCAAAGAAGAAAAAACCCAAGGTTATGCAACCACAGTATGGTTTGATGCAGCAATAGAATTTATCGAGCAAAACAAAGGAAAACCAACCTTCACCTTTATTCCTTTAAATGCGCCGCATGGCCCATACAGAGCGCCAGAAGAATATATTACCCCTTATTTGGAAAAAGGGTTAAATCGTTCAATGGCGAGCTTTTATGGCATGATCACCCACATTGATGATCAAGTCGCACGTGTACAAAATCATCTAAAACAAAGCGGTGAGCTCGACAATACCATTTTTATTTTTATGACCGACAATGGCAGTTCATATCGCCCAACCAAAAACGATTTAAGCCTAACAAAAGGCCATGAACATTTAGGTGAAAAATATCCTAATTGGATACCCAATAGCGGTATGCGCGGCTATAAAGTATCCGTATTTGAAGGTGGCCACAGAGTGCCGTTTTTCTTGTCGTACCCAAATGGCAAGTTAGCAGCCAAAGATGTAACAACATTATCAGCACACTACGATGTATTACCAACTTTGCTTGAATTGGCTGGTTTGCCTGCCAGTGAGCAAGACATAGACGGCACCAGTTTAGTAAAAGCCATGCGCCAAGGCACAGATGAAAGTTTAAAAGACCGCGCTGTTGTAGTGACCAACCAGAGGGTTTATCACCCTGATCCAACTCGACCAACTGCAGTTGCCAAAGGCGATTGGCGTTATATTGAGGAATACAGCAAACAGTTTTTATTCAATCTAGCGGATGATCCAGGCCAACAAAATAATGTTTTAGAGCAACACCCATTGGTTGCGGTGGAGCTACAAAATATCAAACATCAATGGTGGTCGGATATGAAAAAAGCCGGCTTTAAAGACAGATACATTGGTGTAGGGTATGAACAAGAAAACCCTGTTCGATTAAATGCAATGGACTGGATGGAAGTACCAGAAGGCCAAGCTGTACCTTGGTTTATTGGCCATCAAGCACCTGCAGATGAGTGGGACCATGTTCACTGGTTAACCAAAGAAGACCAATACCAAGCATTGCCTTGGTACATAAAAGCTAAACAAGCAGGTACCTACCGCATAAAACCTTACTATCACGATATTCCTGCTGGCACACCAATACAGAAAAAATATTGTGTGATAGATGCCAATGGCAAAATTTATGTTGAACGAGTATGGGGCCGCGCATCTCACTGTGTTGTAGATGTACAGTTACAGGCAGGTGAACAGAAAATTAGCGCATGGTACACTGACAACAAAAAACAGTTAACTAAAGATAAAGCCGCTTTTTACCTGTATATAGAACTCCTATCAGAATAATTGGATAGAAAAATGATAACGATTAAAACTTTTTCAAAATTAAAAATTTGTGCTGCAATCGCGGGCTTAACCGTTTTAGCAGCCTGCCAAACTGCAACACAAACCGCTAAAGTCGACGAGCGAGACAACAAACCAAACATCGTCATTTTTTATGTTGATGATTTAGGCTATGGCGACTTAAGCAGTTACGGTGCAACACAAGTGTCTACCCCAAATGTAGACGCCCTTGCAGCCAATGGCATTCGTTTTACCGACGCACATAGTTCAGCAGCCACCTGCACACCTTCAAGGTATTCATTGCTAACTGGCGAACATGCATTTCGTAAAAACGCCAAAGTATTAAAAGGCGACGCAAAAATGCTGATTGAGCCAGGTTCATACACCCTACCAAGCATGCTGAGAAAAGCAGGTTATACCAGTGCAGTTGTAGGAAAATGGCACTTAGGTTTAGGTGATGGTAAAAATCCACTTGATTGGAATGCCGAAGTAAAACCAGGGCCACTAGAAATTGGTTTTGATTATAGCTATTTGCTACCAGCAACAGGCGACCGTGTACCTGCCGTTTATTTAGAAAACTATCGTGTAGAAAATCTAGATAAATCTGATCCACTATATGTGAGTTACGAAGGAAAAATTGGCGATCGCCCAGTTGGTCGTGAAAATCCAGAACTAACGCGCCAATTAGCCGACAATCAGCACAACGATACTATAATCAATGGCATTAGCCGCATTGGTTACATGCAAGGTGGTCATTCAGCTGAGTGGAAAGATGAAGACTTCTACACAAAATTTACTGACAAAGCCAATCAGTTTATTGCGAAAAATGCCGACAAGCCATTTTTCTTATTTTTCCCATTCCACGATATCCATGTACCAAGATTGCCGAATGAAAAATTTCAAGGCGCAACCGATATGGGGCCTCGTGGCGATGCAATCGTGCAAATGGATTGGATAACAGGGCAAATTGTTAAACAGCTAGAAAAACAAGGCGTATTGGACAACACCATAATTGTATTCACCAGTGACAATGGCCCAGTATTAGACGACGGCTATGCTGACCAAGCAATAGAAAAGTTAGGTAAACACCAACCTGCAAGCATCTATCGCGGCGGTAAGTACAGTGCTTATGAAGCTGGCACACGTGTACCAACCATTTTGCATTACCCAAACAAAGTTAAACCAGGTGTGAGTAATGCACTGATGAGTCAAATCGATATATACGCATCAATTGCTGCTTTGCTTGGCATCAAACTTAATAGCGACGAAGCAATAGACAGTGAAAATCATTTAGCCGCGTGGTTCGACTCAAACGAAACTGGCAGAACAAGCTTAATTGAAGAAGCCTATACATTAGCGCTGCGCCAAGGAAACTGGAAATATATAGCACCAACTAACACCAAAACACCTTGGGTAGAAAATGACAAAGGCATTGAGTCTGGTTTAAACCCACAACCACAGCTTTTTGATTTAACCACAGATCCAAGTGAGCAAGTGAATTTAGCCACTGAAAAACCAACTTTGGTTGCCCAAATGGCAAAACAACTTGAGCAAATGACTCAACGAACCAGTCGTTAATCGTCCATCCTAGCTCCTCAAAATCTCGTTTAAAGTTGATTCGGTTCGGCTTTAAACGAGATAAAAATTTGCACAATAAATTAAACCTACTTTAACCTTTTATTAATTTGATGTATCTTAATATACAACTTAAATAAACATACTAGATTTAACAATCTACATCCATAAAACTATTAAGGAAGATAGATGAAAAAGCATAATTCTATAGTTCGCTCTATTGGTTTAGCTTTAACCTTATTTACCGTCCTACCCGCCCAAGCTAGCTTTGTAAAAGCTCAAGAATATTTAGCTGAAGAAGACCATAAAAAAGCGCTGAATGCCTTTTTACAATCAGCCAAACTAGGTCATGCTGATTCACAATTTAACGCTGCAGTTATCTACTTTCAGGGGCTGTCAGGTGAAAAAGACTTAATTAAATCATTTAGTTGGATGGCGCTAGCAAACGAATATCAATTCCCAAACTCAGAAACTTTTGCCCAAGAAATTTATGCGAGCATACCTGCTGAGCAGCAAGAAAAAGCCATTGAATATGCGACCGAATTAGTCAAAAACTATGGCCGCCAAATTACCGAAGCTAAAAAGCTACCAAAAATTGAAAAAAGTCCCATAGCAGCACAAGTGATAGTTACGCCTGCAGAAATGGTAAAAAGAGGCCAACTAACTTATTCGGGTACTTCAAGTACAATCGCCAAAAATGAAGCGCTTATTCGCGCTGCTATCCGAAATGGCAATCCAGATATATTTTATAAACAAGTTCAAAACCTAGACGCAGGCATGGTAGAAGTTCAATTTGATGTCGGCACTGACGGTAAAGCCAAAGACTGGGACGTGCTATTTAGCTGGCCAAACAATAAATTTGTTGAAGGTACGCTTAACGCCATCAAAGAATCTAAATACACACCAGCTAAAAACGAATTTACCTCAGTTACCCAATATGGTTTAACTTACCATGCAAGTTTTGGCCAAACGGGTGTAAATGATTTTCGCCAGGGCTACCCGCATATTTATAAAACCTTTCGTTCAGTTCGCCGTATGGCAAATGACGGTAATCCTAATGCTAAGCACACCTATGCTAAGCTATTGAGAGCGTACAAACATATACTCGACAAAGAAAACTACGAAGACTTTGAAGCTGTATTAAAAGAAGCAGCTGAGCTTGGCCAATTGGACGCACAATACGACTACGCCATGCTCAACATATACGTAAACCGACAAGCTGAATTAGGTTTACCTTGGTTAATTAAAGCGGCCAAAGCTGGTCACATTCAAGCTCAAGGCCGTCTAGGCGAATTACTACTTGAACCACCCACGGCTTACATTGAGCAAGACCTAACTAAAGCCAAATTTTGGTTGGAATTAGCCGCAAATCAAAACGACTTTCGAGCACAGCAAAAATATATCGAAATGGAATTACTTAACAATAATAACCAAGATAAAGAGTTTGCTAAACAAGCACTTGATTGGTTGGAAGACATTGAAGATGACGGCGAACCAACCCCATTCACCTATTTTTTACTCGCCAAAGTAAATGAAATTCTAGATGACAAGGGTGATGCAAAAGATTGGATGAAAGACGCAATAGCCAGTGCTAAACAACTTGGCTGGGCAACTAAAGACTGGCAAGCCTACCAAGAGAGTTTAAACAACTAATGTTCAAACTGATTAGCACTATGCTGGCGGCACTTATGCTTGCCAGCTGTGGCAGCACACTGCCAGAATTTGGCCAAGACCGTAGTATCAATGTGGATGACAAAACAGCCTTTGTTGTATTTGCCGTTGAATCCGATTCGATAATTGAATCACTGAGAATTAGCGGCACTGGGTTTTATAAAATGCAATTTGAGCCAAGTGATGGCGAAGTAAAGTACGTGTTGGCACAAGTCAGCCCAGGTAGTTATCGTTTTTCACAATTTAAATCAGGCATTCGTGACTATCCGTTTAAAGAAACAGACTGGTGGAAATTTAACGTTAAGGCTGGTCATATTAACTATGTTGGTCATCTAAAACTTTCAGAAAGCTTTGTTCTTGGTGAGTTTTTTCCGCCAATTATCATAAATGAATCAGCCAGCGCTTTAATTTATTTGCAAGAGCACTACCCATTATTAAGTGCAAACCTACCCGTGCGTTGGGGAGGCTTTGGTCAGGATGAATTTTTACAAAGGGTTACGGGACAAAACAGCAAATGAGTCTATTTAAAAAATTAATTTTTATGGTGCTGCTAGCCGCTAGTGTAATTGTGCCTGTACAAGCGGAAACGAACCAAGTGCAACAACAAATATTTGCATCAGCAAGTATAGCAACGGCCGCTTTAAACCCTGCAGGTACATTAGGGCTATTTTACGGTTACGAAAAAAGCAAAGCTCAGCTATTTATTTTTGATAGCCAAACTCAAACAAGCAAGCAAATATTTAGCAGCAAATTGGGCCAAAAAACTCGTATTCAAGACGCAGTATGGGTAGACGACAAAACCATATATTTTCGTTTAGTCGACACTTGTAAAAGCTGTAATCAATTTAAGCAATTTTTCGTATTTGTTGATGAACGTCTGAATAGCCAACTTGAGTCATTTAATACCCGAGGTTATTTAATTAACCCGCTGCGCGATAAAGCAAACCAACTTATGTATGCAGCTTGGGTGAGGCAAAATACCAAATATCAACTTGAAGCCTACAAAGTGACAGTTGAAGATATTATTAAGTCACGCTTTAAACGCGACAACCGCATTGCTGACCACCTAACCGATGTACGCCGTTATTGGGCTGACGATAATAATCAACTTAGGTTTGCCCAAAGTCACGACAAAGAAGAGCTACTGACAACTTATTGGTTATTAGACGAGGATAACGACTGGCAAAAGCTTGAACAAATAGACAGCCGGTTTTATGAATTTACCCCCATAGGATTATTAGCAAACGGCGCCCTTGCGGTATTAACCAATATTAAAAGCGACAAAGTTGCTTTATACGAATACAACTGGCAAGAGCGTGACCTGGGTAAACTAATTTATCAACATGCTGATTACGACTTAATTTCAGCCGAGCAAAACACAAAAAACAAACAAATTGATTGGGTTGGCTATTATCAAAATGGAGAATACGTTAAGCATTATTTTTCGCAACAACTGGCGGATAAACAGGCTTTGTTAGAAAGGTCCTTTGCACCTGACAACGCTTATATTGTGTCGTCAAACAATGCGGATGATAAACACGTTTTGCTGATTACCTCTAGCAATAATTCAGGCAAATATTACCTATACAACCAAACCAGCCAACGAGCTTTTTTGTTGGGTGCTAAATATGAAACACATCAAAACTTTGAGTTTCAACCTAGCCAAACGCTCCAAATAAAACACCCAGATGGCCATCAAGTAGAAGCCTATTTAACACTGGCAAACCCACAAACCGACAAAAAAGTACTGCTGGTTAACCCACACGGCGGACCAATAGGTATAAGAGACACACAACACTTTAGTCGCACCACCCATTATTTATCGCAAATCGGTTATTCAATATTAAAAGTGAATTTTCGCGGCTCTGAAGGCTTTGGCCGAGCGCACAAAAATGCTGGCCGCGGCCAATTTGGCATCGCGATTGAAGAAGACATAATGGCAGCGCTTAAGCTGGTTAAACAGCAATATCAATTTAACAAAACGTGCAGCATGGGCGGCAGCTATGGCGGATACTCAGCCGCCATTTTAGTGATAGACCACCCAACAGAGTTTGATTGCGCCATTGCACGTTTTGGCGTATTCGACTTAAACCTGCTGCTAAACGATATCAACTTCAAACAAGAAGAAAACATACAGCGAATTATTGGTGAAGTCGTTGGCACAGATAAAGCGTTACACCAAAGCCGCTCACCCGTTAATTTAGCCAATAAAGTAAGCGTGCCTATTTTGTTAACTGCTGGTTTAAAAGACCAAAGGGCCACAGCAGAGCACACCAAACGCTTTGAATATATGCTGAAAAAACATGGAAAAGCGGTTGAAAGCTACTACATGCCAGATGTTTGGCACGGCCATCGAAACCGTGAAACCATGTTAGAAGAAATAGATGTAATCGAAGCTTTTTTACAGCGGGTGCTAAATCATTAAAACAAGTAGGTCTGGTAAGCCGGAGGCGCACCTGACAATGTCGTGGTAAGCCAGTGGCGTACCCAACATATAGGTACCCTCGCCCTCTAAGCTACCGGATCATGTGAATTGTTATGCACCTAAAAGAGGTAAATTTTTACGCTGATGATAAGTTAAAGCTAACTCTAAACAGGATCTAATTACGCTTTCTGGTATCGGTTTCGATAAAGATAGAACTATTGCTCTATTTCCCTGAAATACCAGTTCTTCGCCATACAATTCCCGAAATGTATCGACGAGCTTGGTTTGGCAATTAAAGTAAAGGTAGTAATTATTAGGAGACTTGGGTTTCCAGTCCATTCTTAACGGACTGCCTAATTTTACACTGTAGCTTGGTTCACCCCATTTTAGAGTTTCATCGACATCACCAAGATCCAACTCACATGCTATTTGAAAGACTAGATTTCGTAGCCCCGCTAATCTAACACGAGCATTCTCTGGGTATTCATTGAAGCGCTCTTTGACTGCCTTGTTCACTGGAATCTCCTATTCACCATACGAAGCGGTAGAAAAAATATAACGGCCATTGACCGTGTACCTTTGCTTAACCTTTTCTGTTGACCTTAGAATTGGCATGTTATATTTACCGCACTTCAACGTACAACACTACCCAGTACTTAAAGGTTTATCCGTTTTATATCGACTGCTTTGTGCCTAAATCGAACCTTCATGCGTAACTCGTTTGTGCCCCAAAATGAGTTAACGTAAATGCTCTA
>NZ_ARZY01000054.1 GCF_000568405.1 Catenovulum agarivorans DS-2
AGTACGTTCAAATTTTGCTTTAGCCACTTTCAATTACCTTTTTATTTGAGACTTCTTACCGAAGTCCTTCCTAACAATTAAAAATTACGTGATTCAATGATTTGATCAGTTACATTTTTCGGAGCTTCACCATATTTTAGAAACTCCATCGAGTAAGACGCTCGGCCTTGTGTTTGTGAACGCAAATCAGTTGCATATCCAAACATCTCAGCTAACGGAACTTTAGCTCGAACAATTTTAATACCACCAGGGCCATCTTCCATACCATCGATCATACCACGACGACGGTTAAGGTCACCCACAACATCCCCCATAAAATCTTCAGGGGTGGTTACTTCAACTTTCATTAAAGGTTCAAGTAACACTGGGTTTGCCTCAGCGGCACCTTTTTTAAAGCCCATAGACCCAGCAATTTTAAACGCCATTTCGTTAGAGTCAACATCATGATACGAACCATCGTACAATGTAACCTTAACGTCAAGAACAGGATAACCAGCAATAACACCAGATTTCATTTGTTCTTGGATACCTTTATCTACAGCAGGGATGTATTCTTTAGGAACAACACCACCAACAATAGCGTTTTCAAATTGATAGCCAGCACCTTCTTCTAAAGGTTCAATCTTCAACCAAACATGACCGTATTGACCACGACCACCTGATTGTCGAACAAATTTACCTTCAACTTCAACAGCATTACGGATAGTTTCTCGATAAGCTACTTGAGGCTTACCGACGTTCGCTTCAACTTTAAATTCTCGCTTCATACGATCGACAAGAATGTCTAAGTGAAGCTCACCCATACCTGAAATGATAGTTTGACCAGATTCTTCATCTGTTTCAACTCTGAATGAAGGATCTTCTGCAGCTAGTTTACCTAAAGCTAGCCCCATTTTTTCTTGGTCAGCTTTAGTTCTAGGTTCAACTGCTACAGCAATTACTGGTTCAGGGAATTCCATGCGCTCTAGGGTAATAACGTGATCTGAGTCACACAAAGTATCACCCGTTGTCACGTCTTTCAGACCAATTGCGGCTGCAATATCACCAGCGCGAACTTCTTTAATTTCTTCACGTTTATTCGAGTGCATTTGCACAATACGTCCAAAACGTTCTTTTTTGGATTTAACTGGGTTATACACGGCATCACCGGTATTAACTACACCTGAATATACACGGAAGAAAGTTAAAGTCCCTACAAATGGGTCAGTTGCGATTTTAAATGCTAATGCAGCGAATGGCTCGTCATCACTTGAATGTCGCTCACCCTCAGATTCATCGTCGTTAATACCCTTAATAGCAGGCACATCAGTTGGTGAAGGCATAAATTCGACCACTGCATCTAATACAGCTTGAACACCTTTATTTTTAAACGCAGAGCCGCAGGTACATAAAACAATTTCATTGCTTAATGTACGCGTACGCAACGCTTGTTTAATTTCACCCTCTGATAAAGTTTCACCTTCAAGGTATTTTTCCATCAACTCTTCTGAAGCTTCGGCAGCTGCTTCTACCATCTTTTCACGATATTCCTCTGCCTGCGCTTGCATGTCAGCAGGAATATCTTCATAGGCAAAAGTCACCCCTTGGTCAGCATCATTCCAGTTGATGTATTTCATCTTGATTAGATCGATTACACCAGTGAAGTGATCTTCAGCACCAACAGGCAGCTGAATAGGCACTGGCACTGCGTTTAATCTATTTTCAATTTGATTTACAACGGCAAGAAAATCAGCACCTGCACGGTCCATCTTATTAACAAAGACCATACGTGGAACGTGATATCTATCTGCTTGACGCCATACTGTCTCAGACTGAGGTTGAACACCAGATGAAGCACAAAATACGACCACTGCGCCATCTAATACTCTGAGCGAACGTTCTACTTCAATAGTGAAGTCAACGTGCCCAGGCGTATCAATGATATTTACGCGATGCTCGTCGAACTGCGCATCCATACCACGCCAAAACGTAGTAGTGGCTGCAGAGGTGATAGTAATACCACGCTCTTGTTCTTGCTCCATCCAGTCCATGGTTGCAGCACCATCGTGCACCTCACCGATTTTGTGAGATAAACCAGTATAAAATAACACACGCTCTGTCGTGGTAGTTTTACCAGCGTCTACATGTGCGCATATACCGATATTACGATAGCGCTCGATAGGAGTTTTGCGAGCCACAATATATATCCTCTTAGATTGGACTGATTACCAACGATAATGAGCGAATGCTTTGTTGGCTTCTGCCATACGGTGAACGTCTTCACGCTTCTTAACGGCAGTACCTTTGTTTTCTGCTGCGTCTACAATTTCTGCGGCTAGACGCTGTGCCATAGATTTTTCACCACGCTTACGAGCAGCTTCTACTAACCAACGCATACCTAATGTATTACGACGAACTGGACGTACTTCTACTGGAACTTGGTAGGTTGAACCACCAACACGACGAGATTTAACCTCTACAGAAGGACGAACGTTTTCAAGTGCAGATTCAAATACATCTAAATGCTCTTTAGTTGATTTATCTGCAGCGATGTCTAATGCGCCGTATACGATTTTTTCTGCGATTGATTTTTTGCCGTCTAACATAACGACATTAACGAATTTTGCTAATAGTTCACTATGGAACTTAGGATCTGGTAGGATTTTACGTTGACCTACAACTCTTCTTCTTGGCATTGTATTGCTCCAATTTTTCAGGGATAACCCAAAACTAATTAATTTACTTGCTTGGCCTTACTCTTATCGGAGAACCGTTAAGCCTTAGGTCTTTTAGCACCGTACTTAGAACGGCCTTGCTTACGCTTCGTAACACCCGCGCAGTCTAAAGAACCACGAACAGTGTGATAACGAACACCAGGTAAATCTTTAACACGACCACCACGAATAAGAACAACACTATGCTCTTGTAAGTTATGGCCTTCACCACCGATATATGAAGTAACTTCAAAACCGTTGGTTAAACGAACACGACATACTTTACGTAATGCTGAGTTTGGTTTTTTAGGTGTAGTCGTGTAAACACGAGTACATACACCACGACGCTGTGGGCAAGCTTCTAAAGCAGGAACGTTACTTTTAACGGTCTGTTTTACACGAGGCTTACGCACGAGCTGGTTAATAGTTGCCATTAACTGCTCCTAACAATAAATAAGCGTTTAAAAATGAAAAATCCGCGCCTCTATTACTAGAGGCCGCGGAATTTTAATGTTCAAGGAATGAACTGTCAATGAAAACCCGAGATCTTGCTAATATTTAGTGTCAATCGGGTCAAATCATTAAACTTTATTCAGAATCATTGTTGAAATCTGCGTTAAGTGCATCAGTTAATGCACGTTCTGCTTCATCAGCTGTAACTGAAGTATCAACAACAGGTTCTAATGGATTATTACGTTGAGCTTGACGTTTTTGATGATACGCAAAACCAGTACCAGCTGGAATTAAGCGACCAACAATTACGTTTTCTTTCAAACCGCGTAAATCATCATTCTTGCCACTTACAGCAGCTTCAGTTAACACACGAGTCGTTTCCTGGAACGATGCCGCTGAGATAAATGATTCAGTAGAAAGCGACGCTTTAGTAATACCCAACAATTGATATTCAAACTGAGCAAGCTCTTTGCCTTGTTCAGCCAATAGTCGGTTTTCGATATTAACCGCAGCTACTTCAGCAGTTTCACCTTCTAAGAACTGAGTATCACCACTTTGTTTGATCTCACACTTACGCAGCATTTGACGCACGATAACTTCAATGTGTTTGTCGTTAATTTTTACACCCTGTAAACGATATACTTCTTGTACTTCGTTTACTATGTAATTACAAACATCTTGAATACCACGTAAACGGAGAATGTCATGTGGAGACTCAGGACCATCGGCAATAACTTCACCACGTTCAACTTGTTCACCTTCAAACACGTTCAATTGACGCCATTTAGGGATCATCTCTTCGTGTTGAACACCACCTTCCGTGGTAATAATTAGGCGACGTTTACCTTTGGTTTCTTTACCAAATGAAACTGTACCTGAAATTTCTGCAAGTATTGCTGGATCTTTCGGTTTACGCGCTTCAAACAAGTCAGCTACTCGAGGTAGACCACCCGTGATATCACGAGTTTTTGAACTTTCTTGCGGAATACGAGCTAACGCATCACCAGAGTGAACAGTCGCACCATCTTCAAGGTTAATTAATGCATTACCAGGCAAGAAGTACTGAGCAGGCATATCTGTACCACTCATGTTAACCGCTTGACCTTTATCATCAACGAGGCGAATTGCTGGGCGCATTTCTTTACCCGCACCGGTACGATCTTTAGGATCGATAACCACTATGCTAGATAAGCCGGTTAATTCATCTGTTTGACGAGTAATAGTTACACCATCAACCATGTCAGCAAACTGAACTTTACCTACTACCTCTGTGATGATTGGGTGAGTATGCGGATCCCAGTTAGCGATAGTTTCGCCAGCAGAAACTGCATCACCATCCGCTTTATTTAATACTGCACCATAAGGAACTTTATAACGTTCTTTTTGACGGCCTTGCTCATCGATTACGGTTAGCTCACTTGAACGTGAAGTAATAACGATGTTGCCATCCGCATTGGTTACAAATTTAGCTTTAGAAAGCTTAATTGAACCGTCAGTTTTAACTTGAATGCTATTTTCTGCAGACGCTCTTGATGCTGCACCACCGATGTGGAAAGTACGCATGGTTAACTGAGTGCCAGGTTCACCGATTGATTGTGCTGCAATAACACCAACAGCTTCACCTTGGTTAATGATATGACCACGTGCTAAGTCACGGCCGTAACACTTACTACACACACCGTAGTCGTTATCACAAGTAATAACAGAGCGAACTTTAACTTCATCAACTGAGTTAACTTCTAAAAGGTCACACAAGCCTTCATCAATCATCACGTTACGTGCAATTAATACATCGCCATCAGGACCAATTACATCTTCAGCAACAACACGACCTAATACACGTTCACGAAGTGGTTCTACAACGTCACCACCTTCGATTAATGGACGCATCCAAGTACCGTTTTCAGTACCACAGTCGACACCCATGACAACCATATCTTGTGCAACGTCTACTAAACGACGAGTCAAATAACCCGAGTTTGCAGTTTTAAGTGCTGTATCCGCCAAACCTTTACGCGCACCATGAGTTGAAATAAAGTACTGTAGTACGTTTAGACCTTCACGGAAGTTCGCAATGATTGGTGTTTCAATGATTGAACCATCTGGTTTTGCCATCAAGCCACGCATACCAGCCAACTGACGAATCTGCGCCGGGCTACCACGAGCACCAGAGTCAGCCATCATGTAGATTGAGTTGAAGCTAGCTTGTTCTTCTTCTTCGCCTTTAGCATTGATAACAATATCTTTAGATAAGTTATCCATCATAGACTTAGCTACGCGTTCGTTAGCAGAAGACCAAATATCGATGATTTTATTGTATTTCTCACCAGCTGTTACAAGACCCGTTTGGAACTGCTCTTGGATTTCACTTACTTCAGCTTCAGCTTCATCAACAATTGCTTTTTTCGCTTCAGGAATAACCATGTCATCAATACCAACAGAAGCACCTGAAAGCATTGCGTAGTGGAAACCTGTATACATGATTTGGTCAGCGAAGATAACAGTATCTTTCAAACCTAACTGACGGTAAGAAGTATTCAACAAGCGTGAAATCTGCTTTTTACCCATAGCTTGGTTAATAATATCGAATGGCATACCTTTAGGTAAAATTAACGATAATATTGCTCGGCCAGCTGTCGTATCAACAATTGATGTATTTGTAACTTCTTCGCCATTTTCGTCAAATAAAGTTTGCGTTAAACGAACTTTACAACGAGTATGCAATTCAACAGCACCGGTACGGTATGCTTTTTCGGCTTCTTTAGCATCTTTAAAGACAGTACCTTCACCTTTACCGTTAACCTTGTCGCGCGTCATATAGTACAAACCTAATACAACGTCTTGTGAAGGTACGATAATTGGCTCACCATTCGCTGGTGATAAAATGTTATTGGTAGACATCATTAACGCACGCGCTTCTAATTGCGCTTCTAACGTTAATGGTACGTGTACCGCCATTTGGTCACCGTCGAAGTCAGCGTTGTATGCCGCACAAACTAACGGGTGTAAATGGATTGCTTTACCTTCAATTAATACAGGTTCAAAAGCTTGAATACCTAATCTATGAAGTGTCGGTGCACGGTTTAATAATACTGGATGTTCACGAATTACTTCGTCTAATACGTCCCAAACCTCTGGTGCTTCACGCTCTACTAATTTTTTAGCAGCTTTTATCGTTGTTGCTAAACCACGAAGTTCCAATTTACCGTAAATGAAAGGCTTGAATAATTCCAATGCCATTTTTTTCGGTAAACCACATTGATGCAAACGTAAAGTAGGACCAACGGTAATTACAGAACGACCTGAGTAGTCAACACGTTTACCCAATAAGTTTTGACGGAAACGACCTTGTTTACCTTTGATCATATCGGCCAAAGATTTTAATGGACGTTTGTTCGAACCAGTGATTGCACGACCACGACGACCATTATCTAATAACGCGTCTACTGCTTCTTGTAACATACGTTTTTCGTTACGTACGATAATGTCAGGTGCAGCTAGGTCTAATAAACGTTTCAAACGGTTATTACGGTTAATAACACGACGATATAAATCGTTTAGGTCTGAAGTTGCGAAACGACCACCGTCCAAAGGTACTAATGGACGTAAATCTGGTGGAAGAACTGGCAACACAGTCATAATCATCCAAATTGGATCATTACCTGACTGATGGAAAGCTTCCATTAACTTCAAACGTTTAGTAATTTTTTTACGCTTAGTTTCAGAGTTAGTTTCTGGTAACTCTTCACGCATTTCTTTGATTTGTTGAGCCAAATCAATGTGACGTAATAAATCTAAGATAGCTTCTGCACCCATCTTAGCTTCAAACTCATCACCATATTCTTCTAATGCGTCTAAATAATCTTCTTCATTTAATAACTGGCTGCGCTCTAATGAGGTCATGCCTGGTTCAGTTACTACAAATGATTCAAAATACAATACGCGCTCGATATCACGTAATGTCATGTCTAACATTAAACCGATACGAGATGGTAAAGATTTTAAGAACCAAATATGTGCAACTGGACTTGCTAATTCAATGTGACCCATGCGCTCACGACGCACTTTAGTTAAAGTAACTTCAACACCACATTTTTCACAAATAACACCACGGTGCTTAAGACGTTTGTATTTACCACACAAACATTCGTAATCTTTTACAGGGCCAAAAATACGCGCACAGAACAAACCATCTCTTTCAGGTTTGAAAGTACGGTAGTTAATCGTTTCTGGTTTTTTAACTTCACCAAATGACCATGAACGGATCATATCTGGCGAAGCTAAACCAATCTTGATACTGTCAAATTCTTCAGTTTTGTTCTGCTGCTTGAGAAACTTCAGTAAGTCTTTCACGCTGATTCTCCACTCGGAGTTAAAATCCTAAGCAGCGGTTGACACCGCTGCTCTCGCCTTAGCCGTCGAAGTTTATTCTTCTTCCAACTCTATATTGATACCCAATGAACGGATTTCTTTCAACAATACGTTGAACGACTCAGGCATGCCTGGTTCCATTTTATGGTTACCATCTACGATGTTCTTATACATCTTAGTACGACCGTTAACGTCATCTGACTTAACTGTCAACATTTCTTGTAATGTGTAAGATGCACCGTAAGCTTCTAATGCCCACACTTCCATCTCACCGAAACGCTGACCACCGAATTGAGCTTTACCACCCAATGGCTGTTGCGTTACAAGACTATAAGAACCAGTTGAACGCGCATGCATTTTGTCATCAACCAAGTGGTTCAGTTTCAGCATATACATGTAACCAACGGTTACTTTACGTTCAAATGGGTTGCCAGTACGACCATCGTATAACTGGATTTGGCCACTAGTTGGTAATCCAGCTAAAGTAAGAAGTTGTTTAAGTTCTGGCTCTTTAGCACCATCAAAAACAGGCGTTGCTACTGGTAAACCAGCTTTTAAGTGGCTTGCCAAACGACGAACTTCATCATCAGTAAAGCTTGCAATATCAACTTTTTGTTGACCACCACCAACGTTATAAACTTCTTGTAAATAGTTACGTAGCTCATGCAATTCACGCTGTTCAGCCAACATTTGATTGATCTTACGACCAATACCACTTGCAGCTGCCCCTAAATGCGTTTCTAAGATCTGCCCCACGTTCATACGTGATGGTACACCCAATGGGTTTAGTACGATGTCTACAGCTTCGCCATTTTCATCGTATGGCATATCTTCGATTGGAAGAATAGTCGAGATAACACCTTTGTTACCGTGACGACCCGCCATTTTATCACCAGGTTGAATTTGACGTTTAACTGCAAGGTATACTTTAACAATTTTAAGTACGCCTGGCGCTAAATCATCACCTTGAGTGATTTTACGACGTTTTTCTTCTAGCTTTTTGTCAAATTCAGCACGGGTTTCTTCATACTGTTCAGCAATTTGCTCTAATTCTTCCTGTAAAGCTTCATCAGTTAAGCTTTGCTTAAACCATTTAGCTTTATCAAGCGAATCTAATACAGATTCAGCAACGCCAGCTTTGATCAATAATGCGCGAGCACGTGCGAAGATGTCATCTTCAAAAATCTTCATTTCAGTTGAAAGGTCTTTCTTCACCTCTGCAACTTGCATCTGCTCAATTTCTTTGGCGCGTTGGTCTTTTTCAACACCATCACGCGTAAAGACTTGTACATCGATTACTGTACCACTTACGCTGTTTGGTACTCGTAACGAGCTATCTTTTACATCAGACGCCTTTTCACCGAAGATAGCTCTTAGTAGCTTCTCTTCTGGGGTTAATTGAGTTTCACCTTTAGGAGTAACTTTACCCACTAAGATGTCACCACCTTTAACTTCCGCACCAATGTACACAACACCAGATTCATCAAGCTTAGATAACGCAGATTCGCCAACATTAGGAATATCCGAAGTAATTTCTTCTGGGCCTAATTTAGTATCACGTGCAATACAGCTTAATTCTTGAATATGGATTGTAGTAAATCTATCTTCATCAACAACGCGCTCAGAAACTAGGATTGAATCCTCAAAGTTATAACCATTCCAAGGCATGAATGCGATACGCATATTTTGACCTAACGCCAACTCACCTAAATCGGTAGAAGGACCATCGGCTAATACATCACCACGCACAACTGGAACACCCATTTCAACGGTTGGACGCTGGTTAATACAAGTGTTTTGATTTGAACGAGTGTATTTAGTCAAGTTATAGATATCGATACCTGCTTCACCAGGTACTGTTTCTGATTCATTAACTTTAACAACGATTCGGCTTGCGTCTACGTAGTCAATCACACCGCCACGTTTAGCAACAACAGTTACACCTGAGTCAATTGCAACGGTTTTTTCAACACCTGTACCGACTAATGGCTTGTCAGCTTTTAGCGTTGGTACTGCTTGACGTTGCATGTTCGAACCCATTAATGCACGGTTAGCATCATCGTGTTCAAGGAATGGAATCAATGACGCAGCAACAGACACAATCTGCTGAGGAGACACGTCCATATATTGAACTTCTTCCGAGTTCATCAAAGTAAATTCGTTTTTGTAACGACAGTTAACTAATTCATCAGTTAAGCGACCATCTTCATCTGTCGCAGCACTTGCCTGCGCGATTACATGGTTGCCTTCTTCGATTGCTGATAAATATTCAATTTGGTCAGTTACTTGGCCGTCAACAACTTTACGGTAAGGTGTTTCTAAGAAACCAAAATCATTAGTACGCGCATAGCTTGCTAATGAGTTGATCAAACCGATGTTTGGACCCTCAGGCGTTTCAATTGGACATAAGCGACCATAGTGAGTTGGATGTACGTCACGTACTTCGAAACCGGCACGCTCACGCGTTAAACCACCTGGACCTAATGCAGAAATACGACGCTTATGCGTTACTTCTGACAATGGGTTATTTTGGTCCATAAATTGAGATAACTGGCTTGAACCAAAATATTCTTTAACCGCAGCTGAAATTGGCTTAGCGTTAATTAAATCTTGTGGTGTTAAGTTTTCTAAATCACCTAAGCTTAAACGCTCTTTAACAGCACGCTCTACACGAACTAAACCAACACGGAATTGGTTTTCAGCCATTTCACCAACACTACGGATACGACGGTTACCTAGGTGGTCGATATCATCCACTTCACCTTTACCGTCACGAATATCAATCAAGGTTTTCATTACATCAGTAATGTCCTGATTTGATAATGTACCTTCACCGATAAGCTCATCTCGTTGAACTCGACGGTTGAACTTCATACGACCAACGCTTGATAAATCATAACGTTCGTCATTGAAGAATAGGTTTTCAAATAGTGCTTCGGCAGCTTCACGTGTTGGTGGCTCACCAGGACGCATCATACGATAGATTTCAACTAAAGCTTCAATACGATTAGTTGTGGAATCTACACGTAAAGTTTCAGAGATATATGCACCATGATCTAGGTCATTTATGTAAAGTGTGTCTAAAGTTTTGTGACCAGCTTTACTTAACTCTGCCAATAACTCTAAGGTTAATTCGGTATTTGCTTCCGCGATCACTTCGCCAGTTGATTCATCAATGTAAGATTTCTTCAATATCTTACCGATTAAGTATTCAACTGGAACTTCCAATTCAGTGATATTGGCTTTAGCTAATTGGCGAATGTGGCGTGCAGTAATACGACGACCTTTTTCAACCAATACTTCACCTTCAGCGCCTACAATATCAAATGCAGCCGTTTCACCAAGCAAACGCTCAGGCACTAATTGCATTAAACAACTAGCGTCTTTAATTTCAAATGTTACAGTTTCAAAGAATAACTCAAGGATTTCTTCAGCACTGTAATCTAATGCACGTAAGATAATAGTCGCTGGTAATTTACGGCGACGGTCAATACGTACAAACAAATTGTCTTTTGGATCGAATTCAAAATCCAACCAAGAACCACGGTAAGGAATAACGCGCGCGTTATATAAAACTTTACCTGAAGAGTGCGTTTTACCTTTATCGTGATCAAAGAATACACCTGGAGACCTGTGCAACTGCGATACGATTACCCGCTCTGTGCCATTAATAACGAAAGTACCGTTATCTGTCATCAGAGGGATTTCACCCATATATACTTCTTGTTCTTTGATGTCTTTAATCGTACCAGCTGGTGCTTCTTTATCGTATAAAACAAGTCTGAGTTTTACGCGTAATGGCGCAGAGTAGGTGACCCCTCTGACTTGACATTCTTTAACATCAAATACGGGTTCGCCCAAGTGGTAACTGACATACTGTAATTCGGCGCTACCAGAATAACTAACGATAGGGAATACAGAACGGAAAGCAGCTTCCAGACCGTATTGACCATCTGGGTCTGCATCTATGAATTTTCGGAAAGAGTCTAACTGGATGGAAAGTAAGTACGGTACATCCAGAACCTGTGGACGCTTACCAAAATCCTTACGAATGCGTTTCTTTTCGGTATAAGAATAAGCCATGGGGTTCCTCAGCTTGCTGATTCAAAGATTTAACAGCTATACGGACTGTTCAAATCTACAATCATAATCGACTTTTGGTGAGCTTATTTAGCACAAAGCTCTATAGCGCAAAAAGGCCGGCACTTTTTAAGCACCAGCCCTTGCCCGTTAAGGCGAATAAACTGTTAAATAACAGCTTATTTAACTTCAACTTCAGCACCAGCTTCTTCAAGTGCTTTCTTAAGTTCTTCAGCTTCCTCTTTAGAAGCGCCTTCTTTGATTGGAGCAGGAGCGCCGTCAACCAAACCTTTAGCTTCTTTAAGACCCAAGCCAGTTGCACCACGTACAGCTTTGATAACTGCAACTTTATTGCCACCAGCGCCTTTAAGGATAACGTCAAACTCAGTTTTCTCTTCAGCAGCTTCGCCAGCGCCAGCTGGACCAGCAACTACAGCTGCAGCTGCAGATACGCCGAATTTTTCTTCCATTGCAGAAACTAATTCTACAACATCCATTACAGACATTTCTGCAATAGCTTCAATGATTTGGTCTTTAGTGATAGACATAATCTCTAATCCTAATAAAATTTTTAAACTAATGTAAATTTAAGCAGCAATTAATATTAAGCTGCTTCTTCTTTTTGATCGCGAATAGCTGCAATTGTACGAACAAGTTTGCCAGCCGCTGCTTCTTTCATGCAGCTCATCAACTTCGCCAAACCTTCTTCGTAAGTTGGCAATGATGCTAAAACTTCTACGTCAGCAACTGCACCTTCGAACGCAGCACCTTTGATTTCGAACGTTTTGTTCGCTTTAGCAAACTCTTTTAAAATACGAGCGGCCGCACCTGGGTGCTCGTTAGAGAATGCAATCAAAGTTGGACCTACGAATAATTCTGTTAAACATTCGTAGTCAGTGCCTTCTACCGCGCGACGTGCCAATGTATTACGAACAACTTGAAGTTGAACGCCTGCTTCACGAGCTTGCTTACGCAAAGCTGTCATAGCACCTACAGTAACACCACGAGAGTCAGCAACAACTGCAGAAAGTGCACCTTTGGCAGCTTCGTTGACTTGAGCGACAATTTCTTTTTTGCCTGCGAGTCCTAATGCCATTAGTGTAACTCCTGGATATCCTAGATAAAATCTAGATTAAAATAACCCCAAAGCAAAATACCTTGGGCGTGATTCACGGATTAGGTCCAGAAGAGGATTAAATCTTCGAGGTTCCTTCACCGTCTACGTAGGATAATTAAGCAAATCAGATAATTATCAAATTAGCCCCTACGGTCTTGGACGTGAGCCTTGCGGCACGACCTTAAATTTGGCCGCGAAGTTTAACTAAACTTTGCGGCCAAGTAAAGCTTTTAGTTCAACTATTAAGCAGTTACAGTAGTCAAGCTAGCTTGATCAACCTGTACACCAGCACCCATAGTAGTTGATAAACTTACTTTAGCGATGTATTGACCTTTCGCTTGAGCTGGTTTTGCTTTTTTCAATGCGATGATTAAAGCTTCTAAGTTTTCTTTCAACTGAGCTTCAGTAAAGTCTGCTTTACCGATAGTTGAATGAACGATACCGTTTTTGTCGTTGCGGTAACGAACCTGACCAGCTTTTGCGTTTTTAACCGCTTCAGCTACGTTAGGTGTTACAGTACCAGTTTTAGGGTTTGGCATTAAACCACGTGGACCTAAAATAGTACCTAATTGACCAACAACACGCATTGCATCTGGTGTAGCAACAACTACGTCAAAATCCAATTCGCCTTTCTTAACCTGTTCAGCCAAATCTTCCATACCAACGATATCAGCACCAGCTTCTTTAGCCGCATCAGCGTTTGCACCTTGAGTGAAAACAGCTACACGAACTGTGCGACCAGTACCGTGTGGCAATACTGTAGCACCACGTACGTTTTGGTCAGATTTACGTGCATCAATGCCTAGGTTAACAGCAACGTCAACGCTCTCAACGAATTTTGCAGTTGCAAATTCTTTCAATAAAGCAACAGCTTCGTTGATTTCATATAATTTAGTTACGTCTACTTTTTCGCGGATAGCGCGAGCTTTTTTACTTAATTTAGCCATTGATTAGCCCTCCACCACTAAGCCCATGCTGCGCGCAGAGCCAGCAATTGTATTTACAGCTGCGTCTAAGTCAGCAGCAGTTAAGTCAGGCTCTTTAGCTTTTGCGATTTCTTCTAACTGAGCACGTGTAACTTTACCTACTTTGTCAACGTGTGGCTTAGAAGAACCACTCTTGATGCCTGCAGCTTTTTTCAATAAGAAAGATGCTGGTGGAGTTTTAGTTTCGAACGTGAAAGAACGATCGTTATAAACAGTAATAACAACTGGAACTGGAGCACCTTTTTCTAGGCTCTCTGTTTTTGCGTTAAACGCTTTACAGAATTCCATGATGTTTACACCTTGTGCACCCAAAGCTGGGCCCACTGGTGGACTTGGGTTAGCCATACCAGCTGCAACTTGCAACTTAACTAGGGCTTGTACTTTTTTAGCCATTTTAATTACCTCAGTAGTAGGGTCGAACGCCTAGTAAATGTGAGGACACTTACTCTACGGCTTCCCAATCAAAAATAAGGGCGCGGATTATAGGTTAATCCTTAGCCTTTTTCAACCTGTGAGAATTCGAGTTCAACTGGTGTTGAACGACCGAATATCAATACAGAAACTTTTAAGCGGCTTTTTTCGTAATCAACTTCTTCAACAACACCGTTGAAGTCTGCGAATGGGCCTTCAATAACACGGACAACTTCGCCTGGTTCAAACAATGTTTTCGGACGCGGCTTGTCGTGTGATTCTTGTAATCTATTTAAGATAGCTTGCGCTTCTTTATCAGAAATCGGTGCTGGACGGTCACTTGTACCACCGATAAATCCAAGAACACGAGGTGTGCTTTTAACTAAATGCCATGACTCATCGTTCATAACCATTTGCACTAAAACATATCCTGGGAAAAATTTACGTTCACTTTTACGTTTTTGACCCGCACGCATTTCAACAACTTCTTCGGTCGGCACTAAAATTTCACCGAAAAACTCTTCCATATTGTTTAACGCAATATGCTCTTTCAAAGTTGTTGCAACACGGCCTTCATATCCAGAAAAGGCTTGAACTACATACCAACGTAATTTAGCTTCTGCCATATCTTATAACCCCAATCCAGTTAAGAATGATACTGCACGTACCATAATGCCATCTAAGCCCCATAAAATCAGCGCCATAATGACAGTTGCAACCAAAACGATGGCCGTTGTGCGCCAAGCTTCATCACGTGTTGGCCAAATTACTTTACGAACTTCAGTACGCGATTCTTTAGCAAAATCAATTGCGTCACGACCTTTACCTGTTTGTGCAGCAATTAAACCTGCTACCACAACTGCAGCAACGACAGCAATAGCGCGCCACAACACAGATACTTGTTCTGTATATAAATAGTTACCGACTACAGCGGCACTTAGGATTGCAAAAGTTAAGATCCATTTGACTGGGTCTAAACGAGATCCTTGATTTTCTGTTTCAACGCTCATACGTAAAAACCTTTTCCGGGTTTACAGACAAAAACGCCCCGCATAGCGAGGTACTTTAAATATTGGCAGGGGCGGAGGGACTCGAACCCCCAAC
>NZ_ARZY01000055.1 GCF_000568405.1 Catenovulum agarivorans DS-2
AAGAGGTTGCACATGTGAAGGTGTCCATATATGGATTTACAGCGATTTTGCGAAAATCATGCTTGGGTACTTTGGTGTGCGAGGATTTGCAGTGTCTACAGAATTACTTTTGCCATCAGGCAGTTTAAAACATCTAAACTACGCATTTGCTTATGGTGCCGATGCCGTTTACGCAGGCCAACCAAGGTATAGCCTGCGTGTGCGTAATAACGAGTTTAACTTAGAAAAACTCCAACAAGGTATTAACCTAGCCCACCAAAACAACAAACAGTTTTATGTGGTGAATAACATTGCGCCGCACAACGGCAAACTAAAAACCTTTTTAAAAGATGTTGAGCCTGTGGTGGCAATGCAGCCAGACGCGCTAATTATGTCAGATCCTGGGTTAATTATGCTGGTGCGTGAGCATTTTCCCGAGCAAGTCATTCACTTGTCTGTCCAAGCCAATGCGGTTAACTGGGCAACTGTGAAATTTTGGCAACAACAGGGGATCAAGCGGGTGATTTTATCGCGTGAATTGTCGATTGATGAAATCGCTGAAATTCGCCAACAATGTCCAGATATCGAAATTGAAGTGTTTGTGCACGGTGCTTTGTGCATGGCGTATTCAGGCCGCTGTTTATTGTCTGGTTATATGAATAAACGCGACCCAAATCAAGGGGCTTGTACTAATGCTTGCCGATGGTCGTATCAGGCGCATGAAGCAAGCGAAGATGGTGTTGGTAATTTTGTCCCGAGTGAACAAACGGAAGCAACCACCACAGATAAAATATTTTTATTAGAAGAAAAAGAAAAGCCTGGTCAATTTATGCCTGCATTTGAAGATGAACACGGCACCTACATTATGAATTCAAAAGATTTACGCGCGGTTGAACATGTACAAAAGTTGGTTGAGATAGGCGTTGATTCACTCAAAATAGAAGGGCGGACTAAGTCATTTTATTATGTAGCGCGCACAGCACAAGTGTATCGTCGTGCAATTGATTTGGCTAAATCGGGCGAGAAATTCGATGCGAATTTGTTATTTGAATTAGATAAATTAAGCAACCGAGGGTATACCGAAGGCTTTTTACGTCGGCATACCCATGATAGTTATCAAAATTATCAAACAGGCAATTCTGTTAGCAGCTTGCAACAACTAGTTGGTGAAGTTATTGAAATGGATGCCAACCAGCGCAAGCTCAAAATTGAAGTAAAAAACAAGTTTAACCAAGGTGATTCACTCGAACTAATGACACCTGAAGGCAATGTGAATTTTGAGCTCAAAGAGCTTAGTGATAAAGACGGATTGCCAATTATCAGTGCCTTGGGATCAGGCCATCAAGTTTGGATTACATTGCCAGCAGATGTTGATTTGATCTCCGCCGATTTTTCGGTGCTTTTACGCAATTTGCCCGAAGGTACTGATACACGCGACCCATATCAAACGGTTGCAGTGAAACAAGTTCTTTAATTTAACCTAGTTCAGTTTAATTTATTCAAGGAGTAACTAATGGCGCTGTTAATCGAAGAAGACTGCATTAATTGTGATATGTGCGAGCCAGAGTGTCCTAATCAGGCGATCATTATGGGAGCTGATATATATCAAATTGATTCAGATAGATGTACTGAGTGTGTCGGGCATTATGACGAGCCTCAGTGCCTAAATGTATGTCCAATAGATTGTATTATCCAAGACCCAAACAAAGTGGAAAGCCATGAGGCACTGTATGCTAAGTTTATAAATGTCCAATCTTAACATATAACAAGGCCCCATCTTGCTGAGTGTAGGGGGTATGTTTGCTTAAGTGTGGACTTCTAAGCCAAGTGCCTTTAGGGTATGTGCCATGTTCGTCGTAAAAGGTACCGTCTAATACTAATATTTCTTCGCCACCCCAATGCTGGTGAGGCTTAAACTTGGTGTTGGGTTGCCATTTTACCAAGGCGACATGTTCTGATTTAAAACTGTGCAGTGGCAAAGTTCTGATACCTTCAACTAAACCTGTTTGCCAAGTGCTATTACTAGAATCAATTATAACGGGCTGGCAATCGTCTTGAGCAAACTGGTGGAGTTTGACGAAAATAGTTGCACCTTGTGCGCCGACTTTAGGTGTATGTTTGCTACCAATTGGGTTGCGAACATAGGTGCCTTGCGGGTAGACACCATGCTCGTCAGCAAACTCACCTTGCAATACCAAAAATTCTTCTCCACCAGAATGTACGTGTGGTGAAAATTGGCTATGAGGAGCGTACTTTACAATGGATGTTGCTCGCGCGACTTCATCACCGATTCTATCTAGCATCATGCGCTCAACGCCAGCAAGTGGCGACTGGCGCCACTTATACTCTGTTGGTTGAATGACAACTTTTTGATTGAAGTCTGCGTTGATTCGGGTAACCATTGGTCTGTACGTCGCTATTTACTGGTGTTAGCTGTTATTCCACTAAACTCAGTGGATAGATAATATCATCTAGCATATCACCATTGCTTGAAGCAAACGAGACTCTAAATTGGTAGAGATGCCCATCAGGTAATTCAGCTGTTGGGGTTAACCCTGTGAGCTTAAAGGTCATTTTTGTCTTACCTGATTCGCTGCCGACAGCTGATTCATCCACTAATACAACATCTTTTACTGGAATCCATTTCGATTTAAAGTGACGGAACCAAAAGCGTATACCGCCTTCGTCAGATTTTATCACGCGATTACCTGTGCCTGCATGGTATTCTACTGCTAGAGTATAGCTGTCGCCAATTTTTAGCGGTTTGTTTTCAAACTCATCACGGTTGACGATTTTTACGTAAGGTGCGGTTGTTTGACTTGCATCAATACTCGTTTGTTGAGGTTTGGCTGGTGTAACGACTATACCTGCATCAATAATCTGATTTGCTGGCACATTTTCAAATTTTACGCTTTCACCGTTGCGCCAGGTTACAGTGATCTCATCAACTTTTTGGTGTTTCGCTAAACCAAAATGAACTATGTTGAGTAAACTTTGTGAAAATACAGAGCCAGCAGAACCGACTTCTTGCAGATAAGTTTGCCCCGCAATTTTTAGTTTAACCACGGCTGATATAGGATCTATTTTAGCTTTTGGTGAATACGCTACCCGAGTTAAAAGGTAGTTATTTTGCGTAGAAGTTTGCTTGTTAATCGTTTGATTCTGATACAAATACCACTCACCACCTTCACTGCCGCTCAGTATATCTAGGTCTCCATCTAAGTCGAAATCAAACGCTTGTCCCATATCACCTTTACCTGGACCCTGGATATCATGTGCGCCATGCGAAGTGGTTGCGACAAATTTTTGTGAGCCATTGTTCAACAGCATCAAATCTGCACCACGCGCATGTATTAGCCCCCAGCGATAAACTAATAGATCTTGGAAGCTGTCGTTATTGAAGTCACCTACAGTCACACCTGTTGAATTTCCGCCTTGTGGGATATTCCATTGACTCGAGACATCAACAAATTTTCCATTGTCGTTTCGTAATAGTATATCTGCGGTATTTCTGTTTGCCGCTTCAAAGTCGAGTTGGGCAGATTCTACGCCAGATAAACTAAACTGGTAATTCCAAAAAAGGTTAGCGTTTCGCACTAACAAGGCTTGCCACTGGTTGTCGCCTAGGTAGCCAAAATATACGCCGCTTTCAGAGGTGTCTTCTGGCCAGCCTTGGGCATCTTTTGCCGTTAGGGTAAATGTTTCGCCAGCTTTAATTGATGAGACTTTCTTATTTTTGCCTAAAAATATAGGATAGCTTTTGCCTCTAAAGTTGCCTCTAGCTAAATAAGTATGGTTGTACAGTTTTACATCTTTGCTTGCGGTAAAGCTAAATGAGTCCGTCCCTTTCAGTCCACGTGGTTTTATGGAAAATATTTGTTTGTTTGGTTCAAAGTCAACACTTGCCGCTAGGCTATTGTTGCTTTCTATATCTTTACCTCGGGCTAGGTATAAATCTAAGTCGCCATCGTTGTCTATATCTATATCTGCGATAGCCAATATCCCGCGTAATATGTTGATCTCCTTGGGGAATTGGTCGGTGATTTCTGTGTAGGTAAAATCACCATTGCCTTGCCAAACAGATAAAGGCGAGTATAAGATAATATCGTCTATTTGGTCGTTGTTTAAATCTGTGATTAAAGTGCGTGATGGATGCTGATTAAGTAAACCTTCAACGAAGCGAAACTTAAATGTGCTATTACCAAGGTTTTCGTATGCGAAATGCTGTGGCTTGTCACCATGAAGGCTGGTTTCATTGATCAATAATAGGTCTAGGTCTCCATCTAAATCCATGTCGGTCCAAAAACCGCCACGGCCACGGCCTCCTCGTTTTATATTGACATCACCTGTCATCAATACCAAAGTGCCATGGTTGTTATGATAAAAATTGGCTTTTGATGGGTTTTTGCCGTTGCCACCTCCTTGAGTTACGATTAAATCGAGATCACCATCGTGGTCATAATCGCCAGCAGAGACACCATGCAAATCATGCATAAACCAACGGGCTAAGTCTTTTTTATGTTTGGTAACCGTACCATCTCCGTTGTTCCAATAGAGTTTACTGCTTTCGGCATTATGGTTATTCACGATAAAGTCGTAGTCACCATCATTGTCTATGTCAGCTACGGTTGGTCCACCGTATTTAATTGAATTCACTTTGTCTAAACCCGCGGGTATAGAGATGTCTTGGTATTGAGGTATTTGAATATCTGTTGTGTCTTTAATGGTTAACGACGTTATTTTCAAAGCGGCGTTTAAGCTGGATAACTTGAGCTTAGTTGGCCCTGTTTGATTGAATTTTATTAGGGCTGTTAGCGAATGCTGACCAGCAGATGGAATATCTAAATTGCTGAACAATACCTGCTGATTGGCCATTAAGCTGATGCTGGCATATGCCTGCGAATTGTCTACTTGCATATGCACGACTTTGGTTAATGGGCCCGTAACTTCATAGTCAATTTCAATCGTTGTTTCGGGTGTTACTTCCAGGTTTTTAGCAACTTGTGTTTTATCTGCTGAACAAGCAAAAAGTAAAAACACTAACAGATAACAGATAATATTTTTCATTTTTTATTGATTTGTAGATTGAGTATGAAGCTCAAGATACTAAAAAATAGTCATGGTTTAAAGTTAATTGTTATCAATATGTGTGAAGGGGATTTTATATATCAATATATTTTGCTGTTTGCTTTGCTGCTCGTTGGGGGATTAAAACGATTGATTTTGTGCTGAAAAGGGCTGGTAGGGTTTAGATGCAGCGAGCTAACAATTGAGATAGGAGTTGGACTTAACGGTCCAACTCCTTATAGGTCAATTGGTTGATTTATCTATGTTAGTCTTCGTTTGGCAATTTAACCAGTAATACAGTAAAGCCTGCAATAAACCAACTAATCCCGCCAATTGCAAATCCATAGATAGGTTTGGCGTCAAACATTTCAGTGATAATAAAACCGAGTACCGCTGCTGCCAATATTTGTGGTAGTACAATAAAGAAGTTGAAGATACCCATGTACACCCCGAGTTTATGCGAGGGGAGTACATTGGACAGCATGCTATAAGGTAAAGATAAAATCGATGCCCAAGCAAACCCAACTCCAACAGTAGACAATAGTAACCAAGTAGGGTCTTCAACAACTAAAAAGGATAAGAAGCCGAGCGCACCTATCCACAAATTAATCATATGACCAAGTTTTAAACCAACTTTGGCAACAATAATCGGGATGACGATAGCCGCGATAGCTGCGTAGCCATTATAGGCTGCTGACAAGACACCCCACCAATCAGCCCCTTCAGCAAATGCTGCTGAAGTTGGGTCTCCATTGCCAAAATGATGCTCGGCCACTGCAGCCGTTCCATAAATCCACATTGCAAATAGTGCAAACCAAGAGAAAAATTGCACGACGGCCAGTTGGCGCATTGCTGAAGGCATCGCAAACAAATCTTCGACCACTTCAACAAAACCATTCTGAGTACGATTTTTTGATTTTAGGATAGCTACAGCCCACTGCACGCAGGCAAATACAATGCAACCGCCAGATAGAATATACAATTGCTTATCTAAATTTAGACCGATAAAAAACGCAGTTAAAATGAGTCCAGCTAAAAACCATAGTACTCCATGGGCGACGAATTTATTGATTGATCTGTCGTTAACAACATGTGTTGCATGTTCGGATAACCCTCGTTGCACTCGTTCGAACTTTTCAAACTCTGCCATTTCTTCTGGGCTATATTCTTTTGTGGTAAATACAGTCCATGCAACGGCTAAAAAGAAGCTAATCCCCCCAACATAAAAGGCGTATTTGACACTGTCGGGAATTTCTCCTGGAGGTGCTGTATTTGCAACATCAAACCAGTTGGTCATAATCCATGGCAACATTGAAGCTGAAACCGCACCCACACCAATGAAAAAGGTTTGCATCGCGTACCCTTTAGGTCGTTGTTTTTGTGGCATCATGTCGCCAACAAAAGCTCGAAACGGTTCCATTGACACATTGATTGATGCATCCATAATCCACAGCATGCTGGCAGCAAACCACAAGGTCGGTGAATTTGGCATAATGATCAGCGCTGCCGATGCAAACAATGCCCCCCATAAAAAATAAGGGCGGCGGCGGCCAAATTTACCCCAGGTTTTGTCACTCATGTGGCCAATGATAGGTTGGATGACTAAACCTGTGATGGGGGCGGCTAGCCAGAGTATTGGCAGGTTATTGTAGTCTGCACCTAGGGTTTGAAATATTCGGCTAGTGTTCGCATTTTGCAGCGCAAAGCCAATTTGTATACCTAAAAATCCGAAACACATGTTCCAAATTTGCCAAAAATTTAGATAGGGTTTTTCTCGCATCGTCATAGTAAGCTGCCAGTTGTTTATTATTGTGACAATAGTAATGAGTATGGAACAGCATAGTGATTCTGCAAAAAAAAGCCTTTGAATACGAATGCAATAAATCGAACTATAGTCCTTGTTTATTTTTGTCATGCATAAATGTAATAAATTTTTCGTATGGTTGTATGACGAAAGGTGGTAGTTTGGTCTAGGGCCTGTTGACCTTTCTAGCAAATATTTTATAGGGGATATTCAATGTATAAATCAGTATTAATTGGCGTTAGCTTGGCTATTACTTCGTTAACTGCTGCGGCAGGCCAACAAGTTGGCGCTACACTCAATCATAAACAAAGTTTGGCCTTGGCTGATATTCCGGCTGGCGTTATTAAACAGATAGCAGCTGTACGCCCTAAATTTGTTGCAAAAGAAGCTGAAAAAGAATTTAAACATGGCAAGGTATATATTGATGTTGAGGGACTAGACCAATACGGTAATGAGATTGAATTTGATATGTTGCAGCAGGATGGAACTTGGAAAATTGTTGAAATTCAGCGTGATCTTGAAATGTCGCAGTGTCCTGATTCTGTCGTTATTGCGCTGACTAAAGCACATCCGGACATTCAGCCTAAACGCATCATAGAAAGTGAGCAGGCAACAGGCGAAATCATTTACGAATTTTATACGGTTGATTCCGCCGGACAAGAAGCTAAATATGAAGTTAAGCTGGCTAATGGCACTGCTGAACTACTTAACCAAGAGTGGCAGCACTAGAATTTATATCTGTAGCTTACCGACAACTCATTTTTTTGGTACGAACTAACTGAGTTGTCGGCATGCGTCCAAGCGCGTTGAACTTTTAACGAAATTTTATGCGCATTGGATTTATAGTGGCCTGCAATATAACCTGTGTAGAAACGACCAGAATAGTTGTAGCTATACCAGTCACCACACAAGTTTTGATTTATATCTTGGTCGTACCATAAGTAGTTGTATTGGTTTGGCGTATACACTTGCGAAGTCTCTTGGTCATTGATGCAGTAGCTGGTCCGTTGGCTGCTAACTAGGTCACCCATTGCGTAATTTACCCGCAAGTGCAGTTGCCAATTGTTGGTCAGTTTATATTCCGCTTGGCCAAATGCTTGATTGATGGTTTGGTCAAATACTTTTTTATTGGCAGTGATATGGCTGCTATTTAACCCTGCGCGCATTTGCAGGACGTCGGTCAGTCGTTTATTCCAAATGAAAGTTAGGTCTAATTGCTTTGCGTCACGCGCATTGCTGCGACTATTGACAGTTTTAATGTTGGCGCTGACTATGTAGTAAGGCGCTAGATATTCAAATTTATTTTGCCAACCATACCAAGCACCTAAAGCCAACTCGGTGTTGTTTAACATGGAAAAGCTTTGCTGTCGGTTGGCTTTAGCTGAGGCGACAAAATTAACCTTTCGATTGATAGTTATCGGCAGTGCATAGCTTACTTTGGCAAGCACTGTGTGTGTTTGGTCATCGTAAATATCTGCTGCTTTGTATGCATTCATAATATTGTCGCTGTGTGCATACTCAGCCGATACTTGGGTACTCAAATTGGTTGTGCTACTGCGGGCAGTAAAACTAAATATATAAAAACATAGTGCCAAGTAAGCTAGTGCTTTTGCTCGCATTTTGGTTTCCCGCAATTCACTTTTGTTATCCAGAGTTTAGCTTGTTTCAGTATAACCGCAGTTTAGGAAAATTAAACCTGTTGTATTGTAAGCTTGCAGGACTATTAAAATAGATTAAGTTGTCGAGAGCTGATTTTGTCGAAGCTCATACCAATAAAAGGTAAAATACCATCCGCAATTGGTTTAATTTGCTTGTCCAAATAATGTTGGTAATCAATTGGACTTTGTTGATATTCGACCGGTTGAGGGCCTGTGGTGGTTATCAGGTAGCGGATCCAGCCTTTGTTTTGATAGCGTAAACTTTTACCTCGTTTGCTATTTTCTTCATCTGCCATACGCGCAGCTTTGACTTGCGGTGGTATATTTTTTTGATAGTCGGCTAAATTTCGTCGCAGGCGCTTGCGGTAGACTAGGTGTTGGTCTCGTTCACCAGATAATACTTGTTGAATGAAGTTAATGATATAGTCGCTGGGATCTTTTTCGGTAAATACCAGCAAGTACAACTGCTGCTGGAATTCACGGGCAAGTTCGGTCCAATCGCTACGTACGGTTTCTAATCCTTTAAAAATTAGCTGTGGTTCTGTGTGTTGTTGATTGCTGGGTGCTAAAACACCAGCGTAACGCTTTTTGCTACCCGCTTCTGAACCTCGAATAGTAGGCATTAAAAAGCGACTGAACAGAGTTTCAAATTCTATTTCTAAGTGACTTTCTAGTTGATAGGTATCTTTAAGCCATTTTTGCCATTTTTGGTTGATTAAATCTTGTAGTTGCAAGCCAATTTCACGGGCTTGATGGCTGTCTGTAACATTTTCTAGCCAAACAAATGTAGAGTCAGTATCGCCATAAATAACATCATAGCCTTGTGCTTCAATCCATTGTGCGGTTTGTTGCATGATTTGATGGCCGCGCATTGTGATTGAGCTGGCCAATCTAGTATCATAAAAGCGGCATCCACCCGAGCCTAGCACCCCATAAAATGAGTTCATGAGGATTTTTATTGCTTGCGAGCGAGCTTGGTCTTGTTGCTCCTTGGCCTGATCGCGTTGTGCCCATAATTGAGTGATGATGTCGGGCAAAAAGTGCTTGTCTCTTGAAAATAGCGCACCTTTAAAACCTTCAATTGCTTGTTGTGGATTTTGTAGCCCTTCAATTAACCCAAGTGGGTCTATTTTAAAGGTGCGAATAATTGATGGATATAGACTCTTAAAGTCGAGCACCAGCACATTGGAATATAAGCCTGGTTTTGAATCCATCACATAGCCACCAGGGCTGGCTAATCCACCGCCTTCAGGCAAATTAGGCGCAATGTACCCTGCTTTATGTAATTTAGGTAAGTAGACGTTGGTAAAGGCTGCAACTGAGCCGCCTACTCTATCTAAATCTAACCCTGTAAGCTGGCTGCGCAACATTAAAAAATCAATTAGCTTCGTCTGTTCAAAGATTTCTGTTACTAGTTTTGTATCTTGCAGGTTATATTTTGCCAGCGCTAATTTATTATGTTCAAAATCATAATTAATTTGCGCCATGCGGTTATCTACGTCGTGGGTTAACTTGCCTTTGCCGAGTAGTTTTTGTGCGACATTTTCAAGACTAAAGCTCTCGAATTGATAAGTTGCGGTTTTTAATGCATCAATGCCATCAATCACCACTCGACCATCAATATTCACGTAGCCTTGGTTTTGTTCGGTTGGGTGATTACGCCAGCGGATCTCAGAGCCATTCCGACCGACACACAGTTTAATTCGATGTCTTTCTGCGCGCTTTAGCAGTAATCGAAAATCAAAATTAATAACGTTCCAACCAATAATAATGTCGGGGTCGAGTAGGTTTAGTTGTTTGATAAGCTGTGTTAATAGCTCGGCTTCATTGTCAACCCAAATAATATCCAGTGCAGTTGCTTCGTTCGGTGTTGGGCCAATCATTATTATCAATTCAACTGGCGGCATGTGTAACGCAACTGAGTATAGCTCTCCATATTCACTACATTCGACATCGAGCGAACAGCTGCTCAATTTTATTGATATGTCATTGCTCGGGGTTATTGGGATGTCTTTATATACTTGTTTATGCTGCAGTCCTGTTGCAGCTATATTCACGGCGCCTTTTAGCCGACGTGGCATTAGGTATCTATCGTGCAGCCTGATGTCGTCTTCAAAACATTCAATTTGGTGTTTGCTGAGTATTCGGTTGGCTTTTTGTCCACTGCGAATATTGGCAAATTGTAATAATACCACCTGGTTTTGTTGAAAGGTTTTGTGTTTGATTGAGTTGTACTCAAAAGCAATTTTTTGTGCTGATAGCAATTCATATGCTTGTTGAAATGACTTCTGTTCAATAAAAAATAAATTTTTTTGCTCGGTGTAATGCACACAAACCGTTGAAGTTTTAGTCTTTAGCCAAACTTCGACTATGGCTTGTTCATGCCTATCATAGCTGCTTTTGCTGAGGATATAGGCTGGCGTTAAATTATTTGTTGGTTGTTTATTGAGCATTATTTTGTGACAAGTCGTTGTTAATTAATAAACATTCTTTGATTTATTTGTAATCGATTTGTTGATTTATTGTACTTGTATACTAAGCTAATTTATTGATCAGACATCCGCCGCTGAGATTAAAAATATATTTGGCCAGACCAAGGATCCAAAAGATGAAAAATACTAACAATCGTACCCAAATTAAAAAATCGCTTGTTCAACCTATCTCAAAATCTTCAATCGCCATCGCCGTTTCTACCGCGCTATGGACTTCAACAACTGTTGCTGCAACTACCTCATCACTAAATGACAGTAGTGTAAATAGTGATGGTGGTGCAACTATTACGGGTGTTGGTGATGGTTCAACTACTGCTAATGTCACCGCAACAACACAGAATACTATCATAGATTGGCAGAGCTTAGGTCTTGCAGATGATGAAACCATTAATTTTAACGGGACAACTGAATCAGTATTTTTAAACAGGGTGACAGGCAACGATGCTAGTTTGCTTGATGGTTCGGTGAACACCAGCAACGTAGAGACGTTGATTTTTGTCAACCCGAATGGGGTAACAGTTGGGTCCAATTTTAATAACACTGGGGCGCTGAATAGCAACTTGATGATATCAACCAAAGATGTATCGAGCTTGGCTGGTTACGACCAAGACTCGGTTGACTTTGGTTTGACATTAACCGACAGCGGTAATGATGCGGACATTACTATCAACTCAATCAGAGCAACGGTTAATGATGATAAAATGCTTAATATCGTTTCTGAAAACGACGTTGTTATTAGTAACTCAGGCACGGGTACAGATACCCTGGGTGCGAACTATTTAACCATTACTGCTGATGGCGATGTTGATGGTTCTGCTGGGGCAATTGCTGCGGATGGTGAAATATCAATAAGTGCGGGTGGAAATGTAGATATTGAATCAGTAAAAGCTGGGGTTATATACATAGATGCAACAGGCACAGTTAGTGTCGATCAGTCTGCTGGCACCTTAGAAATTGGTCAAGTCGAAGGTTCTAGTATTGATTTAACCAGCGTTCAATCTTTATCGGGTGGCGCAGTGGTTATTAATAATCCTATTACCGCCACAACGGGTAGTCAAACCGGCCAAAATACCGACTTTTCAGATGATGCTCATTTAATTACCGATGGAACCATCACAATTAGTGCATCTGATTCAGCAAGCAATAATTTAGAAATAGGCACCAACGGCAATGCGATTGAAATCAACTCATCTGACGGTACCTTAACCACTTCAGGTAACAATGTTGGAAACTTATATTTCACTTTAGATGGTGATTTAAATGTGGGGGATGTAACTTCCTCTGGTGATATTCAAATAAGTGAAGCCAGTGGTTCAACTTCAAGTTTAACGCAAACGGGTACCCTAACGTTAAATAAATCAGCTGGACAAGAGATCACGTTAGACTTTGCCGGCGTGGATGTCGATGACTTAGACCCAACTGTAAGTAATGCTGCTGATTTAACCATTAAATCCAACGATCTAACAATTGCCGATACAATTGATGTATCTGGTCAAACTTTAACCCTAACAACTACTGGTGCCATTACGGGGGAGGGCACATCTGCGAGTGATTTTACTGCTGATACTTTAGTGATCACAGGTACAACCAATTCAGGGACCTTTGACACTGAAGTTGACAATTTAAACATGACCCAAGCAGGAAGCTTAACCATTAGCAATGATGGTGACTTAGTTTTAGGTGTTGCTAGTGTAAATGGTTCAACTTCTATTACTACTAAAAATGCTGGTGATGATATTACCTTAGGTAATGCGGTAACTATTGCTGATAGCGCCAGTTTAAGCTTGGCAACCAATGATACAACAGGTGTTGTGACGGTAAATGGTGTGGTATCAGGGGCTTCAGGTACCTTAGATATCACCTCCGACAATGTTGATTTGAATGCCGCGATTACTGCGGGTTCGGTAAATTTAGACACTGTGACAGATAATGCCGCGATTGACCTTGGCACAGCGGTTGGGACTTTGAACCTAGATGCATCCAGTGTTACCAATTTAACCGCAGGTACAGCCGCGCAAACCGTTACCATTGGTGATAGCAGTAACACAGGAGCTGTGACTATCAACTCAACTATTAGTAACACTAATGTTGACTTGGTGATTAACTCCGGCAATTTAACTATAGGATCTGCGGTTACCGCGAATAGCATTGACACTGATACAGTGGGAACTGCTGATGTTAACGCTGCTGTTGTGACAACTGATAATCTTGATATAGACGCAACTGGCAATTTTGCTGTGTCTGCAACAGGATCTATCACATCTAGCGCTGGCGACATTATTGTTAATTCTGATGGCACAATCACCACCGATGGTGCACTCAATGCTGCAAATGATTTAACTTTAACAGCTGACGGTGCGGTTGATACTAATCAAACACTTACCGCAGGTAATGATACCAGTATTAGTACCACAACGGGTACTGTCACGATTGATGCTGCTGCGACCAGTACAGGCGACGTCACTATCAGCACATCCGACAGTTCAGTCACTACTACCGCTAAAGTTTCAGGTGCCGATTTAACCGTGACTTCATCAACTGGTGCGACGTTAATTACCGCGGTTGATTCTGCCGCAATTAACGCTGGTTCAGGTGACATCAGTGTAACTGAAGATGATGCGCTGGCGCTGAATAATATCGTAACAACCAGCGCAAATAGCACGGCGGTAACTATCACCTCAACCGCGGGTGGCATAACTTCGAACGATAGCACGTCAATTCAAGCAAGCTCGGGTGAGATAGCGTTAAATGCAGCAGCTGACATCGATGTGAATACATCTGGCGCAGCAACCTTCAATAGCTTGTCTGACGGAGTTGACATAACAATTGATGCAAACACCAATGCGGTAACATTTACGGATGCTGTTGGTGGTGGGGATGATGTATTAACCGTTGACGGTTTAGACGTGCAAAACGCAACAGACTTAAATACAGGCGCTGACGCGATTACCGTAACGTCTGGCGATCTAACATTATCTGCGTCAGGCACTTTAACCGTAGCTGGTGCATTAACTGCAACGGATCACGTTACACTGCAAGGGAATAGTGTCAGTTTAGCAGCTGTTACCTCTGACAGTGATGCAGATGCGGCGGGTGATATTCTGATTGAAGCTGGCGCTGGTGGTCTGGCACTCAACGCGAACGTAACATCGAATAATAATGATATGGATGTTCGTGGCTTAGCTGATTCCAATACTATCGGATTGGGTAATGGTGTGGGTGATGTCAGCATTAGCCAAGGCGAATTGGATCTATTGCAAGCGGGTACAGGTGTGATCACTTTCGGTCGTTCAACTGGTGGTGCTGTTGATATAGATGGAGCTGACTTAACGACAACAACTACTCACGCAGGTGTTGATATCTTATCAGCTGGCGCTGTATCTATTGATAATGCGTTAAATGTGGCTGACGATTTAGACATCGAATCTGCCAGTGTGAGCAATAGCGGCTCAGCAGTTATAACAGCGGTTGATTTAGATGTTACCACAACGGGTAACGCAGATTTATCTGGCAACAATGTGTTGTCTGGTACTATTACTTCAGATGTTAGTGGTAATTTAACGCTGACTAATACAACCAATACCACATTAGGCACAACCTCGGCGGCTAACTTAACCTTGTCGTCCAACGGCAGCGTTACAGACGCGGGGGTAATTAGCGTAACAGGCACCACTGACATTGATAGCTCGACTGCGAATGGTAATGTTGATTTAAATAACAATACTCATAACTTAGCAACCTTGGTTGTTGATGCAGGTACTGGCACGTTAGATGTTGCAGAAACTGATGCATTAACTTTACAAGTGGACAATGCTGGCGCTGTAACTCTAGATTCAGTTGGTGATCTGACATTAAATGCAGGAACAATGACAGGTTTAACTGTGACTGCGGCTAATTCAGTAACCGACGCCGGTGCATTAACTGTCTCTGGCACAACTGATATAGATACTTCAGCAGCCAATGGCAATATCGATCTCAATAACTCAACCCACAGCTTAGCAACCTTAGTTGTAGATGCAGGCA
>NZ_ARZY01000056.1 GCF_000568405.1 Catenovulum agarivorans DS-2
ATGTAGGTGTCCATATACGTGCCTGCATATACACAAGGCCGCTTTTGTCTTGTACATGGCCTGTGTAACCTAATGACCCAGCTTTGTTTTCAGCATTTTCTAGCGCAAACTCAAAACCATAAGGCATGTTGTGTGCGCGCCATAATACGGCGGTATTGCCTATGGTTTGTTTGCTGGCTAATGTACCATTAAATGCAGGTACGCTTGGATCGGCTTTGCTGCCGTTACTTTCCACCCTTGCAACTTGTTCGTTGTTTATACGAATAAAGTCGGTATTAATTTTATCGGTTTTGTTGTATTGGCTAGCCACCGAACAAACACATACAAAATACACATTTCATATTTAAATCACATTAATTTTAGTGCAAAATACCCTCAATAATTTAACAAAAAATAAAATGAGCCGATTATGCATACAAAACCTTTTTCAAAGTCGCTGTTGTTGCCAGCGATATTATTAAGCTCCGCCCCCTTTATATTTGGGTGCTCTAATCAATCTACTGACGCGAACTCAGTTATATCTTCACACAGCTCTCAAGCATCGCAGCGCCAACAAATTGATTTTAACTTTGGTTGGAAGTTTATTAATGAAAACGTAACGGGTGCTGAACAAACCAGTTTTAACGATGTTCAATGGCGTGATGTGCGCTTGCCGCATGACTGGAGTATTGAAAAACCATATAGCCAAGAGCTAACGGCTGGTGCAACGGGTTATTTGCCTGGTGGTCATGGTTGGTATAGAAAACACTTTAAAACGCCAAAACTTGCAAATGGCGAAACGGCTAAAACACAAATTTTGTTTGATGGCATATACAACCACAGTGAAGTATTTATTAATGGTAAAAGTTTGGGTACACGCCCATATGGATATGCACCGTTTTATTACGACTTAACCCCTTATCTAAACACAGATAGTACTGACAACGTGATTGCTGTGTCGGTTGACCGTTCACGTTATGTTGATTCACGTTGGTACACTGGTTCGGGATTTATCGTAATGTTGAATTGATAGTTACCTCACCTGTGCATATTCCAATTTGGGGCACTTACATAACAACGCCTTCAGTGTCTGAGCAGCAAGCACAAGTGAATATTGAAAACACAGTGCAAAACGACAGTGCTAAATCGCAAAAGTTAATGGTTCACACCACTATTTATAACAATAAAAACCAAGCGGTTGGCCAAGTAAGTAATGCTATTACCCTTAGTGCAAATAGCCAGCAGGTGATTGATCAAGATGTTACTGTAGCAAAACCTGACTTCTGGTCGCCAGACAGCCCAGCTTTGTACGTAGCCAAAACACAAATTATCAGTGGCAAAGAGGTTGTCGACAGCAGTACTACACGTTTTGGCGTGCGCACTTTTATTAACGACCCCAAAACTGGTTTTTACCTAAACGGCAAACCTCTAAAAATTAAGGGGGTTAATTTGCATCACGACGCTGGTTTAGTGGGTGCCGCTGTACCTAAGGATGTTTGGCGTCGCCGTTTACAAAGTTTAAAAGATGCAGGGGTAAATACCATTCGGACAGCACATAATCCTGCTTCCAAAGAGTTTCTTGAGCTGTGCGATGAAATGGGCTTTTTAGTACAAGAAGAAGCATTCGACGAGTGGGACAATCCAAAAGATAAACGTAAAAACTTCAACCAGTCTGGCGAAGTAGACTACATCACCCAAAGTTATAACCAAGTGTTTGCTGAATGGGCTGAGCGTGATTTAAAAGCCATGATGCTGCGCGATCGTAATCACGCCTCAATTTTCCAATGGAGTATAGGCAACGAAATTGAATGGACTTACCCTAACTATGTTGGCTCAACGGGTTATTGGGATAAGAAAAACAAGGTTAATTATTATTGGAATGCACCGCCATATACCCCAGCAGAATCAAAAGCTATTTTTGATAGCAAAGAAGTAAAAGGACCAAAATTAGAAGATACAGCACAAAGGTTAAGCAAGTGGGCCAAAGAAATGGATACTACGCGACCAATAACAGCCAACTTGGTAGTGCCAAGTGTCAGCCATTTTGCTGGTTATGCCGATGCATTAGATGTTATTGGTTATAGCTACCGACAAGCTGAATACGAGTACGGTCATAAACATTTCCCTGACAAAATGATTATTGGCACAGAAAACTGGGTGCAATGGCATGAATGGCAAGCGGTATTAGACAAACCTTATGTTGCAGGCATTATGGTTTGGACAGGTGCCGACTACATGGGTGAGTCGAACGGCCAATGGCCGCGCAAAGGCACAGATTCGGGCATGTTGGACTTTGCTGGTTTTAAAAAACCAAGTTATCACATGATGAAAACGGTTTGGAGTGACGAGCCACATTTGCACATAACCACACAAACAATGGATAAGTCGTCATACAAGATAGAAAACGGCAAGGTGGTTGAAAAAGAAGCTGGTAGCTGGAAAAAAGGTAAATGGTTTTGGCGTGATGTTAATCCACACTGGAATTATGAAAACAATCAGCAAATTATAGTTGAAGTGTATAGCAATCAACCCGAAGTTGAGCTTTTGTTAAATGGCAAAAGTTTAGGAATAAAAAAACTTAGCGACAATGAAGATCGCATTTTAAAGTGGGCTGTCCCCTTTAGTGCAGGCAAATTAACCGCACGAGCTGTAGGCTCAGTTATTGAAACTGAAATTGCCACGGCTGGTGAACCAGCGGCAATAAAATTAACCTCTGATAAAACTGAACTGGTAAACGATCAATACCAAGTCAGCCATATTGTAGCTCAGTTGGTGGATAAAAACGGCAATCCTGTCTATCACCAAGAAGGCAAAATCACCTTTGATGTTGCAACAGGATTGAAAGCATTAGGCGTAGACAATGGCTGGAGCCGCAATGTACAAAAACATCAAAGTGATAGCTTAACCACTTACCGTGGCCGCGCTTTGTTGATAGTGCAAAGTACTGAAGCGACAGGCGCATTTGCTGTTAATGTTCAGTCAAGCAAACTCAAACCATCTAAACAAATAATCAAAGTCACGAAGTCTAAAAAATAGCAGCCCCGTGCAGAGTAACAATACTCTGCACGTTTTAACACAGGTATCACAAATGAATGCTGCAGCTTACCAGAGAAACACGTATAAACATTTAATTTTACATTTAAACAGTTATTGTTTATTGTAGACCAAAATTTAATTTAACATTTATCATTACTCGGTTTGTTATGAATATAACTACACGAACAACTGCAAACATAATCTCGCTAGTATTACTTACTGCACACTTGCTAGGTTGTGGCAGTACTAACACTGTATCCACCACAAACACAGCCAAGCCAAATATTATTTTTATTTACACTGATGACCAAGCGCCATGGGCACTCGGTTTTACCAAACAGTCGGCCGCGGTCACCCCCAATTTAGACAAACTGGCACGTCAAGGCATGGTATTTCCAAACGCATATACCACAACCCCTGTTTGCAGCCCTTCGCGTGCCAGCTTGCTTACATCAAAATACGGTTACGAATTAGGCATAGACGATTGGATAAATACCATTTATCCATCACTAACCCGTTACGAGCCAGAGCTAGGTTTAAACCCCAGCGAAATCACTTGGCCTGAGCTATTGCAACAGCAGGGTTATTACAATGGGTTGATCGGTAAATGGCATATCGGCTATCAGCCTGAACATCATCCAACCCAACACGGTTATCAAGAATTTACCGGCTTTGTTGCCGGTGGTACTAAAACCGCAAACCCTAAATTGGAGATCAACGGCCAAGTTAAACAACAAAATGGACTAACGGTTGATATACTCACTGACCACGCACTCGAGTTTTTGCAAAATCATCAGCAAAAGCCTTTTATGCTTTCACTACACTACCGCGCACCACATACTGCCTGGTTACCCGTAGCAGATGAAGATATGCAACCATTTGAAGATCTTGATATACAGATCCCCAATCCAAACTACCCCAATTTAGATATTCAACGTACTAAAACGATGATGAAAGAATATCTTGCTAGCGTACATGGCATAGATAGAAATATTGGTAGAGTATTAGCCAAATTAGACGAGTTAAAGTTGGCTGACAACACAGTAGTTATATTCACATCTGATCATGGTTACAGCATGGGACACAACGGTATTTGGCACAAAGGCAACGGCCATTGGCTGCTTAAACAAGACCCACCTGCAACCGATAACATTCCCAAAAATCAGCGGCCAAATCTGTACGACAATTCAATAAAAGTGCCTTTGTTAGTTCGCTGGCCAAACCGAGTGGCGGCAGGCACAACTAATTTATCTAGCGTGTCCAACTTAGATTGGTTTCCAACGCTGTTAGATATTGCCAATATGCCAATTCCATCATATTTAAACCTGCGCGGAAACAGCTTTGCCGCAGCACTATTCAATGCAGAAAAACTCACGAGCACAGATTACTACGCGGCTTACTCTACTTTACATCAGTCCATAACTGGCATGCGTATGTATAGCGATGGAAACTATAAACTGATTAAAGATTATATAAACCGTGGGCGCGACGAGTTTTATAACCTAACGCAAGACCCACAAGAAAGTACTAATTTAATTCACAGTGGCGATCCGAACATTCAGCGTTTCATCAACCGGTTTGACAACATTATCTATAAAAAAATGCTCGCTACACACGATCCCCTGTTAAGCAAAGTTTTTGGAGCAGACAATGAATAACAAAAATTACATTGCAATAGCACTTACCTTTTTAACCATGTTAATTAGTGGCTTTAGCAATGCGGCCAACAAACATGGTTTTAATCACACACACGCTTTGCCCGATAACTTAGCCGAAGTGGGAATAGTTGAATCTGATTTTAGTAAAAGGCTGGCAAAAAGTGGTAAACGCATTTTAGAAGAAGAAAATTGGAATGTTTGGGGCGCGTCCCCCATAGTTGGAGACGATGGCAAAATACATGTGTTTTATTCACGCTGGCGTGGTCAACATAAACATTGGTTAAGTCATAGCGAAATTGCCCATGCGGTTGCCGATAAACCTGAAGGGCCTTACACAGTTATTGGCACTGTGTTAACTGGCCGAGGCGGTGACCACTGGGATGCAGACACCATACATAATCCAACCATTCAAAAAGTCGGTGATAAATACGCATTATTTTTTATTGGCAATAATCTAAAAAACGCCAGTAAATATGATGGGCATCATGCCTCAACCCAACGAATCGGTTTGGCGTTGGCCGACAATATTTATGGTCCATATAAGCGTGTTAGCGACGAGCCTATATTAGATATCAGCCCAAATAAGAAACAATGGGACAGCTACCTAACAACCAACCCCGCCCTACTCCAGCATCCAAATGGCGAATATTGGCTTTATTACAAAGCTTGGGATAGATATAACGATGACCTACGTAAAATGGGCGTAGCTACTAGTAAAAACATTACTGGGCCATATGTAAAACATGCAAAAAATCCACTGGTGAGCTTTTCACACTTAAACGCACAAGTTGAAGATGCGTATGTATTTATTGATAACAATAAATTCCATATGGTGATGCGTGATATGGGCGTTATCCACCCACATGTTGGTTTATTGCTGGAATCAAAAGACGGGCTGAAGTGGTCAGAGCCTATGTTGGGTTATAAGACCAACACTGAATATGTGAATGAGAAAAAAGTTGAGCGCATGGAACGCCCACAAATACTAATGCAAAATGGCAAACCTACCCACTTATTTTTAGCGTTAATGGGCGGTAAATTTAATACATCTAGCGCATTTGTATTGCAGCTGAGTAATTAACCAAATAGCCAAATATACACCCTCGGTCACAAACTATCATAAACTGTATGTTTTGGCTGGGGTTGCCATTATTGAATTATTTAATATGCCATTTTGTATACCAACTCCAACGAAAGTTAGCTCAATAAACTAACGCTAGTTTGCAACTTATCTTCAATTCAACCTCCGAATAATTTTATATACAAAGTTACAAATTCCAAAGAACACACACAAACAAAAAAACAATAAGCCAACAAATAATTAAAATAAAAGAAACTTTATATTGATATTTGTATTTAATCGATCTACTTTATATTTGAACAAAAATAAACAAAAGGGACAAACATGACTCTATCCGTCAAAAAAACACCAACGAGCATCGCAATCACTGCCGCTCTATTACTCTCGCCTCAAGCGCTTGCTGAAGATCAAAAAGACAAATCACAAATTGAAACAATCGAAATAACGGGCTTTAAGGGCAGTTTAGCGAGATCGCTTAACAACAAACGTTTAGGTGACTCCGTTAGCGATTCAATTTTTTCTGAAGACATTGGTAAATCAGCTGACCAAGACATAGGTGAAGCATTGCAACGTATCACTGGCGTATCCATTCAACGTGGCGGCGGTGCGGGTGAAGGCGACAGCACAACAGTGACAGTGCGTGGCGCGGGCCCAAATTTAAACAATATATCGTTAAATGGCATTATTTTAACCAGTAGCACCGAGAACCAAGCGGTAGATTTAAGTGCATACTCGTCAGACATACTTAATTCAATAGAAGTGATTAAAACCGCAGCCGCCGACCAAGACGAAGGTAGCTTGGGCGCAAATATTCTTCTAAAAACCTTTAGGCCACTCAATGCCAAAGAAGACAAACGAGTTTTCGAGGCCCAAGCTCGTTATGACGACTTCGCTGAAGAAAAAGATTACAAAATCTCTGGGTCTTTTTCGCATAAATTCTTAAACGACACCTTGGGTGTATACATTACCGCCTTTAGTGAAACTCAAGCCCAGCGCAAAGACATGTTTTATACCGACAGGCTGAAAATGTTTAGTGCAGACAATGCCATTGATGCTCACACTGGTGAGTTAACAGGTCCTGTAACTGGATATATTCACAATAATACAGGTTTTACTTTATACCAAAATCAGATGGATAGGCACGGTTTTACATCGGCTGTGCAGTGGGCTTTATCTGATGCAACTGAACTGAGTTTTGATGTGACTATGTCTGATCAGTACCGAGAAACTGACGACAATACTATTTTCTCGCTTGGCTCTGGTGATGCACACTTAGACAAAGATATGCCTCGTATCCTAGACCCTAACGATCCTTGGTTGGTTTACGACACAACCAAACATGCTTTCACCAAAAAGTTAGACAGAACAGCTCGTGGGCGTACTTCACGCTTGCAATCGGGTGTTGATACCGAAAACAGAATCTATAGTTTAGATTTTAAACACTACTTCACCGACACATTTAAAGTAGATGTTCGTTACGGTTATTCTAAAACCTTGGCAGATGATGACTATTACACCTACTTAAATTCCAATAATTATGCGCATGTTTCTGACGATGCATTAATTGAAGTCGACCCAGCCGTAATCGAGCCAACTGGTTATGATTGCACTTCTGGCCCATGTTATATAGTAACGGGTAAAAGCACGGTTGATTTTGGCCCAGGGCAAACTGGAGCGCCCGGTGAAAGCAATGAAGACAATATTATCACTACGGCATATAACCCAGATGATTTAAACGCTATTCACTTGCAGCAAGCTGTCTCGCGTGACCGCATTATGAGCGATAAACAAAAAGCGCTGTATGTTGATTTTGATTGGGAAACAGATTTAGGCCCAATTACCAAAATTGAATTTGGTGCAAAACGCCAAACGCGTGATAAATCTGTATTTAACCAAGAATATTGGTTTGAAGGTATTCCACAACCTTTAGGGCAAGATACGTTAGGTAAAGCAATTGATTCGATTCGCTTGTCAGAGGTGACTGATGGCATTACCCCACATGGCGATAATTTCTTAGCAGAACTTGGTTACAAACGCACCAACAACACTGATGGTTGGTGGACTGTAAATGCACGTAAGTCGTTTGAGCTTTTATTTGCGAACAGTGAAAATGTGCGTCTAAGACCCAATTTAGCCAATGACAGAGAAATTGGATTAACAAATTCAGCTGCATACATCAAAGCAAGTTTTGCTATGCTGGATGATAATCTTACTGGTAACTTTGGCCTACGTTATGTCAAATCTGAAGTAGAAAGTTTAGGTTATTCTTCTGTCGATTTTCAAAACAATGTCGTGATTGATCGCAACTTAATTAAAATTGCTGAAGATTCGTCACTGCCAGCTTGTACAGACGAACAGTTGTTCACAACAAATGCTGACGGTGAGCAAATACCTAATTTAGCTGGTGGATTTGACGCCAACGGTAATTGGGGACCGATAGCGAGTCAAAGTTGTTACGATGCGGATTATGATATCAGTCCTGACAGACGCGGTAGATATGAAGATGGCAGCAAACCAGAAGACCCAGCACAATTTAAGTCAACAGCAGCCAACAGTACTGATATGTACTTACCCAGTTTAACCTTGAACTATCATTTAAATGAAGAAATGGTCGCTCGTTTTGCAGCATCTAAAACCATGGCTCGGCCAAAAATTGATTCGTTAAAACCAAGTTATTCAATTAGAGAATTTGTTTGGGGTGGTGATTCATGGGGGCGTTTAAGTAATCCATACTTGGAGCCACTAGAGTCGAAAAACTTAGATCTTTCTTACGAGTGGTACTTTAATGAAGGTGGTGCGCTTTCAGTTGCATTATTCTACAAAGACATGGCTAACTTTGAAGAGGAAGGTTCAATTAACGCCCATTGGCGAGATTTGCGTAATGTCAGTGATGAAGAGTTACAAACGTTAGATCCAATCAAGGATATCTTAATCGAGAAACCTGGTGGTAACGCTCTAGAGTATGACCAAGCTCAAGCAGACGGCATCAATTGTATGATGGATCACAGGCACAAATGGCAAACTGTGACCAGTGAATCATCTAAGTATTGCGACACCATTTTAATTACTGATATCCGTAACGGTGCAGGCGGTACAAATAAGGGCCTTGAAATTGGCTACAATCAAAACTTTGATTTCCTTCCAGGCGTATTATCAGGCTTAGGTACTGCGATAAACTACACCTATTCAGATTCAAAAACTAAATCTGAAGTGGGTTTATTAAATACAGTTTATGCCGCTATGCCGATGGAAAACATATCTAAACATAGCTATAACGTGTCAACTTTTTGGGAGCAAAATGGTAATTTGATTCGTTTAGCTTATAACTACCGTACTGATTCACTGGCTAGACGTTCGTTTGAATCAGGCGCTTTATGGAATGAAGGTGGTGGCCAGTTAGATTTATCAGCTAACTACCAGATAAATGATGATATCACTGTTACTTTTAATGCGGTTAACTTAAATAAACGCACGCCTCGCCAATACTACACCAATTTAACCGACACCAATGTGCCGATAGAAGGTAATGCGTTGGAAGGTGAAGCGAACAAGTCTCGTACTATTCGTCAGTGGAGTACTGGCACCATATTCCGTTTAGGGATACGTGCTAAGTTTTAAACTAATACTATTCCAGAAACTCAGTATTAACCAATACAAATAAAGGGCTGTTTTTACAGCCCTTTATTTATTCTAGCCCAAAGAAAACACACTTTTTTTTACCAGATAATCGTTAAGTTTTGCCGTATACATTGATATGTTGCTGATGTACTTCTGCTATTTGTGCCAGAGTGCGCTTTTCCGAATCTGACAACCTATGTGCGCCATCAATTGGCGGTAAAAAGCCCATGCCGGCTAACAACATATGCCATGAAGCAGATGGATAGATGTGGTCTAATTCAGCCTTTTTTAACGCTGCTTTAAAGTCTTTACCACTACACCATTGCCGCATCAAGCCATCAAGCGTGTCAGAAATGTTAATTTTGTCTCTACATACCCGCCAATATTCAGTGTCATTACGGCTGTTGGTCAAATAATGCGACACAATATAGTCTCGAACCCGCTCAAAAACATGCTCTATTTCACGGTTGTAAACTTGTCGGTATTCAGCCGAACCTTCTCCTAACTCGTATAACAAAATAAAACTTTCAATCGAAGTTTGAATAAAGTGCAATCCTGTGGCTTCTAGCGGTTCAATAAAGCCTTGAGATAAACCAATCGCGACACAATTTTTAACCCAAGCTCGCTCTACTCTACCCACCTTCATCGGAATAACTCTTGGTTCACCAATTAAGTTGTCACGCCCGACAAACTCAATTAACTCTTGGGTTGCCTGCTCGTCACTTATATACTTTGAGCTATATACATATCCATTTCCGGTACGAGATGTCAGCGGAATTTGCCATGCCCACCCATTGGTCAATGCAGTTGACGTTGTTTGTGGTTGATAGTGCATCTGAGCTTTACTGGCGACTGTTACCGCGCGGTCGTTATATAAATTCTCATCAAAAGAAATAAAGCGTTCCTTCAAGGTTTTTTCAATCAATAAACTGCTAAAGCCGGTGCAATCAAGATATAAATCAGCTTCAAAACGACACTTATCTTTGGCAATCACGGCGGCTATTTCACCATTGCCAGCTAACTCCACGGTTTCAATATCTACAAATTGATGTTCCACACCTAGGTTTAAGCAATACTGCTTTAAGTATTCAGCTAATTTACCTGAATCAAAATGGTAGGCATATATGTTGTGGGGTGCCGCGTTGTTATTTGATTGGACCTCGAGTGTTGGTTGACGGTGTTGTTGAGCCAACGTTTGCAGAAAAAAATATCCATCTGGATGCGCTTTAACCGCTTGGCCTTGGCGCCTGTTTAGAGTTGCTTGTTCAAATAGCGGCGTATGTTGCTCATCTAAATCACTTAAGAATGCGTGAAAGTACCTGTTGTAACCCGGTTGAGTCGACCAATTTATAAATTCGATGCCGTTCTTATAAGTTGCATTGCAAAACGGCATCCAATCTGACTCTTCAATTTCAAGTGCATTAAAAAACTGTTTGATATATGGCGTTGATCCTTCACCCACACCGACGGTCCCAATGTTTTGCGACTCGATTAATTTGATCTGGCAGTTCGGCCATTTTTTTGCCAACAAACTAGCGGCCATCCAACCCGACGTACCACCACCAACAATGAGTATTTTTTGATTTTTTAATTGCATAACAACCCCAGGCCCATAGTCGAATGTTAACAATAGCATTGTTATAGAACAGTTACCACCTCTCGACACTTCTCAAACATATGATGTTACGGTTATACTGTAACATCATAACTCAAGCAATTAGATGAAATAACATGCAAAATAATCAAATAGAATCCTATGTTATTTTGGGAGGTGGCACCGCAGGCTGGATTTCGGCGGCAGTGTTAGCACAGGCACTAAAAAACTCGAAAGTAAATATTACCTTAATTGAATCGCCAAACGTTGCTACTGTCGGCGTTGGCGAAGCAACCATACCTTCAATTGTCGATTTATTAGAATATTTACGCATCCCACAAAAAGACTTTATTTTAAAAACCAATGCCACTTTTAAACTCGGTATTAAGTTTGTCGACTGGCTGGAAAAAGGCCAGCACTATTGGCACCAATTTGGTTATATTGGCAACAACATAGATGGTTTGCCTTTTTATCAACATTGGGCCAGGCATATAAGCCAAGGTGGTCAGTTTGGCTTAACTGATTTTTCACCAGCTGTGGCATTAGCCAAACAAAACAAGTTTTTTATACCCGACCCAAAACGTCCAAATAACCTAAGCGGTAGCACATACGCTCTACATTTCGACGCTGGTTTAGTTGCAGAATATCTAAAAGAATACTGCTTAAAAAAGCATAACCTTGAAGTTGTATATGACCATTTGGTCGATACAGAGCTAGACATTCAAGGGCAAATTAAAACACTACACCTACAATCGGGTAAACACATCTCAGCTGATTTTTTTATTGATTGTTCTGGGCAACGCGCATTACTAATAAACAAAGCTTTACGCGTAGGCTATCAAAACTGGCAACACTATTTACCCGCCAATAAAGCAATTGCAGTGCAAACCGACATTAGCAACCCACTTCCCCCTTATACAGAAGCAACAGCACACGAACATGGCTGGCGCTGGCGTATCCCGTTACAAAACCGTACTGGTAACGGCTACGTTTATTGTGATGACTTTTGTAGTGATAACCACGCTGAAGCGCTATTAATTGACCATGCAACTAAACACAATTGCGTTATCAACCAAAGCAAACTAATTTCGTTTACCACTGGAAAACGCGATAAAATGTGGTTTAAAAATTGTTTAGCAGTAGGATTATCATCTGGCTTTTTAGAGCCGCTTGAGTCTACGAGCATTTATTTAATTATGCGAGCCATGTTAAATTTTGTGCAGTCTTTACCAGACAAAATGCCACACCCCGCCACCATAAAAGAATTTAATCGCCGGATGGACATAGAATATCAATGTATCCGCGATTTTATCGTGTTGCATTATTGCCGTACTCAACGCACAGACAGTGCTTTTTGGCGCATGTGGCAAACTTTAGCGATTCCCGACAGTTTGCAACAAAAACTAGCCTTGTTTGAAGCACAAGGCCGATTAATGCACAATCCACAAGACTTGTTTGCTCAAGACAGCTGGTACGCTGTATTAGAAGGTATGGGCGTTAGAGCGAAAAGTTTAGATCCTCGAGTTTATCAGTCTAACTTTACCATGGTGGAAAAGGCCTTTGCCGATTCTGCAAATGCATTGGTCCAAGTTGCCAGCAAAACACTTGATCACGCAGAATATATTCAAAGATTAAAGCTTTAAATAGATATCCAACTGATATTTCATGCGCCAGCGATATATTTTAATATATGAAGCGCTGGTGCCAGCGTGATACTGTTATAAATACCCTCGCTTGTTTATTTAAATTAGCTCCACTGTGACTTTACACTGCAGTTATTCAGCAAGAAGAGCGGATAAAACATACACCAACGGAGCATTCCAATTTATTGCAACTTCGTTAGTTGAGTAGCTGCACCAGTCATCTAAAAATGTAGTGGCAGGCTGCGAGCTAACATAATTACAGCCATCTTGTTTACCATTTTGCGCACCTCCCGCCAAGAGTGCAGGTATTGGTGATTCAATTCCGTCACTTTCAGATATTCTGTGGTGTATATGTTTAACTGGGTTTGCGCCATAACCAGTAACAAAAGAATAGTCAGTTGGATTTTTCCCCAACACATAACTTAACGCACCTGTTGCAGCATGCTTGTAGTTTAATTGCTCTGTTAGTTTAAATGCTTGAAGCAATATCATCGCCTGATTTAAAACCACTGCATTGCTGCCCCAAACAAAGTCTGCTGATGTCATGGCAACTGAGTAGCTACTTTGTTGGTAGTGCTGTAACAAAATATTTGCCAGCGCTAAATAATTTTGCTGAATTTGTTGATATTCGGCTGCAGTTAACAGCGATTTGCCAAACGTCAACAATGAAACAGCAGGTAAACTGGCTACGTACTGCCATGATGGTGTTGAAAAACTTTGTTGATAAGCGAAATATGCGGCTTTGTACTCTGGCTTTTCTGTGGCTAGGTAGAGCTGAGCTGCAGCCCATGAAAATTCATCATTAAAATAGCTATCGCCGTATTCCCCACTTTGCACATCTGCGGGTTGTTGGTATGGCAGGTTGTCGTTATTTTTTGCCCAATTCCACGCATTTTCAGCTGCGACTAACCATTGTTGTGTATATCCAGTTGTATCAAAAGGTTGATACACTTGGCTTGCAAATGCCATTACCGCAGCAAAATTTAGTGCTGCCGAGGTTGATTTTCCGATTACAAAACGTTCGCGTTGATCCTGCACTGGCATTTCTTTACCAGGCCAACCTAAGCTTGTAAGTTTATGGTAAACACTGCCGTCTTGGTCTTGCATAGTCGCCATCCAGTCTAAATTCCATTTTATTTCGTTTAAAATATCCGGAATCCCATCTGCCGACTCTGGAATGTTTAAATCTCTATTAGTGTAAAATTCGGGATGTTGTTGATAAGCAAGTAACAAGGTATAGCTTGATATCCCTGAGTTAACTATGTATTTGCCATAATCGCCAGCATCGTACCAACCTTTAGTTGAGTGAAGTTTAGACCCTGCTGGTCTACTTTGTGTTGCAGCCGAGCTATGAACTGTCACTTGTGTATCTGCATGGCCTAACTGTCTTGAAAACCCTTGAGCGTATGGCTCGGTAATCTCTTGGCCTGCGCGATTGTAGTAATAGGCTTTTAGTGCTGCGTCGTGTAATTCATCATAAACATTATCCGCTACTTCAAAAACATATGACTCTTTTACACCACCAATCGATATTTTGAATTTACCTGTTTGTTGAAAGCTAGAAAAATCAGCTCGTTTAAACAAAGTGCTACCTGCTGGTAGCCAAGATTTACTGGTAGACAAATTGCCCTGATAAACAACCTCATTGGTATCAGCGTTTATTAGCTCAAAGCTTGTAGCTTCTACATTTGGCACTATCGCAACTTTCTTGTCTGCAATCCTATACCCCAATTGATTGACTTTTATTAGCTCTGTAGTTTGTATACTTGTTTGCGGATCTGTAGGAGATTTGGTTTGAGGATCTGTAACATTTGTATCTGACTTGGAGCTTGAACACGCAATACAAAAGTGAACCAATAACACACTCAAAATATTTCTTTGGTAACAATTCATCAAGTTATCCTTTTTGTTAGTGATGGTGTATTTTGGTTGATTTCGAGTTTTTAATCGTTCAAATACAGGTTTTATTCGTACAAATATACGCTTTGGCTTAAAGTAATACTCATATCCACCGACATTAGCGATTAATTTTGGTAATATTTTTATAACAATTTCGCCTAATATAAAAATAATTCTAAAGGGAAGGATCAAGTAACAGTGAAAACCGTTTTATTTAATACTCACGACCTCGCACTTATTTTTACCGCTTATCAATGCCTGTTATTTGCCATATTTTTATTAACTTTAAAAAAGGGGAAGTTGATTAACCTGAGTTCTGGATAAGAAAAATTAAA
>NZ_ARZY01000057.1 GCF_000568405.1 Catenovulum agarivorans DS-2
AATTTGTCCACGAAAGATCAACAGGCCCTAACTATTTTTTGTTTTTAACCGGTCGTTCCCAGCCACTAATATGGCGCTGTTTTGCGCGCGCAATGACGAGCTCATCCGCTTGAGAGCTTTTAGTCACTGTTGAACCAGCGCCTATGGTTGTGCCTTTTGCAAGTGTTACAGGTGCAACTAATGAAGAGTTAGAGCCTACAAATACACTGTCTTCAATTGTAGTGCGGAATTTATTCGCACCATCGTAATTACAGGTGATAGTACCCGCGCCTATGTTTACACCAGAGCCAATATCAGAGTCACCTAAATAAGTTAAATGATTAGCTTTAGAGCCTTTAGCGATCTTAGTGTTTTTAGTTTCGACAAAGTTACCAATATGCACACCTTCAGCAAACTCTGAACCAGGGCGAATACGCGCAAATGGGCCGATAAAACAGTCGTTGGCCACTTTTGCATCCTCAACAATGCTATTCGCTTTAATCAAAGTGCCATCACCAATTGAACAGTTGCGCAAAATACAATTTGCTTCAATTTGCACACCATGGCCCAAAGTCACTTCTCCTTCAAAAATAACATTGATATCCACAGCTACATCTTGACCAACAGATACACTGCCACGTACATCAACACGTGCCGGATCACGGAAAGTAACCCCTTCAACCATTAAAGCTTCAACTTGTTTCTGTTGATAAATACGCTCTAAAGCTGCTTGTTGTAAACGGTTATTCACACCTTCAACTTCATAACTTTCAGCAGGTTGCGCTGTCGCAATTGGATAACCTTGCTCTGCACACATGGCAATTACGTCAGTTAAATAATATTCACCTTGGGCGTTATCATTACTTAGCTCAGACAACCAAGTTTTTAATAGACCAGCTGGTGCCGTTAATATACCAGTATTAACTTCGTTAATTTGTTTTTGCTCGTCAGATGCATCTTTTTGCTCGACAATCGCCACTACATTGTTTTCGCCATCGCGAATAATGCGGCCATATCCGGTTGGATTCGGCAAATTAACTGTTAATAAACCAATGCCTTTAGCTGGCGCTGCAGCCATTAATGCATTTAAAGTTTCAATAGAAATAAGTGGCACATCACCGTATAAAATCAATACTTGCTCGTCATCGGCAACATGTGGCACAACTTGCTGCACCGCGTGGCCAGTACCCAATTGCTCTGCTTGCTCAACCCAAATAAGTGATGATTCGGTTATTTGTTGCTGCAGTTGTTCGCCACCATGGCCGTAAATCAAAATAACCTTTTCGCTATTAATTGAACGGCTCGCATCTATAACATGTTCAACCATAGCTTTCGCACCCACTTTGTGGAGTACTTTTGGCAAGGATGATTTCATGCGAGTGCCTTTGCCCGCGGCTAAAATAACACTGGTAATTGGTTGAGACATGCTCACGTCCTTTTAATTATTAATCTAGTATTTTTAATGGCGCTTAGGATAACCAAGCTAAATGACGATGTGAAGACGAAGGACGCTAAATTTGTCTGTTTGGGGTCTTGTATTGGTGTCTATTTAATACTGGTTATATCAACCAAACAGAAAAACGGCAAACATATGCAAAAGAGAACTAACATCTCCAAACCATATTTTCGAAGCTTTAGTGGATGATTGAACTTCAATCCAACGCGCATTGATAGCAATAGATATGGCTTAAGGAAGTAGATTCGCAATGCTGATTTTCGAAAACTTCCCTGTCAGGGATGACAGGGCAGAGCCTATAGGGATATATTCACGGCGATTTTCGAAAATCATGCTTCGAAGCTGCTGATATGCATAATACCAGCAGCAATGTTCAGAATGCAGCTTTTGACCATAGTTTCGCTTAGTTAGTTAAACGCTCAATTTCCGCCGCTAAATCTTGCTCAGCTTTGTATGCTTTAAATTCTTGATACAAAAACTTCTCATCTTGAGGGTTAATTTTCTTACCTGCTTTTTCAACTAATGTAGCAAATAAATTATCAGTTGCCGAAGGGTTTAACTCCATTAAAGAACACACATGATCTTTACCCGCAATGTTGACAATATCGGTTTTGATTACACGTGCTCCAGACAAAGTTTGATTGGTAATTTGTTTTGATACCGAGCTAAACGTCGTCCCTACACTTGTCTCTTCATTCGCATCTGTGCGGCTGCTATAAGTTTTATCCAAAGCTTCGATTTTAGTTTGAATTTGTTGCGCCAAAGCAACGCGACTATTAGCAGCAGCCATTTTAGAATCTACCGACAGATTGCCAGAAAACTTAACACAATCAGTTGCCGCAATGCCATTTTCAACAATCGGATTTAATACCCAATCAGGAATGTTCGAGCCAACAGAAGACGTTGTACCTTGTTGTGTAGAACCACATGCAGCTAAAACACTCATTAAACCCGTAGCCAAAATTATGCGTTTGATATTCATATCAATTCCTTTCCAATAAATAATAAAAGTATTTGCTGTACATGAAGGCCTACAACCTAACTTCATGTAGAAGCGAAAAAACAGCATAAGCATGTAAAATAATCAGCTGTTAGTAAAGTTAAATTTTGTTACTACTGTCAGGCACAAGCAAAGCTGTGGGGTAATTAACACTTTTATTGGTAAATTTAATTATCAGTGCGCTAAAATTATGCTCTAATTAGTATTCACCCAGCAGTACAAATTTATCAACATGGAGTCGCTCGGATGCGGTTAATTAAGTTAGTTATTACAAGCTGCTTGTTAATATTGTCTGCTTGTGCCAACACGGCTCAGTTTGAGCTTAACGCGCCAACTGACGACGGCTACAATTTATACGCGAATGGAGTTGGTGCTAACGAGCAACAAGCTATAACAGATGCACTGGCTAATTTGAGTTTACGCTTGAGCTCAAATGTAAGCACACAAGTGCACACCTTGTTACAACAAAGTCGAACTGAATTAGCTGTTCAAGACACCAGTGTTTTTTTCCAACAAAGCAGCCAAGTTGCTCGTCCATTTACTTTTAATAACTACCAAGTAGTAAAAAGCCAAGCCATTGCAGAACAAACACAAGTAACGATTGCGGTAGCCAAACAGCCATTTTTCGACAGTTTACATAAACAATCGGCGCAAAAGCTTAGTGAACTCGCACAAACACAAATGCAGGCGAAAGAACAAGATAATTTGGCTCGACTTGCTGTCAGCCAATTCGAGTTAAAACGACTTCAACAAAAATTATACAAAGACATTGCATTGTTAAATGCGTTCTCATACCCAAACACTTTGTATCAGGACTACCAGCAGTTATTGCACAATGCGATAGCAGCTGCTGCCAATTTTAACTTGCGCTTTGTTGCACCTAGTTCACTCAACTATCTATTCGATACGCAAAACTTATATCAAAATGGTATAGGATTTGTTGGCCAAACTCCGCTGGTTATTTATGTTACTGGTGAAATGACTTTAGGCCAATTTAACCAAGTTACCGCAGAGCGTCTAACACTGGCAATTAACCTTTTGGTTGATACAAACAACCATCTGCAACCACTGACAAACCTAAATATACAAGCTGTTGAAAACGACCTAAGCCGCCGACAGCAACAACTAAAGCAGTCATTAACCCAACAAATTTGGTTATAGGCAGGAATGGATATGTCGAAAACAACACTCGTTATTTTACTTGCTAGCTTAATTGCAGCCTGTAAGTCCACCGATGTTCAGCGGTTTCAAGAAAGTGTTGCGCAAGTAACCTCTAATATGGTTGCACAAGCAAATAACCAGAAAAAACCCGTAGCGCAATCATCCGCTCCTAACCAAAGCGTCAAACGTTTATCAATTGTTGATACGATAACGGGTGTACAACTATTGGACAATGCACAAACTCGCGAATTAATCGACCAAGACTATAAAATAATCACCCCTGAAGAATTCGCCAACTTACCACGAGCTGATAAACAAAACAGAATAAAACAGGACATGGATACACTGGGTTTTGGCATACTCGATATTTCGCAAACGTTTAATAAAGTACAACAAACCGCGTTAGTTTATGCCAAGCAACAATACGACCTGATCGAAAACTACAATACACTGGCATTAAATCACAGAGACGTACAATCTTTTTTGTATGCCAATCAAGGTAAAGACGAACAAGCCTTGGCTACAGCGATAGCTGAGTTCGACAAAAGCGCGGCTAAACCTTCAGAAAAAATAGGTCCCAAAATAGCCGCGTACGAAAAAGCCAACAAAAAAATATTTAACAAAAATGCGGAATTAACCGCCATTATCAGTTTGCAAATACTTGAGTTAGGCACAGTTGTAATGGACGATCCGAGTCAGTTTTTAAAAATGGAAGGTTTGTTACTGCTAGCAAACTATTACAAAGTCGAAAAAGCCAGCAGTATTTTAATGGACCGACTCACACTTGCGCAGCATGCCAACAGTCTAATAGCTGATGACAAAGCACTGATAGATATCACCAAACAAATCCAACAAAAACAAAATCTACGAGCACGAATTCAGAGGTAATTATGACAAGGTTCAACCTTATATTGGCTGTATCAATTTCCATATTAGTTTCAGCTTGTGGCTCAACCCCTAAAGCCAAAATAGAATACCCGAGTAAACAAACTAACCAACAAGTCGTAAGCAAAGCGCCAAGTCAAATGCAGGTAGCCAAGTCGGCATTTGGTTTTGATGATGCCGATATTCAAGTACCAGCGTATTTTGATACACAAGGATTAAAATATTGCACCTTTGAGCGTGAGAATGAAGACAACCGCTGCCCATTAAAAAAGCCAACCATTCGTGTCTATTTTGATAAGAATACAGTGCAAGCAACAAATGAAGAGCAACAAGCGTTAGCCGCAATCAGTAATCAACAAATAGAACTGATGTTAGAAAACATGGTTGCTGGTATAAACCGTTTTCGAATTATTACCCAAGACGACCAGACCATTCAGCAAGAAATCGAAAAACAACTTGCCAATAATGCTGCAGCAACCGCAAAAAGATTATCAACAAAACGTGCAATAAACCCAGACTACATTCTTAAAGTCGATACTCTAAAAACAGCCGATCGTTTTTATGGTGAATATAATGGTGTTGCACAGTATCTATTAGAAATGACAGCATCTGTGCTTGACCCATTTACCCAAGAAAAACTCCCGAGCCCTAATATAGGCAAGATACGTGTTGAATCAAATGAAGTGCGTGATCATGATGAACTGGTGTTCACTGAAGTATCTGGGCGCTACTACACCGGCTTTAACTATCAAGACCAACAAAATGTACAAGCGGTTGTAGCTGATATGGCAAGCCGCGGTTTGAGTATTTTAGTTACTCGATTGTTGTCTGAACTACCAGCAACAGGGCAAGTAATGGGGATAAAAGGTAACCAGATATCAATAGACCGTGGGCAAAACGCTGGCATTTTACCCAAAGAAACCATGATTGTGTTCGCCTACGAAGCCGGATTTGTTGACCCTATTGGAGTTGCCGAAGTGAATCCATCAAAAACATCGGCAAATGGTCGAATTGTAAAATGGAAAAATTCTAAGCTCGCACAACAAATTCTTAAACAAAGCCAAGATGGTATTTTTAGACCCAATGCCAATCAAAAAATTTATGTGGTTTCTGTCGGTGCGCCAAAAGACTATGTGGATAACAGGTTATAACAATGAATAAAATCGCCCGATGGCCAATTGTTATTATTGCCAGCTTGTTAACGTCAGCTGTAAGCGCCAGTGAGCAGTTGCAGATGACACTAAACCAACAAGGTATTGAGCTGAGTAAAAGTGCATGTGAATATGGACGAGGTAGCCGAGTTGTCGATAGTTTAAAAGATTCTTTATCGAAAGATTACTACAACTACCTCAGACAAAATGCCCGCGGCGATTTAGCAAAAATACTTACAGCGACCGATCAACAAATCACTCAAATAAACTCGGCTGCTGCGATTAATTTTACCCAAGCAGCAACCGCTCTGAATAATAACCAACTTAATTTAGAGTTTGCAGAACCATATTGGCAAGGGAATGAAACATGCATTCAAGCCAACTTACAATTAACAGCAAATACCGCAACCGAACATAGCAAGTTAAATGTTAACTGGCAAAACAGTCCAAGTGCCGTTTGGCAGTATAGCGTTGCCAGCGTAGATTTAGCTCAAATAAACGACCTGCAATCAGCCAAAGACGCAGCATTACAACAAGCGTTACAAAATGCGGTAGCAGACAATATTAAGCTGATCGCCCAGCAAGGTGCGAGTAAATTCGCTTTATTGGCAAAACATATAGATAAAATTCAATTAGCAGACATTCAAAATTTAATGACAGATTGGCAAACGCTCGCTGAATCTAAACAAGCTCAGCAATTTAACCTGCATGTGCTGGTTAGTTTAGATAGTCAAAAGCTCGAACAACAACTTAATATTTTGCTAAAAAAAGTGACAGGCACTAGCATTTATATCACGGCCGAGCCTTTTGCGTTAAAACGTCAGCTGATCACTTTATTAACCGAGCATAATATCCAAATAACATCACAACCTGCACATGCCGATTTGCAATTGCAGGCGCAAGCTTCCATGCTAGAACAAAACAATGGCTACCAAAATTTAATTGAAATTGCAGTCAGCCACAGCAAACAAAAAATAATTTGGCAATGGCAAAACGATCCACAGTTAATAACCGTATCAAGTCAAGACACATACAAAGCAAATCAGTTGATACAAGCGCATATGTCTTTGCCACAGCACAAGCAAACTATTATCGATCAACTCGAATATCTATTGATTGAACAAGCATTGGTAGCAGAATAATCGTTTAAGGAATTTAAAATGAATACACCAAATAAATTAGCCGTCATAGTCGTTAGTAGCCTAGCGTTAATCGCTCCTAATGCCTTTGCTGACAATACCTACCAAACTTTGTTAGATAATTTAAAACAGAGCCATATCGCTAAGCTGGTGACACAAGAGCAGCAACAAAAATTAGAAACAAGCTACCAAGCTTGCCAAGCAAAGCTGGCAAGCATCAAAGATAGAAATCAATATTTGCAACGTCAACTAGAACAGCAGCAACAAATTATGAACAGCGCAGCCCCGGTAGCAGAGCGTCAATTTGCTGAAATGGAAGTGATGTCGTTGCGCGAAAAGCGCGAGGCAATGCAAAAACGCAGTGCTCAGTGTAAAGAGATAGAAACTAAGTATCACAACCTCAGTGAAAAAATTACTCAAGCAGCAAAAAAGCACAGTTCAGATAGCCAAAAACACAAACAAAAACTAGTTGAATATTTAACCAATAAAAGCCAATTATCTAATGATGCTGTAATCGATAGCATTGAATACCCATGCGGAGCAAACAATAAACTAACCTGTCGCAAAGAGGCAACCAGCGCACTACTAAAACAAATTAGTGAACAGCGTAGTATTAAACTAACCGCGGGTACCATTATTAAAAATTATATGGTTGAACAAGATACAGTGGCGACGCATAGTGAAGCTGAATTTGATAAAGTTGAAGTATTAACTGCTGATTATAAGCAGCTTGCATCTGGCCCCGCTTATTATTTGAAGCTCAAAGCTCAATTTAAAAAGCAAAGTGATAGCGCACAAAACAAGGTGGATAAGCTCAGGATAGAAGCTGCAATCAGTCGATACTTAAAAGCATTAAATAAAGAGTTTGCTGGCGAGTCTTAAGACTCGCCTTCAAAGTTATTCGCTTGTGGTTTGCGTTTTCGCCACCATGCCGCAAGTGCTGAACCAGATATGTTCATAAACGGCCCAAATACAGCTGGAGCCAGTCCCATGCTCGCCACCTTACCCATTTCCACCGCGATACCTGACGCAAGCCCAGAGTTTTGCATACCGACTTCAAACGAAATCGTTCGGGCAGAAGCTTCATCTAAGCCAAATGATTTGGCCAGTTTATAACCCAAGATGTAACCTAATACATTATGAGTAACTACCACTACAACTAAGATTAACCCTATACTTAGCAACGCATCACGCCCAGCAGCGGTTATAATTGCAATAATCAGTGCGATACCTGCCATTGATAGCAGCGGCATCACTTTGTTAATCAGCTTTAAATTGTTACTAAACAGACTATTCACTACCACCCCAAGCACAATTGGCAAAATAACAATTTTTAAAATACTGAAAAACATACCAACGACATTAATTTCTATATATTGGTCGGCAAGCATTCCCATTAACACGGGTGTAACCAAAGGCGCTAATAAAGTTGCCACAGCCGTTAAGGTTAGTGACAAGGCCAAATTGGCACCTGAGATAAACGCCATTACATTTGAAGCTAATCCGCTGGGTGAACAACCAACCAATATAATACCTGCGGCAATTTCAGGCGGTAAGTCAGTCATGCTAGCCAATACAAAACCTATAATTGGCATTAAGCTAAACTGGCATAAAAGCCCTACCCCAACCGCTTTGGGTGTTTTAATTACAGCAGCAAAGTCTTTTGCTGATAACGAGCAACCCATGCCAAACATAATCAACATTAACAATGGGACAATAAGTTGTTTTAAATTAAATTCGCCAATATGACTAAAGACTTGTGGATAAAAAAGAGAAGCGCTAACAGCAGCGAATATAAGTAAGGTAAAAGCTAAGTTGCTAAAATTTTGAGTTTGTTTTAGTGCCAGTGCAGCAAATATAAAGGAGAGTGTAATAAACACCCCACCAATATCAGTAGCAAATGCAAACAGCAATACGAATCCAGCAATCAGAGCGCCAGCGGTGCAAACTGGCCAAATTTTATTATTGTTTACGACCATCAATTAATTCCTTGAACATTTATTCAACAATTAAAGGATAGTCGCAAATAATATTAATTAGCTCAAAGTTGCTAAAACTATAAAAGATATTAGTTTGCTGAATTGTTAATTCAATTGTTGGTAGTATTCACTACCAACAAATTTTGTTCCTTTGAGCTGTACTGTCAAGTTGATGGCCTCATCAGACAAAAACAACTCCCGATATAAGAAACGAATGTCTTCTAGAGTTGTATCCATTATTAACTGCTTATGCTGTTGATGGCTAGCAAAGCTATTGTAACCTAACTTCCCTTGATACCAGTCATACATATATACGTTCATTTCTTCAATAAGGTTCGCAGGTTGTTTGTTATAATGGGCTAGCAACGCCACCTTAAGTTGCTCAAACTCTGCTGCAGAGACGTTAGTTAGGGGCTTTGAAAATGCTTGTAAAAATTGATTTGTAGCACTCTTTAATTTAATAAGCTCAACCTCGTTACTTTCTATTAAAATCCCGATTGATGGTAAATCAAACACCTTAACAACCTGACTGTCGACAACATATCCAAGTTGTTGTTGAGTCCGTAACGAATTAAATGCTGAAGGAGCAAGTAAATAATTAAGCAGAGTCAATTGAATTTCAACTTTTTCGGAATAAATAGGGTATACATAGATGTCTAATAAACCGTTATTTTCCAGATCTGATTCAGCTAGAATACTATTCGACCTAGGCAGGTAATTTATTTCATAAACCCAAGGTTGCTTCATGGAACTAGGGCCTAGCTTACCACGTATATTTTGCGCAAATTTTTGAATTTGAACTTTGCTATAAAACCCACCTGCCATAATTTCTACAAAGTTATTGGACAACATTTTTTTGTGGAACGCCTCCAAGTCGGCGACAGTTATCGATAATAATGCATCTATTCTTTGTTTATTAGTGAAATGAACTGGTGGCATACTCAAGTTTTGCGCTAAATAAGAGTGCAATTGGGCTGGCGTCTGGTTGTATGTTTCATTACGCAAAGAATTTACATATGGTTCGACTTCGCGCTCTATCGCAGATTGCTCAAAAGTCAGAGTTGTAAAATTATCTATAAGCTGCAACGCATATTTGGTTTGTTTCTGTGTATTGCCAAACAACGCTAATTCAGTCATTCCATGGTTGTTGGATCTATCATCAATTGATATGCCATCAAGCTTAAATGCTCGCTCTTTGATGGCTTGGTTCTCATTTTTAAGGAAGTTATTTATTAAATGAGCCATTACTAAATTTTTTGGTGTAGCTAAAACATCAGGGGTTTGTAAACGCAAGCGCAATACTCCAGATGTATCACCTGGAAATTTCTGACTATGAATCAGCCATGCAGACACAGCAGCAGTTTCCGTCAAAGTTAATTCTGTAGGTTTAGCCAAACTATCAACGACTTCAACATTTTGACTCTCAACTTTCTGCGTCTCAATTGCAGGTAAATTTAAAACCAAATTTGTTTTTTTCCAACTATCCATACGTTCAGAGGTTAATTTTTGAACTCGATAGCCACCAATGGCGTAATCTAAATCATGTTCAACTTCTTCATGGTTTGATAAATGCCATAGCAACATATTTTCAGGGGTTAAACCTGATAAAATATTCGTAATCTCTATTGGATCAAAATCAAGAGCCAAATACCCTTCAGCCAATACATCTTTCGTGGGCATTGTATGTAACAAACTAGCGATTTGATTAACCAACCAAACAAGATCTGGTTGTTTATATTCTAGCCAACTCCTGTGCATTGGCTTTTGCATCGCTGCATAATACGACTCATTTATCCCCTGCTCTAATATCAATTTAGTAAAGGCAAAAAAAGCAGCTATGATTTGTTCTGTTTGAATAGTCCCAGCTTCAGTAAGCGTCACATTCAATGAAACTAAGCCCGTATGACTAAACGCATCTGGAATAGCGTAGGAGGCGTAATTACTGATCCACCCTTTACTTTCTAATTGCTGTTTTAAAGCACCTTTTTCAGATGAGTTTAACAATTGGGCGATGTACTGGAAGCTGCGTTTTTGCCAATTATCAGATTTGGGTAAGAAAAAGTTTAGTGATAATTCGTGTCCTTGTGCCTTTCGTTTTACAAAAACTTCTCTGCCTAAGTGTTCTTCTGAATACCAAGCATTTTTGTCGTGGACAATTTGACTGTTACGATTAGGAACAGATGAAAAAGTCTGCTTAGCTAGTTTGACAAGTTCACTTATTGGTTGGTTACCAGCAATAACCAGCTTCATCAAATTCGCAGAATAATATTGTTGATGGAATCTCAGCAGTGCTTGCTTTAATTGTTTATTTGAATGGGCGGTTAAAGTTTGCCGATTGCCCATTGTAAAACGACTTAATGAATGGTTTGAGTTAAAGATGTTCGCTAGCACACGATGCGATATGAAATTATCATTTTGTTTTGCTCTGTGCCATTCGTTATCAACTGCGGTAATTTCTTTATCTGTCAATTCTGCAAATAATAAAGGCTTTGATATTGCTGCACTAAGCATTTTTAAAGCTTCAGAAAAATTAGCGTTATCAATCGCAAAAAAATACTGTGTATTATTAATTTGAGTAAAAGCATTGGTATAACCAGCATTTTGTTCAACCAAACTTTTTAGCAGGTTAGGTATTGGATATTGCTCAGAAGCTGTCCAGATCAAGTGTTCAAGGAAATGAGCAAGACCAGGAAGTTCTATCGGGTCTTGCGCTGAACCAGCTCCTACACTTAAAGAAGCGACCGAGTTGGCAGCGTTAGGGTCCGAAACTAACACAACCTGCAAACCGTTGTCTAACCAAATGCTTTTGTATTGGCGAACATCTGCAGGACTTTTGTCTAAATCACCAGATACAACTAGCTGCCCACGCAAATGATCAGCAGGCTGAAGTGAACTAGAGCATCCCCAAGCACTGATCATAGCGAATAAACCAACTATCAAAAACCTACCTTTAAACCTTTTATTTTGCATTTTATTTCCTTTACCTAAAAAGGATACTTTAATATTTGAAGGGTTAAGGCTTGGTTAAGAAAAAGTTTAATTTACGAACCACTTTTAAACTTGTAGTTAGTATCCATGGTAAGTTTTCGAAATTGACCAAATTTTCGTTTATATACTCTGGTCTTGCTACCTTTTTTAAAAGCAAAACAAGCTTTTGATGCAAGAAACTGTTTTAATGCCCTTCTATTCCATGATGTTAGCCCATCAACAAAGGCAACATCTAATACCAAACAAATTTTTCCTTCATTCCATTCAAACGGGTAATACGGCAAAATTCCTGTATGTAATAACCTTTCGACATTCTCACGGCAAACTTCAGCCCAAACAACATACCCTATTGGTAAACTCATTTTATCCCCCCTAGGAGAATAAAAAAATTGGAAAAATTTCTTTCTTGCAGAGAAGTTAAGCCATCGCAGATTTTCAGGTGTAGTAACAGTTTGTAAGCCCATTCGAACTTCACACAATGACGCAAAATATATATTTGGTTCATTACCTTTCATCTAAATCTCCATGCCTGTTGGATTTACCTTTTGTACGCTTTTCAATAAAGATAATAAATCACATACCAATGAGAACATATCAATGCCCCCATCCAATAAAAAGCTTGTTGGCGCACTCCTCACTTGTTGGTGCAATAGGTTAATATCCGTATAGCTCTGAATATCGTCTCCTCTTTTCCACAAAAATGCAGAATCTCGTGCATCAAACCACAACATTTCACTTGAGTTATTAAAGATAATAGTTTCATTTGAATTTTGGTCGCCTTCAAAAATCCACTTGGATAGATTCGCAAACGAATTAATTGCTGAACATATTTGGTACTTAGAATGTTCAACTAAATCATCTACAGATTCTTTTAAATACCGACTATTAAACATGCGCATGTAAATAGCTTTCTTAAACGATTTTATTGCCGACAGCATCCAGAAATCGCCATAACTAACATTGTCCGATTCACCTTTCTGTTTATGTGCATATTTTATTAGCTTAAACTCATCTTGTTCATCAGTTGAACAAGAATATATTGAAACCAAGTAGTCTATAGCAACATCATTCTGAAAATCTTTACAGTGCGGTGGCGCGATTTGAATATCTGTATTTGTATTGCATAATTGGATAAATTTATTTAAGAGTCTGGTTTTAATTTGATTTATTTGTGGGTTATCAAGTTGAGTTACATTTAATCCGTAAAATGATGGTAAATAATGCAACAAACAAGCGTTATACTGATTCGCATAATAAGAGTGCAAGGGAGCATCATTTAACTGTTTTCGCCTAAACCTATTGTAGTTATAGATTAACTCCGAAACCATATCCAATGGTTGTATACCTTCGAGGTTATATTCAACCGCTGATCCAGTACAATAATTGTAAGATGCTGGCAAAAAACAGGCACTAGCCATGTCTAACCATTTCCCTTCAAAAGACATGTTTGACGGTGAAACAGCCCCATGCGCTATTCTGTGTATTTTCGCAAACGCGAACTGTTTTGCACAAGAGAGTAAAAAGCGTCCAATGTATTGGACGAACTCATTTTCATTGGCAAACCGCTCAGATAGCATCCTGTATTGCAACCTAAGCCGTGCAGTGTCGTTTAATACACGTTCCTTGAATTTAGGTTCAAACCTACCTGCCCGTAAAAAATGTGCAGGTCGGCACGCAATATCTCTTACGCCCAGAGCGACCGACAAGGGCTTTTGCGATTTATCTACCTGAACTTGTCCTATATCTATGATTGCCAAATAGTTAACAATACCCTCGGGTAGAATATGATTGTAGATTTCGCTGTTAATGGCTTCTAAAACAGCTTCATCCAAGGCGTACATACCGTTTCTATGGCCATAATTATCATGTGTACCAACTAGCGGGTTCACACCTATACCCTTTATTTGGTAATTTTTAGTATTACCACAACGTACGCCCCCTCCATTTTCACCGACACCTTTACCACCGTATGGTTCTGCTAGCATGGTTGTGTACTTATCAGTAAACTCCAACCATCCAAGAGCCTCTGCTTTGTCATCAATAACGTATGCAAGCTCCTCGTCATTACCTTGGTTTGCAATAAATGTTCTGCTTTCCCACAACGTAGATTTATTTCTCAAGCGTCTAACTTTAAAAAAATAACCTACATATTGTTCTATAGATATATTAGTGCTTTTCATGCTTACAATACATTTTATGGCCAGTAACTTTCGTAAGTTTAGGGAATGTTATCAAACATTTACACTGTACCAAGGTACAGAAAGTCATCATTAGCTCCTCAATATGCAAAACTGTACTTTAGAACAGTTCCTAGAAAGATTATTAGTATTAGTATTTGCCTGTTACTTGCTAGTTAAAAGCTATAACACTGCCGATAATGGCATACATATTTTAATTAAAGAAGGAGCTAATCGATGCGTGAGTTACAAGTTGAAGAGTTATACCAAATAACGGGAGGGAATGGTTTAGCGGCCACCGCCGAGGGTGCAATTGTTGGATATGGTACAGGTTCAGCATTGGGTACAGGCGGGGCACTAATGGCAGCAGCAAATGGAGCGCGCTGGGGAGCAGTTGGTGGAGTAGCAGGAATGGCTGTAGGTGCGGCTGCTGGTTTCGCCTATTATTATTATTTTAGTTAAATGAGGCTCATATGAGAGAACTAACTAAGCAAGAACTAGAATTAATCACTGGTGGTGATGCAAAAGGAGCAGCCATCGCTGGTTTAGGTGGTTTTTCGGCCGGCTTTACCGCTGGCGCGGGAATTGGCGCAGCAGTAGGTGGGCCAATGGCTCCAGCTACTGCATTGATTGGAGGGATGACTGGAGAGGGCGTTCGAAAATCTGTGTCAGCCTAG
>NZ_ARZY01000058.1 GCF_000568405.1 Catenovulum agarivorans DS-2
TGAGCTTGCAGGCACGGTAATTAAAGCGCTGCTAACTCGGTGCATTAGATGTAATCATAGGCTGATTATATTGCACCGATTGCCGAAAGGGGTTTTCTAATCTAAACCAATAAGCTAATAACACATTGGTGAAATACACTACCCAAAAAGCAAAAACCGTGTCACTCAAAAAATGGCCGCCTTTGGCGATGCGAGTAAAGCTGACCAAAATACCAATCGCTAACCCTAAGTAAAACGCATCTTTTCGCCTAAACAACCAAGCTAATCCAATAAAATAAAAACCAACAGCTGCATGGCCGCTGACAAACGAGCAATTTGTTTGACAGTATCCCGAGTAGACAAACGCTGGGGTAAATTGCGCATCGCCACCGTATTGCTCAATATGAACGGGTCGTGCACGGCCAACTGAGTTGTTTTTGATTAATTCATTTACAATCAAACCAGGGCCGATTATCAGTGATACAAGTAAAAACGTGCAAACGTATTTTTTATGCCGTTTGGTTGCGTCTTTTTTGCGGTATTTTAGGTAGCCATACAGGGCTAAAAACATTAATAACGGAAGTAAAACGATTTGAGGTTTGGCGAATAATATATACAGGCCGTGTACCAACCAGTGACGCGATAGGTAGAATGTTTGCTCGGTTGTGTCGTAAAACCAGTTGGTTACCATAAGGTCTAGCTGCGGGTATGTGGTAAAAACAAGTGCACAGAGTGCGCAAAGCATGACATCTTTGCGTGTGATGATTCGCTTTAGTTTATCTGCATGCATGACTTTTACTCCTGTTTATATCCGCTTACTCGATATAGCCTGACGGTGCGTTTAAACTCGGGGTATACATCGACGCTGGCTTGTTTTACCAGTTCGACTGTTGAGAAATATGTTAGTAAATCTTGCTCGTGCCAGTTTTGCGTGACGAAATAGTACTCGGTTTCGGTTTGCTGATTTATTGGATATTTCAATTCATAGTGATGGCCAATATGGTCGGTACCGTCTATGTGAGCGCCTTGAAAGTCTTGATTAGACAAGTAGTAACCAAAGTAGGCTAGTAGTTTTCGTGAGTCGCTGGCGAGTTTGGCTTGTGGACGTTGTTTGAATATTGGGTCGAATTCGCCAACCAGTTGTGGCCACTTTAGTATGCGCTTGTATGGGTCGTTGTGTTGGTTTCGTTCTACACCAATTAATTGGGTGAATGCGTTAAAATGATAAAACGCGCCCATCAAAACAAGGTTGGCGACCATTGCGAGTATAACGAGCGCTCGTTGGTAGATAATCTTATTTTGCCACATGTGGCTAAAATAATATCCAGCCAATAAACTTGCACCTACGTAGGCTGCTGCTGCCCAGTTCATGTTTGCTCGTGCGGTCAGTGCTTGTAGAGATATCACTGCTAAAGTCGGCAAGAATAAACACCATAGCAGTTTTATTGAGTCGGTTGTTTGTTGGCTTTGCTGTGTTATTGATTTCACACCGCAAACGGTCAGTATCACTAATGCAACGGGTCCAAATACCAGTAATTGCAGCGCTAAAAATTCTAGCATGCGGGCTAGGCTTGCGCTGTTTTGCGCATGTTTTGAGATTTCTGAGGTGTGCTGGAAGCTAATAAAGTCGTGATGGAAATTCCAAACTAAGTTTGGGATTAATAGGGTTATGGCGATTAAACAGGCGATCCAAAAACGCGGGTTGGTTAAGATTTGTCGGCCACTTTGGCTGATTAGCGCGTAAATTAAAAAGGTTACGGGTAATAAAATAAACGTATATTTTGACAATAAACCGAGCCCACCTAATAGGCCTGCTAATCCCCAATAAAACCATTTGTTACTGTGTTGGGCTTGGATAAATGCGTAGAAGGCAGCGGCCCAAAAAAATAGTTGTGGCGCGTCGGTTGTGACAAACAGTGAATTTAAACTAACTAACGGCATTAACATAAATGTTAACCCAGCCCAAAAACCTGCTTTGGCGTTAAATAGTTGTTTGTTGATGGCAAAACATAATATTGCCGTTGCCGCATATAACACGGGCGCGGATAGTTTTACTGCCCATTCAGCCATGCCAAATATGTGTGTGGTTGTGGCAATTAACCACGCGACCATTGGTGGTTTGGAATAGTAGCCCCAGTCGAGATTTTGCGCCCAAGACAAATAGTAAGCTTCGTCGTAAAACAAACTAATTGGCGTATTTATAGTGATAACAAGGCGATAGGCAAACACGCAGCTGACGATAATAAGCAGCCATTGCCACATGGATACTTGTTGGATATTAGATTGGGTGTTTGATTGCATTAAGATTTACCTTGTGCAAAATACATTGGTTTTGCGTTTAGCCAAATAAAATAACTTATTGCAGCTGCGACCAGTATCATTATATATGGATGCCCTTGTGGGTAGCCGCCGTTGTGGGTAAAGACTTTAAAACAGGCGTAGATGGGCAGAATAAACAATGCGCCTTGGCTAAATTTGTTTTCGCCCAATTGATATTGAGTTGCCACTTTGTAACCGAATAGTGCGCAAAGTAAACCAACCCCCGCGCCAACCAGTACGTCGATTGGCCAATGTGCGCCAACCATAATTCGGCTTAAGCCTGCTAAAACCAATACACCGCCTAATAGGTAGCTGCACCAGTTTTGGCGGATAAACAAAATAAATAACCCCACCCAAACTGCTGCTGTCATGGTGTGGCCTGATGGAAAACTGCCCATTTCGAGGACGCGGCCAATTTGAATGTAACTGTCTTCTGGTAAAACCGAAAATGGTCTATCTATCGGCATTCCACGTTTAAAACTTTGTGCTATCAATGTTGCTGGGATGGTGGCAATCAAAGCGGCTGGTAATAGCTGTTTGTGCTGGGTAATTAAAAACAAAGTTAGTGCAACTGCTACATGGCTGTCACCAAATAATGTGACCACTGACCAAAATGTTGTTGGCATTAAGTTGCTTTGTTGATTCAACCAAATAAAACCAAAATGATAATCAAATAACACATATATACTGAGCGCAACTAAAAGCAGTACCGCGGCGGTTAAAGCGACAAAGCGTATCATGCTGTTTATCCTTATTTATTGGGTTTATTGGTTATTTTGGCTAATACAATGCCACCTTGTTGATAAAAAATATCCACGTTGTGTTGGCCAAACCTTTCTTCAAGTTGACTGATGCGATCTGCCCGGGTGTAGACATAATCTCCTGCTTGCACATCGCGCCTGTGAGTAATTTGTTCACGATATACGCTAAAACTTGGCATATGCATTTTGTAGGCAACGAATGTTTGGTCGATTTGTTTAGCGTAAATGGCGGCTTGTTTAATCGGTGATTGTTGAATTTGGGCGATTGCTGGTAATAACACCAGGTAGCAAAATACACTTTGGCAAAATGCGAAACTAACCAGTTTTTGCCAAGATTTAATCGGCGCTATCGCTAACGCGAGTAAAAACAAGCACAGCAGGATGCTGTTGAACAAGTAGCTGTTATCAAATACTGTATCGGCTTGTGCCAACATTTGTTGTTGATAGGGGTTGTCATTTTGGCTAGCAAGTTCAGGTGCTAGATAAACCAAAACAAATTGAATAATACAAAACAGCAATGGGAATATCAGTTGCCACTTTCCTGACAATAGGCTGTGTCGGTATTTTGCCATTAAAATGATAACGGGGGTGACGCCATACAAGACATAGTGTGGCAGTTGTGTTTGAGAAAAAGAGACTAATAAAAACACCACCACAAACCAAATGACTAACAGTCTATCTAATTGGTCTTTTAACAGTTGTTTGCCTAGTGCTAGTTGTTTGAATAAACCGCCGCTAAAAGGTAGCAGTATCAAAGGCAGTGCAACAAGATAATAAAACCACTGACCACCATGACCTTCTTTTGTGGCGGTAAAACGCTTTAGATTATGCTCGACTAAAAAACCATGAAAAAATCCGCTACCCTGTTCTAACCACACCATGTATAGCCAAGGTGACAGCACTGACAATAATATTAACCAGCCAACTGGGTTAAAAATGGCGCGTAGCCATAAGGTTAATTGTTGGTTAGACGCAAACCATATTAGGCTGACCATGCCTGGGATTGCGATAGCCACGGGTCCTTTGGTCAGTGCACCTAAACTAAGCCATAACCAAGCGCGATAACAATGTTTTTTGTCCTCGGATTGGGCATAACGGTATATATCAAAAAAGGTTAACGCAATAAAAAGGTTTAGCAGCGCATCGGCAGTTGCCGCACGACCAATTAAGGTTATCCATAATGTTGAACTAAAAATGAGAGTTGCGACAAAAGCTGTTTTGCGATTAATAAACTGCTGGCAAAAATAAAAGATTGCGCCACTCCACAACATCGCACTGACCACTGAATGCATTCGCAGTGCAAATTCATTTAGGCCGAACATTTGTACAAAAAATGCTTGAAACCAGTATGTCAAAATGGGTTTGTCGTACCTTGGTTCGCCGTCTAAATAGGTGGCAGACCAGATGCCTGAGCTGAGCATTTCGCGGGTGGCTTCTGAGAATGCGCCTTCGTCTACGTCAAATAGCGGCACACCCCAGACATTGAGAATAAACCCCGCGATTAAGAATAGTGCTAAAGTGCTGGGATGATAAAATAACTCACTCAGATTGTGATTTTTTATCATGGTTATAGTTTTGCCACGATTGGCCTTCTTCAGGCTCGCAGATGTTCCGTACAACAAAATTTTTGCCTTTATTATTTTGGAAAAAGATACGTGTCAGCATTTCGGCAACAACGCCTGTGGTGATAAATTGCAGCGCCATTACCAACATTAAAATTGCGACTGATAACATAGGACGATGGCCGATATCTTCACCAAAGATAAATTTAACCGCCAGTAGCCATGTCATTAATAAGCCACCTAAGGCGCCGGTAAATAAACCGATTGAACCGAAAAAATGGCCTGGGCGAGCTTTGTAGCGTAAAAAGAAAAAGACCGATAGCAGGTCGATAATCACCCTAAATGTTCGGCTGATACCGTATTTTGATTCGCCAAATTGACGCGCGTGGTGGGTTACAACCGTTTCACCGATTCTATGTGGCGCAGTTACCCCAGCAACCCATACAGGAATAAACCTGTGCATTTCACCAAATAAGCGTACTTGCTTGAGGACGTTGGCACGATATATTTTTAAGCTGCAGCCGTAGTCGTGTAATTTTACCCCTGTGATGCGCGCAATTAATTTATTGGCGATGCGTGATGGCAATTTTCTTTTGATGGCTGCATCTTGACGGTTTTTACGCCAGCCTTGTAATAAGTCTAAATCTCTTTCGATTAGCTCATCGACCATTCTAGGAATGTCATTTGGGTCGTTTTGTAAATCACCATCAAGTGTTGCGATTAAATTACCACGAGCTGCGTCTATACCAGCTTGCATTGCGGCCGTTTGACCAAAATTGCGTTGCAATTCGATAATTCTAACGTGCTGACCAAAGGTTTTTTGGGCATTTTGTAAGGCTTTTAATGTGCCATCTGGACTTCCGTCGTCAACACAGATTACTTCCCACGGGGCATTGTAATCGGCGAGTCCTTGATGAATGCGCTCTACCATGAGTTGTGCGTTTTCTGCTTCTTTGTACATCGGAATGACGATAGATAAACTTTTTGGATGACTTGCTGGCATATCTCTACTTTCTCTATTTAATTGCAGCAAGGCTAACCTTGCTGGCTTAAGAATTTATGACAGCACTGTGTTACTTTTGTTTAAAACACAGTGCGATAGGCACACTCAATAATGTGACGACTAATACATATATATGCAGATTGACCGCGGCTTGGATTATTTGTTGTTGTTCAAAACCAAGTGGCAGTAGCGCGGCTAGTATGGCTGCTTCAAAAGTGCCGCTGCCAGCTATGCCATGAATGGGTAAAATACTGCTGAGATCGGCGCTAATCACTGCAAACAAGGCCTGTGCGGGTGGTAGTGGGATAAAAAATTGTAATATCAAACCGAGCGCTGCGAGCTTAACCAACCAGATAATACTTGTAAGCAGATATACTTTTACGACAAATCCAGCTGATAAATTGCTGTGTGTCGGTAGTTGGTTTAATTTTGTTTTCAGTGAATTTGGTGCGACTTTGAGTAATTGTGTCCAACATTTGGGCAACAAAAATGGCGCCACTAACAATGGCAATAATAACCAGAGTATTTGCATGGTGAGTTGCTGACTGGCGATGAAAATCAACATGACCAATAACCAGTGTAGGTCTAATGCTCGAATGACTAATAGCCCTGTGGTGCTTTTGATTATTGGAAATGCAAAGCTTTGTTTCATAAACAACGGAAACGAGGCTTCGCCTAAACGCATCGGCAGGAAGTTATTCAGTGCATTGTGTAGTAAGTTGATACGAATATATGGGGAGAGTGCATGCTGTTCGGGTTTGCCAAAATAATAATAAATCCGCCATGCTCTTAGCCAATAACTGATAAAGGTGATTAAGGTCAGTAACAAAAGCTGTGCAACAGACACATGCTGCCACTGTTTTAAGACGTTGTGCCAACCCAGATATTGTTCGATGCCATAAATAACCGCGATAAATATACTGGTGGCGATAAACCAACGTAGGCTTTTTTTCCACTCCATGATTATGACCATTATTGTTATTTTTGCTTTGTGGGCCTTAGCTTACGGCGGAAATGTTACAAAGTAAATTTGTGTTGTGTCGTTCATTTGAGTCTGTTGCCTTGGCTAATCAACTCATTGTAAACTGAATGCAACTCCTCACTGCATACTCATTTGATGACACCAACTATAACTATTCAATCTCTGCTATTGTTTTTAGCCGCAGGTCAAGGCGTGGTCTTTGCGGTACTTTTGTATTTTAGAGGCCGAAAGAGTAGGGCGATAAATATTCATTTATCGATACTTTTGTTTGCCTTTAGCTTTGAAGTATTGCAAAAATTTCTGTTAGATACAGGTTATATTTATACCGTTCCTTTTTTGGTTGGTGCGAGTTTGCCTGTTGATGCGAGTGTCGGAATTGCATTGTACTGGTATGTTCGCCAGGCGACTTGTCCAGAAAAAGATAATCGCACTGGCCAAGTGTTCAAACACTATTCATTCTTTATAGCCTGCATTGTTTTATCGATACCCTATTGGTTGTTGCCATTTGAACAGAAGTTATACCTAATGCAAACAGGGGTAATTTCAAATGAGTGGCCAGCATTGACATATTATGGTGTTGGAATTCAAACCATTGGCAAAATCATTAGCTTTTTTGTCTATTTGTTTTTGTGTTTAAAAATGCTACTGGAGCATAAAAACCGCATCAACAATATATTTTCTTACCGTGAACATATTACTTTGAGGTGGCTAACCAATCTGCTTTGGCTGTTTTTGTTTGGCGGCATTCAAGGTATTGCAATACTACTATTTTTCCAAGATTCTGAAGAAGTAACGGCGATAATGGGATTTTTAGAGCTATTTTCTGTTGCTGTTATCTTTTATATTGGGGTGATGGGGTTGCTGCAACCGAGGATCTATCGTGGTAAAGAACGCTCATATGTGCGAGCTGTTCAGGCAGTTGATGAGCAAGCCGTTGAACAAAAAGCTAAGTATCATAACTCTGCTTTGTCCGAAGCCGATATGCTACGAATCTCTAACAAGCTAGATAAGTTAATGTCTGAGGATTGTGTATATTTACAAGCTGATCTAAGCATGCCTCAATTAGCCGATATGTTGTCGGTATCTGCAAATTATTTGTCGCAAACTTTGAATTCCGTCTATCAGATGAGCTTTTTTGACTATGTAAATCAACAAAGAATTGCATATGCTAAGCAGCAACTGTCTAACCCTAAGTTAAAAGATAAAAGTGTGGTTGATGTCGCAGTCGATAGTGGTTTTAACTCTCGATCAGCTTTTTACACAGCATTTAATAAAAATGTCGGAATGACCCCCGCTCAGTACAGGCGTTCTATCCAACAAGGTCAATAATTTTGTCCTATCCGATAGGTTAGGACATCGGGTGAGTTCTATATTAATTTTATAAAATTCAATTGTTTATGGTATGTCCTTGCAATTTTTTAGTCTTGCGTTGTCCTCTCCTATATAACCGAACACATCTATTTTGACTATTTTGCATACTGTGCCCCGTTGATATGAACTTTGGGCTACGTGCCCAAACTATTTTTGTTTATAAGGGTACTAAGTATGAAAATCTTCAAGCTTATATGTATTGGGGTAACCGCAGCTAGCATGGTGGCATGCGGAAGTGATTCTTCCGAAAGCCAAATCTCCAGTAAATATCAAGGTGTTTGGCAATCCCCAGCCTATGGCCAAATTTACGCAATTGACGATGACTCACTCAAGTCATATCTGTATACCTCAAGTTATTGTTGGTTGGAGGATTCTCAAGAGGATTTTACAACAGCAGATCTTGAAGTCAGTGCCCGTTTAATCTCGAATGAAAATCAACTTGAGGTATTTGCTGGATATGGGACTGAGGAATTCTCGGCACCTGGTATGGTGTTTAGCAAGATTGATGTTTTGCCAGATGTTTGTATGCAGAATTTAACTCTGTCTGTTGGTGACGATGGTTATCAAGTGGACTATCAGCGTGATCTTGCAATGGTCTATGAAGTTTTTCGTGACCACTATTTCGATTTTTCGCAAAAAAATATTGATATAGATGTCCTTTATCAATTGGCTTTAGAGCAGTTGTTGGTTGATTCTACTGAAGATGAATTGTTGGAAGTTATCGTCGAGATGTTAACGCCATTGGCCGACACGCATATTCAAGTTATCTCCCCCGATGGTGATGATTATTATACGGCGACAAACAAGCCGACCTTGGTGTCTCAATTTGTTGCAGAGTTTGCGCAATTATATCAGTTGCCGTTCCCTATACCCGTTGAGCTTTTGACGCCGCAGTTGGCTGCTGATCTAAATGCATATATTGCTGCAATGTATCAATTGCAATGGGACATAGTCGCTGGTTATGCCCATGAACCTGCTAGCATTAAAACGGCTGCAAACGGTCTAATTCGTTGGTTTGAGGTGGATAATGTTGGCTATATATACATAGGCTCTATGACTGGGTATGGCGAGAGTAACCCAGATCTAACCGCTACTGAACTGGCGCAAAGTGAATTAGATAGCCTGAACGCAGCGCTAGATTCGGCACTCACTGATTTGACTGATACTCAAGGGTTGATTGTCGATGTTAGAACTAACAATGGTGGCAGCGACTATATTAGTTTAGCCATAACTCAACGATTTGTTGATACGCCAGCTACGCACGTTTATAGCAAGCAAGCTCGTGAAGGGGATCATAGAACTGAGCTTGTTGATGTACTTCTCTCGCCGAGTGAGCGCGTCCAATATTTATCACCTGTTGCTGTTTTAGTCAGTGCGAATACTGTATCTGCTGCTGAAGTTTTTACCCTTGCTATGGCGCAATTGCCACAAGTAACCCTTGTCGGGGAGTCAACCCAAGGCTCTTTTTCTGATGTGCTTAGCTTTGAATTGCCCAATGGTGTTGAAATTGGTTTGTCGAACGAATTCTATCTGAGCCCTGGGCAAGATTGGTATGAGTTTTCAGGTGTGCCAGTCGACGCTGCAGTACCATTTTTTACTTTAGAGCAACGTGAAAATGACCAAGATTTGGTTTTAGAGACGGCGTTTGAACTGTTAGTTGAATAATTGAGGGTTTAAGTCATGGAATTTAGTTTTCAGAATAAGTGGCTTGCATTTCTGCTGGCCATTAACGCAGCGCTGTTGATCTCATTGATCCCAGGTGGATATATTGAAAATCGAGACTTTTCTCACCTTAGTGCATTGATATTAGTGGCATTCAACGGGTTATTAACTGCTTTGGGCATGAGCTCGTTGTTAGCTGTGCCTTTGGCATTAAAGAACTACCAAGTTGTCGCCCCCGTTTCTAAGGTTTTGGCTTTGGTTTACATAATTGTGTATGCACTTGATTTGTTGGCTATTTTTCCAAAGACACCTTCTGTAATGCCAGTTCTGCTTATGCTTGTGGAGTGTATCGGCATTGTTACCGCGATATTGCTATATGCGGCTGCGATACGGCTTGCTCGTTGGGTTGATCTTGCCGAGCAAACGCCAAACGATTTTAGTTTCAAAAAGCTGTCCCCGCTGTGCATTTTAGTTCTGGCGTTAGTGGGAAACGGCATTGTTATTTTTTCAACCTATTCTGCCCTCAATTCAGGGCAATAAATTTTAATTCGCTATTTTTTGGAGGAACCTATGAAATTTAAACATTTACTTGCTACTACTGCTTCGGCCTCGTTATTGTTGTTTTTGCCGAATGTTCAAGCGCATGATGCTGATGTTTGGCAAAACAGAGTATCTTTGATTTTGGGGCAAAAGAAATTAGATGACAATGATTTTGCCGATGATAGTCATGGTGCATTTGGGATTATGGCTGATTTTAAACGCAAAAGTTGGCCTGTTAGTATCGCCGTTGATTTGCTCGCTGCTGGGCAAGATTCCAAGGAGGATGGCCGAACTTTAGAGGAGGTTACTGGTGGCCTTCACTTAGGTATACGCAAATATTGGATGCTTGGTCAGCATTTTGAACCCTTCTTAGGTGGCGGCATCAATTTGGCTGTCGCTGAACGACAGAGATTGATTGATGATTATGTTGTTAGTCAAGACGACGAAGATGTTGGTGTTTGGTTGGCTGCGGGCGTAAACTGGCGGTTGGACAAAAATTTTGTTGTCGGTTTGCAAGCTCGCTACACTGAAGCTGAAGCCGAGTTGTTTAACAGTCAGCTTGATACGGGCGGGGTCTATTCATTACTGTCTGTTGGGTACCAGTTTTAAGCTGAATTAGAGCATTGGTTAAGCGCTTGGTGAATTAGTTAAATTTCCAAGCGCTTTGTCACTGATTAGCGATTTAATCCAACATGTTGGTGCAAGCGCACTGACATTGTTTCACCTTTGTGTTGGTAATTGAGCTTGCTTGCAAAACTACGCATTGCTGAGTGAACTTGGTTTAAGAATTTACCATAGCCATAGCTCGACATGTCATTTTTGGCTGCGATAAATACAAACTGGACTGAGTCAACTAAACGACGACGCGAATAATGCGCAGAGAAGCTGTTGTCTGGTGCATTTTCGTTAAAGTCTATCGTTTGAAGTTCACCATTTTCAGAAATCACTGTGTCTGTTTTGCTGCGAACAACTGGTACTAAACCATTTGCGATCATAATGCCTTGGTCAATACCATTTTGCTGTGCACATTCGATAAACTGTTTTTCTAAGCTTGTGTATAAATCTTCATACGGGCATTTTGCTTGTTTATCAATATCAAATAAGCTTTGAATGCGTTTAGTTAGTGGCATATCAACAACTGCATAGGTTTGTTGATCAAATTCACCTTCTAATGTTACATCGTGGGCTTTAAAACGATTTTCAATTGAACGCAATTTGTGTGCTTGTGTGCCTTCTACGCCTTTTTCTTTGGCAAATAAGTCGTAGGTTAAGTGTTGGTGATCACACAAACGTACTGCACCTTGGTCTAAGCCTAATAGGCTGCTGTAAGCTTCAACGGCTTTTTCCACTTTTGAATGGAATTTCGCTGAGTTGTGACGAATTTCTTCACCACTGGCTAAAAAGAGCAGTTTTAATTTTCGCACGCGTTTTTTGCTTTCAATAAAAGCTTTGTGGCCAGAGTGATATTTTGGGTTGTATAAAAAGATAATTTGCTGATCAGTTTGTGCTGTAATTTTTTCTGGGCTGTAACGTACACGAATAAATTTGTCGTTAGCAACAAATTGACCGCTTTCAATTTCATGTTTGTCGCATACATCAAAAAACAAGTTGGCGAGTGTTTGATAAAAATCATGATATGGTTGTTCACTGCCAGAGTCTATTTGATCGGCAAATTTTGCTAACAATGCGTCTGGTAATTCAAATTTTGCCAGTAGATATTGATTTTCACGGGCATTGGACGGAATGTAAACTTTGTGCTGAGCACTTCTATCACGAGTAATGGGCATTTTTCGTACCTTTTATATGGTGTTCTAGTTTGTTTTATGCTTATGTTACATAAATAACATTGTTATAACCTGACTGCAAATCTAAATCTTAAGCGTTTTTTGCTGTTGGCTGCTTTGCATGGCTAATTCGATTAATTTTATCGTTAGCAAGGCGTCTTGCGCTGAGACGGGGGCGGCGGTGCCTTGACAAATTGCACTGTGCAATTCTTTAAAAAATGTTTGATAGCCGCCCGTTATGGTGGCAATGTTTTCAACATTATCTGCGCTATACAACTTGCCATAGTGGTCGCTATTTTCAGCAGCCCAATCGAGTGTATTTGGTTTAACACCTGCTTTTAATCTGTCTTCTTGTGGATCTAAACCAAACTTTTCGTAGTTGCCAATATCACCTTGGACTTTGTAGCGCACATTCGGGCCTGCGCAATGCAGTGAAGCTTGTAAACTGGCGAGCATGCTGGGGTAGTGCAGCATCATATTAAAGAAATCTATATTGTTTGAGCCTGGACGCGTTATTTCGCAAATCGCGGTAATTTTTTCAGGCATTCCAAATAGTTGCAGGCATTGGTCAATCAGATGTGGCCCAAGGTCATAGAGTATGCCGCCACCTTCTGATGCTTGTTCTCGCCAGCGTTGTCTCACTTGTGGTCTGAAGCGATCGAAATGGCTTTCAAAATATTTGATATTGCCTAAGGTTTGATTATCTACTAGGTGTTTAACGGTTAAAAAATCGCCATCCCATCGGCGGTTTTGATAAACGCTTAGTACTCGCTGCTGTTGTTTGGCTAGTGCGATTAGCGCTTCGCCTTGTGCACTTGTGGTAACAAAGGGCTTTTCTACCAAAACATGTTTGTTATGTTGTAGTGCTAGTTCGGCTAAACTGTAGTGAACATCGTTGGGGGCGGTAATCACGACTAGGTCGACATTTGCTTGCGCAATTAGCGCTTGTGCTTGTGAGTATATCTGTGCATTTGGCAGTGTGTTTTGTACATGCTCTGCTTGGCTACTTGATACTGCTGTGATGTTAAAACCATTTTCTGCAGTTAAAAAAGGCAGGTGGAAAGTTTGCGCGGAAAAGCCAAATCCTATCAATCCAACGCGAATTATGTCGTTTGTTTGCATTTTTCCTCCTATTGGGGGTGGCTTATCTGCCAGCTTTGATGAATACTTAGTATATACGCCATTGAACATTGTGGCTTTATATTCTTGTTTCTTTTCAGAAGGATTTTTCATGTCAGATAAACGCCAGCAGGCCCTCGATTATCATCAGTTTCCTGTACCCGGAAAAATCAGCGTAGAACTTACTAAACCTGCCGAAACAGCAACCGATTTGGCTCTTGCATATAGCCCTGGTGTTGCAGAGCCTGTTCGAGAAATCGCTGCTAACCCAGAAGAAGCATATAAATACACTGCTAAAGGTAATTTAGTTGCGGTTATTTCAAATGGCTCTGCGATTTTGGGTTTAGGCAATTTAGGCCCGCTCGCGTCTAAACCTGTGATGGAAGGCAAAGCTTTGTTGTTTAAAAAGTTTGCTGGGTTAGATGCGATAGATATTGAAGTTAAACACCGAACGGTGGATGAGTTTATTCAGACGGTTGCTAGTATTGCAGATACTTTTGGTGGTATTAATTTAGAAGATATTAAAGCGCCTGAATGTTTTGAAATTGAACGCGCTTTGGTTGAAAAATGTAACGTTCCTGTTTTCCATGATGATCAACATGGTACTGCTATTGTAACGGCTGCAGGTATGTTAAATGCGCTTGAAATTCAAGGTAAAGACATTCGCGATGTTATTATTGTTTGTATGGGTGCAGGTGCGGCTGCGGTTGCTTGTATGGAGTTGTTGATTAAGTGTGGTGCTCAGCGTGAGCGCATTTATATGTTGGATAGAAAAGGGGTAATTCATACGCGCCGTGAAGACTTAACTGAGCATAAAAAGCTGTTTGCCAATAATACTGACCGTCGTACATTGGAAGATGCATTAACGGGTGCTGATGTATTTGTTGGTGTGTCTGGTCCTGATGTTCTGCCGCCTGAAGCTTTGGATTTAATGAACGAGAACCCTGTGGTGTTTGCTTGTTCTAACCCTGATCCAGAAATTAAACCTGAATTGGCGTTGGCTCAGCGTAGCGATATTATTATGGCGACGGGCCGTTCTGATTATCCAAATCAGGTAAATAATGTTTTATGTTTCCCATTTATTTTCAGGGGCGCATTGGATGTTAGAGCGACTGATATTAATGATGATATGAAGGTGGCTGCGGTGCATGCCATTCGCGAGTTGGCGAAAGAGCCAGTTCCTGACTCTGTGATTAAGGCAAGTGGTGGTCAAGAGTTGACGTTTGGTCGAGAGTATATTATTCCAAAGCCGATGGACCCAAGGCTTTTGCAACGAGTTGCTAAAGCTGTTGCTGTTGCTGCGGTTGAGTCTGGTGCTGCACAAATTGAATTGCCGGAGAATTATTTGGCTTAGTGGTTCTCTGTTTGCCAAAATCGCTGCTAGTTTGGTGCAGTATATGGAAATT
>NZ_ARZY01000059.1 GCF_000568405.1 Catenovulum agarivorans DS-2
AGAGGTTTTGCTCTAAATTATATCCCTTACATTTGTTCTGGTTAAACATTGTACTTTGTTGGTTATGTACTCGGGGCGATTGAATTTTTGCTCTTGATCGTATTGCTAGTACATATTCAGTTTGGCTGCTGATCTGTTATCGATTTTTGGCTTGATGCAGTTGAATAAGCACTTAGGTGCATAATTTATAGATATATAAAAGGATTAAAGGAATTAAGCATGAATCCGGTTTTGAGTTGTAGCGGACTCGCGCTGACATTTCTTCTTTTGCTTGGGTGTACACAAGACACGCAGACAAACGATGAGTCAGGAAAACAATTAGATCCTGTGTTGGTAGAATACCCTGTGGTGTTTTTGCGGCGCAGTGCCAGCTATTCGGTTGACGAGCAAACCATTCAAGCCAGTCATGAGTTTTTAAACCCTACTAAATTTAATCCTGGTGCTGCTATTTGGCTTAAGCACAATGCTTCGGTTTTATCTAAAGCGACAAATATCAGCGATGCTTTTTTTCAACAGTATTTTGGCGAAAATGCTGTATTCGATATTAAAGATTTAACCTTAGCGCCAAATGGTGATGAGTTACTTTTTTCGTTAAAAGTGCAATTTTCTGGTGATGATGTAGCAGAGTTAAACGAGCAACAAACCTGGAATATTTGGTCGTATCAACATTCGAGTAAAAGTTTTTATCCAGTTATTGAAAATGCCGATGTAGCTAATTTAGCCGATGATTTTTCGCCTAAATATTTACCCGATGGTCGTATTGTTTTTGCATCTACCCGTCAGCAAACATCAAAAGCTTTGTTGCTGGACGAAGGCAGGCCACAGTATTTGGCTCAGAATGATAGACGGAATGCGACTTCGATAAACCTGCACGTGATGGACGATTTAGGCCAAAACATTCAGCAAATCACCTTTAATATGAATCACGATTTGTATCCGCATGTTTTAGACGACGGCAGCATTTTATACAACCGTTGGGATACAAATGGTAATAATCGCATCAGCTTGTATCGAGTAAATCCTGACGGTAGCGAAAATTCTTATGTTTATGGTTGGTCTACCGAGCAACATAGTATCAATGAAAACTTAGAGTTACCCAGCCGTTTTCGTCGTTTTATCAATATGGATGATGGCAATTTATTGTGGTTAGCCGAGCAAGAAGGCGATGGCGATTTTAAAATCATTCCTATGCTACTAAACATCACTGATTATGTTGAAGACAATTTAGATATAGCAGCAGAAGAAGTTGAAACAACATCAACGCAAAAATACCCGCTGCTCAGCCAATTTAATTTTGACTTCAATTTAGTAGATGAAAACTTAAGCGCTTATTCGGGTCAACTGGCCGATCTGTTTCCGATGCAAGATGGCAGCGGCCGTTTGTTATTAAGTTTGAGTTTATGTCGGGTTATCCACCAAGAAAAAGTAAAAACTTGCCAACAAGTTAAAGATGTAGATGCAGAGGAATATCAATTAGCGCCGCCAGCCTATGAGTTATGGTTGTACGATCCAACCAACAAAACTCAGCAGTTAGTCAATCGCAGTACACCAAGCGCCCAAACAGAGCAAACCGATCAAAGTGAATCTACTAACCAAGTAGTAAATCAGATTATTGAACAAGCTTTTGTGATGCAGCCTTATGTAGCGCCAGCGATTAAAAATACAGATGGGAATATCTCGCCAGAGTTGGCCGCGGAAAACTTGGGGGTGCTAGATATTGCAAGTGTGTTTGATATGGATGGAGAGCTTGATTACGGCAGTTCAATAGCACAATTACAAGATTTAACCTTACACAACCAAAATGATATGCCGGTGAAAATGGTGCGTTTTATTCGTGGTGTGCCAATGCCACCGCGCGATGTCCGTAATGTCCGAGGGACTGATTTTGGCCGTAGCTCAGGCCAACTGATGCGCGAAATTATTGGTTATGCGCCAATTGAGCCAGACGGTTCAGTAAAAGTTACTTTACCGGCCAATACACCTTTTATGCTGAGTTTGGTGGATGACAATGGTCAACGTATTGGTAGACGCCATCAGCATTGGATAAGCTTAACCGCAGGTGAAACGCTAACTTGTACTGGCTGTCATGACAGAAATACCCCATCAACCCATGGCAGGTTAGATAGCCAAGTTGAGCCAATTAATTTGGGGGCTGCAGTAAGTGGTGCATTTAATGGCGGTAAATCAGAATTAGTTGCAGAAATTGGCGAAACAATGGCACAAACTAAATGGCGACATTTAGGCGCTCAATTTGTTAAAGCGGATATGCAGCTGACGGATGTTTGGACAGACACAAGCAATAGTGCAGCGCAGCCAGTGCTAGAAGAAATAAACTTAGTTTATGCAGACTTACAAACGCCACAACCTGAAGGTGTGGTTTGTTTTAGCCAATGGCAATTTTATTGTCGAATTTCAATTAATTACCCGTGGCATATTCAGCCTATTTGGGATTTATCGCGCGAAGTTTTTGACCCTACAACCCTAGATGATGAAAACCCAGTAGTGATAGGTAACAATCAATGTTCCGCCTGTCATTCAACTCAAGATGCAGATGGTTTAGCACAAGTGCCGCCAGGTCAATTAGACTTAAGCAATAGTGCTTCAACTGAGCAAGCGCGTCACTTTACCAGCTATCGAGAGCTGATGTTTAACGATGTTGAACAAGAAGTAGTGGACGGTATTTTGCAAGATAAACTTATTCAACAAACCGATGGTGACGGCAATCCAGTATTTGAATTGGATGAAGATGGAGAATTAATTTTAGACGAAAATGAGCAACCTATTCCTGTATTAACCACCATTGCTGTGCGTAATATTCTCTCTACAGGTGGGGCGCGCAGTAGCGCAAGATTTTTCCGTTTATTCAGTGAATTTGATGTTGATACACAAACCGTTGATCATAGAAATATGCTTAGCCCAGCAGAGTTAAGACTGATCTCTGAATGGTTAGATTTGGGCGGTCAGTATTACAACAATCCATTTTATCCTCAATAAAGGAATAAAAGTTAACTATGCAAAGTATGGATAAAATGATTAAACAATTGGCACTGCTTTTAATGGTGTTCTTGAGTGTACCTACCTGGGTAAATGCACAAACAACTCATAGTCAACAAGGCAATACGCTTGAAGTAAATGTTGCGTTTGTTGAATTACATTCAGGCCCTGGCTGGGCATATCCAGTGACTAATGTCATTGAAAAAGGTGAAAGCTTAAGCATTGAGCGCAAACGTGGTGCTTGGATAAAAGTAATAGACAGGCGTAAAAACCAAGGTTGGGTGCATATAGATGCATTTAAACAACTAACCACAGCAACACAAAAAATATCTGACTTAGCAATCAGCCAAGATGATTATTTAGCGCGTGATTGGGAAGTCGGTGTATTGTTTGGGCAAATGCAAGAAGCAACCTATTACAGCTTAAATTTGAGCTACCAGTTTGACACTAGTGTTGCCGCTGAGCTAACTGCAGGTAAAGTTTTAGGGCAAAGCTCTAATAGTGATATTTATAGTTTGCAACTGACTATGCATTTGTTTCCTGACTGGACGGTAACACCATATGTATCAGCAGGTGGTGGTTATATGCATATTCAACCGCACTCAGTATTAGCGCAGGCTGAAACTCGTAGCCATACGCTGATGTTAGCGGCGTTTGGTTTGAAATATCATTTGGCAAGAAACTTTGTCATTCGCGCTGAAGCGGAGCAGGCTTTGGCATTAACAGATCGTGATTTAAATGAAGATTTAACCATATGGAAACTTGGGATAAGCGCATTTTTCTAAACAAAATTTTGCCAATGGTTTGTGTGTTGGCAATGATTGTGTTTGCAACACAAGTGCAAGCTGCAGATGAGCAAACAACTCGCGAGATAACGTTAGATAAGCTCGACGATGAAAATTTTTCTATTGGTGTGCAGGCTGGCTTTTTAAGCATTGAAGACTTTGGCTCAGACTCTTGGTATCAAGCCAATTTAAGTTATCACTTAAACGAGTTCTTCTATTTTAAAGCTAATTACGCGCAAGCCGAAGCTGGCTTAACTAGCTTTGAAAAGCTCGCCAATGTGTCGCCTTTGTTGGACGACGAACAAAGAAAACTGAAATATTATGGGTTAAACGTCGGTTATAACCTAATGCCAGGTGAAGTGTTTATCACTCCTGAACTTGCATTTAATAGTGCATTTTCCTTCGAATTAGGTGGCGGTAACGTACAATTTGCTGGGCAAGACCAATTTGCATTGTCGATTGCGAGCCAATTTCGAGTATTTTTAACCGACTGGCTTGCATGGGATATCTCAATGCAAAACTTAATTTTTGATACTCAAATTACTGGGGTGAATAAAACCACTCACAACTTGAGTTTTAATAGTGGATTTTCAATTTATTTTTAACGGGTTGCAAAATGACTTTAGCGATTAATAACTATCTGAATAAGTTAACAAAAAGCTTCAAAGCTGCGGTTGTATCTATCAGTTTATTGGCTGTGGCAAACAACGCATGGGCATTAGAAGAAAACCAACCAGCACCAGATTTCACATTAAAAACGGTTGCTGGTAACAATGTCAAACTGTCTGAACAAAAAGGGCAAATTATATTGCTGAACTTTTGGGCATCATGGTGTGGCCCTTGTCGAAAAGAAATGCCAGCGCTTGAAGATTTACACCAGCAATTTAGTGATTTAGGCGTTGCTGTTTGGGGTGTTAATGTTGAGCAAGATCCAGAGCCAGGCAAAGGCTTTTTAAAAGAAATTGAAGTGTCTTTCCCTATTATGTTTGATAGTGAAAATAAGGTCACTGAAGCATACGAGGTTGCCGCTATGCCAACAACAGTGTTAATAGACAGAGATGGTAAAGTAAGAGCCGAGTTTAAAGGATATAAAGCAGGTTATGAAAAGAAATATGCCAAAGCAATTAAGCAGCTTATTCGTGAATAAACTTGCCTTGGTGGTTTTGTTGATAAGCTGTGGCACTCTTTCAGGCTGCAGCTCAATAAAACCTTGGGTTCAGCCGTACGAGCGGCAAAATTTGGCTGATCCTATTATGAGTGCAAATCGACATGGCATCGCAGCAAGTCATGCCGCGCACGTATACGAAGCTAGGGAATCTGCACGTGGTGCAGAAGGCACAGGAGGCGGTGGTTGTGGTTGTAACTAAACGCCTGCTCAGCTTCATTCAGTTATTATTGATCACTTTGTTGTTCTCAAACACGGTTAAAGCTGCAGTTTTAGAAGACGATAAAGTTGAAGTTTTGTATCACAGCTATGAAGGGGGCGGCATGAAAATTGACGGCCCTGCAGTGCTTATTCGCAAAAAAGCTTCTGAGTCATTTGCTGTGAGTGCCTTTTATTATGCTGACACCATAAGTTCGGCTTCTGTTGATGTAATGAGTACCGCCAGCCCATATGAAGAAGAGCGCGATGAACTAAATTTAGGCTTTGAATACCTAAATAACAAAACTCAAATGACCTTATCACTGCGCCAAAGTGAAGAGGACGACTATTTAGCCCAGTCAGTTAGTTTAAATGTCTCGCATGATACTTTTGGCGATCTAACAACCGTTCAACTTGGCATTTCGTATGGGGATGATGAAGTTAAACGCAATGGTGACGATAATTTTTTAGCGCAAACCCAACATTACAAAGTCCGCGCTGGTATAAGCCAAATTTTGACCGCCAATTTAATTGCCAGTTTTGAAGTAGAAGCCATCGCCAACAATGGCTTTTTAAATAATCCCTATCGAGCTGTACGTTTTGTTGATGAAGAATCAGAATCAGGTGTGGGTTACCAACCAGAGGTTTATCCAGAAACGCGTAACTCTCTAGCTGGTAAATTATCACTACGTTATTTCTTGCCTTGGCGAGCTGCAGTTTTGCTCAGTTATCGCAGCTTCAAAGACAGCTGGGATATACAAGCGTCTGATTACGAAATCTTATATCGCCAACCCATTTTTACTGACTGGGAATTTGAATTAAAAACCCGCCAGTACGAGCAAACTCAAGCAGAGTTTTATCAAGATTTATACCCATATCGCAACGCACAAAATTACTTAGCTCGAGACAAAGAGCTGAGTGAATTTACTGATACCACAGTTGGTGCAAGTTTAACTTATATTGTACCTAAAGCTTACCAACCCTTTGATTGGCCAGCAGAAATGAGTGTGCAATGGGACAGAATTGATTTTGATTATCACAATTTTAGAGATCTACAACAGCAAGCGCCGATAGGCGAAGAGCCTTTGTATCAGTTTTCCGCTGATGTTGTTCGTGTGTTTGCCAGCATTTATTTTTAAAAGATAAGCCCAAAGGCAAGGAACAGGATATGAAAATGTATAAGCAGTTACTAAAAATAGCCTTGGTGGTTAGCAGCCTAAGTTTTGCTAGCGGTTTTTTTAACTTAGCTATGGCAAATAACAGTGAGTTAAATCAATCTATTCAAGACCTAAAACAACAAGTATTAGAGCTTAATCGCAAACTGTTTATATTAGAAGAAGATTTATTGTTTCCTGCAAGTAACCAATTGGCTGTGTTTATCTCACTAGATGTTGGCCAATTTTTTAAACTAGACAGTGTAGAACTTAAATTAAACGACCAACCCATTGCAGGCACTTTATATACTGACAGGCAACGTACAGCACTTGAACAAGGTGGTATTCAAAAACTCTTTATTGGCAATATCAAAGAAGGTGAACATAGCTTAACTGCGTTTTTTATAGGTTTAGATAAACAAGGCAATAACATAAAAAAAGCCAAACAGTTTAGTTTTGAAAAGTTTGATGAAGCTAGCATGATAGAGTTTAAGCTGGTGGACGATACAGGCAGCCAACAAGCTAAAGTTGAAGTGGAAGAGTGGGTTCTATAAATATGGATTTGCGGCGCGGGATACGCTTTCAAATAGATAAATTGCCAGATGAAAGTTTGCAAGTAACGAGCTCACAAGGCTTTCGCTTGCTCACCAAGCTTAAGCAAATTTTGCGCGTAAAATATGCTCTAACACCTTGGTTATTATTAAGCTTGTCTCTCAACCACGCCGCAACCTCAAATGTATTCGCCGATGAAGCACTAGCAAACAATACGACCATGCCTAATAAAACTGCAATGGCCGATAAAGTTTATCGCCAAGCGCAGTATTTACAACAAGTGGGTGAAGTATCCAACGCCGTTGTTTTATTAGAAAAATTTAGCCACAAACAACTTAAACACGATCAGTTATTGGCTGAGTTATACTTACAGCTAAATATGCCATGGCAAGCACAAAGCAGCATTCAACAATATCAATTTGTGCAAACCGATAGCCGCAGCAAAACCCAAGCATTATTGGCGGATGTTTTTTTAGATTTAACCCAAGTTGCACTCAGCCAAAAAGACTTAACCAGCGCAAAATTCTATTTAGAGCAAATTAACCAGCCGCAACAACTTAGTAACAGTCAGCAAGCTTTGTACTTAAATTTGGCCCAAGTGATTTATTGGCCAAACATGGGCTCAGACAATGAACAACTAGCTGAATTAATTGTGGCTAACAACGTAAAAGCTGATAAAGAAAATATTAACCTAGCGGATTTAACCAACCAACTTAACCAAGTGGTGTATCAGTATCAGCAGCAAAACTATCAACAAGCAGCTACAAAAATAACCGTTTGGTTTGCTCGAGTAAAAGATTTCAAGCTAGATGGTTCAGAGCAAAATAGCTCGTTGCAAACGAGTCCACGCAAAACTTTTGAAAACCTAATCGCTTACGCCACTATAATTCGTAGCCAAATTTCTTTCGCCCAAGGGCAATTTAAGCAAGCAAAACAACAATTAGCAAGCTTTGCCCGCGATAATGCATTTAGCCAACATGCATTGTATTTGTATGCATTAACTTTGATGCAAATGGGCGAGTTAGCCGCTAGTGAAGCTGCGTTGAACTTGCATAAACAAGAATTTGGCATCAGCCACTATTATTGGTTTAACATGCCATTACTTGCACAAAAATGGCAACAGCAGCAAGAATATGTTCGCGCTTTTAATGTTTATCAGCAACTTGAAGCAGAAATAAATCAAGCACTTAAACAGCTGCCTAATTCGCAACAGCAAATGTTAGTTGCGGATTTCTCTCAAGCATCATTAACCAACTCTGTTGCTAAGCAAGATATTTGGCAGGGTTTAGCTATGCAGAATAATCAGGTAGCTGGAGCAATCCAATTAGTAAATCAAGTAAGTCAATTAGATGAGTTGTTAGCTGCTCTTAAATTAAAAATTGAATGGTTTGACTATTTGCTTGAGGTACAACAAAAACGCTTTACCCGTATTGCTGATTCAGTGCAACAAGCAGAACTGCAGCAACAGATTAGTCAACTAACAGATAAATTAACTGTATTTAACCAACAGCTTGTTGTCGTTGATAACATTGGTACCAACACCGCTGATTCAAACCTACAGCAAACACCACTAGAGCTGTTAAATCAATTAAACAAAACATTAGACCCGCAACAAGCAAAGTGGTTAGCTGATTTTAATCTTAGTCAGCAAATTATCGACAGCCTCCCAAATGAAAAGACAGATGAGAATAAAGATGCAAAGAAAAAAGCGCGTTACCAACAAAGACTAGATAAAGTTGCGGCAGTTTTGTATTGGCAAGTAAATCAACAATTACCTGAGCGCAGTTGGCAGTATAAAAAGGCATTGTCGCAAATTGAAAAAACTTTAGCCGAGCTTAATCAGCAACAACAAAGGTTACAAAGGTTAACCAGTGAGCAGTTTAAACTTAATCAGTACAAAAGTGACTTTGCCCAAATTCAGCAAAGTTATCAGCAAATTGTGCAGCTAACCAAGCTGAGCAAACAGCAAGTAACTCAGCAATATCAAACAGAGGTAAAAGCTTTTTATCAGCAACAACATAGTATGTTGGAAAAAGCCTTGTTAACCACCCAACAAGCAATCGCTCATTTGTTAGAAAACTTACCAGAGCGAGCAGAGCTCAAAGAGCAAGCTGACCCAATAGAGTTAGGTCCAGCTGGGAGTGTCAATGATGTTTAAATTAGCGCGCTCTACTATAAAAATAGTTTTAAACCTTGCTGCATTAATTGTTTTGCTGAGTACCTTACAAGGCTGTGTCAGTACAGATGATCAAACGCAAGTTTCTTCAAAAAATAATAACGGCCTAGGCGCTTGGGTTAGTGTCAGCCAACAACAAAATCAACAAGCGCTAGATGAAGAAAAACTTTGGCAGTCGGCCTACAAACGCAAACAACAATTGGCTGATTTATATCAACAAATATTAACGGCCACGCCGGACAACAAAGTGGTTGAAGATATAAGGTATCGTTTAGCTGAGCTCTATACTTATCAAGTAGAGCAAGTTCAAGGCGATGAACTTGTTGCTAGTGATCTTGAAGATAACTCAGTGGCAGATAGCGCACAAAAGTCAAATGAGATGTTGCGCAGCAACATTGAGCGTTTTAAAGAATTATTAGCGAGTTACCCAAATAACAGTAATAACCCTAAAATTTATTACCAATTGGCTAAGTCATACAGCTTGCTGGGGGAAACCTTATTAAGTTTACAATCATTAGAAAAGTTAGCTGAGCTTTATCCAACCAGCCCGTACCTTGAAGAGGTTTATTTCCGCATTGGTGATATTTATTTCTCCCACAATAATTACCCAAGAGCGCGTGATGCATTGACGAAAGCTTTAGCTGTTGGCCAAGGTAAATATCAAAACAATGCCTTATATATGTTGGCGTGGAGTCAATTTAAGTTAAGTGACTATCAAAATGCTAGCCAGCATTTTATTAAATTAATTGTCCAAAGTGGTGAAGTTGCAAAGCTTAAACAGGGTGGGGCATCTTCCATGATAACGGATGCGCAGCGAGCGTTAATTTTACTGCTAAGTCAACAAGAAACAGGCCAGCAAGAAGCAACACCGCAACAAACAGAAAACCCACTGGTAGCGTTAATTGACCACGCGCAGCAACAAGGGCTAGACACAACTGAATTAGAGCCGATTTTGTATCAAAAACTCGCGCAGTTTTGGTTAGCCAAAGACCTTAAAAATGAAGCCTTGGCAACTTATCTAACTTATATAGAGCGCAAACCAGAGAATTTCGCTGCAGCTGAATTTTTGCTAGCAGTGATTGGCTTATACCCTGAAAATTCCACCAAAGCTTTTGCATACAAAGTGCAGTTTGTTGAAGACTATTTTGTTGGCACCAATGCATGGAATAAGTTTACCGACCAGCAGCAACAGCAAATACTCGCCAACTTAAGCCAGTTCAGTTTGTTAAAAGCGCGTCAGCTATATGCTACAGCGCAAGACACCTATTATGAGCTGGAAAAAGATGAAGTGGTTGCTTACAGGGCAGCTGCAATTTGGTTTGAAAAATACCTTTTAAGCCAGCAAAAATTAGCGCAGTTAAACTTAACCACTGATGTGCAAGATAAGTTAATTCAGCAACTTATGCTGGCAGCACAAGCTAGATATATCGCCAGCGATTATGTAGCGAGTATCGAACATTATCAAAAGTTAGTTCAATTACAGCCAGATAATGCAGACAGTTTATACAGTCTAATTATTGTTTATCAGCAAGCATTAAAACATCTTAATCAAGCGCAACCGCAGCAAAAGTTCACTGAGCTACAATTATCAAATTATTGGCGAGATTTTATCTCTTTGTATCCAGCTGATCGCCGAGCATTATATATGGCGCGTCAATTGGCCGACTACGCTTATGCTCAGCAAGATTTAGTTAGCTTAATCAGCCAGCAGCAATTTATTATTCAGCACTTAGACGCCAAAACCAAAGATAAACAACAAGCTAGCTTGCTGGTGGCTAATTTGCAATATCAATTAAAGCAGTATGTTGAATCAGAGCAAAGTTACCAACAAGCTTTGTTGTATATAGATAAAAATAACCAGAAAGATCTATTTAAGCAGACACAAAATTTAGTTGCTGCCAGTGCCTATTTTTATGCGCAAGCTTTGTTGGAACTAGAGCCAGAACAGGCAGCAAAGCAATTCTTAAAAGTGGCTGATTTGGCATTTAGCAATGAATATACCCAAAATGCGTTAACCCAAGCGGCAGATATTTTGATGGAACAAGTGGATAAAAGCCAAGGGGTAGCCGTGTTAAAACGTATTCGCAAACAATATCCAAATAGTGATTACGCCAAAGCTGTGCCAGCAAAATTAGCTAAAGTGTATACCGACCAGCAACAGTGGTCGCTTGCCGCTAAACAATTAGAATTGATTGCAAAAAATACCAATATAAAACAGCCTGAAGGTTACGAACTAGCGCGTCAAGCCCAATACACGGCTGCTGAATATTATGCCAAAGACAATGATATGGAAGCAGCGCGTTTAGCCCTTAGAACATACGCGCATAATTACCCAAAACCTTTTGATATGGCGCAAGAAGTTAGATTAAAAATGGCTGAGTTTTACACACAACCGCGTGATCTGAATAAAAAGTATTTCTGGTATCGAAAAATTGTTCAATTTCATAAAAAAGAAGCTCGTTTACATTCAGGTGAAGTGCTGCAACGCTCTGAATATTTAGCTAGCTTCGCCGCATTTGAACTGGCTAAGGCACATCATCAAACATTTGCTCGAGTTAAGTTGGTTGTACCTTTGCAACAAAGTATGGCGAAAAAGCAACAAGCAATGAAAGATGCGATTTATTATTATCAACAAGTGATGGATTTAGCTTTGATTGATTTTGTTCCTCAAGCTAATTTTCATTTAGCTGAGTTATATCGCACCTTAGCACGAGAAATTATGCAATCTGAACGTCCTGCTGAACTCGATGAACTGGCGCTTGAAGAATACGAATTAATTTTAGAAGAAGTTGCTTACCCATTTGAAGAAAAAGCCATTGAACTGCACCAAGTTAACTTAGCTCGCACTTGGACAAATCAATACGATGAATGGATAGCACAGAGTTTAGATAAACTTGCAGCCTTAGTGCCCGCACAATACAAACGCAGTTTAATTGAGGTGGATATCTATGAAGAGCTTAACTAAATATTTAGCAAATCCATCTTGCTGCGTTTTTCAGTCAGCTCTTGTCATGGTCGTGTTGCTATTAACTGGTTGTAGTTTAACGGCGGATAAGACTGAGCAAGTTGCTGCAAACAATCAAACTGCTAACGAAAAAACCACTACTGATAACAGTTCTACCGACTCGCCAAAACAGAGTGTAGAGTCATCGGAATCTCAACTTTCAGAAACGACAGAAACACCAGACGCTCAAACAACCAAATCACTAAAAACGCCTGAGCAATTAGCGTTAGAACAAGCTGCTGCCCAACAGCAGGCTGAAAAACTTGCACAGCAGCAACAGCAAATTGAAGATTTGTATAAACAAGCGTTAGACGCAATGCGAGCGCAAGATTATAAACAAGCGGAAAGTTTATTCGAACAAATACTACAGCTAAACCCTAAACAAACAGGTGTGTTAATTAACTGCGCGATAATCGCGAAAAAACAACAAAACCTAGCTAAAGCGCAACAATTGCTTGAACAAGTTATAACAGAGCAATCAAACCATGCGCACGCACAGCATTTGTTGGCAACGGTTTATCAGCAACAAGGTATTTTTGATAAGGCAGAACAAGCCTACAAAGATGCGTTAAAAGTCGAACCAGAATTCAAACAAGCCATGCTTAATTACGCTGTGTTATTGGATTTATATCGGGGTGACTGGCAGGGCGCAAAACAATATTACCAAGCTTTTTTGCAGCTAGAGCCTGATAACAGGCAAGTTAAAATGTGGTTAGCTGCAGTAGAACAAAAAGCTGCAGCGGCGCAGCAAGGGCAGGGGTAGTCGATGAACAAGAAGTTATCAATAGTCGTAAAACTGATTGCTGGCCTTGTGCTGTTTACTGTTTTCACAAGCATTAAATCTGTATCAGCAAATCAGAACCCTAATTCAGCCGCCAGCTCCACCAGTTCTGGCAAAAAAGTTGTTATTAATAGCCAGGTAAAAGGTGAGCAAGCACAGCCAAATGTTTTATACATAATGCCTTGGCAAAATATGACGCCAAATATTCAAATTAATCAACCGAAAACACAACTGGTGTTACCGCAACTCACACCAGTTTATTTTAATCAATTACAAGCAATGAGCAGTTCGGCGAAAGGGAATGCTCAAGCAAAATCAGACAACGCAGCACAGGAGTAAATAACAATGTCAGCACTTGACTCTATTATCCGATTTTTACAAGAAGGTGGTCCGTTTATTTATGTGATCGCAGCCGTATTAGTCACTGGGTTAGCCATTACCATTGAAAGGTATTTGGTTTTATCTTCAAGTTTAAAGGCCAACCGCATTGCGATGCGTAATTTGCATCCGAGTTTAAAGGCGGGTGATATTGAACGTATTAAACAGCAAGTTGCTCAGTCAGATGCGCAAGTGTCGCATGTGCTGCAAGCGGGTCTCGATCGTATGGCTGAAGTTAAACGCCGTGAAGATCTTGAGTATGCGATGGAAGAAACGGTTATGGAATATATGTTCCGGTTAGAAAAGCGCACACCTATGTTAGCGACATTGGCGAATATCGCTACTTTGTTAGGTTTATTAGGGACAATTATGGGCTTAATTGCTGCGTTCTCGGCGGTTGCAAATGCTGATCCGGCTGAGAAAGCTAACTTGTTGTCTTCAAGTATTTCAGTGGCTATGAATACCACTGCATTTGGTTTGATTACTGCTATTCCGCTTATTTTCTTTCATACAAATTTGCAGAATAAGACGGCGGAAATTGAGGATATGTTGGAGATGGCTGGCATCAAGTTATTAAATGGTTTGTCGTATAAGAAGCAAAACTCTGATTCTTAATTGCTGGGGTTTGGAGTGGCCGGCACGTTAAGCATTTGAGCATAATTATCGCAAAAACGCTGTAAATACGT
>NZ_ARZY01000060.1 GCF_000568405.1 Catenovulum agarivorans DS-2
AGTGATTTATCGAACGATATGGAACGTGTGGTGGTGGAGCCGGGGGGATTTGAACCCCCGTCCGGATAACCGCCGTCTTCGGTACTACATGCTTAGTTTATCTTTAATTTCATCTAGTAGCTGCGGACAAACACGCCACTATTAGACTATCCTGAATTGAATTTCATGCTTCAGCTCTCAGGCGGGAGCATCCACACTATCCTGTTTGGGTTTGAACTTCTGTGATTCCCCGTCTTACAGGCGGAAGCTAGGGCAGAAGTGCTAAGAGCAGGTTATTAAGCTGCTAAAGCGTAAGTTTCGTCGTTTGCGACTATTTTTTTGCGGCTTTTTACGTGGCCAACCGCCCCACGACATGCACCTTAGAGTTTTAGAAACCCGTCGAATCCTAATCGGCCCCTGATCAGGGTGTTACTCACTCAAGGAAAGCGGATTTTACGCGCTTACCTGAACAACTGCAAGTCTAGTTTGTAACTAACTTAGTGAATTTTGGTACCTTTTAAGTAAAGACATACCAGTTAGCAACATAAGTAAGTATAGGTTAATTGTGCCCGAACTGCCTGCTTTTATATTTATGTTCACATCTGCTGGTTCTGGATCAGGTTCAGGTGTTGGCGCTTCAACGCTTGATATTTGTGCTAGAAAAACGAAAGTATTGCTGGTTTCTATGCCGTCGCTGACTTGAAGGTTGATCATAAGTTCGGTTTGTTCTGGGTTATTTGCGGTAATTACATTTTCTGCAACTGTGTAACTATTACCCGACAGCACTTGCAGGTTTAACTCTGAATTGCTTGGGTTATCAACTATTAGGTCGCTTATCGTTATTGAAAAACTCTGTCCTTGATCTACGGAAAAGGGGAGTTGCCCAGAGATTATCGGCTGTAGCGATTTTTCAATTGCAAAGAACCCTGGGTTTAAATTGAAAAATGGCTGTGTTGTACACTTGACCATAATTTTAGCTTGTGGGGCTGATATATTTGGCAAAAGTAGTTGTTGGTGGCCGTCGTTCGCTGTTCGTTCAAGCAAAACGTATTCGAACGTATCATTTAGATCTGAGTTTAATAAAATATCAACTTGACTACAAAATTTATCGGTTGCATTAACTTGCCAATGCACATCTATCACCTCTCTACCGCTAAAGGTTTGATTGGCGACAGGCGACGTTACAACAAATGGCCCAGCGTCTGCTCTAACATTAATTTTTGTCTCGTCTTCTGACACGCCACCTTTTTGATCTTTGGCAACAAATTTAAAGGTAAGTTGTCGTGCCTGAGTTGGCAAAATTTCCGCTGCACTCGCTCGTCCAAAAATGATGTCTTGGATATCAGGTAAGTAACGTGTTGTTGAGCTACTAGCTGGATAGTTTCTAAAAAGCGGGCCATCTCCACTGATGCTCCAATCTGATTTATCAGTGGTTGGTGTACCTAAGTCATATTGTTCCCATGTGTAGATGAGTGTGTCTTGATTTTCGTCACTCGCTGTACCGGTTAGCAGGAAGGGAGTTTGTATAGGTATAGTTTTATTTTCACCAGCATCTACGATGGGCGCTACATTGACGGAGTCTTGATGTACACCACAATTCCGACCTCCACTAAATCGCACATAATTGTGGATTTCATTGATGCTTTGGTAGTGGAAAGTACCAATTGAGGTTGAGCGTACATTTTCGTCTCCATTTCCATCAGAGCATATTCCGGCGTATCCCATAATAGTTACACCTCCACCGAGTTCAAAAGCCGAATTTTCAATACGCCCGTCTTCACAAAATCCAGCAGTACCGTTAAATGTATGTACTGCGCCGAGTTGATGGCCAATTTCATGTGCAACAAAGTCAACGTTAAAAGCATCGCCTAGCGGCCTGGGGGTGCCTGTCATGGCTTGTGCCTTAAATCCAGATCTGCAAACAGCGCCCACTTGAGCCAGACCACCACCATCGGTCGCAAAAACATGACCTAGGTCGTAATTGTTAGAGCCAATTCGGTTGTCGATTGTCTGCTGAGCAGCTGCAATATCTGCATCAGGATCATCGTTCTCGAATGGATCCGTGCTTGCGTCGGTAAATATCAGTAAGTCATTGTTATCGATTAGTTCAAGTTGGATAGCAAGATCGCGTTCAAATAATAAGTTAACTCTATTAATTGTAGTTACAATCGCGCTGAACGCTTTTTCTTTGCTACCAAAAAAACGGGTGTATTCACCTGTTGTTGCTACTGCTAGGCGGTAGGTTATTATACCAGGCGAAGAGGAGAGTGGTCCTCTAGCTAATATTCTGGACTGGCTAGAATGTTCCGCCACTAGCATCCTGTCGTGCTTGTGTTTAGATTGACTAGTATATAGCTGATATTGCCCATCGTTGTCAGGATCTAAATACCATAACGTGCCATCTATGATGTACATGGCATGGAAGCCATTTGGTCCAGTGGATACTCTAACTAGTTGTGTTGGATCACCTACGCGATGACCTTTGAAGCTCCTAATTGTTGGATAGTCCGATTGCAATTGGGCCGATATTTCGCTTGAAGGTTGAATCAAGTAGCTGGCTAAGCTAGCGTTTGGGCCGGGTAGTTCTACGGTAAAACTGTCTCTCGTTGTTGTTTGCAACTGTTTAAGCAGGTTGTTAGATGATGTTGTCGTTGCAATTTTAATGGCGTGTTGTTTATCTATTTGCTCTGTAGAAACTGGTTTTTCAGCTGCTATCGGCTGAGTTTGCTCGTTAACCACTTGCCATGCAAAGCTTGAATACGGCGCTAAAGATAAAATTATAAATAACGGCAAAAATTTCACTATTCTACTCTCACTTACTCGCTGTCACTCAGCTGTGTTGATTAAATTATAGTTTAGCTTGTTTATTAAATAATTCTGCGTCTGTTTTGTTAACCAGTGTAGATTTTGATATGATCTGCGTTTATTTCTATTCTCGCTTTGTTGGGTGACTCTATGCTAGCGCAGCGCATGAAAGCGGATCGCGACCTCTTTTCTTATACCAATCCAAACTACCATTCAAAACCAGCGCCTTTTCTGCCTATGTCAAAAAAGGAAATGGCCCAATTGGGCTGGGATAGCTGTGATATTATTATCGTTACTGGTGATGCTTATGTCGACCATCCAAGTTTTGGTATGGCTGTTATTGGTCGAATGTTAGAAGCTCAAGGCTTTCGGGTTGGCATTATTTCTCAACCAGATTGGACTTCCAAGCATGATTTTATGCGCCTAGGCAAACCGAATTTATTTTTTGGGGTGACCGCGGGTAACATGGATTCGATGATTAATCGTTATACATCGGACAGAAAGCTACGTCATGATGATGCTTATACCGCTGGTAATATTGGTGGTAAGCGCCCTGATAGAGCAGTGACTGTATATACCCAAAGATGTAAAGAGGCGTTTAAAGTACCTGTGGTTATTGGTGGTATCGAAGCAAGTTTGCGTCGAATTGCACACTATGACTATTGGTCTGATAAAGTAAGACGTTCAGTTCTTTTTGATTCCAAAGCGGATATCTTGATTTACGGTAATGCCGAGCGTCCGTTGGCTGAGGTTGCACATCGTATTGCAGCTGGTGAAGGTATCGAGCAAATGCAGAATATTCGTGGTACAGCTGTACTGCGTAAAGAACCTTTACCTGGTTGGTATGGGGTAGATTCAACCGAATTAGATAAGTTAGGGAAAATTGATCCGATAGCTAATCCATACGAGATGATTCAACAATCAACTTGTGAGTCAAATCAGAAAGAAGAGACATCGGAAGTGCAAGTTGTCACGATTCAACCAGCCAAGACTCGTAGGCCTTGGGAGCAAACGTATGTGAATTTACCCTCGTATGATGTTGTTCGGGCACAAAAGACTTACTATGCTCACGCTTCTAGAATTTTGCATCAAGAAACTAACCCAGGGTGCGCACGTGCGCTCGTGCAGCGTCATGGCGATCGCATTGTTTGGATTAACCCGCCTGCTTTTCCACTAGAAACTTCCGAGATGGATGCTGTGTTTGATTTGCCTTATGCGCGTGTGCCGCACCCTAGCTATGGCAAAGCCAAAATTCCAGCTTACGATATGATAAAAACTTCGGTTAATATTATGCGAGGCTGTTTTGGGGGATGTACTTTTTGTTCTATTACCGAACATGAAGGACGAATCATTCAAAGTCGCTCTGAAGAATCTATTTTGAATGAAATAGAGCAGATTAGAGACACTGTACCTGGCTTTACAGGGGTCATTTCTGATTTGGGCGGCCCAACTGCCAATATGTACAAACTGAGGTGTAAACACCCAAAAGCGGAGCAAACTTGTCGTCGCATGTCGTGTGTTTGGCCGGATATCTGTGGTCATATGGATACAGATCATTCACCGACAATTAATTTGTATCGCAAAGCACGAAAAATCAAAGGTATTAAAAAAATCTTAATTGCTTCAGGCGTGCGTTACGATTTAGCGGTGCAAGATCCTCGATATGTTAAAGAATTGGCGACTCACCATGTCGGAGGGTATTTAAAAATTGCGCCAGAGCATACGGAAGAAGGGCCTTTAAACAAAATGATGAAACCGGGTATGGGCACATATTATAAGTTTAAAGAGCTATTTGATAAGTACTCTAAAGAAGCGGGTAAAGAACAATATTTGATTCCTTACTTTATTGCTTCGCACCCGGGCACAACCGATGAAGACATGGTTAATCTAGCGATGTGGTTGAAAAAGAATCGCTTTAAGTTGGACCAAGTGCAAAACTTCTATCCATCTCCAATGGCAAACGCAACGACAATGTATCACTCGCAGTCGAACCCTTTGCATAAAGTGACGCACAAAAGTGAAAAAGTGTTTATCCCTAAAGGGGACCGTCAGCGTAGGTTGCATAAGGCTTTGTTAAGGTATCATGACGAAAAAGGTTGGCCAATTATTCGAGAAGCGTTAACCAAAATGGGTCTGAGCAAGTTAATTGGTAATGGCCAGAATTGTTTAGTGCCAGCAGATTCTAAGCGAGGAAATTCAAAGCGGAAGCCAAGTGGTCCAGCAGGAAAACACAAAGGTTATCAAGCTGCAACCACTCGTTTTACATCCGATCAGTTTAAAAAGCGAACTCGGCGCCGATAGACCACTGTCGGCCGCGATTTGGAACACCTGCGTAGGCTCTATTGCCGATTGCTGGTGTTCTATAGTCGTTATCCAGTAAGTTTTTAGCCTTAATAAACAAAGCGCAACTATTATCAAGTTGGTAAGTGATTTTTGTGTTGACCACCCAATAGCTATCTAAGTTAGTTAAATTGTCTTCTTGCTGTTGATAGCTGACAGTGTGCTTTTCGTCGTGATAGTTTGCGGATACATTCAAGTTAAAGTTTTCAAAACTATAATTCCCTATCAAGAATAATAAATTATCTGATTCTCGGAATTGATCTCGTCCCTTGTCAAACAAGTGGGTTAAACCAGCTTTAAAGTAATATTGGCTGTTAGGTATATAAGTGACTTCTGCTTCAATACCACGCGTTGTTGTGACATCACTTTGATTACTTAACACTAGTCTGTTGTTGTCTCGTGATTCAGCCAAAATCGCATCTTCAATTTTGTGCTGGAATAAGGTTGCAGAGACTGACAAGTTTTCAAATTGAATTAAACTAATAAAGTCAAAAGATTTAACGATTTCAGGGTTAAGGTTTTCGTTACCCTGGATGAGTGGGTTGTTTAGTAAACCTAGCTCGTTAAATTGAGGTGCGCGGTAGGCTTCTCCATAATTTAATTTAAAGGTAACCTTGTCTAAAGTGTTATTTACAATGCTGACTCTTGGGCTGGTATTGTCGCCAATATCACTGTATTTGTCATATCTGCCGCCTATGGTCACCTGAGTATTCTGGTTAACTTTTATTTGAGCTTGTACAAAAGCGCCATTTATATTTCTTTGAGTAATAGTTGTAAATTTAACTCTGCCTGAAAAATCATCCCCATAGTATTCTATATTTGGATGTTCATCTGGAATTTGTTGGCCACCGCTTAGCAGATAATTCACACAGGGCTCTGAAAGTAGACACTTTGCATAGTTGAAATTGGTTGCATAGTGGTCTTCATTTAGTTTACTGGTCCTGTGTTCAAACCCTAAACTAAGGCGAATATCATCATTGTATTGATAGAAATTATTGACCCTCAAGCCTTTGGCCGTTTCGTGCACAGGAGACTTGGCTAAAAGTGGTGCCGTCGATGAAGGGGTACTAATAGGCGCAAATACATTGGGCGCTAAACCAAGGATATTGATGTCACTCTGGTTGTTACGATAATCTAACCAAATGTCAGTATTCAGTTTTTCGTTCCACTCTAGCTGTTGATTGAAAGTGATAAACACGGAATCATTTTTGGCTTTGTTAAAATCATTGCCGATAATACCCTGTACATAGAAGTCTCTTGACTCTTGTTCACTCAAAACAAATTGCAACGAAGATTTGTCATATTTTAAGTTTAACAATAATTCTTGATGTTGAATGGGATCATCAAGTTTATGTTTTACGCTTGGGTTGAAGCTATCTAGTTCACCATGATAGTGGTCGCCATCATCGCTAGCATAACTAACGATGCCTTGTGCAGAAAACGCGCCTTTTGAATATCCAGCTGAAGCTGAAACCCTTTGTAAAGACATATTACCAGCTTCAACTGACAGCTGAGGAGTTGCATCGGTAATCGTGATGATATTGATAACGCCCAAAAAAGCATTGGACCCGTAAATAGAAGAACCAGGACCTTTAATGAATTCAATTTTTTCGGCAATAGATAAAGGTATTAGCGGAAAAGTGTAGTCGTTGGCCCCAGAGTACTCACTGTTAATACGTTGACCATTTAACAATATTAAGATTTCACCACCACCTGAACCAGAAGCTCTTCCTCGAGCTGATACGCGGCTAAATTTCCCATCCCTATCGGAACGAGCGCTGTGCATACCAGTCACAAAATTGAGCAGCTCATCTAAGTTGTCTAATCCGAGCTTTTGGATTTCATCGCGATTATATACTGCCACGCTTGATGGCACATCTATCAATGATTCATTCGACAAAGTAGCACTAGCAACTTCTAGCTGCATTAACTGTTCAATTGGAAGGTTGAATAAGTCATCAGACAAAGCTTCATTAGCGTTAACACTTAAGTTAGAGCACGCAAGACAGGCGAATAAACTATAAGAGAGTTGCTTTAGTTTCATATCAAATTGCAGGGCTAAACCCTTCCGTTACTACTATTGTTGTTTGTTCCGTTGAACCAATTTTTGTTTGAAGTCGTCTTCAACTATTTTCAAAGCTTGTAGGACGTCTTCAGGTTCTAAGTCATTCGTTTCCAGCAAATATATCAGGTCGACCGCCAGTTTTACATGATTAGGGGCTGAATCTAAACTCATTTTATCTTTTGTCTCGTTCGGTTAGAAACTTAATTGCACTTCTAATCGCGCTATCAACGTTCATTTCCATCTGTAAGCGTTCTGCTTGCGGCATATAAAACGCCATATCAACTTCGTATCGAATATATCTAGGTGGAAGCTGGTTAAGCACAAGGCAGCACAAGTCGGCTAAATAATCAGTGTCTTTAGTGTCTTCAGTAATGTTCATTTGTTGAAGTTTATGAACAACTAAATTTTCATAATAGTTATGAACATCATCATGCAATTTCACTATAGAACTCCTTCAGGTTGTACACGTAGAAATAAACTCAAATATCCAGTTAGAGCATAGACTTAAATAACGCGACATGCTAGAAAATTTTCATCATTGCAACAATTGTTGAATAAAATGTAACTTTATTTGTTTAAAGATTGTTCTAGGTCGAAGCGTAAGTCTTCGAAATCCTCTATACCAATTGACAATCGGATCATATTTTCACTCATTCCCAATCGAGCGCGATTCTCAGCGCCCATTTCATGATAAATCGTTTGTGCTACAGGAATTGCAAGTGTGCGATTGTCACCTAAGTGAGTTGAACACAAAATCAGCTTAAATGCGTTTATCAATTCAACACAATCAATCGAATCAACAGGCTCAAAACTGAGTATGGCACCAAAACTGTTAAACTGCTGCGCGGTAAGCTCGTGCTGCGGGTGAGCAGTTAAGCCTGGATAATAAACTTTTTTAATTTTGTCGTGTTGGTTTAAATATTTGGCAATTTCAAGCGCATTATTGCAGGCCCTATCTAATCGCAAAGCCATCGTTTCTGAGCCAACGCTTAGTAAGTGAACTGAATCTGCTGATAGACATGCGCCCATATCACGCAGTCCTTTCTTTTTAATTTGAGTTAGCCCCCAATCTTGGGGCGACGATTTTTGGTAGGCGGGCAATATATTGTGAAATTGCTTCCAATCATACCGACCCATATCTATGATAGCGCCACCCAAAGCATTGGCATGCCCGCCAAAATACTTAGTTAGCGAACATACTAATATATCAATAGGGTAACGGGTTGCGTTAAGTAGATAACAAGGCGTCATGGTGTTATCTACTACAAATAACATATTGTTATTTTTGCACAATTGACCGACAGCGGTTAAATCGACGACTTGAGTCATTGGATTTGCGATGGTTTCGCAAAACAAAAGTCGGGTATTGTGTTGAATCGATTGGGTGATTTGTTCCCTATCGGTAATATCTACCAAAGAAACAGCGATTCCGAAATTTTGTAAGGTTGAGACAAAGCTGTTGGTATTGCCAAACACAAACTTGCTAACAATTACATGGTCATCAGCCTTCAACAGGCTGAGCATAAGCGTTGTAATCGCAGCCATACCGCTCGAGAAAACTAGGCTGTCATGGCCTCTTTCCAATTTAGTAATTGTGTTTTGTAAACCTGCAATTGAAGGTGAGGACTGTCGGGCATATGCATGGCTGCTGCTGCGTCCTTGAAATACATCAATTAAATCTTGGGCATTATCATAAGTAAATAACACAGAATGGTCGGTTGGGATATGTACAGCGCCATCTGCTGGCTTTTGTTGATGCTCAGCATGAACTAACTTTGTTGTAAAACCTTTTTCTTTTGTCATAGGTAGCTTTGTGTCAAACTCTGATTAGTTCATCAGATTGGAGAGAATTGTAAACTATGTCAAGCCAGCCTATTAAAATTTCCTGGCAGGGAAATAAACAGTTTTTAGCCTCGTCTAGCACTGGACATACTATTTTAATGGATGGCCCCCCACATGCAGGTGGCTTGGATGCTGGAACCCGCCCAATGGAAATGGTTCTTATGGGATTAGCTGGTTGTGCGTCGTTTGATGTAGTGACTATCTTAGAGAAGAAAAAAGCTCAGCTAACTTCGCTAGAGCTTGAAGTTCACGCTATTCGCCGAGTGCAAATTCCGGCTGTTTTCGAAAAAATTGAATTAACATATAAGGTTGAAGCAACTGGGGTCAGCCAAATTGCAGTTGAAAAAGCAGTGATGCTGTCATTAGATAAGTATTGCTCTGTTGCCGCTATGCTGAGGGCGGGTGGTGTAGACATTTCCGCTCAAGTCGAGCTTGTCTAAAATAGATCTAGCTGTTGGTTTTTTATCTCTGTTAATAGCTTCTGCTCTTTTTCTTTAGCTATTTTTGAATTGAGTCTTTTCTTTCTTAATTCACAGAGTTGTATAACCTGTAGCTTTTGGGGAGCAGTGAGCTTCTCCCAATAGAAGCGCTCTTCGCGGCTTCTCAAACAACCACGGCAATAGCCCCTAGGTCCACTCTCGCAAACATGGATACACGGGCTTTTTACATCAATTTCGAATAAACTAGCTTGCTGCATTGCTATTTTGCTTTTACCCTTTAAATAACAGTTTACTACATTGTAGAACAAGGTGTCAGTTATTTGGGTTTACAAACTCATAGTAGCAAGGCAAACTTGGTTAGTATTTTTTATTTTTATTAAGGGTCGTCTCAGGATATTGATATGAATGTAGAATTCGTCAACCCATTTCTTTCCTCATTGGTTAATGTAATCAGTACCATGGCAATGCTTGAACTCAAGCCACAAAAGCCTAGGCTTAAAAAAGATGAAGTGGCACGTGGTGATGTATCTGGTTTAATCGGCATGGTTGGACCTCAAACCAAAGGATCATTTTCAGTTTCGTTTGAAGAAGGTTTAGCACTTGAAATTATGAGTCGCATGCTGGGCGAAAAGCCCGATGGGATTAACGAAGAAGTTACCGACATGGTTGGTGAAATCACAAACATGGTAACAGGTGGTGCAAAAAAACTGCTTGCTGAAAAAGGATACGACTTTGATATGGCGACGCCAATGGTTGTTTCTGGTAAGGGTCATACAATCGCACATAAATCAGACGGTCCTATTGTCATTATGCCTTTTGAAGCAGAGGCGGGATCGGCACATATTGAAATTTGTTTTGATAAAGTGACTAAATAATTGTTATGTGGTTTCAAACTGAAATAACGCTTGCTGCCAAACCTAGAGGCTTTCATCTAGTTACGACTGAAATTGAATCAAAATTAGATGCGCTCACGAGAGTTGACATTGGTGTATGCAACCTTTTACTTCAGCATACATCAGCAAGCCTTAGCCTAAATGAAAATGCAGACCCAACCGTTAGAAGTGACTTTGAAGCACACGTTAACGTTATGGTGCCAGAGAACCAACCGTACTATCAGCATACGTATGAAGGTGATGACGATATGCCAGCACACATCAAAAGCAGTTTGTTGGGTGTCTCGTTAATGCTTCCTATTCAAAAGGGTCGTTTTGCGTTGGGGACATGGCAAGGTATATATTTAGGAGAACATCGAGACTTTGGTGGCAGCCGTAGGATTATCGCTACGATAAACGGTGAATAGTGAACTAAGATTGCGCTTTATCTAACTCAAAGTTCACTGATTATTAGTAAATAATAAAATATATAAACATTTCTGTTACAAATAGGCTTGTTAAAATCGTTTATCTGTCTTACCTTTAACAAAGCCGTTAAAATTGCTCGGAATGCATCACTTCGGCACCTAATAATTATAATTCAACTGTTCAAGTAGTACTTACACACACAAGTGAAATGATCTAGAAACATCAGGTCGCTAGCGCTAAAGAAACTTGCCTAGCTGCCGAAAGAATAACTTGAACGGTCATTAACAAGCAGTCTGCATCGTATGAGGTTAAAATATATATGCAATCAATAGCCAAAAAAGTACTTGTCGCATTATTGCTGGTAAATTTGGTTGTGCTGAGCACAGTCGCGTTTTGGACCATGTCCATACAAACCAGTGATGAGAACGAGAGATATGATAATACCAAGGCTGATGTCGTTAAGCAGCTTCAAGTTATTCTACAGGATCCAGTTTTCTCTTACGACTTCCCGCTCATTCAAAGTATCATCGATGCTTACATGCCTGATCCAATTATCGCTCAAGTTAAAGTGACCGACCACAGAGATAAAGACATGGCTGAAACTAAGCTTAAGCAAGATATCGAGTTAGACGGTCAAGCGAAGTGGTACGATATTAAAAGTGGTGATGGCGAGCTCATCGGTAAAGTTAAGATTGCATTCTCGCGTTCATCTGTAGACGACCGGCTGTCTTCTCAATGGAATCAAAAATGGTTTTCAATGATAATCTCTATGATAGTACTTAGTGTACTGCTGGTGTTTTTGATCAAAAAAGTCGTTATTGAACCTTTGACCCAAGTAAGTGACGTTTTACGAGATATCGCTGCTGGTGGTGGTGATTTAACCCAACGTATCCCAGTCAAAACCAATGATGAAATTGGCACATTGGCAACTAACTTCAATAGCTTTATTCAAAAGATTCAAGAGATAATTACAGACGTTGCTCAAGGTGCCAGTGGGCTTGGTGGCCTATCATCAGCTATTAGTGACGTTTGCCATAAAACAACAATGAATACGCATGAGCAGAAAGAGCAAACAGAGCATTCGTTAAATTACTTGAAACAGTTGTCAGAAGCGACAGGTGAAATTGCTCAAAATGCAGAGCTAACAGCATCAAGTACCACAGAAGCGTTTGATATGGCCGCTCAAAGTAGAACTGATGTAGAAACTAATCTAGAGCATGTTCAACAATTAGTTGATGAGCTTGAAAATAATGCAAAAGTTGCATCTGAACTGAAATCTGCCAGTGAAAATATCGGTGGCGTGTTGGATGTGATTAAAGGGATTGCTGAACAAACCAACTTACTTGCACTGAATGCTGCTATTGAAGCGGCAAGGGCAGGTGAAACTGGCCGAGGCTTCGCGGTTGTTGCGGACGAAGTTCGATCATTAGCTAGCAAAACACGCCAGTCAACAGAAGAAATAGAAAGCATTATCGCCTCATTACAAAGTAAAGCAGATGATTCGTATAAGGCATCGCATAGAAGTAAAGACCTGGTGAGTGAAACAATTGAATCAACTCAAAAAACAGTAGACTCATTTGGTTCTATTTCAGACAAAATGAGTGGCATTAACGATATGATTATTCAAATCGCCAGTGCAACGGAAGAGCAGTCTTTGTTAACTAAAGAGGTCAGCCAAGGAATAGAGCACTTGTTAGATGGTGCGACTCGATTGGCGCAAGAAACTAAAGAGCTTGAACATAGCACTCAATCAATGATTGAAGTTGAACAGCAATTATCGTTGCAAATAAAACAATTTAAATACTAGAGTATAAGTGTGAATCAAAAAACCAGCTTCGGCTTAATGCCGATCAGTTAAGCAATAAATAG
>NZ_ARZY01000061.1 GCF_000568405.1 Catenovulum agarivorans DS-2
ATAGGTTAGATATTGTGATGGTTTTAACTTATACCTAGCTAGTACGCCTTCGTGCAGTAGCGCGATTTCTTGGCTTATTTGCTCGGTTACTGCGCTTACATCCTCTTGTGTTACTTTGTGTTGCTTAATTACAGTTTCAATTATTGTTAGTGCGTTTTCTTCTGGGTTAATAACTACTTGGTGCACGGCTTCTTTTATTACTAGGCGGTATTCTAGTCTTATTGGGTCTGGCTCGGCTAACGTTTGTTTTATAGCTAAATATTCTTTGCTAGACCTTTCGTATGCCCATATATATAGGTCTTTCAACAGGTCCAACCTAGTCAATTCGTATACACCTAGCATTGCGCTGCTATAGGCTTGCTCGGGTACATCTATAAAGGTTAGTGGGCATAGGTTGTTTTTTATCAGTGGTATGTTGGCTGCTAATCGAGATACTCGTTTATTTACATCGGCAAATGGTTGTAAATAAGGTATGTGAACCATTGTAAAAAACGATTGTTCAAATGGGTCGGTAATTTGTTCTGTTTTTTGTAAAATTACTTCAAGTATGCTTTCTATTTGCTTGCTACCACTTATCGGCCTGTACACGCTTTTGCCAATTTCTACGGTGTGTGTGCGAATTCGCCCTTCGTCTGCTGGGTTTTGTAGTAAGTTTTCAGCTAAGGTGGCGTGTATATTTGTTATTGTGTAACGGTTGAATGCCAGTTCGTTTGCACTTTCAATAAGTAGTTCTATCGCATTTTTGTGGTTTAAGATCATTTGTGTTTCTTGTTTGTTTTTTCCTTCTGCTATTTTTCCGTGTTGAATTAGCTCTATGGTGTCTAGCTTGCTGTAGGTATTGCCTTCTAAATGGCTGGATGCCCATGATAGGTCAATTAACAAGCGGCTTAATATTTCGCTACCAAATGTGCCAGCGGGTTGCTGATGCTGGTTGGTTGAGCCGATTCTTTTTAGTTGCTCTCTAGTTGCTTTGGGTAGGTAATATGTTTTGTTAGGGATGTAGTCGTATAAAAATTCAATTTGGTATCCAATTGGCGACCGTGCCTGTATTGGCAAGTTTAGGTATTTTATTATTTCTCGGCTTTGTGGCGTAAGCGGTATATAGTTGCTGTAATTATCGTTGTATTCGGCTGTGGGTTCTGATGCAGTTTGTATTTGAGTAACTTTGTATGCTGTGCTGCGCCCTTGCCCTACTTTTTTAATATTTCCGTTTTCAACAAGTTGTTTGATTATTCTTTGTATTGTTCTGCGTGACAGATTAGGAAACTCAGCCTCTAATTGCGACAACTGTATTGGGTTGTTAGCCAGCTGAATGTATTGCTGTATGTGTTGTGCATCTGAGTATGTCATATTTGGCGCAATTAAAGTTTTTGATGACACAATTATGGCGCAATTATGGCGCGGTTTCTATTTTTTAGTTTAAGGTTTATCTGGTTGCTGCTGTTCCATTAAATCATACATTTGCTTAGCAAAAGCTTTGAAATCGTCCAATCTCAAGGTAATTATTGAGTAAATAATTTGCCAATCGAGTTCTTGGTACGCGTGCACCGCTGTATTTCTAAAACCAACGGCTTTAGCCATACGCTCTGCTGTTTCTTGATTCAGCAGGCCTGCATTTGTTAACGCGAAAAATGCTTTAGACATAGTGTCTGGTACATTGATTTCTTGAGTGCTAATAATGTGAAGAGCAATATCTACACAGGTTTGTATTGCCCTTTCTAGGTTCAATACTATGATGTCTTGTAAATCATAATCGTTCGCGAGCAGCTCGTAAGACTCTGGTGTTTTGCTTTGAATTCGATTCAAGCAACGTCTTAAGCTTTCTAGTTTGTTTAATACAACTTCATTATCCATGGAGAAACCTTTTTTGCCTTTCTTTGAGCGTGCGGATCACGTAGGGCATCATATCGGCTTGGTTATATATCATTCTGCGGATCAATTTTTCTTTTGTGCCTTTGACATTTTCGACAATCACTACACCTTTAGTCAGTACTTGTTTTAGTATTGTGCCATTAAGATTGCTAAGGTCAGTTAAGTCAATTGTTCGATTAAGTTGTTTTTCCAATTGTGACGCTAAAACCATTTTTTGATGTGCATTAAGTGGCTGACTAAATTGCACTGCTATATCTATATCGCTGTCTAGTCGCATTTTGCCCGTAGCAGCCGAGCCGTAGAGTATTGCAAGTTCTAATCCTGGCTGTTGTTTTAATATTTCTTTTATTAATCTTTCCATATTAACCTTCAACCTTGCTGATACTGTTTGCAATCTGTGTTTATTTTAATTAAATCAGATTCTATGCAAGTTTTAAATCTATCCGATAGATTTTGCCATACTGATATATCAACTCTAAAAGGTAGGTCAGATTCTGCTAGTGCTTCTTTTAGGTTTGCTAAATCAAGTATCGAGATTGCTTCTGGCGATTTTAAAACTAAGTCTAAATCTGAGTATTCTCTTGCTGTGCCTTTTACCCGCGAGCCAAACGCATAAGCAACTGTATTTTTTGGTAAGTGCTTAGTTAATACGTTTTGCAATATTTGTTGCTGTGACTCTGTGATATTAATCATTTTTTTCGTTTAGCCGACTGCTTAATTTTTTGCTGTGTTGTAAAAAATCATTCACTACCGAATAAACCTCAACTGCAGTTTTTTCTTCGTAGGTGTGCGATGTTTGATTTCGCTGGTAATGGTATTCAAACCAAGGCTCTACGTTATCTATTAATTTGTGCTCTGCTGCTAATCTAAATAATTCTTTTCTAGTGATACCATCAACCGTTGTTTTACCTAAGTTTTCAGCTAACCATGCTCGCATTGCTTTCCAGCTAAGTTCGTAGGTAAATTCAAAGTTTTGAATTACACCAGCGCGAAAAGTTCTAAATTCTGGCGTGTCTTTGCTTGGGTTGGCCTGTGTGTAGCGACTTATTACTTCGATAGATTCCTGTAGCGAATTTATACCCGCTTTTAACGATGAAAAATCAAGCATGCCAATTTCCCCAAATGTCTAATTTTTGACTATTAAGTTGATAGTCCAATTGTAACTTATTTTACTTAAAATGACGCCTTGCTTTTTTTGCAGTTCAGATCTACGATTTAGCTAAGTTTAGCTAAGCTAGGTAATTAAGTATGCAAGTTAACATGCATGAAGCAAAATCTCAGTTATCAAAATTAGGTGAGGCTGCATGGAGTGGTGAGTCAGTTGTTATTGCTAAATCAGGCAAACCTTACCTTGAATTAGTACCACACAAACCAGTTGCAAAAGAGCGCAAACCCGGCCGTTACAAAAAACAAATCAAACTTAGCCCTTCGTTCAATGATGAATCGAAAGGACTAAATGATCTTTTTGAGGCGGACTTGTGAAACGTATTCTTTTAGATACTCATGCGCTTTTATGGTGGCTAGCAGATGACCAAAACCTAGGTGTTAAAGCTAGGGAAATTATCGCAGATCCACGCAATCAAATATTTGTCAGCGCGGCTTCCACTTGGGAAATTTCAATTAAACGCGCTTTAGGCAAGCTTGAAGCACCCGAGGATATGGACAGTTTAGTTGAAGATGAGGGCTTTTTGCCACTGCCAATTAGTTTGTATCATGGTGATCAAGCGGGTTTATTACCCGAGCACCACAAAGATCCATTCGATAGAATGTTAATAGCGCAAGCACAAGCTGAGGGTTTAACCATTATAACTTGCGATGAAAAATTCCCACCGTATAAAGTTAGGTTAATTAACGCAAGCAGTTAAACTACCCCAGCTCTGTTACCTGCTGGCTATTTTTTCTTTTAGCAGGTTGGTTTAATATTGCAGCCTTTACTGAGCAAAGTCAGAAGAATTTATGGGGTAATTATGTCGGTTGTTAGCAAACAAAGCACTTTGACTGTAGATGAGTATTTGCAAGGTGAGTTAGTTAGTGACACTAAACACGAGTTTGTAGATGGCCAAGTTTATGCTATGGCTGGGGCAAGCATTAATCACGAACGCATTTCTGGCAATATTTTTGGTGAGTTGAGAAATCACCTAAAAGGTAGCCCTCGCGAGGCTTTATCATCTGACATGAAAGTGAAAGCGCGTGATAATTTTTACTACCCTGATGTTTTGGTTGATTGTAAGTTTGACAATGCTACGCCTTATTATTCTGAAACACCTGTTATTATTGTTGAGGTGTTATCTCGCTCTACTCGTAAGTTAGACGAAACTAAAAAATTGGTCGAATATTTAAACATTCCAACCTTGCAGGAGTATGTTTTAATTGAACAAGATTTTGCTGATGTAACTGTTTATCGCAAAAGCGATGATTGGCGCTGCAAACATTATTTTTTAGGCGATGACATAACCTTTGAGTCGATCAATTTTACTGTTTCTGTAGAAGAAATTTACGACCGCGTAGACAATTTAGATGTAATTGAGTATTTGCAGCAAAAGTAACCCTGGAATGATGCTAGTTAGCTTTTCTGCTCTAACAATGGAATTGCCTTTTCAACAAAATCTTTAAGTGTTTGGTATTTTTGCTGTGCGATTATCAGACCTACTATTTGCAAATCCAAGTTCAAGTAGTCATGCACTAAGCTGTTGCGCATACCAATTATAAGTCGCCACTCTGCCAATTCGGCTTGTGTTATCACGCCTTTTTCAGCTAGGTATTTAAATGCTTGGTAGGCTTCTGAATTTGCAATACCTAAGTAATGTTTGTTTAAGTGTTTGGCAATACCTGTACAGGCTTCTGTATATAACTGCAGCAAGCGCTCGGCAGCACGATAATCTCTTTGTTTAAAATCACCTTTGTTGTAATCCTTGGTGAGTTCTTGCAATTGCTGGTAGTAGTCGGTTGTATGTTCTTTTATTTGTTTTATATATAGTGCTAAGCCGTCGGTCATTTAATTACCTCGCTTTTGGCTTTGTATCATTTGGTATTCGTACAATGCCATTATTCTATCTTCTTCTTTGTACATGCGGTAATCGTTGTTGCTATACAGCACTTTACCTTCGGATATTACTGAAAATGCAAGGTATATGGGTATTTGATTAATATCTACTACACTTATTTTTACTTGTGTGTTTAATGCAGCTTGCCAGTCACTTGCGGTAATTACTGGGCGAGATACTTTTTCTAGCGGGTCGAGTTTGAAGTTTTTGTAGGCTATCGCTAGGTCTATGTCGCTGTCTGGCCTGTGGGTATTACGCGCGCGCGAACCATACAACCAAACTACTTCAATATCTGGATTTTCTGCCGCGAGTTGTGGTATTGACTCCTCCAAAACAACTTTAATATTTTCTCTGTTGTTTTTTAGAATTTGTGATGCTTTCATATACCCTCCCACTTTTTGTTATTATGGCTGCTCTGTTACCTGCTGGCAATTTTTTCGTTTAGTGGCATGCCCTACAACGGCTATTAAGCTTAATAGATAACATAGGTATACTAGCCAGTCGCCAAATTGTTTGTATATGGTTGGGTGTTGAATTATTGCGAGTTTGTGGGTGAGTATGTGTTGTTCAAACTGCGGCGCTTGCGCAATTATTTTGCCTTTGCCGTCAATAATTGCACTTATGCCTGTATTGGTTGCTCGTACTACAGGTATGCCTAGTTCTAATGCGCGCATTCGCGCGATTTCTAAATGTTGATGTGGCCCATGTGACCTACCAAACCAAGCGTCGTTACTTACGGTTAAAATAAAGTCGGTTTTATCAGTTAGATTGTCGCGCACTTGATGCGGAAAGAGTATTTCATAACAAATAGCCGGGGTTATATGAAAACCCTTAGCTACTATATCATGCTGAATGTACTCACCACGGGTAAATGACGAAAACGGTAAATCAAAAATAGGGCTAAGCTCACGCAGCCATTGTTCAAATGGGACAAATTCACCTATCGGCAATAAATGATGCTTGTTGTATCTATTTTCGTGACCATGAAAATATTGTGCGTCGCCCGCTTCGCTGCCCTGTTGCCCCAATACAATTAAACTATTAAAAAACGCGCCTGAGTAAGGGCGATAGTCAATAATCCCCGTTACCAATGCGGTGTTGTTATAATTCGTCGCTTTGTCTAAATTGGTTAAAAATTCCTGAGCATTCGGTTCTATTGCTGGAATGGCAGCTTCTGGCCAAATTAGAATATCGCTTTGTGAATAATATGGGCGGCTGATGTCTTGATACTTCAGCATGGTTGGCCATAAATATTCAGGTTGCCAGCGATTTTCTTGCGCAATATTGCCCTGAACAAGCGTCAGTTTAACTTCTTGCTTGTCTGCAGCGGCGACAGCAGTTGTTTTTTGTGTGTTTGAGTTGTTTGTAAGTATATAGTTACTTACCGCAGTCAGCAGTATTAATGGTACAAAGTACATCAATACTTGCTTTTTATTCATGCTTTTTAGGGTTAAACCCGCAACGGGCAATAAACATAAACTGATGACAATTAAGCTAACCCCAGTTTCGCCGACGTACGCTGCTAGTTGCCCCCATATTGTGTCTATTTGGCTATAACCGACCGACAACCATGGAAAACCTGTCAGAATAAAACTGCGTAACCATTCGAAAAAGCTCCACAATGCGGGTAACAAAAGTATCGCATATGGGCTGTAGCGCATTAAATATCGGGTTGAGGTAATTGCGGCGGTAAAATAAATAGCTAGATAAGCGGCTAATAGCAAGATCATCGCTACCGAGCCAATAATGGGCACGCCGCCATGTTCGTATAAACTTACGTGGATCCAACTTAATCCAATTGAAAACCAGCCTAAGGCAAAACTAAAACTGTATAACGCGGCTTGTTTGCAGCTTGCTTTAAAGCAGGTATAGAACAAGATTGGCAAGAGTATAAACACTAACCAACCTTGCGAGAAAGGTGCAAATGCTAAAGTGCCAAGCCCACCGAGTATAAATAGTCGTAAACTTTGCCATTTAGCTGTTATTTGCATTAAACGGTTACTTCTTTAGTTTCTTCGCTATCGCGTGGAATGGTCATTTGTAATTGGTTTATGCGGCGGCCATCGCAGCTCACTACTTTAAAATTAAACCCATTTACTTCAACCGATTCACCTTTGGTGGGTAAATGTCCAAATGCTTGGATGACCAGTCCGCCTATGGTGTCTACGTCTTCAGCTTGCCATTGTGTTTTGAAAAAGTCGTTAAACTCGTCGATTTCAGTTAACGCATTTACCGCATATACGTAGCGCGTTACTTTACGAATATCTTCTGGCTCTTGAATGTCGTGTTCGTCTTCGATTTCGCCAACGATTAGTTCTAAAATATCTTCTATGGTCACTAAGCCTGAAACGCTGCCGTATTCGTCTACTACTATTGCCATGTGGTATCTTTCTTTACGAAAGTCTTTTAATAGTATGTCTAGGCGTTTGCTTTCAGGTATCACGACTGCTGGGCGCAATAACTCGTCAAAGCTAAAGTTTTCGAAACCGTTGTGGTAGACGTAAGCCAGTAAGTCTTTGGCTAGGAGTATGCCTTCTACATGATCTTTGTCTTCGCATATTAGTGGAAAACGGCTGTGCGCCGATTCGATCATGATGGGTAAAAATTCTTCGACAGGTTGAGATTTTTCAATTGTGACCATGTGCGAACGGGGGATCATTACATCGCGCACACGCATTTCCGCTATGTCTAGTACACCTTCGATCATGTCTTTGGTGTCATTATCAATTAAAGAACGCTCTGCGGCTTCTTCAAAAACTTCCTGTAATTCTTCACGACTTCTCGGTTCTCCTGCAAACATTTGTCCTAGTTTATCTAACCAAGACTTGCCAGAAGAACCGTTACTAGAGTGAGGATTGTCTTCGCTCATATTAGCTTTTTTCTCATTCAGTTAGGGATCAATAGTTTCGTCACTTTTATATGGGTCGTCAAACCCTAATTGCGACAAAATGCGTCTTTCTAAATTTTCCATTTTTTCGGCTTGTGCATCTTCTATATGGTCGTAACCAAGTAAATGCAAGCAGCCGTGTACCACCATGTGTGCCCAATGTGCTATTACTGGTTTGTTTTGTTGTTCGGCTTCGCGCCTTACCACTTGCGCACAGATAACTAAATCGCCAATTAGTGGCAATTCTATTCCTGGCGGATTTTCAAATGGAAACGACAGCACATTGGTTGGTTTGTTTTTGTGCCTGTAGGTGTTGTTGAGCGTTTGGCTTTCGTCTTCGTTGACTAGTCGAATCGACATTTCTGTGAATGCATCGCCCCGCTCGATTAATGCAGCTTGTGCCCAGCTGACTATTTGTTCTTCACTGGGCACGTCGCCTTCGCATGCAACTTGAACGTCTATTTCTAACATTATGTGGGTTACGTCAAGCGTCATGGTCTTTTTTCGCTGCTTCTTTTTTGGCTTTTTGTTCGCGTTGTTTTATTTCGTCCCAACGCTCGTAGGCATCTACCACACGTTGGACTACTGGATGTCGAACAACATCGTGCGAGCGGAAGAAGTTAAAGCTGATGTCTTCTACCCCTTCTAATACTTCGATTGCATGACGTAAACCAGATTTTTGCCCACGCGGTAAGTCGACTTGGGTGATGTCACCTGTGATAACTGCTTTGGAGTTGAAACCAATTCGGGTAAGGAACATTTTCATTTGTTCTACCGTGGTATTTTGGCTTTCGTCTAAGATGATAAATGCATCGTTTAACGTTCGGCCACGCATGTATGCCAGTGGTGCAATTTCAATTACGCTGCGTTCTATTAAGCGTTCTACTTTTTCAAAACCAAGCATTTCGAATAATGCGTCGTAAAGTGGCCTTAAGTATGGGTCGACTTTTTGGCTTAAATCACCGGGTAAAAAACCCAGTTTTTCACCGGCTTCGACTGCTGGACGCGTTAATAATATACGGCGTACTTCTTGGCGTTCGAGTGCGTCAACCGCACAGGCAACTGCTAGGTATGTTTTACCTGTACCAGCTGGGCCAATACCAAAACAAATGTCGTTGGTTAGTACATTGTGTACGTATTTGCTTTGGTTTGGATTGCGCGGTTTGACTACGCCACGTTTGGTTTTGATAAAGCTTTCTTTGCCGATTTCGTCATCGCTGGCTGTTTGTTCAAGCACTTTTAATGACTGTATAGCAAGGTGAACTTGTTCTGAGTCAAGTTCACTGGCCTTTCCTTTTACGATTTGTGTTTCTACGTATAAATCGCGCAGTAATCCTGCAACAGGTACTACTAGGTCTTTTTGGCCAGTAATTTTAAATTGATTGTCTCGATAGCTTATTTCTACGCCTAGACGACGTTCAATTTGTTTGATGTTGTCGTCAAACGGGCCACATAGGTTGGCAAGTCTAAAGCTGTCGGCTGGTTCTAAAAATACTTCTATCGATTCTAACTGGCTACTCAAGAGTTTTCCTTTTTATGGGTTTGGGTTAAATACTGCCACACCTGTGTCGTCTACTGCTACTTGTTTTTTAGCAAGTATTTCGGCAGGTGATGTGGCGACACGTAGGCCCATTTCGTCTTCTGAACGAATGTATTCACCACGTAGTGAATTTGACCATACGTCAACTATTTTCACATCGACAAATTGTCCAATGCAAGTGTGTGGACCTTCAAAGTTGACCACTCGGTTATTCTCTGTACGGCCACAAAGCTCCATTGGATTCTTTTTCGATGGACCTTCTACTAAAATTCTTTGCTCGGTGTTCAACATGCCACGGGCAATTTGCAATGACTGTTGGTTAATTCGTTGCTGTAATAAGTATAGGCGCTCTTTCTTTTCTTGTTCTGTTACGTCGTCTGGTAAATCAGCGGCTGGCGTTCCTGGGCGTGCGCTGTATATAAAGCTGAAGCTCATATCAAAACCTATGCTGGCGATTAAGTCCATTGTGGCTTTGAAGTCTTCTTTGCTTTCGCCTGGAAAACCGATAATAAAGTCTGACGACATGCTTAAGTTAGGGCGTATTTTCTTAAGCTTACGAATTTTTGATTTGTATTCGATTGCGGTATGACCACGTTTCATTAAATTTAAGATGTGATCAGAGCCCGATTGCACTGGCAGGTGCAAGTGGTCTACCAGTTCTGGTAGGTCTTTGTATACTTCGATTATATCGTCGGTGAATTCTACCGGATGCGATGTGGTGTAACGAATGCGGTCGATACCGTCGATTGAAGCAACTAGACGTAATAATTCTGAAAAGTGGCATATGGTGCCGTCGAAGTTTTCGCCTCGGTACGCATTTACGTTTTGCCCAAGCAGGTTTACTTCTCGCACGCCTTGTTCTGCTAGCTGTGCGATTTCGTATAATACGTCGTCCACTGGACGCGATACTTCGTCACCACGCGTGTATGGTACTACGCAGAATGTGCAGTATTTTGAGCAGCCTTCCATTATTGAAACGAAAGCTGTTGGCCCTTCCGCACGCGGTTCTGGTAAGCGGTCGAATTTTTCAATTTCCGGAAAGCTTACGTCGACGACCGATTTGTCGCCTGCTTTTATTTGGTTGATCATTTCTGGCAAACGGTGCAGGGTTTGTGGCCCAAATACCATGTCAACAAATGGTGCGCGTTGTCGAATTGCTTTGCCTTCTTGTGACGCTACACAACCACCGACGCCGATAACCAACTCGGGATTTTTGTCTTTTAGTTCTTTCCAACGACCTAGTTGGTGAAACACTTTTTCTTGTGCTTTTTCGCGGATTGAACATGTGTTTAATAGAATGACATCAGCGTCTTCTGCTTCTTCTGCCAATGTGAATCCGTGGGTTGAATCTAATAGATCCGCCATTTTCTGCGAATCGTATTCGTTCATTTGACAACCCCAAGTTTTGATAAATAGCTTTTTGCCCATTTAAATATCGCCCAAAATTTAACCAACGGGAAAAATGACCGCGTATTGTACCCAGTTTACTTGGCTTAAACCATAGTTTAAGCCTTAAAATTGCTCGTTTAATGCCTATTCTATGATTCGTAAGGATAAATCGAGTGCTTTGATGTGTTTGGAAAGTGCGCCGCTTGAGATAAAATCGACCCCTGGCTGTGCGTAATTTGCGATTGTTTCAAGTGTGATGTCGCCTGATACTTCTATTTTCGCCGGTGTTTGGTGATTTTTGTTTATTTCTACTGCTGCTGGTATGTCGGCAGGTGTGTAGTTGTCGAGCATTATGATATCTGCACCTGCATCTAGCGCTTGTTGCAATTCTTGATTGTTTTCAACTTCTACTTCAACTGGTTTACCCGGCGCGATTACCTTTGCTTGTTTGACCGCATTTTCAATTGAACCTGCCGCGGCGATGTGATTTTCTTTTATTAAAAATGCATCGTATAAACCGACTCTGTGGTTTTTACCGCCACCACAAGCTGTTGCATATTTTTGTGCCAATCTTAGCCCGGGTATGGTTTTGCGTGTATCGAGCAGTTTGGTTGATGTATGTGCTATTTTACTTGCATATTCGTGGGTGATCGTTGCTGTTGATGATAGTGTTTGCACAAAATTTAGCGCTGTTCGTTCACCTGTAAGTATCGCTCTAGCTGATCCGCTGAGGATGAAAAGTGGCTGGTTTTTACTAACTTTGTCGCCGTCTTCTACTAAGAATTGAATGTCGACTGGTTGTTCTAGTTGTTTGAATGTTTCGATTACCCATGCTTTGCCGCAGAATATTGCGTTTTCTCGGCTGATCACTTGCGCTTTGACCTGCTGCTCGGCTGGTATTAGTTGAGCTGTGATGTCGTTGTTTGCATCTGTGCCGTTTAGATCTTCAAATAGTGCGAGCGCGACCATTTGTTCGATGTTTTTTTGCAGGTTTTGCGGTAACTGTGATGTCATGGGTGTTCTTTATTTGCTGGAAATGTGGGGATTATATCTGTTATCAACCCAAATGAGCAATGTAGTCCATGGATTTGTGTAGTATACCAATAATAGCTACATGCTCAGCTTCCCTATCAACCATGTAGAAAATTATATGTTTGTCCTGTGAAACACTCCTGTAACCAGCTTTAATATTATCCCTAACAACACCAGCATGTGGGTGGCAAGTCAGCCATTCAAATCTATCGTATAAACGTTTAATGTATCTATCGGCTTGGTTTTCATTCCATTTTTTTGTTGTGTAAGTCCATATGTTTTGTAAATCAGTTTTAGCTCTGGGGGTTATTTTATAATCCATTTCCTTTCGTATAATTCCTTTTAAATTCAGACAACATATCTTCCATAGATTGCTCGACAAATTCACCAGATAAAGCTTGCCTCTCCCCCTCTAGTAAATGACGCTGAAGCGTTTCTAGCTTAGCTTGCTTCGCAGCCATTTCTTGCAGTGCATGATTAACAACGTCACTTTCATTCTGGTATCGACCACTACTAACTTGTTTTTGAATAAATGAATTTAAACTGTCATCAACATTAATATTAGCCATATAGCTCTCTCCTGCATTACTTATTACAATGTACACCTTTTAGACAAAAATTCTAGTCTTAGGTATAACGCTTTAAACTCCGTGCCTGCAAGCTCACTCGAAGCATGGTT
>NZ_ARZY01000062.1 GCF_000568405.1 Catenovulum agarivorans DS-2
TGGCAATTGAGCTTGCCAAGCCAAACTAACGGCCAGACAAACCAGGTCAACTTGTTTGAAAAAGGTGATGAATCCGGCAGAACCAGCGCAGGATATATAGCTGCGGCTATGGTAGCTCCTGTTGCAGAATCTGTCATTTCTGGTGCTTTGGTCAGTCGCTTAGGCGAGCGTTCGCTTGAGTTGTGGCCGCAGTTGTTACAGCAACTGCCACAGAATGTTTTTTATCAACAAAGTGGTAGTTTGATTTTAGCGCATACTCAAGATAAGGGTGACTTACTGAGTTTTAGTCAGCGCTTAAAGCTTTACGACAACTCAACGCCGCAAGTGGATGGCGCAAAAACTAAAATGCAATGGTTGAATGGCCAACAAATAGCCGAAATTGAACCCGAATTGGCTGGACGTTTCCACCAGGGTTTATACCTGCCGACTGAAGCTCAAATTGATAATCGAGGATTGTACCAAGCGCTTAATCAAGCACTGAAAAATAACCAAGTGCAGTTGAATTGGTCAACACAAGCAGATGTTGCGGCTAATCAAGTATGGGTCAATGGTACAGCATTCAGTTTTGATTTGGTTATTGATTGTCGCGGCATGGGGGCTAGGGCTGATATTAATCAATTGCGTGGCGTACGCGGTGAGGTGGCTCGGGTATATGCTCCTGAAGTTCAGTTACAACGACCTGTACGTTTAATGCATCCGAGATACCCAATTTACATTGTGCCCAAACCACAAAATCAATATGTCATTGGAGCGACTGAAATTGAGTCCCAGTCAGATAAACCAGCAACAGTACGTTCGGCACTTGAATTACTTTCCGCAGCATATAGCGTGCATCCTGGATTTGCCGAAGCCGAAATATTAGAAATTGAAAGTGGATTGCGACCAACTTTGTTTGATAATGAACCGAAAATCTTTAATCAAGCAGGGTTAATGCGGATTAATGGTTTGTATCGACATGGTTTTTTACTTGCTCCTGCAATGATGGAGCAAGCGTTAGCTGTGTTAGATGCTAATACGCATACTCAGGTAAACCCACAGGTGTTATCAACATGCAGTTAAAAATAAATGGCCAAACGGTCGAAACTTCCGAGTCTAGATCTTTGTTAGAAATTGTCCGTGATTTTGGCGCCACTGCTCCATTTGCATTGGCGGTCAATGGGCAGTTTGTTCCTAAAAGTCAGCATGAATCTTGGGTTTTATCTGACCAAGATTCAATCGAGATCTTGTCTCCAGTTCAGGGGGGCTAATATGACCACTGAAACTCCATCAAATAAATTAAATATATACGGGCAGACTTTTAACAGCCGTCTATTGATTGGCTCTGCGCTGTACCCATCGCCTAAAGTCATGCAAGATTCTATCGCTGCTTCTGCTGCCGAAATTGTCACTGTATCGTTGCGCCGGCAGTCGCCTGAAACAGGTGGCGGTAATATGTTTTGGCAACAAATAAAGGACTTAGGCCTAACGATTTTACCGAATACCGCAGGTTGTCACTCGATTCAAGAGGCGGTGACATTGGCGCAAATGTCGCGGGAAATTTTTGCAACTGACTGGGTTAAACTAGAATTAGTCGGTGACGAGTATAACCTTCAACCCGATCCAATCGATTTAGTAAAAGCGACCGAAATCCTAATCAATGATGGTTTTAAGGTATTGCCTTATTGCACCGATGATTTGGTTATTTGCCGGCATTTGGTCGAGTTAGGCTGCGAGGTATTAATGCCATGGGGTGCACCGATAGGCACAGGTAAAGGGTTATTAAACCCATATGCTCTGTCGGCCATTCGCAATCGTTTTCCGCAGACAACTCTGGTGGTCGATGCCGGTATTGGTAAACCGTCAGATGCTGTACAGGCGTTTGAATTAGGTTACGATGCAATTTTATTAAATTCGGCAGTTGCACAAGCGCAAGATCCCATCATTATGGCTAAAGCGTTTAAAGCTGCATGCGAGGCTGGTCGTTACGGTTATTTGGCTGGTAAAATGCCAGAAAAAGATACAGCGCAACCCAGTACTCCAACCTTAGGTATGCCATTTTGGCATCAGTCTTAAAAGATTAGTAAGTTGATATGCAAAATTACCCAATAGTGTGGAGTATCGCTGGTTCTGATTGTTCCGGCGGTGCAGGTATTCAAGCTGATATAAAAACCATGCACAACTTAGGGTGTGATGTTAGCAGTGTAGTAACTGCCAACACAGCACAAAATTCTTTTGGTGTGCAAGAAATTAACGCTGTGTCACTAGAGGTGCTGCTGTCGCAGCTTGATGCGCTTGCAATTGATAGGCCTCCACAAGTTATTAAAATTGGTATGTTAGCTAATGTAGAACAGATCCATGCGATCTCGCAGTGGTTGGTTGATTATGCAGCACGTATGTCGATGCCTAAGGTCATTTACGACCCAGTTGCTATAGCTTCAGCGGGTGGAAATTTAGCAGAAGAAGACATACTACCAGCAATCAGAGAAAAATTATTGCCATTGGTCGACGTATTGACACCAAATGCGAATGAAGCGCAACGACTTTCGGGTGTCTACATTATTAACTGGCAAAGTATGTTAGATGCAACCCAAGCATTGATGGCAATGGGTGTCGGATCGGTTGCATTAAAAGGCGGACACATAGATATAGATAAAGCTTATTGTGTTGATATGGCCGACAATGGCAGCGAACAATTTTGGTTAGCTTCAAAGCGAATTGATACTGAACATAGCCATGGGTCTGGCTGTACTTATGCATCTGCAATCGCTGCATTGTTTGCGCAGGGATATTTGTTGCGAGATGCTGTAACTGTAGCAAAAGCTTATATAAACCAAGGGTTAAGGTTGGCTCAGCACTATCAAGGTGCCTATGGGCCGATACGCCAAGGCCATTGGCCAAATTGTTTAGACGACTATCCGATTATTTTACAGTCTGGTTCAGAATTGGCAGAGCGTTTAGATTGGCAGCAGGGTTACCAAGGTCAATTTAAATACGCGGATAATTTTGCTGACTGTGGTTCGTTATCGCTTGGTTTATATCCAGTGGTAGGTGATGTTCAATGGATTGAGCGCTTAGCACCGTTAGGCGTTCAAACTATTCAGCTTAGATTAAAAAACTTACCAATCGAACAAATAGAGCTGCAAATTAGCCAAGCAGTCGCGCTTAGCAACCAGTACGGATTTAGATTATTTATCAATGATTATTGGCAGTTGGCGATAAAACATCAGGCGTATGGGGTGCATTTAGGCCAAGAAGATTTAGCGGAAGCTGATTTACACGCGATTAAACAAGCAGGATTACGCTTAGGTATTAGTACGCATGGAGAGTATGAGTTGCTGGCAGCCAAGCAGTTGCAACCAAGTTATTTGGCGGTTGGCGCCATCTACCCAACTAAAACTAAAGATATGACAGGACAAATTCAAGGCATAACGCGTCTTGAGCGCTATTTAGATTTAGTTGATGACTTACCCGTTGTTGCCATTGGCGGTATTAATATGCACAGAGCTCAGCAAGTTAAACAAACAGGTGTCGGCTCAATTGCGTTGGTTACTGCAATCACAGAGGCCGAATCACCCGAAGACGCCTTTAAACAACTGCAGCGAATTGTTGAAGGTTGTCGCTAGCATGAGTCAAAAAGCCGATATAATTGGTTTACATCAACAAAATTAGCGGCCAACTAGATACAATACCAGTTAGAAAGTTTTGAAAACGGAGTGTACCTGTGCTGGATAAATTATCAGATCAAGAAGCGACCCGCTACAGCCGCCATTTATTATTAGGCCAAATTGGTGAACAAGGACAAATTAAACTAAAAAATGCACATGCGGTTGTAGTTGGGGCTGGTGGTTTAGGAAGTCCCGTATGTTTGTATTTAGCTGCTGCTGGGGTGGGGAAGATAACCATTATAGACCCAGATGTCATAGAGGTGACTAATCTTCAGCGGCAGGTTTTATATAAAACCAATCATATTGGTCGGGGTAAGGCTCAGATGGCAGCGAATCAGATGCAAGCTTTGAATCCATTGATTGAAGTGAATGCGGTTGAGCGAAAAGTCGAAAGTAGCAATTTTCTAAAATTAATAGAAGAGGCGACCGCAGTACTAGATTGCACAGATAATATTTCTAGCCGTTATTTCATTAATCAATCTTGCGTGTCAGCTAAAGTCCCACTTATTAGTGCCGCGGCGATTAGAGGCGAAGGGCAGTTTATGATGTTTAATTTCAGGCAGCATAAATCACCTTGCTACCACTGTGTATTTCCCGATCTTGACAACGAGCAGAGCGGTTTAAATTGTAGCAATGCTGGTGTGGTTGGGCCTTTGCTTGGTTTAATGGGCAGCAAACAAGCGCTTGAATTTGTTAAGTATGTGGTTCAACCTGAGTCTTGTTCATTTGCTCAGCTACATATGATTGACATTTGGTCTGAGCAAAACCGTCAGTTTAAACTAACCGCAGATCCAACTTGCCCCGTCTGTAGTGGTTAGACGTTTTATTGGCTTAAATACTTGCCGCAAATGCAAACAAAGTTTACCCTTAAGTTATACGATTGATGTGACTTAAGGTATTCAAATTAATGGCAATTAAAATTACCGCTGCTGAAAAACAAATACTGCAAAATGTCACCATCCCACCCCGTCCTGAAGCTTTATTGAAAGTAAGTGAAGAAGCTAAAAAACCAGAGCCTAATGTTGCTGTAATTGCTAAAGCAATTTCTAGTGACATTGCTATTTCTGCCTCGGTTTTACAAGTGGTGAACTCTGCAGCCTTTCGGCGTGCCAGAGAAATAGAATCAATCGACCAGGCTGTGATGGTGCTCGGCCTAAAAAGAGTTTTTCCGATTGTTAAAGCTGTGGCGCTAAAAAGCGCAATGGACGCAAGTGATGAGCTAGCAACTTTTTGGCAAGATTCTACAGATGTTGCCAATGTATGCGCCATGGTATGCAATCAGCTTGACAAGCCACAATTGGCAGATAACGCATACATGCTGGGGTTGTTTCACGATGCTGGCATACCCGTAATGGTGATAAACTATCCTGAATTTGCCAGCATTATGCACAAAGCAGAAGAAGCCGGATGGGGCAGTGAGCTATTGGCATTAGAGCGGTCGCAATTTAATACCAACCATACCACAATCGGCGCTTTATTAGGTCAACGCTGGAAGTTAGCAAAAGACTTAGTCGAAGTCATTTATTATCAACATGATAGCGATGGTATATTTGCTACATCAGAACTTAGCCGTGTCGGTTTATGGTTGCTCGCTATTTTGAAGATAGCACGTCATATTGTGCTTGATTTGCAAAAAGGTAAAGAGCTTAGTGAAGAGTGGCTGATGGTCAAAGAGCAGTTATTGGAGTTTTTTGATTTTGAAGAAGAAGACCTCAACGATGTGGTTGAAGGCGTGATGGCTAACAATAGTCGATAAAATAAGCAAACGAGCTGAATATGAAATTAATTGCTTTACACAATCAAAAGCCTATGTATAATCAGCTGCAACTCGATAGGGGTGTAGTTCCAATTGGTAGAACAGCGGTCTCCAAAACCGATGGTTGGGGGTTCGAGTCCCTCCGCCCCTGCCAGTCTTCTGAAGATTTGTTATGTCGCAGTTAAATACTTATCAACAGGCAGTTCTTGCCGAACTTTCCATAGATTACTTCCAGACTAACGCAGTTGGGCATCCAGTTGACGAGTCTAGCCAGGCGAGTACACCTGTATCTTCCGCAAACGTTTCGACAAATCAAGCGCCAGAGAGCAATCGCAGTCAAATAGATCATTTATCGCAAATTAAATCCGTGATTGGTATGTCGTCGCCAGCTCAAGTTAAGCCAGCTGAGGTGGTGCAAGCTGAAGTTACACCTTTGTCTGCTGCGGTGCATAATTTAGCTAAGCTTGATGCAATTGCATTGTGCGAATGGCTTTCACAATCAGGCTTAAGCTATCGTCATCAGCAAATGTCACAAGATTCGTATCAATTCACATTTGAACCTCAAGGGCAGCAACAAGAGTTTGATCTGGCCAAAGGGGCTGAACAAAAAGCGTTTTGGCAATTCTTGTGTCAGCTGGTATTAAAATAGCTTTATGATTGATATTGTTTGTTTGCAAGCCCATCATTTGCCCCAAATACTTGAAATAGAGCAACAAAGCCAACCAGATCCATGGAGCCAAGCGTTGTTCATGTCGAGCCTGTCGCCGCGATATAATAATTTGGTAGCACTTGAGGCAGGCGAAGTTTTAGGGTTTTTAGTTTCCGATTGGGTATGCAACGAAGCCTGTTTGATGAATATTTGTGTGGCTCCACAACATAGAAAAATGGGCGTGGCGCAAGCGCTGCATCAGTCATTGATTGCGCGTTTGTTGTTAAAGCATACAGATAAAATATGGTTGGAAGTACGCGCATCTAATACCCAGGCACAAGCTCTATATAAAAAAATCGGTTACCAAAATATCGCCCAGCGCAAAAATTATTATGCTGCGACTGCATCAGCACCACAAGAAGATGCAATAATAATGGAGTTAAATTTATCTAAAATGCAATAGCCATACTATAGTCTAGTATTGAGTTATCATTAAAAGGTGTTGTTTGTTGAATTGGTTAGCTTGGGGAGCGCAATAAATGGATTTTCCTGCTCATTTAAAAACTTTTGTTGTTAAGTTAGCTCCTGCTAAAGGCCTGCCCGCATTTGAATCATTGTTTAAGTCTCATACTAAAAATCTGAGTAATTCCGAGCGTTTTCTGGTTAAGATGGAAATCAATCGGTTAAACAAAACCTGTAAACGGCCAATTGATTTACGTAATAAACATCAAGATAAATGTGTTTTACACGAGTGTGCGGGTATTCAACATTACCTGCCCGAATGTGCTGTTGAGCGATTTCAGCAATTATATTCACTGTACCAACAAAAATATTGTTTTGCTGTATATGAACAAATTTTGCTCGAATATAAACAAAAGCCACAAGTTCAAGATTATGACTCGAAGACTCAACGAACTGAAGTTGAGCGAACTTTATTAAGCCCTATCGAATTTGGTCAGCGGGTTATTCGGAATGAAGAACGCATGCATTATACGACCAAAGTGCGGGTCACAATTGGTAAAGAGGTTGTCAATGCAATCACCTGCGATATCTCCCCATCTGGATTAAGAATTAAAATAAAGGCAGAGCACCACTTTCAAAGTGAGCAGCCAGTATTGGTTGAATTTATTTCTTGGCAATCGAAATTTGCTGAACAACGGTGCCGCGCAGATTACAAGTTATGTTGGCAAAAAGTGGAAGACCAAGTCACTACCATAGGGTTAGCCATCATTGCAGAACAAGACCAATTTAAATTTAGCCAGTTTATCGATAAGTATGTAAAAAGTTATCGACGTAAATATAAGCTCGATGCCTGCAACACTTTGCAATCTGCCCGCAATATTCTGTTCGAACAATGTTATTTTTACACTCACATGGCACTACCGCTATTTTTAACCCGCGGGCCAGATGGCGTGCATATTCCATATGTATGCAAACAAGCCAGTAATGCACATGTGTTGGAGTATTGGCAGGATGAGCATGGTATTTGCCAATTAAGGCAGTTGTTTTCAGGCGCTAGATTGCTAAATCTACTTAACCAAATTACCGCGGTTAAAAACGAATATTTGTATTGTTTTACCCATATACAACATGGCAAAAAGTATCATTTTAGCGCCACTTACGACGAGTTAGTCGATGCTGGGTTACTCAAGCTATATTTAGGTTTTGCCGCACAAAAATCCGGTTGGCGAGTGTTTAAAATTCAATTGCAAGAAATTGATTTAAAAAATGCCCAACGAGCAATCGCCGTACCTGAATCCGCAGGTGAAGAAATTAGTTTTCAGAACCAGTTTGTATCCGACAAGGTCGTTGAGCAGTTAGATGAGCTAACCCACTTTGCGCTTTTGATCGATGTGACCAATCAACACGCGCGTGCTAGTTATATTGATAACGAAATTGATGTTAAGCAATTAGAATCATTGATGCGTTTTAAGCAAGAAAAACTCGCGACTACACAAACGCAGGCTTTACACTTTCAGTTTTTAGGCAAACGTAAAGAACCACGGGTTCGATATTCAACCCCCGTTCAGCTTGACTGCACCGAAAGTAAAATCCATGGGCAGACGATGAATTTGTCTTCGAATGGTATTCAACTACAGTTGCACAGTTGGCCGCATTTAGAGCGTGGTCAATATGTATCGGTATTTTTTCCAGAGTTTAGTAAAAAGCTAAAGCTAGCTGATGAATCTATCAAATATCAAGTGATGGCAACTAACCAAACTAATCGACTGGTTGGACTAAGGTTGGCGTCAGGCTCTAGTACTTTGTTGCAAGCACTTGGTCGAGTTTATGACGCCCGAATGGATTCTGCGCAAAAGCCTTGTAGCGGAGAACTTGAAACAGCGATCAGAAACCTGATCGTCATGTCAACATCTCAATGTTGCGGTTTTATTTTTAGCAATGACAATAAAAGCTACAATATGTTGGCACAGCCAAGTACATCTAATCGACTAAGTGCGCTAATTGATAAAAGCCACCAATACCAAGCAAAAAAGCTAGAATCTTTTATTCTAGAGCGATTTCAGCTACTCAATTATGCGATTAATAACAACACGTATGAGCTGCTTATCACAGTTGTCAATCAGCACGACGTTTTTACCGATATATGGTTAGATCAGCTAACAGATGAGTCACTGCGCAAACAAGTGATTGAGCAACAGTTGGAAGTTGGGCATATATGGGTCGTTCGATTGGAATGCCATGATGCAATTGAACCAGACTGGCACGCTGTTGAGCTTGAGCTCAGTTATTTAAGTGCTTTTCAACCAGCGGGCGCACATCACCTACGCAATTATTTTTCTCATATTAAACACTGTTATACGCTGACCGATATTACCCGTGAAGTGATGGTGAGATATGAACTACCGTTTGAGCTCATTACGTCAAATCATACAAAACAAAACGAATTTGTGTTTGATATTTTTGATTAAAACGCTCGACATATAGTGATCATTTCCAAATTTAATTTCTAATCTGGTGTTAAAAAGACCACAATGTGGTTGTTTTTATGGTTTAAGGTGCGTTTAGTTGGTGCAAAAATTGCTGTTTATTTAACCTGTAGTTAAAAGATAGTGTTTTTCTAAGTTTATGTATAGCTGAATGCATTGTTTTGCTTCAACCTGGTGCGTTAAATTCTATAATAATAATATTTTAAAGTTCTCCTAAGTGTTTGTACCCGGGACTGTGCACCCCGGGTTTTCTTTTTCTGTATGCTACAACAGGTCGGTCAGAGCAATACCGATACTGAGTCGATTCTGTGAGTGGTCATAATCAATTAAACTTTCTCCATAGCCACTGTGTGCCTGCACATAACCTCGTAAACGTCCCCAAATTGGAAATGTTAAACCTGCTTCAATAGCACCTTTGCCACTATTTATGTTGTAGCGCATTAAGAATTGGCTTTGGAGGTTTTTGTTTATTCGATAGGCTCCTGAAAATTCCCAATATCCCATATACTTCGCAATATCTGGATTGTCGTCGCCGCTTGGGTCATCTGCCGACTTTTTGCGGCTTTCGGGTAAGCGCCACCAAGGACGGAAATGTAATACCCAATCTTTATGCTCAACCAGCACAGCTAGGTAAAAGCGATTCCAACTTCTAGACAGGGGTAATTCTCGCCCGTTTGATTGGTGCTCTAATCCGACTAAAAGATTGGTTGTGGTATTCAGCAACTGCCATTTGGTTGGGTGAAAATAGAATATTTCCGGTTGGTAATTGGTTTCTCTAAAAGGTTTGCTATATAAATCACTATAGACTTGCCACCAAGATTGCATCGTCATACCAAAATACAAGCCATCACCATATTTTAAGATGGGGGCATAATTAATCGGTACTTTGAAGCTCATCTGCATTTTAGCTTCAACTTGCTGTTGAGGGTCAATCAAGGTGGAACTTTCATACGCACGCTCGTTATAGCCCGAGGTATAACTGGCTACCAGAATATAGTTCATTCTATGAGGGGTAATAACGTACGGGCTAAATGCGGTGGTTCGTTCCCGTTGTAAGCGTTCGGTTAATGCGCCATTGCTGCCACGACTTAGTGCTTCGATTTGTGTACAAATTTGGTTAATTTGTGCGACATCTAAATCATCATTCACTCGTTTCATTTGCCGTAACTGGCATTTTTCAAATTCGGTGAGCTGGGCGAAGGTGACGCTGGGCAGGAAAAATGAACATAAAAGTCCAAGATATGTTAGTACAGTTAGGTTAAGTCGCATGGGCAGGTGATTGGTGTCTGTTCTTCCTTAGCAACATTGTAGCGGTAACTTAGCGACAAAAGTACCGTTAATATCGTTTTATTGGCATATATACGTGGCAAAATCATGCATATTTGATGGAATTCGGTATAATGCCCGCGTTTTATACTTGCCAATACCTAGTAGAGAGTTTGTTGATGTCATTTTTAGAAGAAGTCCAGCGCAGACGCACTTTTGCGATAATTTCTCACCCTGATGCTGGTAAAACCACTATCACTGAAAAAGTTTTATTATTCGGAAAAGCGTTGCAAACCGCAGGTACGGTTAAAGGACGTGGTTCTAATCAGCATGCCAAATCTGACTGGATGGAAATGGAAAAAGAGCGTGGTATCTCTGTGACCACCTCTGTGATGCAGTTTCCGTATAATGACAAGTTGGTCAATTTATTAGACACCCCAGGGCACGAAGACTTCTCTGAAGATACTTATCGTACGCTAACGGCTGTTGATTCATGTTTAATGGTAATCGATGCAGCTAAAGGTGTCGAAGACAGAACACGTAAATTAATGGAAGTTACCCGACTCCGTGATACGCCAATTATAACCTTTATGAACAAGTTGGACCGAGATATTCGTGATCCAATGGAGTTACTTGACGAAGTAGAAACTGAGCTCAATATTGCTTGTGCACCAGTGACTTGGCCGATTGGTTGTGGGAAAGAGTTTAAAGGGGTGTACCATATCCACAGAGATGAAAGTATTTTATACCAAACAGGTCAAGGCCATACAATACAAGAAAAGCGAATTATTAAAGGCTTAGACAACCCTGAATTGGAACAAGCAATTGGCGACAGCCTAGCAGAAACTCTTAGAGAAGAGTTGGAGTTAGTGATAGGGGCATCACACGAGTTTGATCAAGAACTGTTTTTAGCGGGTGAATTGACCCCAGTATTTTTTGGTACCGCATTGGGTAACTTTGGTGTGGACCACATGTTAGATGGGTTGACTGAATGGGCACCTTCTCCTATGGCGCGACAAACAGATGAGCGCTTGGTTGAAGCCAATGAAGAAAACTTTAGCGGCTTTGTATTTAAAATCCAAGCGAATATGGATCCAAAACATCGAGACCGCATCGCATTTATGCGCATTGTTTCTGGTACCTATCAGCAAGGCATGAAGCTGAATCATGTCCGTATTGGCAAAAACGTCAATATCTCTGACGCCGTCACCTTTATGGCGGGGG
>NZ_ARZY01000063.1 GCF_000568405.1 Catenovulum agarivorans DS-2
GAGCAGCAGCGTCGCTGTTTGAGATCAGATTAGGTCAGTATTTATTACAGCGACACTAATCAAAAAGTATTAGAGCGATAAGTTAGAGCAAAATTTCTTTTTCAGGGATGAAAAAGCGAAGCGTACAAGGATGTATTTACAGCGGTTTTGCGAAAGTTATGCTTTAATGCTTTTGCATATAGCGCACACTTCCAGCGCTTTTGTATGATGCTTTCCATTACGGTGTAAGTGAATGCATTTTAATTCGAGTGTTAATATCTCGATAAATCTTTAACAAAACCTTAAAAAGGACTTGCCCACAGCAGACATAATATGTCATTCTTGGTTAGGCAATTTGTAAAAGGAACTTGGCATGATCGAATTTCTCTTAAGCGACGCAAATGTAATCTATACCAGTGCGCTTGCAATTTTATTTGCCCTTGCTTTATTTGAAGGTGTCGCCCAGTTAATAGGTGTTGGCTTATTATCATTAGTGGACGATGCGCTACCTGATATCGACTTAGATGCAGATTTTGACGCCAGCTCACTTGGCACTTTAGCGGGTTTAATGAGCTGGCTCAATTTGGGGCGTTTACCTTTTCTTATTTGGTTAACTTTATTATTGAGTGTTTTTGCATTAGCAGGTTTAACCCTCAATGCATTTTTACCTCTACCAAACATTATTGTGTTGCTGGCATCTATTGTCGCCACTTTGTTTGGCTTGAGATTTTTTGGCCGAAAGTTAGTGCAACTTCTACCCAAAAACGAAACTAGTGCGGTAAGCACCATAACTTTTATCGGCATGCCTGCAACTGTTATTCGCGGCACAGCCAAACCAAATTTTCCGGCCGAAGCCGAAGTTATTGACTCGTTCCAGCAGAAACACTTTTTAATGGTGGCACCTGAGCAAGGTGAAATCGCAACAGGTAGTCAGGTGGTTATTGTTGAAAGAGCACAGGCTGGGCATTATTTAGTCAAACAATTTGATGTCGCGGCAGAAATCAATCTGTAAGAGTGAGTTGGCGCGATAATTTAGAGCAAAATTTCTTTTTCAGGGATGAAAAAGCAAAGCTTACACGGATGTACTTGCAGCGTTTTTGTGAAGATTATGCGCTAAATCACGGTGAGGTAAACTCACAGGTTAAATTAATTAAAGTAGTAACAACCAAAACAAGGAAGCAATGATGCAAAATCAGTTAGACAATTTGTATTTTATAGGATTAGTGGCAGCTGTATCTATTGTCAGTTTAGTTCTAATTGGGGTGATTTTTTCCAAACTATACCAACGTGCTTCAAAAGAAATATCTTTTGTGCGCACGGGATTAGGCGGTGAAAAAGTTATAAAAGACGGCGGAGCAATCGTACTGCCAGTATTGCAGGATATTATTCCTGTTAATATGAACACGTTAAAACTAGAGGTGCAACGTACCGCCGAACAAGCGCTAATTACCAAAGACAGAATGCGTGTTGACGTCACCGTAGAGTTTTATTTACGCGTGGCACCAAATCACGAAGCAATTGCCACAGCTGCACAAACCCTAGGTAAACGAACTTTACAAGTTGATGCACTTAAAGCCTTGATTGAAGGTAAATTCGTTGATGTATTACGTGCTAGTGCTGCCGAAATGAGTATGCAAGAGTTACACGAAATGCGTTCTGATTTTGTTCAACGTGTGCAAAACAATGTACGTATTGACCTTGAAAAAAATGGTTTAGAACTTGAATCAGTTTCTTTAACTGCAATGGATCAAACAGATCCAAAACACTTTAGAGTTGATAATGCATTTGATGCTGAAGGTTTAACACAACTGACCAAAATTACCGAAGAGCGTAAAAAAGTTCGTAACGATATTGAGCGTGAAAATGAGACCTTAATCAAACAACGTAACCTAGAAGCTGAACAGCAACAGCTTGAAATAGGTTTAAAATCGGAACATGCACGTATTGAACAACAACGTGCAATAGAAATGAATCGCGCTAAACAAAATGCTGAAATAGAAAAAGATAAAGCATTACAAGAGCAAGCCGCTCAATTGGCTCGGCTCTCTGCAGAGCGTTCTGTTGAAGAAGCTCGCATTGCCAAAGAGCAAGAAATTGAGGCTTTGGAAATTGAGAAACAAAAGCGATTGCGTGAAGCGGATATTCAATCGCAAAGTTTGTTAGAAATTGCTGAACAAGACAAAGCAATAGCACTAGCTGCAAAATCAGAACAAGAATCAGCAGCTAAAGCTGAAGCTAAAAAAGCTGAATCTTCAGCGGTTGCAGCTGAAGAACAAGTTATCAGTGTTCGTGAAATGGCCATTGCAGAACGTCAGAAAAATATTGAGTTATTGCGCGCTAAAGAAGCTGCTGAAAAAGCGGCTGTGTCAATTCAAGTTGCTGCAGAAGCAGAAAAATCAGCGGCAATTGACCGAGCTGACGCATTAAAAACAGAGGCTCAAGCACAAGCAGAGAAGATTCGCATTGCTGCCGAAGCGCAAGCCAAAGCTGAAACGATAGCAGCAGAAGCTAAAGCAGAAACCTATCGAGTAGAAGCTGATGGTAAAAAAGCCTTACATGAAGCGGATAACCTGTTGTCACAAGCGCAAATTGAATATCAGCTTAAACTTGCTCTGTACAAATATTTACCTGAGATTGTTCGTGAATCTGTCAAACCTATGGAAAATATTGAAGGTATTAAAATTGTGCAAATGAATGGTGGTTTAATGGGGTCAAACGGTGGCGGAGATATGCCTTCAAGTGGCAATGTCGCCGACAGTGTTGCTGATGCTGCATTACGTTATCGTAGCCAAGCACCGTTAGTTGATGCTTTATTGCGAGAGGTCGGGGTAGAAGGGTTAGGCAGCAAAGCATTGGCTGGTATTACCAACTCAATTGCCCCAACGCCAACTGAAACCCAGCAACAAGGTGGCGAGCCAAAACCTGCGTCAAGTGAAGTTGTATCGGTAGCAAATGAATCAGCTAAAAACAAAAAAGCTGCTGAAGCAGATCCAGCATAAAGCGTATCCACAACTCGTGTTATTGCGTGGTTTGCCTGGTTCGGGCAAATCCACCCTTGCACGGAAAATTGTGCAACTCAATCCTAATTTCAGCCACTTTGAAGCTGATCAGTATTTTTATTCAGCCGATAAACACTACCGGTTCAATCCTCAATATTTACCCCAAGCCCATCAGCATTGTTTTGAAAAGACTAAAGCGGCATTATTGAGCGGAAAAAGTGTGGTGGTTGCGAATACGTTTGTACGTAAATGGGAGCTGAAAAAGTATTTGCAACTGGCTAAAAAACTGCGTATTCATTATATTGTTTTTACTTGCCAAGGGCAGTGGCAAAGTGTGCATAATGTACCCGAGCACGTTTTACAGCGTATGCAGCAGCGGTGGCAAAGGGATTAACCTTTCTGCTAGTATGATTAGGTTACATATGGTTACAAAACTTAGCTAAGAAAAAGTGAACTTATGTAATAAAATTAGGTCAGACCAGTTCACTACAATCTGAATACAACATAGCAACTTGTCTTTCGCGCTAATTTACACCTTAAACTTTTGGCTATAATTTGGAGTGCAAACTGAGGTTTGCATTAATAATATGGAAAAACTGCTTAATAAACGTGTCATCCTGCCTGTGATCATCTTAGCTGTAGGGATTGCTGCTATGATCGGCTTTGCGAATATGAAAAAGCCACCAGAAGAAAAAGCCCCCTCGGATAAAACACCTTTTGTTGATGTTCAACTTAATCAAGTTTCTCAGCACCAAATTTATGTGCGCTCACAAGGGGAAGTTGAGGCCAAGTATCATACGGTTTTAGTGGCTCAGGTCACGGGTGTTGTAACCCAATTAGCAGATGCCTTTGTTAAAGGTGGGTTTGTAGAAAAGGGACAAGTTTTAGCTCAGATTGATCCAAGTGACTACCAAGCGGCATTAACCGAAGCAGAAGCAAACCTAGCTTCGGCGGAAGCTCAATTAGAGCAAGAAAAAGCTCAAGCTCAGGTTGCCAAGGCTGAATGGCAACAAATTTCTGATTTAGAGCCATCAGAGTTGGCCTTACGCAAGCCGCAGTTAGCACAAGCAATTGCTAGAGTTAAAGCAGCAAAAGCACACATCCAGCGAGCAAAACGTGATTTAGAGCGTACTAGAGTTGTCGCCCCGTACGATGCAATTGTTTCAGCTCGTCACGTTAGCCCAGGCAGTTATGCAAACAAAGGTGGGCAAATAGGTGAGATTTATGCCGTCAGTTTAGCCGAGGTACGTTTACCTGTTGCTGAAGAGCAACTGGCATTTTTACCATCTGGTGGGGTGGGCGCTATGGTTAAATTAGAGACTGAGATTGAAGGTCGCAATCAGCAGTTTGACGCGCAAATTGTTCGTTCAGAAGGGATTAAAAATAAGCTTAATCGAATGCACTATTTAGTTGCACAAATTCAAGACCCTTATGCGTTAAAACCTGCAAGCAACGGCGATAGCCGAATTGAATTTGGTAGTTATGTCGTGGCCCATATCGCTGGTGAATTAATCGCACAAGCAAGTGTTGTTGATTATCACTTAATTAAAGATGGTCAAGTGGCGGTTGTTGACGAAAACAACCAGTTGGCATTTAAAACTGTCGATATATACCGGGTAGAAGACGGTCGAGCCATTATCCGCGATGGTTTAAGCCAGGATGAAAAAGTAATTGTGTCGGCGCTTGCTTACCCTGTGTCAGGCATGAAATTGACCACTAATTTAGATAAATCGCCTTCAAATATGTCGGAGCAGACCGAAGCGCAAACTGTTTTAGCCAATAAAGCCGACGAATAAGGAACATTTAATGGATACGAATAAAGGCATAATCAGTTGGTTTGCCCGGAACAGTGTTGCTGCTAACTTATTGATGTTATTCATTATAGTTGGTGGTTTGCTTACATCTTTAACTATATCAAAACAGATGTTTCCACTGTTTGAAATTAATTGGATCAATATTGATACCTCCTACCCAGGTGCCGCGCCACAAGAGGTTAGTGAAGGCATCACTATTAAAATGGAAGAGGCTTTAGAGTCGGTTCAAGGACTCAAGCGAGTTATGTCATTCTCTAATCGAGGTCATTCACATTTTGCCATCGAAGTGGATGACAGTTATGACCCAGAGCAAGTGCTTGACGAAGTTAAACTGCAAATTGACTCGATATCTAGTTTCCCAGACGGAATGGAGAGACCGATCATTCGCCGAGCTAAGCCGCGCCAAGAGGTTATGTACATTAGTTTGTATGGGCCTTTGTCGAGTGCGCAGCTTAAAGAGCTTGGTCGAACCATTCATGATGAAATTCGTAACCTGCCGAAAATTAATGTTACTGATTATTACAGCGGCTTAAATTACGAAATTTCAATTGAGGTCAGCCAAGATAAATTGCGCGAATATGGCCTATCCTTTGTCGATGTTTCAAATGCAATACGTAGTTTTTCAGCCAATCGTTCTGCAGGGCAGATTAGAACAGAGAATGGTTATGTATCTGTGCGAGTGGAAAACCAAGCGTATCGAGGATTTGAATTTGAGCAGCTACCACTCATAAATTTGCCTGACGGTACCCAAATAAAACTAGGTGATGTCGCAACGATTAATGACGGGTTTGTTGAAGGCATTCAATACTCTAAATTTAATGGCGAAAATGCAGTAACTATTTTTGTTGGAGCGGCACCCGATCAAAACATTTCTGACATTGCCAATATAGTTAACCAATATATTGATGAAAAACGACAAACTTTGCCTCAATCTGTCCATATAGAGCCATGGGTCGATTTGACTTACTATTTAGACGGCCGACTAAATATGATGTTAACCAATATGTTAACTGGTGGCTTGTTGGTGTTTTTAATACTCGGATTAACTTTAAGGTTAAAACTCGCATTTTGGGTGATGATGGGTTTACCGATTAGTTTTTTAGGTGCATTGCTATTTTTGCCTATGGAATCGATTGATGTCACCATCAATGTGGTTAGTTTGTTCGGCTTTATTTTGGTGCTTGGGGTTGTGGTTGACGATGCCATCGTCATTGGTGAAAGCATCCAAGCTGAAACCGAAAAAAGTGGCTCTACACTGGATAATGTCATTCGAGGCGCACAACGGGTTGCTGTACCCGCGACTTTTGGGGTTTTAACTACAATTGCTGCTTTTGTCCCTATGGTGATGGACGATGGCCCGAGTGCGGCTTTTTCACAAGCAATTGGTTTTGTTGTTATTTTGTGTTTAATTTTTTCATTAGTTGAGTCTAAGTTGATTTTGCCGGCGCACTTGGCTGGGATGAAACCTAAATCGCATAACAAATATAACCCGTTTGATTATTGCCGTGGTTATGTGGACCGCGGCATTAAAAGTTTTGTTGAAAACTACTATCAACCATTTATTCAATTTGCGGTCTATTACCGTTACGCAGTGTTAACCGTTTTTATTGCAATTTTAATGATCAGTGTTGGGTTACTGCAAGGTGGGTTAGTGCGCTTTGTTGGTACGCCTAAAATTCCGCATGACTTTCCAACCATTCAGATAGAGATGAATTCATCAACTGCAGAATCTGATACATTAAAAGCGGCATTATCTGTTGAGCACATGTTGTTACGCTTAGACGAGCAAGTTAAAGCTGATAATAATGGCTATGGCATGATTGGTAATATGTCTGTCGATTTGCGCAGTCGCACAACAGCGCACTTACAGGTTAAATTGGTTGATCCTGAAATTAGACCAATTGACCCATTTGAATTTTCGGCGATGTGGCGAGAAAACATGCCTGAAATACCAGGGTTAAAAACACTAACCGTGCGAGACGCATTGTTCGGTGGTGGCATGAATGATGGGGATATTAGCTTTCGGTTACTCAGTACTGATGGCCAAACATTGCGCCAAGCAGGCAATGAACTTAAACAAAAACTAGCCACGCTAGCTGGGGTCAGTGAAATCAATGACAGCTGGGAAGTGTCAACCGATGAGATCCAGTTTGAACTTAAACCTTTGGCCTATTCACTCGGTTTAACGCTTTCGGATGTCGCTTCACAAGTGAGCTTTGCATTGTATGGCTTGGAAGCCCAAAGAATTTTACGCAACGGTGATGAAATTCGCGTTATGGTGCGCTATCCCAAAGAAGAGCGTAAAGCGGTCAGTCAAATATATCAGGTACTTATTCGCACACCTCAAGGTGGAGAAATTCCACTGTCGCAGTTGGCCAATGTTAAAGTAGTTGATGGGGTGAATACCATTAGGCGTGAAAACGGCAGTCGCACTTTGGTTGTTTGGGCGAATGTTGACAGTAAAGTGGCCGAAGCGCACAAAATAGCAGGCGACATTAGTGGTAATTTTTTACCTGAAATGTTGCGCAAATATCCAACTGTACGCAGTGAATTAGCCGGTAGTATTAAAGAGCAGATGGATAGTTTAAATGAACAAGCGCGCAATTTTATATTATCTATGTTGGTGATTTATGCTTTGTTGGCTATCCCGCTTAAGTCGTACTCGCAGCCTGCGTTAATTATGACAGTGATACCTTTTGGGGTAATTGGTGCTATGTTTGGCCATATGTTGTTGGGCCAAGATCTCTCAAGCCAATCTGTATTCGGTATTATTGCCGCATCCGGCGTGGTGATTAATGACTCGCTGGTGATGGTCGACTTTGTCAACAAAGCGCGGCAACGAGGTTTATCCATTAAACAGGCGGTAATTGAATCCGGTGGTCGTCGTTTTAGAGCGATAATGTTAACCTCGCTGACAACTTTTATCGGTTTAATCCCGATAATTTCTGAAACCAGTTTGCAAGCAAAAATAGTGATCCCTATGGCGGTTTCATTAGCCTTTGGTGTGCTGTTTGCCACTTTCATCACTTTGATTATGATCCCTTGCTTGTACGTTGTGCTAGAAGACTTAAAGGCATTAGTTAGACGAAAAAAAACGCCGACTGAAGATAATTCTCAGCAGCTGGTGATTTAGAAATAGCGTTAATTGGGTATAATGGTCACAAATTGAAAGTGAGCGATATTTATGACCCAATTAACCATCCAAACGCCAGATGATTGGCACTTACATTTCCGTGATGGCGACATGTTGCCAGAGACAGTTCCGGCGACAGCGCGCTGTTTTAAGCGCGCTATTGTTATGCCAAACTTAATTCCACCTGTTACTACTGCCGAAATGGCCATGGAGTATAAAGAGCGCATATTGGCAGCTCGCCCACAAGGTAGCGATTTTCAGCCACTAATGACGTTGTTTTTAACCAACGACACAACTGTTGAACAAATTAAGCAAGCTAAAGCTGCAGGAGTAACTGCGTGTAAATTGTACCCTGCGGGTGCAACCACGAATTCAGACGCGGCTGTTTCTGCAATGGAAGCAATGTACCCTGTGTTTGAAGCTATGGCAGAAGTAGGCTTGTTATTACTTATTCACGGTGAAGTAACACGTCACGAAATTGATATTTTTGATCGTGAAAAAGCTTTTATTGATGAGCACATGTCAAAAATTACTCAGAAATTTCCGCAGTTAAAAGTAGTGTTTGAACACATTACCACTAAAGATGCCGCTGACTTTGTCATGGAAGGCAATGACAACCTTGCTGCGACCATTACGCCTCAGCATTTATTGTTAAATCGTAATGATTTATTAGTTGGTGGGGTTAAACCACATAATTATTGTTTACCAGTACTTAAACGCAGTACTCATCAACAAGCTTTGCGTGCTGCAGTGCAAACGGGTTCTAACAAGTTCTTTTTAGGCACAGACTCAGCACCACACGAGAAAGGCAAAAAAGAGTCAGCTTGTGGTTGTGCAGGATGTTATAGCGCTTGGAGTGCGATAGAATTATATGCACAGGTATTTGAAGAGTTAGACGCATTAGATAAACTTGAAGGTTTTGCTAGTCACCATGGTGCCGACTTCTATGGTTTACCACGTAACCAAGGCACCATTACTTTGGTTAAACAAGAGTGGACAATTCCAGAGCAAATTATATTGCCTAATGGCAACCCTATCGTGCCATTTCATGCTGGACAAACCATTAACTGGAAGCTCAAAGCTTAATTAACTGTAGGCTGCTCAGCTGAGATAACACTGGGTAAAAGTGTTATCTCCAGCCGATGGCAAAAAATTCTTAAGCTGCATACGTATGTAGTTGTCAAAATTTGAAAAAGTTCTATAACATTTGAGTAACAAGCAAAAATCAGATCTCAATTAGGACTTTTTACCTATGTTAAAATTATCTCCGATCTGCAGTGCCGTGGTATTGGCGTTGTCGACATTAACAATTGCTGGCTGTAGTGATGCACCTGAAGCACCACAAACCAAGACACCGGCTAAACAAGCCTCTACCAGTAAAGCTGACATCTACCAAGACTATTTAAATAGAGATGTACGAGATGACATTTTCTATTTTGTTCTGCCAGACCGTTTTGAAAATGGCGATCCAACTAACGATCAAGGTTCGCAAACAGATCCGATTTCGCGTGGCGGATTTGACCCAACGCATAAAGGTTATTTTCATGGTGGGGATTTGCAAGGTTTAAAGAATCGTTTAGATTATTTGCAAGATATGGGGATAACCGCCATTTGGTTAACACCAATTTTGCGAAATAGGGCGATGCAAGGGCCAAGTGCGGGTTATCATGGTTATTGGGTAGTCGATTTCACTGAACTAGACCCTCACTTCGGTAGCAATGATGATCTAAAAGACTTAATTGATACCGCGCACAGCAAAGGTATGAAAGTCTTTTTTGACATTATTACCAATCATACGGCTGATGTAATTAAGTATAAAGAATGTCATTATCCTGATGGTAGTCACAGAAATACCGAAACCTATTTGTGTGATTACAAATACATGGAGCAGCTCGCTCAGGGAGATACCTATACGCCATTTATCGTTGAAGGCGAAGAAAACTTAAAAGTACCTGCTTGGTTGAATGATCCTAAATATTACAATAACCAAGGTGATAGTAAGTGGCATGGTGAGAGTGCAGTTAACGGTGACTTCATGGGCCTAGACGATTTAAACACTCGTATGCCAGAAGTGGTTGATGGATTTATTGATATTTACAAAAATATCATCACTAACTTTAAACCAGACGGTTTTAGAATCGATACAGTGAAACACGTTGATATGTCATTCTGGCAAAAATTCTCTCCAGCCATTATGCAACATGCCAAAGAACAAGGCATACCCAACTTCCATGTGTTTGGCGAAGTATATGATGGTGATCCTGCATTTTTAAGTCGTTTTACCACGATTGGCAAAATGCCAGCAATCTTAGATTTTGGCTTGCAAGGCAATGCTGATGCTGTGTTTGCAAATACAGAGAGCCCTCAAAAACTTGAGCAATTGTTCGATGATGACGATTACTATAGAGATGCAGATAGCTCTCCAGACCAGCTATTAACCTTCATTGCTAATCATGATATGGGGCGCATTGGCTTATTCTTAAACAATAACTTCCCTGACTCTAGTGAAGCTGAAAAGACCCAACGGAGCATTCTGACCCACGCCTTTATGTATTTTGCACGGGGCATTCCAGTTGTTTATTACGGTGATGAACAAGGTTTTACCGGTGACGGTAATGATCAAGCTGCGCGTGAAGATATGATGCCATCAGTGACTGCCAGTTATAATGACAATAATTTGTTGGGGACAGATAAAACCACCGCAGATGATAATTTTGATCAAACCCACCCAATTTACCTGAAATTGGCTGAGTTTGCTGATATCTATAAAACTCACGCTGCACTCAGAAAAGGCATTCATTTGACTCGTCATGCAGATGAGGAACCTGGGATTTATGCGTTTTCGCGTATAGAGCGTAGTGAACAGCAGGAATATTTGTTGGTATTTAACTCGTCAACAGAACAGAAAAAGGTGGTACTAGATGCAAGTAGCAAACAATATCAGCCGCTTTATGGTGCCAAGCTGCCATTAAAAGCACAAAATGGTTCAGTGACTGTAAATGTACCAGCACTAGGCTTTGTGATTTATAAGGCAAACGACAGGATAAATCCTGTGATAGCAAGCGATATTAAAGTGGTTACCGCTGAGGTAGACAAGCGCTCACCTGATTTTATCAATATTGAGTATGATTTGTCTGGTATTACACAACAACCAAGTTTGTATAAAGTCACCACTGAATTTGTTAATCACCAAGGTGTTTATCAAATGGGCGCAACAGACTTCACTCCACCGTATCGCGCTAAAATATTAGCATCAGATATTAAAGGTGGTGTGAATGGCCAGGTTAGAGTCACTATAGACAACTTAAATGGTGATGTCCAACAAAAAGAGATATCGCTAAAACTCTAAGTAGACCGAAAAGACTTAAGATAAAAAAACCGCCATCGGCTAATGCCGATCAGTTAAGCAATAAATAGCTT
>NZ_ARZY01000064.1 GCF_000568405.1 Catenovulum agarivorans DS-2
GAAGTTTTGCTCCTAATTATTGCTCAATTGCCAAACTCGATTGTGCAACATGACAGAGTTGAGTTATGGGGTTTGGAGTTGTTGGCACGTTAAGCGTTTTCGCATGATTGTTTAACTGTGCTCTGTCAGATAGTGGTTGGGTTTTATGAGTTTCGAGTTGCTGGTTGAGTTGGGTGTTTGGCAACACTGTTGGTAATTCAGGAGGTATCGAAGCAATAGTTTAGAGCAAAATTTCTTTTTCATGGGCGAATCAGAACCGAAGCACCGCTTCGCAGTCTGATGAGGTGGAGTCAGGGACGACGACAGGGCCTCACCTTCAGGGATGAATAGTCGCCTCTGAATTTAGCGGTTTTACGAAAACTATGCTTTGGTGCCGACGATTGCCACTGGTTCGGCAGCTGCTTAACTGGATTGTGCAATATGGCGCACAAAAAGGATAAATTGAAAAAGGTTTAAATATGGCTTTTGGAAGAAGAAAACTAAAAAAGGTACGGCAAGATGCTGAGTTGGATATCACATCATTTATGAACTTAATGATAGTGCTAGTACCTGTATTGTTGTTGAGTTTAGTCTTTTCACAAATACGCATTTTAAATATTCAATTACCCGCACAAGCAGAAGGGGAAAGTGAAGCTGATCCTGAGCAACAGATACTTGAGCTTGTAGTTAACGAGCAGGGTTTTACTCTAAATTATCCAAGCAATGTTATGCTCAAAGCTTTTGCCAAAGAGGCTGATGGCAGGTATCCGTATCAAGAGTTGTCTGAATATTTACAAAGTTTAAAACAAACGTTCCAGCAGCAAAAAATAGACAAATCAGACATCGTTTTACTACTGGCGGAAAATACCGACTACCAAACTATCGTTTCAACCATGGATACTGTGCGTTCGTTTAAAGCGGTGGTGGCGGCTAATTTAGTTGATGCTGAGCTGTTTCCAGATATTTCATTGGGTGATGCACCCACTAGCCAGTCGGCTGAATCGACTGCAGAGGAGTTGTAATTATGCGTGTATCAGCAAAAGTACGTCGGCAAATAAAACACAGAAAACGTAACGCCGCAGGGGCTAAATTAAATCTCGTTTCATTAATGGATATATTCACCATTTTGGTATTTTTCTTGATGGTTAATCAGTCGGAAGTGCGGGTGCTGCAAAATAATAAAGAGCTCACTCTACCTGCTTCTGTGGCGGAATCTTTGCCGAAAGAAAATATTACGATAACGGTTCAAGCCAACAAGATCCTAGTGCACGAAAGATTAGTCTGGCAGGGCAGGGACAAACAAGCTGCGTTAACAGAGCTGGATAAAATTAAACAAAGCATTGAACAAGAGCTTAAGTTTCATTTGGATAAAAAACTGCAAAACGGCAGTATAAAAGCGCCAGAGTCAGGCTGGCCTGTAACTATTTTGGGTGATGCAACAACTGAATACGCTCTGTTAAAAGAAGTGATGGCGATTTGTGCTGAAGTTGGTTACCGTGATCTATCGCTTGCGGTTGAGCAAAAATCTAAACCTGTTCAAGCGAGTTAAGAGGTCTGGTTATGACAACAGCAAGCATGCAAATGGAATCACAGTGGTTAGCAAGTGGTGGTTATTCTGACAAACTGTTTAAACAAATATTGGCGGTATTATTTATTGGATATTTTGTGGTTGCGGTTGTGGTGCCAAATATTGAAGTACCTGAGTTAACCCGCGAGCAACAAACACGTTTACCACCACAATTAGCAAAAGTTGTGTTAGATAAAAAAATACCACCAAAACCTGAACCAGCACCGCAAGAAATCGTAGAAGAAAAACCACCCGAGCCAACGCCTGTCGAGAAAAAACAAGCAGCAAAAGCGGCAGCAAAAAAAGTTGCGCAAAAGGCGGGTTTAGCGGCAATGAAAGACTCGTTATTTGCACTGCGTGATGCGGTAAAAGTAGAGCAACCCAAGCAGCCGCTAAAACAGGGCAAACAAAGTCAAACTGAGTTTAAACGGGATATGTTAGATGCCGCTGCCGGTAAAAAAGCTGTGATTATGCAGCAAGCACAAGTGGCAACAGTGGACGCTGCTGAACCAGCGGATGCTGTGCCAAATCAACAAATGCGTTTAGCACAAAACGAGCAGTTACAAGACTTAGGTTTATACGGCAATGATGAAGAAAATATAGCGGATGAAACATCTGAAGGCGGCGAGTTAGCCAGCCGTTCAGAGCAAGAAATTCGTCAAACCTTGGAAGCGCACAAAGCAAGTTTGTATCAATTGTATAATAGAGCCTTGCGTAAAAATCCTTTATTGGCGGGTAAAGTTGTGTTTGATATGGTGGTAACCTCGACAGGTGAAATTAGCCAGGTGTCTATTGTCAGTAGTGAGCTAAATGATGCTAAATTAGAACGACGTTTAATGATTAAACTTCGTGGTATTCAGTTTGCCAGCAAAGACGTGGCTGATACCGAAACTCAATGGACAATAGAGTTTTTACCCAGCTAATAATGGTCAGCATAGGCAGTGTTCTGCTCAGTTAAAGAAGGATATGAAATGACAAACAAGCAAACGCCAATAAATTTAACTCAATATGTAGTTAACGCTTTTTCGTTCGGGCCTTTTACAGGAAACCCTGCTGCCATAGTACCGCTTGAAAGTTGGATCGATGATGAATTAATGCAAAAAATTGCCGAGCAGAATAATTTATCAGAGACTTGCTTTTTTGTCGAAGAGCAAGGGCAATATCATATTAGATGGTTTACCCCAGAAACTGAAATTAATTTATGCGGCCATGCAACACTTGCGTCAGCTTTTGTATTGTATGAGCATTTATCTTATTGCAAACCACTGATTACTTTCACCTCAAGATCAGGCTTGTTGCAGGTTGAAAAAAATCAGTATGGCTATGGGCTCAATTTTCCCAATCAAATGCCTGAACCTGTACCAATGCAAGATGACTGGTTGAACTGTTTTAATATTAAACCAATAGCCAGTTATCAAGGTGAATATTTAGTTTTAGAGTTCGCTAGCCAACAACAAATAGTCGAACTGAAACCGAATATTTTGGCTTTGACGCAAATAGCCGAACGTTTTGTGGTAGCCACAGCCAAAGGCGATGATTGTGATTTTGTGTGCCGTTTTTTTGCGCCGCAATGCGGAATTAATGAAGACCCTGTAACAGGCTCAGCTTATACGCATTTAATTCCATTATGGGCCGGCAAGCTAGATAAAATGAGCCTGTATGCAAAACAGCTATCTAAACGAGGTGGTCAATTGCATACAGAGCTTAAAGGCGAACGTGTTATTATCAGTGGTGAGGCATGTTTGTTTAGCCAAGGTACTATCCGGCTATAGTCACTAAAATATTACGGTTGGGCCACCAGTTTACTGACCAGGCGTATATAGTTAAATTCATCTTGGCTAGTGTCAGTTAATTTTACACTTATATATGTTTGGTGTATCTATCGTTCTGATAAATAGACTATTATTTTTGCGGCACGAACTATGCCTAAGTCTAGTTTCATATAATAGTTTAACTGTGAGGTAAGCATGATTAAGCGAATTCAGTGCATTCTTGTTGCAACTATTTTCATTTCATTTTCTCAATTGGCTAGTGCAACGCTAATTAGTGGGCAAATAGATAATTCGGATCATTTGGCTGTAGACGTAACTGGCGGATTTTATTACGACCTTTTTGAGGTCACAGCGGGTTCAACCACAGATATCGATTTCGATGTAACCAGTGATGGGTGGGGCATATGGCTAGCTTGGGGTGACATGAGCTTACCAAACTGGCCGATAGGATCAGACACACCTTATAATGATATGTCTTATGGTGTGGGTAATGGAAGCACGACTTCGACCGGTATCTTTTCACCCGTCTTTACAGGGGAAATATTCCAAATTATTGTTACAACTCAAGCGTATAACCCAACACTCGCTGGTGCATACGAATTAGAGATTAGCGGTGATTTTTCTATTCAACAAATTAATAGTGTACCTGAGCCTAATTTAACTTGGTTGCTAGCAATTATGTTGATGTTAGGTGGTCGAAAATACGCTTTGCGTTACTGCTAAATGTCAATTTGGCCTTTCCATGTGGTATTGATTTTCAATACCACATTGGTGCAGGTGTTCGCCTATATCAATTAGATGAAACACTTCTAGTTCTAAAATATCTAGAATTTGCTCGCTGTACAGTTTCCATTCAAAATCTAAATGAGTTTGGCCTAGAGTGCTAGGTATTTCTAATATATGCTCAGCTAGTTTTAACACTGACAATAGTTGTTTTTCGTAAAATGTACCGGTATTAAAAATTGCTTGGCACGAATGATGGTAGGCTAAGACATTGCATACATCGTGCGATAACCCCCAAGATTCAGCAATCATAAAGCTGAGTAATTCATGTGATGTACCGAGCCGCAGTTCTTCAGCGGAAGCTATATTTATATTCTCGGTGCAGTAGGCTTCTTCGATAATGCTTGGATACTGCTTATGCATACTATAAATGAGTGCCATGCCAGCATTATTAAACATACCAATAGAATAAGCTTCATCACCAACATCTAAACGCAAATGCTGGCATATTACCATACAGGCTTCACCTAATTGTGTAGATGTATCCCAAATGGCATTGATAAATGGATCGGGTTTATTATCACCAACGTTATATCTTAACAATATGCTCCGTACCAATTGAACGATTCGTTTTGCACCTAGAATCATACAAGCTTGTTGCACACTATCTATTTGACGAGTGAGTGCGTATACAGGTGAGTTGACTACTTTTAACACAAAACCAGAAATAGCAATGTCTTTGCTAATCAAGTTGGAGATAGCTTTAACATTGGGTTCACCTGTGTCTAACTCAGCTTGCAATGCGAGCAGTAAATCGGGACGAGGCGGTATGGTAAAACCTTTTAACGCAGCTTCAATTTTTGTTTTATCGATAGGTTGAGCCAAAATAAATTTCCTTTTTCGGTTCTAGTTCGAAGGTAAGTTAATTCTTTTAAGCCTAGATCAATAATGGCGTTATCGACAAACGATAACGCCATTTTTTACACATTTTCCACCGGATTTGAGATTGGTTACTAATTAAAGGTTGAGCAATAATTTAGAGCAAAACTTTAATTTCTGACCAATATGCTGAAACGAAATAAGAACAGCATAACTAACGCAAAACCGCTGTGAATACTTCCATGTACGCTTCGCTTTTTCATCCCTGAAAAAGAAATTTTGCTTTTAGTTATTGCTATTCTTCTTTCTTAGCTATTTATCTACAGAAACTTCCCACACACTTACGCTGCCAGAAATTTCATTACCAACTATTAATAGTGGTGTGCCAGTTGGGCTGTTTGCTGCATCGACAAATTTCATGCCCTCAGGTGCTAGGTCACCAGTAATGTCTGCATCTTCAACTAAGCCACGGTTTATTACGTAGTTAGAGTAGCTGACATTGTATGGGTCGGTAATGTCATAAACGAAAATGCCGCCCATGCGCTCCAAGCCGATGAATGCGTATGTGCGTCCGTCAATTTTTCCGATTGCCAATGCTTCTGGTTCTGGGCCTTTTGCATCTGAACGAGTGTCGCTTTCGTTAACATCTTCATCGTTGTTGAAAGCTTCGCCATGCATCAATGAAGTGTACATTTCGAAATCATCACCTGAATCGAATACTAAGTTACCCATTTCATCAAAAATTGAGAACGAACGCGCACCGTATGCGTATAAGTTTTCGTATTCATCGTTAGCTGCGTTGTAACCAAGTGCAGTGGTTACTTTTAAACGGCCAAAGCCATCTTTACCGCCATTTTCATCGAAGATAGCTTGCAAATCAGCGCTCAATGGTGCGATGTCGTCTAAGTCTTTGATACGATATTCTTCTAGATAAGAGAAACAAATTTCTTCACCGTCATCAAAATCATATAAACCATTTGGATGCTTAGTTTCACATGCTTGTTTGTTTTCATCTTCTACGCTGCCGCCTGACAATGCATCATCAATATATTCACGCGCATCACCTTCATTCGCAGTTACTACATAACTTTTACCATCAACTGTGTAAGCTGCAATTGTATCAGGTTGGTACATGCCATATAGGTTTTCGTAGTTTTTCAGCTCAATGCCAGAGTCTTTGTCTGAAACATCGATTTTATACATGTTCCAGTTCTTAAAGCCTAAACCATAAATGGTTTTGATTTCTTTGTTGCTTAGGTCAATCACAGCCATTGCGTTGTTTTCTTGCATAACTGCAAATGCAACTTTGTCGTCACTGCTAACAGCCACGTACTCAGGCTCTAAGTCTTGGCTTACCGATGCGCCATTTGGGTTTGCAAACTTAACACCTTGGCTGACCAACATATCTTTCTTGTTGTCGTAATCTGCAAAATCTAAATCTAATGCTTGGTTGGCAATTACGCCATTTGCAATCATTATGATTGAGATTGAACCTTCTGGGTCAACAGAATAATCGTCTGATGGTTCACCTTCGTTTGCCACTAGCACTTGCGTACCTGCGTTATTGAAAGTCACCATATCTGGTAGATAACCGACTTCAACTGCTTTGATGAAAGCAGGCGTCGCACCTGAGATATCATAAAATGCGATCTTGCCTTTAGTGCCTGTTTCAGCGGCCATAGCAACTGCTAATAGTTCTTCACCGTCGTGAATGGCTATGCTGTTTGCATCACCATCAACATCATCATTCACTTTTAACGTGTACATGATGCTTAAGTTTTCATTGTTGATAACACCTTCAACATCTGCGGTTAATGCATTGGCATCCACACCATTTAAATCGATAACTTCAACCGTTGCTTCATCGCCAGAGCTGTTAATTGCATAGATGTAGCCAGTCGATTTTTGGAATGCAACAATCTCAGCTGCGCCTTCCGGTGATTGTGGATTTAATACCACACGACCAACAACGTCCATGTTGACTTGAACGTCGCCTTGTGGCATATCAGCCTGATCGTCGGTAGAAATTTCTAAGCTACAGGCCGATAAACCTGTGAGTACTGCAGCGCAAAGTAGTGATTTTTTAAACATGTTATTTTAACCATCTTTTAGACTATTTATGATGGTACAACACGTTAAATGACCGTAGTGACAGCTAGATTACGCCAATATGACAACTTGGTTAAGCTGAGTATAAAAAGGGCGCTTTAGGTGCGCCACTTCAGTTTATTTTCGATATGACTTTGTACTTGTTGGATGTTTTCTTGTTTAGGTGCAACGTAAATGACATCAACTACTTCTAGGCGTGAAGCTTTACTTTGCATTTTCCCGTCTGCTATATGTTGCCAATCTAACTTGAGGTCAGCTTTAGGCATCACAAAAATATTTACTTGTCCTTGCTGTCCATCAACCACTAAATGCAGTGCGCGAATGGCTTGCATTTGGCAATAGTTAGCAGAATAAATATGACCGATAGAGTCGGTAAATTCAGCACCATAACCCGCTAGCTTAGCATTGACTTCGTTTAGCGGCACATCCAAATCCAACGAAGCATGATACATGGCATCATCATAAACATGTTGCATTGCTAGTTGGTTGATATTAGTGAATTCTGGCGAAGTGCTTAGTTGGCTAAAACCAATTCCAATTGCAAATGCAACGGATGCAGCGGTTGCCATATACCAAGTCATTTTACTTTTTTGTTCACGTTTATGTTCTTCCAGACTTTGACGCAAGATAATGCGACTTGCAAGGTCTTCTGGAACATCCACTTTCATGCATTGCTCAATGTTATTTTCTAGGTTTTGCATGTCATCTATGAAGCGTTTCTTACCAATATCGGCTTGAGCTGCTTGTTTGATTTCATCATCCAAATGTTTTGGATCTGCAAAAACTGTGCGTCTGAATTCTAAATCATCCATTCGCGGACCTCTCTAGCGTCGAGTTGTTATCCAACGCTTCTTTCAACATATTTCTCGCTCTAAACAACCTTGTCATCACAGTATTCTTATTTAATTCCAACAAGTTCGCTATTTCTTCTCCGCTAAAACCCGCAACAACCTGCAATACTAATGGTTCTCGGTATTCTAGTGGCAGTCTGTTGATTTGTTTGTTAAGCCAATATTGCTCAGTATCTGATTCGACATTTGCACTTTTGTCCAAAATGTTCGGCTCATCAAACTCACTCATATCAAACTGTTTTCGCTCAAAACGTCGAGCATTTTCGCGGCGCAATATGGTGATTAACCAAGACTTCGCGGCTTTTGCATCTACCAAGCTATCTAAGCTTTTCCATGCACGCAGGAAAGTTTCTTGTACCACGTCTTCGGCGATGTGTTGGTCTTGAATTAGCCAATACGCGTAGCGGTACAGATCTTTATGATATGCACTGACCAAAGCTTCGTATTGGCGCTGTTTTTCTCTCATGTCAGATAAGACCGACATATTGTCAGATTTATTTCGAGAAAATATTTTCATTTTTGCCCGCTAAGGATTTAAGTTAGTTAACTGCGGTTTTTTCTCAACTAAATGTTGGTTGCGCAGTTTAGTTAGAGCATTTTTAAGTTGTTCGCTTGACCAACTGCTTGGTGTTTTACTATAGCGGCTTGCCTCCATTTGGGCCAGTTGTTGATTTAATTCAGGATCGTTAACATGTTTGATCAATTTAGCCAGCACTTGGTGGCTGTGAGTATTGAGTAGCAAATTTAGCCAAGTTTGTGCATGGCGGCGAATTAGGTTGGTGTCATTTGACTTGAGTGCTTTAAGCAGTTGCTGCCAAGCGAGTTTTTCATCACGAGTGTCAGATTTTTCTACCGCCGCTTGTTTATGGTTGTCACGCTTTTTCATCAATAACAATGTTAAAGTGATTAGCCAACTAATTATGGTTAAAATAGCGAGCGCCCATACGATTGGGGTTGACCAGCTGGCCGGTTGTGTATTATTTGCGGTATTTTCAGTTAAAGTTGCTTTGTCCATTTCAACATCAGAAGTATCGATACATTCAATTGCGTCTGTGCCGTTGTTGACTGTTGGAGGCACAACTTGCTGGCTTGGGTTTGCCACCACTTTAATGGTTTGTTCGGCAATGGTGGCTGTTTCCATTTTTTCTCGTTTAGTGTTCCACCAACTTAGCTGAATTTCCGGTAGAACAAATTCGCCCGCTTTGCTTGGGACAATTGCCGCGGTTTCAATGCGTTGGGCGATAATTTGGTTATCGCGCGAGCTAGTATGAGTTTGGGCCTGATCGGGATAAACCTTAAAGCTATCTGGATAGTCAATTTGTAATTCAGGCAATTGCTCGGCACTGATATTTAATGCGGACAAGGTGATTGTTCGAGTGATTGGTTCGCCAACCGGATATGTTTGTTGAGGCGGGGATAACTCATCGTTAAGCATAACCAGCTCAGAAGGCAACCAATGACCTGCGTAATTGTCAGGAATTGGTTTAACATCTAATGTTAGCGATGGGCCCGTACGCGTTATGGTTTTAGTTTGATTAAAGAAAAATTGACTGCGTCGACCATCAACAACTTCGCCTTGAAATAACGGACCATCAATCACAAATTCACCGCTGCGTTGCGGGGTGATCAAGTAAGTACGCTCTATTACTCGGTAACGTCGGCCATTGACTAATGTCTCGCTTTCTTTATCTTTGCCTTGTTGTTCAACGAGCGCACCAGGGATTTCAGGCTGGGTGAGTGAGCCGCTGTTTAAGTTAACCCCAATAAATAATTTAGCTGTGTAGCTTACCTGTTGTTGTAGCCACACAGAGTCAGCAGAAAGTTGGGCTTCAATGTATATATCTTTGTTTTGAGCTTGCCCTTGTTGGTTTGGCCTTCCAACAACCTCAAGTTTGATCGGTGTTGAACTTGCTCCATTGTAGCTAAATGCTGGAATGGTAAATGTACCTTGTGCTTTGGGGATTAATCTTGTGGTAAAACGCGTTTCTCTAGTGGTATCAAAGTTCACCATCCGAGTTTGCTGGCTAACGGATGTCCCTAACACTCTGAAGTTATCTTCAAGTACGTTAAAGTTAAAGATTGAGCTATCGACTTTATCATCAACAGTAACAACCAAATCGATTGACTCATTGAGCACTGCTGGGTTTTGGCTGACACTTGCAACCACTTCTAGTGCATAAGATTTAGCTAACGCAATTAAGCTTAAACTAATTAACAAGCATGTTTTTTTAATTGTTACCAAGGCTGTGTTACTCCTGTTGGTGCTTGAGAACGACGTCGTTGTTGATATTCAAGTTGCATTTTTCTGCGTAATAAATACGAAGGATCATCATCTACTTTATTTAACAATTTACGCATAATTTGTTGTTGCTCTTGCTCGGCTCTTTGTTCTTCAGTCATTGGCTGCATAACTTGCTGCTCGCCATTTTCATCTGACTCTTCGCCATTTTGTTGCGCGTTTTCGAGCATTTTTTGCAACTGCTCTTGTTTATTCTTTTCAGCTTGCGTTTGTTGGTCTTGCTGTTGTTGGCCATCTTGCTGTTGTT
>NZ_ARZY01000065.1 GCF_000568405.1 Catenovulum agarivorans DS-2
ATTGAGTGACACAGATTTCTAAACACTACCATTTTTACCCTTGACTTTAAGCAACGTACAGTCATCGTGGTTTGATAAGTAATTTATTATTTCAATTACACTTTGTTTGGAAAGACCTGTATCTTCGTTTTCATCAATATCAAAATCTAAGGCTAATTGCATATTACCTTCAATAAATGGTGCGCTACTTAGGTCTTTAATTAGTTGAGGTGCGTTTTCAGATACATCTGAAAGTGAAGATGTTCCTATTTTAAAGTGCAAACTACTGTAGTCTGCAATTTCGGTTAGTTTTGAAAACTCTTTTTCTTTTGGAATAAGTTCAAGTTTAACTTTATTGTCTCTGCTGTTGGTAAATTGATCCAGCAAAGTTTTTCCTACACTCTTTAAACTTACGCTTGGTCCCGATGTAAATCCAAGTACTACTTTTAACTGTGGGATAATTGAAAAAAAGAAAGGATCTCCAATTATTCCTTGATTTATGGCTATAGACGTTATTTTACCATCACTAGTTGCTTTTGTTTGCCATGTATTTCTCTCACGAACAACTGTGACAGGGTATATGTCTATATCTGCTTGTTGGACGCTCTCAGAGGTTTTTATTAAATGCTTTTTATTTCGAATCCCAATAATTCTCGTATGATTATCATTGTTTAGATTAGCTTGATAATTAGAAACGAACTCAGAAAAAAAATTACCCTCAGCTTCAATCGAGAAAAACCTTACATTAATGCTTTTTTTTAGTTTGTTCATAATATTCCATCGCATGTATTAAACAGCTTTTATCTTAGATATAAGTTCTCATATTTTTTGAGAAAAATCTATGGGTGCTGTTTATTTATACAGTTTTTTTGTTGTGGCATTAAGCCAATTCTAATTCTTGAATTCAAAAGCCAAAAGTGAATATATAGAAAGATAGACAGCTAATCCGTCAATGTACTTTGAAATTCTTTCATATTTCGGCTTATATCAACACAGTTTTTCTCATCATAAAGGGTTATTGTAATTTTGCCATCCATAGATAATGAAACGTATTTGATAATAAATGTCTCTCCATTTATTACAATTTTTTCGTTGCTAGGTAGTGCGCAAGATATAATTCCGAAAACAGAAAGATCAATGGTTATTATGCTCAACAAATAAAAACTTTATATAGTTAACTAAATAAACTAGAGTCAGCTATACTAGTATCTCATAATACAAAGTGTTGAGGTATGGTGTAATGAGCGCTGACTCTAACCAACTTATCGACAAGGTTGTTGATGTTACCAATGTCAAAGACAGGTTGAGTTTAGATCAAATCGTAATATTGGCGATAAAAAACTTACTAGGTGATGCTAATATCAACTTGTACCGCGCGATTCCTCATGTAGATTCTTTTTATTATGTTGTATCTACGCAGTCGAATACTTTAAGTAAATACGAAAGTGAGCTGGTGACTAAAAGTTTTGCGCAATTGCAGCAAGACCCATTGTTCGCTCGTTGCTACTCAAATCAACATATGCAAGCGGATGAAAGCCGCTGTGTGTGGCCTTTGTCTAAACTGGGTATTCACTATGGTTTTATTGAAATAAACAATATCCAGCAACGAACCGAACAGCAGGCGGTTGTTGATAATTTTGTCGCTATTTATTGCAATTTATCTTATCTGATTAATGAAGCTGAAAAAGATACGCTAACTGGTTTATATAACCGCAAAACACTCGATGGGCGGTTAGAGCAATTATTACAACACGCGCAGGCATTAAAAAAGCATTCGTCCCAACAAGGTCGTAGTGATGCTGAAAAACGCCACTATTGGATAGCACTGATTGACATTGACCATTTCAAAACGATAAATGACACCTATGGGCATGCATATGGTGACGAGGTCCTGATTACCATATCTAAGCTAATGCAAAAAAAGTTTCGTAAAGAAGATTTGTTATTTAGATATGGTGGAGAGGAATTTATTGTCATCATAGACGCGACCACCGAAGATACCGCGTTAATGGTGTTGAATAGGTTTAGACAAAGTGTTGAACAACATCATTTTTCAACAATTGGCAGGGTAACCATTAGTGCAGGTGTTACCAAAGTCGATTTAATGTGTCCTTCTACCACTTTGGTGGGCCAGGCGGATAAAGCTTTGTATTTTTCTAAAAGCCATGGGCGAAATTGTGTATCTTATTACCAAGATTTGGTTCAGCACGGTAAAGTCGCTGAACCAAAATTTGATAACGACATTGAACTCTTTTAACTGCTGAGTTGTTTTAGCTGTTGTAATACGTGTTCTTTTTCTGGTAGTAGCTGAGTTTTAATAGCTCGCTTGTTTAACCAGTAGATGCCAATTGCAACTAATAAAACGGTTATAAGGTAGCCAATCTGAAAAGTATCGAATACTGGCATTCCAGTTTCTGTGACTTGTGAACCCAAGTGAATTAAAGAAACGCTAACTGCAATTGGTGCGATGTACCATTTAACCACATTGCTGAGTAATTCGATCTGACGGTCAATTTTGTCAATTTGTCTGTTTAAGAAAATTTTAATATTGTCGGCAGCATCGGGTGTTACTTGTACTTTGCGGGCTTGATACATTCTCCATGGTATATATAAACAACTTACAGTCGCTAAGATTAGACCGATAGTTTGAATAATACTTACGGAAAAATTGAGTGCTATCAACCAAACAGGCACCAGTAAAAATGCCAAAGCTGTTTCGGTAAAGTCACGGCGTTTCAGTGTTTTTTCAAACTTTGTTGCCTGCTGTCTAATTTGTTTAAAGTCGATACTAGGTACAGCTGAATCCTCGGCGAAAATATTTGCGGTTTTTGCATCTTCAAGTTTCATTGTTAAGCTCCTAATGTGCTTTGTTCAAAAGAGGTTTTGATTCGGTTTAAACGTTGGCGAACTGCATTTGCACTTATACCTAGAACATCGCCAGTTTGTTCTGAGGTAAAGTTGTCTAAGTACATAATTAAAATTGCTGAGTCAGTTTCTGATAAAGTTTCGGCAAACTGCAGCAGCAAGTCAGCTTGGCAAGCAGGGGATGAAGCTAAATCAGACGCTTCTGTTTCCACCAATACGTCTGATACTGTTGAAACTCGAGTTTTATCTTTGCGTACATAGCTATAGGCTGTGTTAAGCGCAACTCTGTACATCCAAGTCTCAAAAGTCGATTCAGCACTAAAGCTTTGAAAGCTACGCCATAATTGCAAAACAATTTCTTGGTATAGATCGTCGCTTTCATTTTTTGCACTGTATCTACGTGCAATAAAATTCAGCTTTTGTTCTTGCTGTTTTATCAGATTTAGAAAGTGGGGTGACATGTGGTTCCCTTTTTGTTTTGTCGCTTTCCTATATTGGTCGAATCAAAACCTAATTTGTGTCACTTGGTTATAAAATAATTTTAAATTTTTTGCGAGCTTAGTTAGATGTGTGATCTAAATTTTTGAATTTTAGTTGGTTTTTTCTTTTTCTGGCGGGGAATATTGGAGCCAACTGTTATTTGACTCCAATGATTCAAACGGTTTGCTTAGACGAGTGTCTTTAGCGGTTAATCGTTAATGCTTGGCCGCTGATGTCTTTACTTTGATCAGACATTAAATATAAATAAGTTGGCATAATTTCATGCGGCTGTTTAAGTGTGGTTGGATCCTCAGCAGGGTAAGCCTTACGGCGCATATTAGTTGCCGTCGCGCCTGGATTTAAGCTATTAAAACGCATTTTAGTATTGTCGTATTCATCCGCTAATACTTGCATCATGCCTTCAGTTGCAAATTTACTAATTGCATAGGGAGCCCAAAATGCGCGACCTTTGCGGCCAACACTTGAACTGGTAAAAACAATAGAAGCACTTGGTGATTTTTTTAACACAGGCAACAAAGCTTGGGTCATAATAAATTGCGCATTTACGTTAACTTGCATTACTTCTTGGTACATATCTTCTGGAAATTGTTCAAAAGACATAATGCTACCAAGCGCACTGGCGTTGTGTAATAAGCCATCTAAGCGACCAAAAGTTTGTTCTATGGTAGTCGCCATATCAATGTAGTTTTGTTTGCTTGCGCCTTTCATATCCAAAGGGATAATAGCTGGCTCTTTTATATCAAACTCAGGCGACAAAGCCATTATTTCATCGTAAACAGCTTCTAACTTTTTAGTAGTTTTGCCTAATAAAATAACTTCAGCGCCATGTTTAGCAAAACATATAGCGGCAGCTTTACCAATACCATCACCAGCACCAGTAATTAAAATAACCTTATCTTTTAACTCGGTTGTTGTTGCTTGAAAATCAGCAGGAATATTCATCTATTTAAATCTTTATTTTTTCAGTTAAGGAAATTGTTTATTTTCCACTTCTTGTCTGTACTTGGCACACACTTGCGAAATCGTTTCAGTAACATGGGCATATTGTTTGGAAAATGGCGGCCAATAATCACCTATGCCTAATGCATCGTTAATGACTAAAACTTGCCCGTCAGTGTCACCACCCGCGCCAATTCCAATTGTAGGAATGGTTAAAGCTTGGGTAATTTTAAGGCCGAGCTCTGCAGGTATATGTTCTAACACTAGCATGCCTGCGCCAGCTTGTTGTAGCGCAACTGAATCTTGTAAAATTTGTTCGGCCTCGGCTGCATCTTTACCGACCTTTTTAAAGCTAGTGGCTTTTTGTGGGGTTAAACCTGTATGTGCAACAACTTCAATGCCTTCTGCAACTATAGCTTTTACCGCATCAAAATAAGGTCCTTCAAGTTTTACGCTATCAGCGCCTGCTGCAACCAATTTTTTTGCATTGGAAACAGCGTCTTCAACACTTTCATAAGACAGGTGAGGTAAATCACCAATAATATGGGTATTAGGCGCGCCACGGCGCACAGCACCAATATGGTAAACCATGTGTTCCATAGTCACATCGCGGGTGCTCGAAAAGCCCATTTCAACCATGCCGACAGAATCGCCAACTAAAATAATAGGTACACCTGCTTGTTCAATACTGCGCGCAACAGGGCAGTTGTACGCCGTTAACATGCTAATACGGGTGTTGCCCTTTAAATTTTGTAATTGTTTAAGTGTTTGTTTCATTTTTAATCAACCATTTGGGTTAATTGCAATCGCCGTAGGATACTGCATTTTGACGGGTAAAAAAATGGCTTAATGTATTCTTGTGTTACAATGCGCGCGTTTCTATAAACGTTGTTTGAAAAGGTTTAGTGTGCAAAAGTTCGACGTAGTAATTATTGGTGCGGGTGCAGCTGGGTTAATGTGTGCAGCTACGGCTGGTTATCGCGGTAAGTCGGTCGCGGTATTAGACATGGGTAAAAAAGCTGGGCGTAAAATACTTATTAGTGGTGGAGGGCGTTCTAATTTTACCAACAGAGTCGCCACTGCTGAAAACTATCTTTGCCAAAATCCACACTTTGTAAAATCTTGTTTAAGCCGCTATAGCTCGAATGATTTTATCGAGCTTGTTGAACGTCATGGTTTGAGTTACCACGAGCGTTTGCATGGCCAGCTATTTTGCGACAATAGTGCACAAGACTTAGTCGATATTTTATTAACTGAGTGTGATTGGGCTGGCGTTGAAATTAAGCTGCGTAATGAAGTTTTGTCTGTTGCTAAAAACGAGCAAGGTTATTTAGTTACCACTAATCAAGATGAATATTTGTGTCAGTCACTCGTTGTTGCGTCTGGCGGGTTAACTATGCCGAAACTGGGTGGCAGTCCATTAGGTTATAAAATTGCAGAGCAGTTCGGTTTAAAAGTCGTCCCAACTACCGCAGCATTAGTGCCATTTACTTTACATGATCACGATAAACAAAGGTTTGATGGTTTATCTGGCATTAGTATCGACTGTTTAGTTACCAGTGAAAGTGGCAAACAATTTAGAGAAAATATCTTATTCACCCACAGGGGGTTATCAGGTCCTGCTATTTTACAGATTTCTTCGTATTGGCAAGCAGGGCAAGCTGTCACCATTAATCTTTTACCAGAGTGTAACTTAACTGAGCAACTAGAAAACTGGCGCAAAGACAGCCCGAAAAAGTCGCTGAAAAATTGCTTAACACAATTGCTGCCATCACGTTTTATCGAAATTTTAATTAATGATAAAGCGCTACCTGATAAGCCGGTTAATCAGCTATCGCATAGTGAAATTAAGTATATTCACGACTATTTACACAATTGGACAATTAAACCCAACGGCACCGAAGGATATCGAACTGCAGAGGTTACACTAGGTGGAGTGGATACTGACGAACTTAGCTCAAAAACCTTTGAAGCAAAAAAATCGGCTGGTTTATATTTTATTGGAGAAGTAACTGATGTTACTGGTTGGTTAGGCGGCTACAATTTCCAATATGCTTGGAGCTGTGGTGTTGCTTGCGGAATGGCGTTATAAAGATGAAAAAACTCTCAAAAGTACAAATTAAACAACAAGCGGCGGTTATGTCAGCGGTAGAAGCATTAGAACAAAAAGCTTTTGCTGAACTTCCGGATGTTGAACAGTGCTGGTTTAGTATGGAGCACAATGCTTTCCCTGGAAGTTTATTGGTCCGAGTGCAGTTTAATAACCAGCAGGCAGTAGACGAGGCAAATGCTCAACTCACTTTATGGCAAAAGCGCTTATCTGCGTTGTTGTTAAAAAAAGGTATTCTAATTAAAAACATGCGAAACCATTTGGTTTTTACCCAATTAGGGCCTGACGACTAAATCAGCGGTTATTTGTATAAAATTCGTTGAAATACCAGCAACAATCTATTTGTTATCTAGCACTTATCCGCTTAGTTAACTTAGGCTACAATAGTGCTTTTTATTATCCAAGATGAGTTATGAGTTCAATACAATCATTATTAAGCAAAGTTCAAGCAACACCAGAATCAGTCAGTTTTGCAGAAGTTATTCAAGTGGTAGAAGAAAACTACCATTTTACTGAAACCGAATTTAAAAACGGTGAAACGGTAAACTTAGCAGGGCAGAATAACGGCTCGTGTAAAATTTTTGCCTTTGCAAAGTTACATAATTTATCGCCACAGCAGGCACTGCATTTGTTCGGTGATTATTACCGCAAAGATGTATTAGAGAACCCCCAAGGAACAGATCACCAAAATATCCGCAACTTTATCAAGTTTGGTTGGGATGGGGTTGTATTTTCCAGCGAAGCACTCAAAGTTAAAGAAGCTTAATCTTATATGTTTAAATTTTTTGAAGGGCTGTTAAAGCCCTTTCCTGCAGAAGAGCCCACCACACCGCCAAGTACTCTGTTTGCCTTTTGTCGCCACTACAGTAAAGGTATAGGGCTATATTTAGCTTTAATGTCGTTGCTTACGGCTACTTTAGCGATCATTGAAGCTTACCTAATGTCTTACTTAGGTCGCTTAGTGGATATTTTAGCCAATTCCAGCCCAGATACATTTTTACAGCAGAATCAAGGGCAGCTTATTTGGTTAGGCTTTTTAATACTCGTAGCGGCACCTTTAACCATTTGGTTGCATGCAACCGTAGTGCACCAAACATTACTTGGCAATTATCCGATGGCAATTCGCTGGCAAGCACATCGATACTTATTAGGCCAAAGTATTTCGTTTTTTCAAAATGATTTCGCCGGTCGTATATCAACCAAAGTTATGCAAACCTCTTTGGCAGTGCGCGAAAGTGTGATGAAGCTTTTAGATGTTTTTGTCTACGTAACCGTTTATTTTGCCAGTATGTTGGTGTTGATTGCTCAGGCTGATTGGCGTTTGGCATTGCCTATGTTTGTATGGTTAGTGGTTTATATTGTGTTGCAAGGATTCTTTATTCCACGACTCAAACAAGCTTCGATGCAACAAGCCGACGCTCGAGCCGACATGACAGGGCGCATTGTAGACAGCTATACCAACATTAGTACGGTTAAGTTATTTGCGCATACCAAACAAGAAGCGACTTATGCTAAGTCAGGCATGGCTGGTTTTCTCAAAACCGTTTATCGACAAATGCGTTTGGCTACAGGCATGATCACCAGTGTGCAAATAAGCAACTATTTATTATTATTTGCAGTTGCATATTTATCTATAGCTTTGTGGTTAGAAAGTTCAATTACTGTCGGGGCCATAGCGGTAGCCGTTAGTTTGTCGTTACGTTTAAATGGCATGTCACAATGGATTATGTGGGAAGTGAGCTCGTTGTTTGAAAATATTGGTACAGCCACAGATGGCATGCGCACCTTAGCGCAACCGCGTGACGTGCAAGATAAACCACAAGCACAACAATTGAATGTCAATCAAGGCGCGATTCATTTTAATCATGTCGACTTTTCTTACGGCAACGTCAAGGTATTTGATAATTTAGATTTAAAAATACAGCCAGGCGAAAAAGTTGGAATTGTTGGCCGCTCAGGCGCGGGCAAATCAACATTGGTAAATTTGTTGCTGCGTTTTTACGATATTAATAACGGCAGTATTCAAATTGACGGCCAGGACGTTTCGAAGATTCAACAGGAAAGTTTACGTTCGAAAATAGGCATGGTTACCCAAGACACGAGTTTGTTACATAGAAGTGTACGCGAGAATATTCTATACGGACGCAACGATGCCAGTGAAGATGAGCTCATTGCAGCAGCTAAACAAGCGGAAGCGCATGACTTTATCCAAAGCCTAACCGATTTACAGGGAAGAACTGGTTATGATGCACAAGTGGGCGAGCGCGGAGTTAAATTAAGTGGGGGTCAACGCCAACGAATTGCGATTGCGCGTGTATTATTAAAAGATGCACCTATACTTGTTTTAGATGAAGCAACATCTGCATTGGACTCGGAAGTGGAAGCGGCGATTCAAGATAGTTTGTACAAGCTGATGCAAGGCAAAACCGTTATTGCAATTGCACATCGCCTTTCAACCATTGCAGCAATGGACCGACTTATTGTTCTAGATGGAGGGAAGATTGCCGAACAAGGGACTCACAAAGAGTTAATTGCCAGTGGTGGAATTTATGCACAATTATGGGCACACCAGACAGGTGGTTTTATTGGGAATGATTTATAAATAATGTACAAAGAATATTTATTGTCTAAACCTGAGGCCGAATTGGATTATCCATTTGGCCCCGACGTCGCGGTATTTAAAGTAGCAGGCAAAATGTTTGCTACTTTATCATTTGGTAAAGTTCACCCTGAATTTGATGCTTGTGACAATATGAACTTAAAATGCTCGCCAGAGCAAGCAATTGAGTTGCGTGACATATTTGCTGCTGTTGTCCCCGGATATCATATGAATAAAAAGCACTGGAATACCGTCGTGCTTAATGGCAGTGTGCCTGAAGGGGAGATAAAGCGCATGATTGATATGTCGTATGCGCTTGTTGTTGCGGGTTTACCAAAAGCTAAAAAGGTAGTGTTTAGAAATCTGTGTCACTCAAT
>NZ_ARZY01000066.1 GCF_000568405.1 Catenovulum agarivorans DS-2
TTTAGAAAACCATGCTTCGAGTGAGCTTGCAAGCTCGGAGTTTATAGCGCTGCAAGTATGGGCAGTATATGGAAATTACTAGACCATAACTTCGCTCAATTAAGTTCTGGCTTAAAGTTTTAATCAGGTCTAAAATAAGCTCTATATTTAGCACTTAATTGGTGATTATGATGAGACAAGTTTTAGCCGATTGTTCAGCGAGTATTTCTGAACTTAAAAAAAATCCTACAGCTTTACTGAACGAAGCCGAAGGTTCTGCTATCGCAATATTGAATCACAACAAGCCAGCTGCTTATTTAGTCCCAGCCGAAACATATGAGTGGCTGATGGATGTCGTTGATGATTATGAATTAGCAAAAGTGGTAGAAGAGCGTCGTGGTGATCTGTCCGACGCTGTTGAAGTTAATTTAGATGACTTATAAATTAAAGTTTCTCCCTGCTGCTAAAAAGGAATGGGGCAAACTAGCTGAACCACTCAAAGCGCAATTTAAGAAGAAACTGGCAGAAAGATTAGAAAATCCACACGTTCCATCTGCAAAACTCAGCGGATATGAGTCCGTATATAAAATTAAATTACGAACTGCAGGGTATAGATTAGCTTACGAAGTTATTGATGATGAAGTCGTAGTATACGTTTTAGCCGTTGGTAAACGTGATAAAAATGCTATCTATAAAAAATTAGAGTCTAGGTTAGTATAGTTGTGGTCGTAATAGCTTAATACAACTTTAGCGGCCAGGAAGGTCGAGCTGGTTGCTATGTATTTGTTAAAGCTGCTGCAAGTATGGTGCAGTATATGGAAATTACTAGACCATAATTTGTTGAAATTAAGATTGCTGCAAGCTTGGTGGAAGGAAAGGTCGAGCTGGTTGCGATGTATTTCTCAAAACCGCTGCAAGGCCATCCATGGCCCGCTCTCAAACGGTATCCCTACCGATTGGACGTTTTGAGAAACACAATCCCAACCATCTCTCCTGACATTTTTATTGCTTGGTCACACGGTGTTTGCAAAAGAGATTTTGCTCTAAGTTATTGCTCTAGCACTTTCCTGACTTTTAACCGTAATAAATTTGCCATTCTTGCTTGAACTATCTAAACTGCGTCGGTCGTTAATAACAAGAAATGCGCTGTGACTTTATACAAAAAAATAAAAAACAAAAGCTTAGGACTAGCCTGTTTTATGGCGCTGCAAATAATCGGGCTAACAACGCCAGTACAAGCCGAAATCGCCATAATCATAGATGACGTAGGTTACCGAGCTACCGATAAAGCACTGCTGTCGCTACCACCAGAAATAACCCTATCAATACTGCCGCATACCCCATACGGCAAAGAACTGGCCGATTTAGCCAGTGCACGTGGTCACGAAATTATGCTGCACCTGCCAATGGAATCACTCAGCGGACGAACGCTAGAACCAGGCACTTTATATAGCAGTATGACAGAACAACAAATAACCCAAACACTCGAAAATGCAATTGCTCAATACCCACAAATAATTGGGGTGAACAACCATATGGGCAGTAAACTAACCCAAATGACCGCGCCGATGCAGGCAATAATGCGCGTGCTGAAAAAGCACAACCTATATTTTGTAGACAGTCGCACCAGTAGCGCATCACAAGCCCTTGTTGTTGCACAGCAACTCGGTGTAACAGCTTATCGACGCCATGTCTTTCTCGACAACGAAGTCGACGAAGCGGCTATTCAAAGGCAATTCAACAAGGTGTTGCATTTGGCCACTAAAAAACAAACCGTGATCGCCATAGGCCACCCCCATCCAGCCACAATTGCAGTATTACAAAAGTTTTTTACCCAATACACAGCCAATGCAATAGCACTGCAACGTGTATCAGATTTAGCACCAGCTCAATCTCAGCTTGCACAGCTAAGCAAGCAAAATTAAACCAAATAATAAAAATAGAGTCATACCACTCATAAAAATTTTAGCGTGAGGACTTTTTGCGTGAACATACACAACAAATTAATTCTAAGCATCACCTGCGTATGCAGTTTAATTGCAGGTTGTAATAGCACAGTTAAACTGCCAGAAGTGCAACCTGTCGTAAATACTCAACCAGTTGAAATTATCAAAAGCCCTCGAGACGACAGGGCATATCAATACTTACAACTGAACAACCAACTAAAAGTATTACTCGTATCAGACCCAAACAGTGAACAATCTATCGCCTCATTGTCGGTTGGTGTGGGTAGTTATCACAACCCTAAAAGCCAACCTGGGCTAGCACATTTTGTTGAGCACATGCTGTTTTTAGGCTCAAAAAAATATCCAGAACCATCGGGTTATTTCAACTTTATCGAAACCAAAGGGGGTTCTAGTAACGCCTACACAGCTAAAGATCACACCAACTACTACTTTTCGATTCCCAACGAACATTACCAAGGCGCGCTAGACCGTTTTTCAGATTACTTTAAAAACCCACTATTTGCCCCAGTTTATGTAGACAAAGAGCGCACGGCTGTTGATAACGAATGGTCAAAACGAAAATCACACGATGGGGTGATTTTGCAACGAGTACGTGCACACACAGGCAATCCACAACACCCGAGTAGTCAAATTAGCGTAGGCAACTTGCAAACCTTAACCGATAAACCCAACAGCAAGTTACTTGACGAAGCCATCGCCTTTTATAAAAAACACTACTCAGCAAATCAAATGAACCTAGTATTGGCAGGGCCACAAAATTTAGCTGAACTTGCACAACTGGCAAAACAACATTTTGCCGATATCAATAATAACCAAGCGCAAACACAAGAAATTAGCATACCTGGCATTACCGCAGACAACTTAAATCAGCATATCTATTACCAACCGCAGCAAACGCATAAATTACTTTTTATTGAATTTGCACTGCAAGACAACAGCGACGACTGGCAATATCAAGCTAACCGTTATCTAAGTTATATATTAAGTTCAGAAGAGCCGGGTACGCTTGGTGAATATCTACGCAAGCAAAACCTTGCAATCTCTAGCTCAGTGCAATTTGCGCCAGACTACTACGGTAAAGATGGGTTTGTGCAAATTCATGTCTCGTTAACCGATAGTGGAGTGAACAAGGTCGACCAAATAATTGCTGCCACATTGTCGTACATCAACTTAATTCGTACACAAGGCATCAACCAGCAGTATTATCAAGAGCTCGCAGCAATGGCGATGGATGAATTTAATAACAACGCCAAAGGCAACTTAATGCACACTGCCGTTAATCTAAGTGCAGCAATGTTTGATGTGCCACCACAAAACTTGCTGAATCGCTCCAGTGTATTTGCCGAATTTAACCCAAGTAAAATTGAGCAAGTGTTAGCGCAAATGACAGTGGAGAATATGCGGGTTTGGCATGTATATCCACAAGTTACAGTCGAGCAGTCAATTCCTCATTACGACGGAAAATATGCGGTTAAACAAATTAGTGCCCAAGAACAAGCTGACTGGTTAAATGCCAGTGAAAATATTGCAATGCAACTGCCTAAAACCAATGAATTATTTGATACGCAAGAAGATCTAGGCATTGCCACTGAGTTAACCCAACCAACACAGATTTATCATCAAGACGGCATAGAAGCATGGTTAAGCCACAGTCGTAAATTTCAGCATAACCAAGGTTGGATGGAGCTGATTATCAACACAGATGTAGGCGACTGGGACGGCCAATACAAAGTAGCTTCTCGGGTATTTTTAAACATGTTTGAACAGCACTTAATTGCACTGCGCGACAAAGCGTCACGTGCTGGAATCGATATTCATATCCAACCCTATTGGGGCGGCAGTATGCGTTTTAAAATTCAAGGTAAAAGCGCAAAACATCTGTTGTTAGCCGAGCAGTTATTGCAAGCATTGGTCAACTATCAGCCGAGCAAACAAGAATTTAACCAAGCACTAACCAAGTATCAAGAACAGCTTGCCAACAAAGCGTTAGACACACCCGCGCAACAAGCACAAAGATTGTTAACTCAATTGGTATACACAGCACTCACAGACGATCAACTGTTACAGGCAAGCAAATACGTCAACTTGGCGGTAGTGAATAAATTTAAACAACAGTTGCTCAACCGCAACAAAGTACTTATTTTTGCGTTTGGTGCTTATCGACAACACGAATTACTCAGTGCAATCGACACCTACAGTCAAATTTTGCCAGCTGAGCGTAAACGCATCGACAGGTATAAAAAACCACTTATGCCGATTCACGCGGGTGAACAACTCAATTTTAGCCACAAAGTGAAACATACCGACCACGCAGTGTTAGATGCCTTTATCGCACCGCGCGCCAGTTTAAAAGACAGTTTGTCACTTAAAGTTTTAAACAATTTTTATCACAGTGCGTTTTTTGCTGAATTGCGTACCGAAGAGCAACTAGGCTACCAAGTTTCTAGTATGGCGTTTGACTATCAGTTAAAACCGATATTTGCCATGTTAGTACAAAGCAACAACACCAATTATAAAGCACTGAAAAAGCGTATGGATAAGTTTAGAAAAGACTTTGCCAGCAAAATTAATCAACTCACCCAAGCGGAATTTGAGCAAGCGCGTGATGGTTTATTAAGTCACTATCAACAAGCGCCAAATAATTTATACGAGGAAGCTGGGCAATACGTATATGACTTTTTCGACAATCAAACTCAGTTTGATAGCAAAAAGCGCAGTATTGAACTGTTGCAACAACTAACCCTGCAAGATATTCAACAGCAGTATCGCAACATGATAGTGGGCAACAAACAGATGGAATTGTTAATACAGTTGCGCGGAAGCAAATCGCTCTAAACTAGCATATCAGTTAAAACAAGCGGGCTAAAATAGCCCGCTAACCAGCTAATTTCTCTCGGCTAACCCTGCATACGTATGCATATAAAAACCTGATTACAAATAACAGTCGGCTGTTAGAATGTTAATAATTAGTACGATTTTTTTAACATTACGAGCAGTGATAAAATTATGAAACAGCCCAAGTTATCCTTTTGGCAAATCTGGAATGTCAGCTTTGGTTTTTTTGGTGTGCAAATCGGCTTCGCACTTCAAAATGCTAATATGAGTCGTGTTTTCTCTGATTTGGGAGCAAACCTTTATTCATTATCTTTTATGTGGTTATTAGCGCCACTGATGGGCGTGATCATCCAGCCTTTAGTCGGTGCCAGTTCCGACCGAACATGGACACGATTAGGCCGTCGCAGCCCATTTATTTTAGCTGGTGCACTCACGGCCACTATCGCGATGATTTTAATGCCACAAGCACCGCTATTTGTCAGTTTCATTATGCCAATGGTGTTCGGCTTAATTATGTTGGCAATCATGGATGCCGCGTTTAACGTTGCTTTTCAACCTTTTAGAGCGCTCGTGTCTGATATGGTACCTGGCGAGCAACGAAATCAAGGTTATTCAATCCAGTCATTATTGATTAACATGGGCGCGATTATCGGCTCGATCTTACCTTTCGTTTTAACCAATGTTTTATTGCTAAGCAACGAAGCTGAGTTAGGTGAAGTGGCTGAAACCGTTGCTTGGTCTTTCTATTTAGGCGCCTTTATTATGTTGGCCTCAGTGCTTTGGACTGTGGTTAAAACCAAAGAATATGCGCCAGCAGAATATCGAAAATACAAAGGTTTAGCAGAAGCGCCAGCCGAAGCTGACCACAAAAGTGTATCTGAAAAAATCCAAGGTATGTGGCAATTAATGGTCACCATGCCAAAAACCATGAAACAACTTTCATTTGTACAGTTTTTCTCGTGGTTCCCAATGTTTTTAATGTGGGTCTACATACTGGCTGCCATCACTCAAACATCTTGGGGAATCGACCCTAAATGGTTTAATGCCGACTACATTAAATCTGTAGACTCAGTCCCGGCCGATATCAGTGCAGCAAAAGGCTCAGCAGGTGACTGGTTAGGTATTTTGTATGCAATGATGTATATCGCAGCCGCATTGTTTTCAACGGTAATGGGCAAAATGGCCAACACCTTTGGTCGTAAATTTACCTACGCAATTGGTTTATTGGCTGGCGCGGTTGGCTTTTTATCAATGGGGTTATTTACCCACTCACAAGCCGTTGAAGTCAACTTATTGATAGCGCAAGTTGAAGTACCAGCTGGGGCAATTGGTTTAATAATCCCAATGATAGGGGTTGGTATTGCTTGGGCGGCCATTATTGCAATGCCTTATTCAATATTAGCCGGCGCTTTACCTGCAGATAAAACGGGGGTGTACATGGGCATATTCAACTTTACCGTTGCTGGGCCACAAATTGTATGTGGCATAATTGCAGGGCCAATTTTGTTATATTTATTTGATAATCACGCAATTGGTATGATGTGGTTAGCGGGGGCATCTTTGGTATTAGGCGCAATTTCAGTTTGTTTTGTTAACGACAGTAAAGAAGTTGACGATCTGAAAGATGAAGTCGCTGAAACAAAAGCTGCGGAAAACTCGCCTGCTTAACTTAGGAACTTGGAAAAGCAGCCTGTATGTCGAATATTGGCTGCTGATTTATTGAGAGTCAGCTGCTGACGATACTTGGTTTCTGCCAGCTTGTTTAGCTTGGTATAACGCTTGATCGGCCTGTTCTTGTAAAACAATGTATGGCTCTGAAATGTTTGGAATGGTTGAAGAAACACCTAAACTCACGGTGATATATTCAGAAACCTCGCTAAATGCGTGACGAATCTGTAAGTTGATAATTGCCTCACGAATCTTCTCGGCCACTTTGCTCGCAGCACGAAGGTCTGTATTTGGCAAAACAACCACAAACTCTTCACCGCCATATCGAGCCGCATGGTCACCGCTGCGCATCACTTGCTCGGATAAACATTTCGCCACAGCTTTCAAAGTTTCGTCACCTAAACTATGGCCATAGTTATCGTTGTATTGCTTAAAATAATCAATATCCAGCATTATCAATGAAATAGGGCTATTGGTTCTCGCTGCTCGCCGCCATTCTTGCTTAATAGTATGGTCGTAGTTTCGCCGATTCGGAATTTCTGTTAAGCCGTCTAATAAAGCCAGTTTTTCTAATAAATCAGACTTTTTCTTTAACGCGAGCTGGTTACGAATTCGTGCATGTACAACCGCCATATTAAAGGGTTTTGTAATGTAATCCATCGCACCAAGCTCAAGCCCTTTTGCTTCATCTTTGGCTGTGTCTTTAGCTGTTATAAAAACAACTGGGATGTTTTTTAAGTCGTCGCTTTGGCGAATTTCTAACAAAGCCTGGTAGCCATCCATTTTCGGCATTTGAATATCCAATAGCACCAAATCTATGGTTTGGTGATGTTTATGCAGGATCTCAAGTGCTTGATGGCCGTCAGTAGCGGTATGTAGTTCATACATCCCAGAAAGTGCAGCCTTTAATATATGTAGGTTTATTTCTTGGTCATCGACCAATAGAATGCACGGGCGGCTATTGCCGGTATCTACACTTTCATTTTTATACATGTTTTACCAAGAAGATGTTTCGTCAATGACGGCTTGCAATGCTTGACTAAAGTCTGTCAACATTGAATCAACCGCTGTGTTTTCTGCTCTTAACTCTGCTTCTAAGGCTTTTGCATGGTTATATAGTTCAATCATGCTTAAATTACCTGCAGCTCCTTTTATTGAGTGAACGAGTACAGCAGCGTCTTTTAATTGACCAGATGATACTAGGTTAGCGACCTCTTGCGTTGAGTTTTTGTATTGGTCGGTAAATTTATTAACTAGCATGACAAACAGTTGCTCGTTGCCCGCTAATCTTTCTAGTGCATCTGCTTTATCGATTACCATACGAGTTTCCTTTAGAATATCGTTATATGCTAAGTATAGGTATATTTTTTCTAACTTAAAGTTTATCTATTAATTTAAATCGAGTTGTTGTTAATTTTATGAATCAGTTTGAGTTTTCTACTGGAAACAAGCCGAAAAACCCTTGCATTGGCTATTGTCAGTTGAATGAGGATGATGTTTGTAAGGGGTGTGGTCGTACGAAAGATGAGCGCACTGATTGGATTTTTTTGTCTGATGATGAGAAGCGCAAGGTTGTCGGTGATGCAAAAGTGAGGCTGGCGGCTATTAAAGAGGCAGAATAGCGGGTTTGTGGGTACGGAGTTTAAAGCGCTGCTAGTTTGGTGCAGTATATGGAAATTACTAGACCATAACTTTCACAAAAACGCTGTGAATACAGTCCCTGTACGCTTCGCTTTTTCATCCCTGAAAAAGAGATTTTGCTCTAAGTTATTGCTCTAGTACTTTCCTAACTGTTGTATTGTTGCGTAGTTTAAAGCGCTGCTAGTTTGGTGCAATATATGGAAATTACTAGACCATAACTTTCACAAAAACGCTGTGAATACAGTCCCTGTACGCTTCGCTTTTTCATCCCTGAAAAAGAGATTTTGCTCTAAGTTATTGCTCTAGTACTTTCCTAGTTGCTCTAGCACTTTCCTAACTTTTATATTGTTGCTGGTTCATACACCGCTTTCTCGCAGCAATAAAGAAGTTAGATAAAAGCTTGCTCGAAGACGACACATTACTTGAGGACTGTGATTAGATTTACCAAAGCAGAACGTCGTTTTCAGGGATGAAAAGGAGAGCGTACATGGACGTATTAACAGCGGTTCTGTGTGGTAAATGTAATCATAGGCCGATTATATTGCACGGATTTACAAAAAGCGTTTTTAGAAAATCATTCTTCGAGCGAGCTTGTGGGTACGGAGTTTAAAGCGCTGCTAGTTTGGTGCAATATATGGAAATTACTAGACCATAACTTTCGTGAAATCAAGATTGCTGCAAGCTTGGTGGCAGGGAATGTCGAACTGGTTGCGATGTATTTCTCAAAAGCGTAATTGGTGCACAAATATAAAATCGATTT
>NZ_ARZY01000067.1 GCF_000568405.1 Catenovulum agarivorans DS-2
AGTACGTTCAAATTTTGCTTTAGCCACTTTCCAGACCTCAACTTTAGTTCTGACTCTGTCAGATAAATTTAATTGATGCCACGGTCGGAGGCTAAAATCAGGTGGTGCTGATACCCAGATTTGAACTGGGGACCTCACCCTTACCAAGGGTGCGCTCTACCGACTGAGCTATATCAGCAAAACTTGGAGCGGGCAGCGGGAATCGAACCCGCATCATCAGCTTGGAAGGCTGAGGTAATAGCCATTATACGATGCCCGCGCTCTGAGCTTTTAGACCTCAAACTGTGATTCGTGGTGGAGGGGGCTGGATTCGAACCAGCGAAGGCAGAGCCGTCAGATTTACAGTCTGATCCCTTTGGCCACTCGGGAACCCCTCCGAATTCTTTGTTTTTGATGGTGCCGGCTGCCGGAATCGAACTGGCGACCTACTGATTACAAGTCAGTTGCTCTACCAACTGAGCTAAGCCGGCCCTGTCAAAAGTGGAGCGCAGTTTATTGAAACCTGCTGGGCGTTGCAACCCCTTTTTTGAAAAAAAATGATATTTTCTTTCAATCGACGATTATATAACCAAAAACCATGTATTTAGCTGGATATTTAACCGCAGTAAAGGTTGCAACTAAATAGTTTTGCTAACTTTAAGTTTGCAACGAACCAAGTGAGTCGCTTCTAATTCATGGCTAATACTATAGATGGTATGAATTTTTATACTGCCTTGTGATTGATTAGTTCCATGTTCTATCCACTGGTTAACTTCTTCAACTAATTTTTGATCCCCCATCACACTACCTGAATATTCTTGAGTATAACTACTGACGTTAGTCAGCGTTACACCAAAATATTCAAGCGCTTTGACTGCTGCTTCTCTGCGACACATGCTTGATAAACTTGTCTCACTGGCAATCCCTACTGGCTTACGTATTTCGTTGCTCATCACAACTTCGACATTATCATCAATTGCAAAATGTTGTTGAGCGGATAGCCCTTCTTGAGTTGAAGGGTACTGTGCTGCAATAAATTTATACACTTGTTCGGCATTTGATGCTTCTCCTAACGCATCATATGCTTGTGCTTTTATCCAATACAACTTCGCCTTTTGTGCACTTGAGTACTCTGCATCATACTTAAAAAGAGCGCTATCAGCTGCTCTGATTGCTTCAGCATAATTTTGTTGAGCATAATGTTTATTTGCACCAATAAACGCGCCTTGTTTTACCATAGTGCAAGCAGATAGTGTTGTAGCTAATATCACAGTAAGGTACCGCATTTAAATTCCTTGTAATCTATTTTCTTAAGAACCTGAATCTGAATAACGATTTTAGAGCTAAATCAATTTAAATAGCGAGTACCAAAGGTTGGGTAAGAAGCTACTTAGATTAATTCAGCTCTACAGGTAACACTGTATACCAATAAATACCAACAGGCTTTCAACTCGACTAGCCACAGCGCTGTTTACTAAAAGGTTGTGATATACATCACTATTCCCCCCCGTAAGGAGCAGCTCCACTGGTTGCTTTTTCCCGCTAACGATCCCTTGTTGCTCTACTACCTGTTTAATTAAACTAATGTGACTTGCATACAAACCGTTAAAAACGCAGGCCTCAGTTGATTGCCCTAAACTAATTTCAGGATGAGTTGGATGATTTAAGGTTATTTTACCCGACCGCTCTGCAAGTTTATTTGCGCTAAATTCTACATTTGGCAATATATATCCACCTAAATGCTGGCCTGAGGCGTCGACCACATCAATGGTCACAGCTGTTCCTGCATCAACCACCACACACGCGTGGTTTGTGATTGTACGAGCACCTAACATGGCCAACCAACGATCTATGCCTAAACGTTGATATTCGATATAAGCATTGGTCAGTCCATATGCTTGTTTGGGTGTCGTTAATACTTCAATTAAACAATTTGGGTAAAAAGCTTTGATTTCATTTGCAATTGATTCAGCTTCACTTTTCACGCTAGCAATTAATATCTTGTCAAATGATGAATGTTGTTCACAACAAATCTGCCAACTTGGTAATGGCTCATACTGATTATTTTGATAAACCACAAATTTTGCACGGCTATTGCCTTCATCTACCATTAAAACTTTCATGCTGGCCTCAATGAAACTTCACCACCAGTTATCGCTTTAATCTGCTCATGCTGATTTAGCAGTAGATTACCTCTATCGTCGACCCCTAAATTAATGCCCTGCTCGACTCGTTGACCACTGACAATATTGACGTTTTGGTCAAGGTACAAATCAAAATCAGGCCAAATTTTTGCGAATGGAGAAAATCCTTGTTGGCAAAAAATATTAGTTTGATTGATAATTTGCTGTATTAAACTCGTCAACACTTGAGTCCGGTCCCAGTTGTGGCCCGAATGCAAAGCTAAACTATTCCATGCTTGCTCAATCCCTTGCTGGTTATCAACCATATTGACATTCAAACCAACTCCCATAATTACTGAATAAGGTGGCTCAAAATTCCCCTCAAGTTCAATCAAAATACCACCAAGCTTTTTCCCCTCTAGATATACATCGTTCGGCCATTTTAGCTGGGGGGTTAGACCGAACGTTTGCAATGCTTTGGCAACTGCAATACCAACAACTAAACTCAATCCTGATAATTCAGCCATAGGTAGGTGGAGTTGCATGCCCAATGTAAAATACAGGTTTTGTGCAAAAGGAGAATGCCACACTCGACCACGACGGCCCCGCCCTTGAGTTTGCTTATCTGTTGCCGCCAATACCACTGCATCGTGTTCAAGGCGCTTTTGTTTAAAAAGCTGTTTAACTTCTTCGTTTGTTGAATTAGTTTCCCTAGACAATAAAAAGTGGAAGTTCCCCGTTAAAGTCGCCTGTAAGTTTGCAAAGTTTAGTGGCTGCATTTGATTAGGTAAGACATAACCACGACCGGGCACTGAGTGGATATCTATTCCTGATTGGCGAATCTGGCCTATCCAGTTTGATATGGTCGCTCGACTCACCTTAAAATTGGCAGCTAAGTCTTCCCCTGAATGATAGTTATTATCGCAAAGCACTTCTAATAATGGCATGTGTTGCATTAGCTTTTATCCAACAAAGTGTTTAAGTAACTCACCGCATCAACCTCACCTGCGGAACTGATAAAACGCACTTCGGGCTGCAGTTCAATTGCATATATATGGTTTACTTTATCGCAAACTTTTTTTGCCAACAGTGCAATATCCGCACCTCTAGCACTTCCTTTATTGGTTAACACGAGCGCTTGCAATTGATGCACCTGAGCATCATTCACTGCATAGCCTTTTAAACCCGCTTTATCAATTAAAAAGCCCGCGGCTAATTTAACTAGATTATCGGCATAAGGGTAAATTGGCATGTCTAGGCATTCTTCAACCTGTTGCTGTAATTGTAACGCTGTATTCTGCTCAACAATTGGATTTTTAAAAAAACTGCCCGCATTAGCCAATTTATGCGGATTTGGTAATTTGCTTTGGCGAATACGGCATACTTCGTCGAATATAGAAGAGGCCGTCGGACAGCAGTTATGCTGGCGTTGATAGTCATCGGCAAATTGTTTTAATGGACCATATTCTGTAACTACTTGGGCACCTTTAGAAAATTTAAGCCAGACGGTTTCAATAATAAAGCGGCTTTTACCTTGATAAGTTTGATGTTTAAAGATTGAATCTCGATAGGCAAACTGGCAATCGTCGTTATTAAACTTAACTATTTTATTTAACTGAACATCATAGGCTTCAATAGCGTGGACAAACTGGGCGATTTCAACTCCATACGCACCTATATTCTGTACAGGCGCAGCACCGACCGTACCCGGGATCAGAGCGAGATTTTCCGCGCCGTTAATCCCCTGTTCAAGTAGTTGAACGACAGTTTTATGCCAATTAAGACCCCCACCCAGTTCAACTATATATGTATCTGGTGTTTCACTAACCACAAATTGGTTATTGGAAACTTGGATCAGCTGACCATGAAAAGATTCATCCAATAACAAAATGTTTGAACCTTCACCCACGACGATATAGGGCTGATTTTTATCAAATTCATTTTGTTGCTGTGGCCAGGTAATTGAGCTATCAGCGATGCATTTAAGCGCAAAAGTATTTGGAATTAGTTTGTGCTTACTCATGAAAATGCTTCTGTTGCTTAAATTCCATACGATAGACCAGCACATCATTTAAATTATTGGTATCAACATAATGAAACTGCATCTTGTTGTGCAAAGTGGCCAAAGCCGCCCCAACACTATTAACTGATTTACCACCTGTAATATCTATTAACATATCTTCTTCAGCAAGCTTATATTGGTGTTGCCATTTTCGCGCAGTTTTTAAATACGCATTGTAATAAGCTTCAATATCATTCGGTGGAATGGGTACAGGGTAAGACTCAAATTTAATCGCTCTAAATTCTGGGTATAACGCAAGCACATTTAAAGCATTTTTAATCTGTGGGTACGTACCCGGCGCAATGCGCTCAACTAAACCTTCACGATTCTTTATGCTGCAATCTTGAGTACCTAATAACACGGCGTGGCTTAGTTTACGCTCAATGTGGCTGGCCTGACTGCGCAATATACGCAAAATCAGTTCCCATTGGATTTTTAACGGCTCCAATTTGGTTAGATCTTCATCCAAATTGCCAGTCAGTTCGACTTCTGTCGCCCGAGTAAACGTATTCTGATCAATTTGTTTTTGTTTGATAAAAATCCATTTCCCGTCTCTTTGTTCAAAACGATAACCGGTCGACAAAGTTAAAACAATTGCCGCATAAGCTCTATCTGGATCTTGTCTTTTGACGTCACGTAGCGGAACCCAATTGGCTGCTTGGTGACGTAAACCTATCGATGCGGTAAAAAAGATAATTAAACCAGCCAACATTTCAATCAACCAATAAATAGTAAAGTGCTGCTCAAACCAAGCTTTGTCTTTGTCAAACCAGTAAACCAAATGATTTTTAAATAATTCAACTCCAGTTACCGCGTCTGCAAATATGCCAATGCCTGTCGCCGTCATCAACGCATAAAAAGCAAGGCGTAAATCGGCAATACGATAGTGGCGTAGCTTATCTAATTGGCGATTAATACTTGCGACAGTACGCTGATGTGCTCGCTGGCAGGCAGAGGTGATAACCCCTTGTTGTTGCGCTCGAATATCAAAACTGGTGATTTTAGGCTGCGCGTTTAAAAAAGTTTCATAACTACTATTTAGCAACGAGCTAGGTTGGCAACTTAAACTAAAGTATTGTGCGCCTTTGCCAACAACTTCGGCGGCTTCTTCTATACTGAGCAATCCATACACTTGGTCACCAGCTTCAACAACGGATATATCCAGACTATCGTAAAAAGCTTCTATATTATTAACTTGCTTGTAAAGCCATTTACGTGCGCCCGCGTAAGGCACAATAGCGATCTTTTTCATTTAGAATCCACGCCTTTTCCAAAAGCCGATTTCCCCGTCTAACTCAGGAAGGTTAACATCAAACGTTTTACTGGCAATTTCAACACCATCAATTTCAATAGTCATACGCCACTCACCCACTTTGTCTTCTATTGGCAACCAAATGGTGTCGCCTAAATAAAAGTCCCAATTATTGTTGCGAATATATTCTTCACCATCAAAAGGTGGCATTACATTGCCTTTTTTATCCGGAATATTTGGGTGGTATACACAGTAGCGTATTTTCTGACCTTTGGCTTTTTTAATATTGACAATAAAACCAAATTCTATATCAACTTCAGCTGGCACTTGGCTAGTAAATTTTTGTACTTTGGGTAACTTTTTATCGTCTTTATCCCATAAGTTATAAATTCCATAACTTTTAATTTCTACTTGAGCTTTCGCTTTTGCCATATAAATACCGCTAAATCAAAACTAGGAGAGAGTTTAAAACCGCCGATCATTACGTCTTTACAGTAAAAATTCAATATAATTAGCCTGTAAATTCAGTACATAAACAAATGTATTGTCCAGAGTTCAGGTTAATTTGATCTAAATCAGCTCAATTTTGGATAAAAACTTGTCATTTGCGCCATTGCTTAATTACAATATAGCCAGATTTTTTGAGTTGATAATTTTCAATCGTTCGATTGAACATAAGTTAAGTTGGAATTGAGATGGAAAATTTACTAAGTGCGTTAGAAGTGAACGCAATGTTATTAGCATTAGCTATGTTCATTACTTTTGTAGTTTTAGCTGCGATTGAGCGCAAAGAAGACCGCGACCAATTGGTTATGGCACGCATAGAGTATGCATTTTTTGGTATCAGTAGCTTTGTTGCCTTTTTGGTATTTTGGTTAATTTAAACCTCAACCAAAAATTTAAGCTTATTACAAAAACGCCCAGCGATGTTGGGCGTTTTTGTTTAACTTGCATCAGTTAACTTGGCAATTTGTTGTTTACTTGCCACAAAGCTCTGAGTTTTGATTCAAATTCTTTATCCTTGCCGTCTAGCGAAGATACATACAAATAGAATTCGCTATTATCAGTTCTAGTAATGGTGATAACTGAATTCTCATCATCTTCCCCCCACTCCACTTTAATATTGGCAATATTTTGATATTCAGCTACTTCAGAGTAAAACACGCCTTCAAGCACCCAATATGAAAAAACTCGCTGCTCGGTAAATCCGTTACCATCAGCCTTAAACCAAACTAACGCATCACTGTAAAAAAGCTTAATTGGTTCTTTAGGTTGAACAATGCCTTTATTCACCATCATATTGATGTCGTGATGCCATAATTTTTTGCCTTCCACTACTTTATTTTGAGGTGTTAGATTGAAGAATTCAGTCACAGTGAACACAGTCATAAATAGATATGCAGATGCAACGCCTATATGAAACCCATTAAAAGTTGAATTGCTGGTAATGCCCTGTTTAACTGAGCCTTGTTGTTCAAGTTGATTTACTGCATTTAATAAAGGCAATAATACAATGGCGATTGCTAAGTCGGTAAACACAAAGAACACCCCAATATCAAACTCACTAGAGATATTGATCAACAAACAAGTTAAACCCATTGCTATGCTATAAACCAACAGCCTGTCAGAAGCTATTTTTCGAATTGAATTTTTTTGTACTTGAGTCCATAAAGAATGGATAAAAAAGATAAAAAATATCGCACGCCACACTGGGCTGATATCTTGTTCGTAAGTAAATTGGATATGTTTAAAATTTCGGTAAAACCAATACGCCGAAAACATACCTAAGGTCAGCGTATTCATTAGCACAAATTTAGCAGCAGATACCTGATAAAATTGTTCGTGGTTGGCTTGCTTTTTATATAAGCCAATCCAAAGCAATAACAGAATAAAATAAACAATCACGGATAATCCGATAACCGACCAATACAAGGCTTTATCACCAATAATGAGTTCAGAGTCAGTGATTGGTGTGTGAGTTGGGTAGTGTTTAGAAATCTGTGTCACTCAAT
>NZ_ARZY01000068.1 GCF_000568405.1 Catenovulum agarivorans DS-2
ATTTATACAAAAGGTGTTCATCTCATCATCCATGGAGCTCCGCCGAGCCATCCATGCGCTCGGAGGGTTTTATTTCTGCTTCCAACTCAGGTTGCGATAGATATGAGTGTTGTTTGTTTAACACGCTCAGCAAAATTTTAGTTATATTTGGGGAAATGTAATTTGGTTTTGTTGAGCTATGTAGAATGGTGCAAACAACCTAAGTTGGAATCAAAATAAAACACGCATAAATCCGTCCATGGAGCTCCGCCGAGCCATCCATGAGCTCGGAGGGTTTTATTTCTGCTTCCAACTCAGGTCGAGATAAACATGTATGTCGCGGGGAAATAAAACAACAAGCAACACTGTAGTTAATTGCAAGAATGGAGTGATAATTTAGAGCAAAACTTCACGGACAGTGCACTATGAAGCTCGAGTCATAATTTTCGCAAAACCGCTGCAAGTACATCCTTGTAAGCTTTGCTTTTTCATCCATGAAAAAGAAATTTTGGTCTAAATTATGACTCCATCTTCACTATAAACTTTTGAGTATTCATAACGAACAAAACAAAAGCGATGGAATAAAGCAGTATTCATCCCAGTTATAAAACTGTTCTCTACTACAAAGAGAACCATAAAAAAGAGCTAACAAAGATGAAAACAATTAGGACTTATAACAACATAGCCGAAAAAGGCTTAAATCAATTTCCAAAAGACAGCTACCGTGTATCGCCAGACGAAGCTGAGCCAGACGCAATATTACTGCGCAGCCAAAAACTCCATGAAGAGACCTTACCTAAATCAGTACTTGCCGTTGCGCGTGCAGGTGCTGGGGTAAATAACATTCCAGTTTCCGATTACACGCGCCAAGGCATAGTGGTATTTAATACCCCAGGGGCAAATGCCAACGCGGTAAAAGAGTTGGTACTAGCCAGTTTATTATTAGGCTCACGCGGTATCAGCCAAAGTATGGCGTATGTAAAAACCTTAGCGGATGAAACCGACCCACACGAGTTACACAAAAAAGTTGAAGCGGGTAAAAAAGCTTATGGTGGGGGCGAATTAGAAGGCAAAACTTTAGGGGTTGTTGGTTTAGGCGCAATAGGTGCCAAAGTAGCCAATTTAGCTTTAAGTTTAGGTATGAAGGTAATTGGTTACGACCCAAAACTAAGCGTAGAAGCGGCTTGGCGTTTATCTAGCGAAGTGGTTAAAGCAGACAGCTTAAATGCATTATTGTCACGTTCAGACTATGTTACTTTGCACGTGCCTGCCGTTGAAGCGACTATTGGATTTATCAATGACGATGCGTTTGCTGCACTTAAGCAAGGGGCAAAACTGATCAACCTAGCACGTGGTGAGTTAGTTAACGAACAAGCCGTTATTAATGCATTAGACACAGGCAAACTGGCTTATTACATTGCCGACTTTCCAACTGAAAAATTAATCGCGCACGACAAAGCTATATTGTTTCCGCACTTAGGTGCAAGTACAGTTGAAGCAGAAGAAAACTGTGCTGTAATGGGCGCTAAACAGTTAATCGACTTTTTAGAAAACGGCAATATCGTTAACTCAGTAAACTTCCCTGCCATTTCAATGGAGCGCACATCTGGCTATCGTATTACTTTTGCCAACGACAATGTGCCAAAAGTATTAGGTGTTGTACTTAATTTACTAGCAGATTTAAATATCAATGTAATTGATATTGTGAACAAAAGTCGCGACGACATTGCTTACAATATTATTGATATTGAACAAAGGCCAACCACAGAGTTGCTACAACAAATTGCTAGTGTTGAACATATATTTCAAGTGAGATGTGTTTAACGCTATCGTTTAATCACTACCAACAAAGCAGGTGCGGCCCGCGCTTGCTTTGTTTAGCTCAATTCACAATGCCTCACTCATTTCTGCGAACGCTTTTTCTCTAACATTAAGTCAGAACGTGAGCGAAGTTTGTCTTTATGCCGTAGTTGTTCAAAAGGGTCAACCGATTCACTATCTTGCTGAGTTTGCTTAGATGAAGTTGTTGAATTTGCTACTTTATTGGTGGTTGCTTTGGCTGTTTTTTTAACGTTCAGTGGTTGGTTATTGCGCGCAGTTGATTTTAATGAAAATACGTAAACAACAATAATAATTAAGATAACCAACCATTTAGCAATAAGCGCATACATCAAATTGTTTTGTTGTTGGTTTAAGCTGAACAACTCAACCACGTCTTGATATACATAATGCACAATAGCCAAGGCCAAAACAGCAAACAAGGTTTTGATAATGTTGCTTTTATATTTCAGCCAAAAACTGGCTAATAACCCTAAACGAATCAGTGGACTAAACATCTTTATTCACCTTATTGGTTAAATCCACCAGCCCAAACCCAAGGCTGCAGCTAAGGCGAATAAACCTTTTTCTTTAATGCGACTGCGAATTTTATCTTCTTCTTCGCGCACTATTATTTCTAACTCTTCTGGGTCTAAATTTTCAGGTTTAAGGCCAGATAAAATAATCCGTGAACGCGCCGCATTAATCGCGGATTCTCTAATTTTAGCCTCAAGATCACCTTTAAACTTTTTAACTGGGTTTTGAAATTTCATATGCTTGTTCCAAACAGTCTATCCTACAAGCCTACACCTGATTGGTTATTTTGGTCAATTGAAACAAAACCTTGAGAATGCGTATAATTATCAATATACTTCAAAATTCGTAAATAAATGAATTATAAAGGTTAAGGATGACTCAATTGCAGTATAGATCCATAAATTTTTTCCTCTCCATTGTATTTATCACGTTTGGTCTGTGCTTTTATGCAAGTTGCCGAGCAGCGACCACCTATTTAGAGTGGTTGCCGTTTATGCGCCAATTAGCATTTGATTGGCCAGCCCTAGCAGGGCCCAGCGTAATAAATGCTTCATTACCCAGTTTCTTGCACGTTATTTTTATGTGTTGTTTAACGCTTGCAGTGCCAAAACAAGCTCCAGCTAAAGTTTGGAAAATACCTTTAGCATGGTTTGCAATAAGTGTTGTTTTAGAGCTGATGCAATTGGAGTTTGTTGGCATTAGCTGGCTAGCTGGCACATTTGACTGGTTCGATATATTAGCTGCGGCGCTTGCTGCGGCTGTTATCGCCCTGCACTCAAGCCTATTAAACAATCGCTCTATCTCCAGCAAACCTTTATCTCTAGCAATTAAACTACCACTTATACTAGTGGGTAGTTTAAGTGCCATGGGCAGCTATTGGGATGTAAGTTGTGATTATCCAGATAAATCCAGAGCTTCATGCGATGTGTCGCCCTTATATATGCGCTGGCAAGATATCCGTACAACAAACGAAGTTTACTTTAGTGCTGAAAATGCCAATGGTGAAACTCAAGCAGCAATCGACCAAGGTGGGCTAATTCGCGAATATCAAGGCATAGACAACCCAGGTAAAATTTACGTCTTTAACCAATATTTATTTGTAAACGATCAACTAAAAGGCATTCATATTTTTGATAATAGTGATCAAGCAAACCCGAAATATTTAGCTTTTGTCAGAGTGGTTGGCGCAACAGATTTAGAAGTATTAAATGGCGTGATGTACGTGAATAGCTTTACTGACGTTGTGGCTGTTGAACTAACAGCACCATTTAATTATTACCGAACCGAAAACGTCCTTCCTTACCCATCGGTTAATAATTGGCTACCCGCTAGAGTACGTTTTTTTCAAGATGAACAACGAATAGAGATTGACCAAAACAGAGGTATGGTTGTTGGATATGAAACTGAAGAAGGCAAACGCTTTTTCTTTTGGGATGTGGAGCTTTAAGATGAAATTGAATTTACAACAGCTAACCGCTTGTGTTTTGGCTTTAACAACCCTTATTGGCTGCCAAGAAGGTAGCTCAGACTCTAGTGGCAGTGGCACAGGTCAAAGTGGTTCTTTGGCGGCTATGACGATATTTCAAGGTGAACTGGTGTTTATCGACAGAAACACTATATACAGCTTTCAACTATCGAATAAATTTGCGCCTGAGCTGCACATAGCTGAGCGAACCAACAACAATGTGGAAACTGTCTCCAATTACAATGATGAATATTTAATGATTGGCACCAATACTGGTGTATTAATTTACGCGAAAGCAATTGCGGTACAAGATCGGGAGAGATTTGCTCTAGTTTCGCGAATAAGCCACTTACGCGCATACGATCCAGTAATTGCGATTGGTGATACCGCGTATTACACCACTAGAAACGGCGACACTGACTTTAATAGTGAAAGAACCGATGTTGTTGGGGTAATTGATATTGGCAATATCGAATCACCTGTAATCGAGTCTTTATACTTAGATTTATATGAACCAAAGGGTTTAGGGCTACACAACAACACCCTCTATGTCTGTGATAAAAAAGAAGGTTTGGTTAAATTTAATGTTGAAGAAATAGCCAACGAAGCGAATGATTTAGTGGATATTGACGGCACACCAGTAACTGACGAACAAACGGTAAAAGGCTTAGTCCGCCAACCACTAGATAATAGCTATGCATGCAACGACTTAATTGTGAATGGCGATACTTTGATATTAACCTCAGCGCTGGGCATTCAACAGTTACGCATAGAAAACGAGGGTTTAGCCAGCTTAAGTGAAATATCTAAAGATGGTTAAGCTGTTATTTCACAATATCTAAAGTAGCCTGATAGCAACTTTGGCAAAACGCACTGAATTCTGTTAGTAATTCTGGTTGTGGCCACACACCTGTTTGTGTGGTCAGCTGACCGACTTTCAATTCATATTTGGCCAACAGCTGAATATATTGACGACGGTTTTCATTTGGAATCACAATTGGTGGTAACCCCGAATTTAATAAGGGTAGATTAGCAAGTAATCGGGCAATACGGCCATTTCCATCCCAAAACGGGTGAATATGCGCTATTGCAGCATGAATCTTGGCATATGCTAGATGTGCGTTTTCTAAAGTTAAACCTGCCGTACTTAATTGGTTAATTTCCTCGAATACTTCAGCCATCAGTTTGCCGACATAAAACGGCTCAGCATACTCTATGTAAACCTGTTTATTGTTTTCATCAACAATGTAAGTGCCATTTGGCTGAACCTTCCACGCGCCATAGGGTTTATCAATATCAAAAATGCGCTCGCTTTGAATTGCTTTGTGTAACTCAAAACACAAATCCGCATCGACTTGTTTACCGATAGCCCTGTATATCAGTTCGATGGCCGTTGCATGGCCAATAATTTCTTGATGTTCACGAATCGGTTTGCCTGAAATGGTCAAACCTTCTTCTAATAAGAAATGAGTATCACCTAAGCTAAGCGTATTGCCTTCTAGTGCAGTTGAGGTGTGTGTCCACAAGTCTCGAATTTGTTTTAAGATTGCAGTTACTTGTGCCGACGATTTACCCGCAAGAAATTTAAATTCGGGGGATTGAGATTGGCTACTCCACAGATACTTTACACTACGACTTTGACCAACACGTTGCACTTTCCCTTGTTCAACTAAGTCAACCAACCAGCGTCGCAGAGTACGCTCAGCAACACTGCCAGACAAAAGTGCGCTAATCTCATGCAAAGATCTAGCTTGTGTTTGCGACTGCAAAAGTGTCTGTAATTGTAATTTATCGGCCATAATAGTCAGCTTGATATTAAAGATACGGCCATTTTAGCCTTTTGTCGGCCACTTTTGTAGTTTGTCGGCCACTTTTCAGGATTTATCGGCCATAATTAGTGGCCGATAAATTTATACCCAATCAGCTTAGGTATAAACTAACGTGCTTTTTGGCAACTCCAACATATCTCAAAAGTTGCACTATTCTCTTCACCACAATTGGCACATACCCAATCAGCCTCTTGGCTGTTGGCAGTTAAACTTGCTTCGGTAATGACCAGTTCAGCTTCGGCAAAATCCGCTTCATTTACCCATAACTCAGGCCAACAATCGAATGGGGATATTTCGCCCATGGCACCTTGGGCAAACTCGTTTTTAAGCACAACATGAATGCCTTGTGCTTCTATTAGATTTTTCACATTGTGGACTAAAAAGCTGTTTTCACTTGTGTAAACTTTTTTCATAATTAGGGCCTGTTGATCTTTCGTGGACAAATT
>NZ_ARZY01000069.1 GCF_000568405.1 Catenovulum agarivorans DS-2
TGAGAGTAGCACACTGCCAGGCTTATAATTCCAAAGAGAAAGTATAGTCAATTGAAAATAAAATAAATTATTTTCAATTGGTTATTGACTGATAAAAGAGATGCTGTATTATGCACGCCTCTTTCGGAAGTAACCGAATTGTTCTTTAAAAATTAGTAACCTTATTTATCTGTTAAGTCAAACTGTTCTTTAAAAATTAGTAACCTTATTTATCTGTGTGGGCACTCGCATAGTTTGAATAGACAAAAAATTATTCAATCTATCAGAAGTGACATACTTGTTAATTCAGTAAGATTGAGACAAAGATTAAAACTTTTTTATGAAGAGTTTGATCATGGCTCAGATTGAACGCTGGCGGCAGGCCTAACACATGCAAGTCGAGCGGAAACGAGAATAGCTTGCTATTCGGCGTCGAGCGGCGGACGGGTGAGTAATGCTTGGGGATCTGCCTCGTTGTGGGGGATAACCATTGGAAACGATGGCTAATACCGCATAATACCTACGGGTTAAAGGGGGCCTTTGGCTCTTGCGACGAGATGAACCCAAGTGAGATTAGCTAGTTGGTGAGGTAATGGCTCACCAAGGCGACGATCTCTAGCTGGTTTGAGAGGATGATCAGCCACACTGGGACTGAGACACGGCCCAGACTCCTACGGGAGGCAGCAGTGGGGAATATTGCACAATGGGCGAAAGCCTGATGCAGCCATGCCGCGTGTGTGAAGAAGGCCTTCGGGTTGTAAAGCACTTTCAGTTGTGAGGAAAGGGTAGTAGTTAATACCTGCTATCTGTGACGTTAACAACAGAAGAAGCACCGGCTAACTCCGTGCCAGCAGCCGCGGTAATACGGAGGGTGCAAGCGTTAATCGGAATTACTGGGCGTAAAGCGCACGTAGGTGGATAGATAAGCTGGGTGTGAAAAACCGGGGCTCAACCTCGGCCGTGCATTCAGAACTGTCTGTCTAGAGTAAGGGAGAGGGGGGTAGAATTCCAGGTGTAGCGGTGAAATGCGTAGAGATCTGGAGGAATACCGGTGGCGAAGGCGGCCCCCTGGCCCATTACTGACACTGAGGTGCGAAAGCGTGGGTAGCGAACAGGATTAGATACCCTGGTAGTCCACGCCGTAAACGATGTCTACTTGCTGTTTGTGTCTTTAAGACGTGAGTAGCGAAGCTAACGCGCTAAGTAGACCGCCTGGGGAGTACGGCCGCAAGGTTAAAACTCAAATGAATTGACGGGGGCCCGCACAAGCGGTGGAGCATGTGGTTTAATTCGATGCAACGCGAAGAACCTTACCATCCCTTGACATCCAGAGAATTTACTAGAGATAGTTTAGTGCCTTCGGGAACTCTGAGACAGGTGCTGCATGGCTGTCGTCAGCTCGTGTTGTGAAATGTTGGGTTAAGTCCCGCAACGAGCGCAACCCTTATCCTTAGTTGCCAGCATTAAGTTGGGGACTCTAAGGAGACTGCCGGTGATAAACCGGAGGAAGGTGGGGACGACGTCAAGTCATCATGGCCCTTACGGGATGGGCTACACACGTGCTACAATGGACAGTACAGAGGGCAGCTAACTTGCGAGAGTACGCGAATCCCTTAAAGCTGTTCGTAGTCCGGATTGGAGTCTGCAACTCGACTCCATGAAGTCGGAATCGCTAGTAATCGCAGATCAGAATGCTGCGGTGAATACGTTCCCGGGCCTTGTACACACCGCCCGTCACACCATGGGAGTGGGCTGCAAAAGAAGTAGGTAGCTTAACATTGGGCGCTTACCACTTTGTGGTTCATGACTGGGGTGAAGTCGTAACAAGGTAGCCCTAGGGGAACCTGGGGCTGGATCACCTCCTTAACGATGCTATTAAACATGCTGAGTGTTCACACAGATAAATAAAACGGTTACTAAAGGTTAAAGACTTCAAAAAGTCGTTACAGGCTGAAGTTTATTGAATAAGTCTGTAGATTAACTGGTTAGCACCCCACGGAAAGAATAGGTCTGTAGATTAACTGGTTAGCACCCCACGCCCTTTGATAAAAGCGGTGAAGTCGGCCTGCCAACAAGTTGATAATATAGATGATATAGGTCTGTAGCTCAGCTGGTTAGAGCGCACCCCTGATAAGGGTGAGGTCGGCAGTTCAAGTCTGCCCAGACCTACCAAAATCTAACGTATACTGCGTTGTTTAATTCGTCGTTTAGCAGGCTAAACGTCCTCATTAAACGCCTTGTCTACATTAGATTTAAACTTAATAACTCACAGCGAACAACTTTTACCTGATAGTTTTTATGCAAGTAGTCGACGCTAATCAAGGCGCACGATGAATGAAGATAGGAGTTTACGTGTTTTGTAAATGACTATCTGAATGAAGAAGTGCAACGCCGAGTAGCGGAAGAATACGAAGCAGAAAATGGGGCTATAGCTCAGCTGGGAGAGCGCCTGCCTTGCACGCAGGAGGTCAGCAGTTCGATCCTGCTTAGCTCCACCACTTTCTAAAACTTAACACGAAGTCGAAATCAAATCCAAGTAAGTTTATACAAAACTAAACAAGCTTATTTTAATTTGGTTTTAATAACCTATGCTCTTTAACAATCTGAAAAGTAAAAGCTAAATTCCCAAAATGATTTGGTTTTACAGCAAGGCGACAAATGAGTGAATCCCTTGAGCTTAGTTTACTAAGTGACTAGGGTGAGCGAAAGCAGTCAACACAGCTGTAAAGACAAACATGAAGGGAGATTAAATTTTTAAGTTCATTTTTATCTGAATCTAACGAGTTTAATCAAGCAAACCAAGTATTCTAATCCAGAATATATCGAAAGATATATTCAAATAAACGAAGCGTTGTTTAATTCTATAATCTGATAAACATTCGGGTTGTATGGTTAAGTGACTAAGCGTGCACGGTGGATGCCTTGGCAATTGGAGGCGATGAAGGACGTGTTAATCTGCGATAAGCTTGGTCAAGCCGATAAAAGGCGCATGAGACCAAGATTTCCGAATGGGGCAACCCACTCTTTATAGAGTATCTTACAGTGAATACATAGCTGTAAGAAGCAAACCCGGAGAACTGAAACATCTAAGTACCCGGAGGAACAGAAATCAACCGAGATTCCGTTAGTAGCGGCGAGCGAAAGCGGAACAGCCGATATCATAAAGTTCAGCAGAACATTCTGGAAAGTTTGACCATAGTAGGTGATAGTCCTGTATGCGAAAAACGTTATGATACATATTAAGTAGGTCGGGACACGTGTTATCTTGACTGAATATGGGGGGACCATCCTCCAAGGCTAAATACTCCCAATTGACCGATAGTGAACCAGTACCGTGAGGGAAAGGCGAAAAGAACCCCTGTAAGGGGAGTGAAATAGAACCTGAAACCGTGTACGTACAAGCAGTGGGAGCAGACTTGTTCTGTGACTGCGTACCTTTTGTATAATGGGTCAGCGACTTATATTTTGTAGCGAGGTTAACCGAATTGGGGAGCCGTAGCGAAAGCGAGTGTTAACTGCGCGTTGAGTTGCAAGGTATAGACCCGAAACCCGGCGATCTACCCATGGGCAGGTTGAAGGTTGAGTAACATCAACTGGAGGACCGAACTCACTAATGTTGAAAAATTAGGAGATGACCTGTGGGTCGGAGTGAAAGGCTAATCAAGCCGGGAGATAGCTGGTTCTCCCCGAAAGCTATTTAGGTAGCGCCTCGGACGAATACCACTGGGGGTAGAGCACTGTTAAGGCTAGGGGGTCATCCCGACTTACCAACCCTTTGCAAACTCCGAATACCAGTGAGTACTATCCGGGAGACACACGGCGGGTGCTAACGTCCGTCGTGAAGAGGGCAACAACCCAGACCGCCAGCTAAGGTCCCAAATACTAATTAAGTGGGAAACGATGTGGGAAGGCTTAGACAGCTAGGAGGTTGGCTTAGAAGCAGCCACCCTTTAAAGAAAGCGTAATAGCTCACTAGTCGAGTCGGCCTGCGCGGAAGATGTAACGGGGCTAAATTAGTAACCGAAGCTGCGGATTTAATCTTAGGATTAAGTGGTAGGGGAGCGTTCTGTAAGCTGTTGAAGGTGTGTTGTAAAGCATGCTGGAGGTATCAGAAGTGCGAATGCTGACATCGAGAGGTATGCTGGAGGTATCAGAAGTGCGAATGCTGACATGAGTAACGATAAAGCGGGTGAAAAACCCGCTCGCCGAAAGACCAAGGTTTCCTGTCCCATGCTAATCAGGGCAGGGTAAGTCGGCCCCTAAGGCGAGGCAGAGATGCGTAGTCGATGGGAAACAGGTTAATATTCCTGTACTTTTATTAACTGCGATGGAGAGACGGAGAAGGCTAAACTAGCTTGGCGTTGGTTGTCCAAGTGAAAGTAAGTAGGCTGAAGAATTAGGTAAATCCGGTTCTTCTTAAGGCTGAGATACGAGACGAGCTACCAAGGTAGCGAAGTAGTTGATGCCCGGCTTCCAGGAAAATCTTCTAAGCGATAGGTTAATAAGAACCGTACCCGAAACCGACACAGGTGGTCAGGTAGAGAATACTAAGGCGCTTGAGAGAACCCGGGTGAAGGAACTAGGCAAAATAGTACCGTAACTTCGGGAGAAGGTACGCCACGTTATTGTGAAGGGCTTTACGCCTGGAGCGAGAGGTGGTCGAAGTAACCAGGTGGCTGGAACTGTTTATTAAAAACACAGCACTGTGCAAAATCGAAAGATGACGTATACGGTGTGACACCTGCCCGGTGCCGGAAGGTTAATTGATGGGGTTATCCTTAGGGAGAAGCTCTTGATCGAAGCCCCGGTAAACGGCGGCCGTAACTATAACGGTCCTAAGGTAGCGAAATTCCTTGTCGGGTAAGTTCCGACCTGCACGAATGGTGTAATCATGGCCACGCTGTCTCCACCCGGGACTCAGTGAAATTGAACTTGCTGTGAAGATGCAGTGTACCCGCGGCTAGACGGAAAGACCCCGTGAACCTTTACTATAGCTTGGCAGTGAACATTGAACCTACATGTGTAGGATAGGTGGGAGGCTTTGAAGCAGCGTCGCTAGATGTTGTGGAGCCGACCTTGAAATACCACCCTTGTATGTTTGATGTTCTAACTTAGGTCCCTAATCGGGATTGAGGACATTGCCTGGTGGGTAGTTTGACTGGGGCGGTCTCCTCCCAAAGCGTAACGGAGGAGCACGAAGGTTGGCTAAGTACGGTCGGACATCGTACGGTTAGTGCAATGGCATAAGCCAGCTTAACTGCGAGACAGACACGTCGAGCAGGTGCGAAAGCAGGTCATAGTGATCCGGTGGTTCTGAATGGAAGGGCCATCGCTCAACGGATAAAAGGTACTCCGGGGATAACAGGCTGATACCGCCCAAGAGTTCATATCGACGGCGGTGTTTGGCACCTCGATGTCGGCTCATCACATCCTGGGGCTGAAGTCGGTCCCAAGGGTATGGCTGTTCGCCATTTAAAGTGGTACGCGAGCTGGGTTTAGAACGTCGTGAGACAGTTCGGTCCCTATCTGCCGTGGGCGTTTGAGAATTGAGGGGGGCTTCTCCTAGTACGAGAGGACCGGAGTGGACGAACCTCTGGTGTTCCGGTTGTTCTGCCAAGAGCATTGCCGGGTAGCTAAGTTCGGAATCGATAACCGCTGAAAGCATCTAAGCGGGAAGCGAGCCCCGAGATGAGTTGTCACAGACCCTTGAGGTCCTGTAGGGCCCTTGTAGACTACGAGGTTGATAGGTTGGGTGTGTAAGTGCTGTGAGGCATTGAGCTAACCAATACTAATTGCCCGTGCGGCTTAACCATACAACGCCAAATGTTTATTGGATAAAGCACAAAAGAATATAAAGAAAGTTGTTTGATTGAATAGATTAGATAAACAACAGATTAAATAGAACTTAAAGATTAA
>NZ_ARZY01000070.1 GCF_000568405.1 Catenovulum agarivorans DS-2
CCTATTGACCTCGGGGAGGCTCATATGTGTTGGGTTTGTGCAGCAGCGGCAGCTTGCATTTGCTGTTGGTCGGCTATTTTCTTCGCGGCCATATCTTCCATGGTTTTAGCGTCTTGCAGTGGCTCTAAACCAAAGCCTTTAGCAAGCTGATTGGTATGTTCGCGCACAGCGTCGTTCATTACAATTAGGTCGTATTTCTCTACAAACTCTATGTATTTTTCGACTATAGATTTCAAGCGCTCGTCATCCGTTTGCCAATAGTCTTTACGCTCGGCTTCTAACATGCGCTCCATCATGCGTGCTAGCGCCGCAGGGTTTACTTGTTCAAACCATTCATCTAAGCCAATTTCTAGTTGGTCGTTTACGTAAATATCTACAAATTCGTCCCATTGGTCGTCACGCACTACATTTGGGTCAACCACTTGCCAACCCCAAAAGTTGTTTAAGTTACCCGCCATAGTTACAGCACCGCTATACCCTTCTTTTTGCATTTCAGTGATCCAACGTTTGTGAAAATTACGAGTACGTAACTCTTTGGCTAACATATCTGCAGCGCTTTCCATTTTTGCTTTGCTAGTATTGCGCAAATTGCTAATCAGCATTTCTGGGCTTTTGCCATCAATGTTACGAACAGCTAAGGCTAGCGATCCAAAATATTCAAATGGGTCGTCAGATGTGATCATGCCGTATAAGTTGGAAGAGCGCGCAAATAATGCGATATCGGTACCAGACAATTGTTTTGCATACAAATTAGCGACTTCTTGCCCCCAACGGTTTTTGTCTGCGCCAAAGTGTTTACCCATAGTAGCCAAATAGTTATCGGCTATTTTTTTGTCGGTTTCCCAAGTGTCACTTTGCATAATTGGCTCATCGACCCCAGAGCCATAGTCGCCAAAGGTGTTGGAGAAAATACGCACACTTGATAAATATTCAGCATCGTCTTCACTCATACCTTCAGCCAATAATTCACTTTTAACTTTTTGGCTATTTTTCCAAATTGGGTTGTTGTCTTCACGCAGCTCAGACAATTCTTTAATCGCTTTAGCCAACATTTCCATTACGTTTGGAAACGCGTCTCGGTATAAACCTGTTGCCGATAAAACCACGTCTACACGCGGGCGTTTAAGCTCGCTATACGGAATAATTTCTGTCCCTACAACTCGGCCATCTGGGCTCCATTTAGGACGAATACCCATAGCGTACAATGCTTGGCTTTCAAGCACGCCATAGTGACGCATGGCTTCTACTGACCACAAAGAAAACGCCAATTTATCTGGATATTGACCATGTTTTTTAAAGTAGTTGGCAAAAATTTCTTCTACTAATTCAACACCTTGTTGGTATGCTGCCTTGGTCGGTAAGCGAGATGGATCAAAACCTATCAGGTTGTAACCTGTCGGCAATGAGTCTGGGTTTCTAATTGGGTCGCCGCCATTTTTTGGTGAGATAAATTTGCCATTTAACCCTGCAACTAAGTTGTCGAGTTCTTGTATTCCAATCATTTTGTTGTAATACGTTTGGCCTTGCTCGACATACGGTAATAGCGTTTCTGGTAGCTCACTTTTATCTGCTTGGCCAACAATGTAGTCTCGTATGGTTTTATAACCTGCTGTTTCTGTGAGGTCTTCGTTGACTATATGCATTAAACCGTCATTAATTTCTGCATGTTCATCGTGATGCTCACCTTCATCGTGCTTATGCTCGTCATGGTGATGATGGTCATGCTCGTCTTCAACCTGATAATGTTCTTTTTCAAATTCAGATGCTGCAACTAGAAAGTCATTGCCCAGCATTTGCCCGACAGTTGAAATAATTAACCGCTGCTCTGCCAATTCGCCAAAGGTGTGTAAACCAAGTGGCTGATTAGTGGCGGCTAGTTCTTCTAAATAACTATGCAAGTCGTCTAAAAATTCATCGAAATTTTGGTTAATTTCAGCCAAGGTGTAATTTAAATCTTTGCAAAGATTTTCTTGTATACAGTAATCGATAATTTGCTGTTTGGTTTTTTCTTTCACACCACCAGTATCTATGTGTCTGTATTGATCAACCAAGGTATGCATATCTGCGGTCACACCTTGCAAGCCCGCTGCTGCAAATGGCGGCGTCATATGCCCGACGGTTATTGCATTACCGCGGCGCTTTGCTTGCATTGCTTCACCAACATCGTCCACTATGTATGGGTACATAATTGGCAAAGTACCGGTTGATAAATTCGCCCCATCGTAACGAGAAAGGCCGCGATCTTTACCGGGTAGATACTCGTGAGTACCATGGGTGCCAAGGTGGATAAATGCATCACTTTGCCAATATTCGCGTGCGTAATAATAGGCAGCTAGGTAATAGTGATTCATAGGTACTTTGGTGTCGTGATATAAACCTTGCTCTTTGTCTGCACTGTCACCACGTGGTGGTTGACGCATCACTAACATGTTGCCATTGCGAATACGTGGAATAATAAAGTAGTGCTGGCCATTGCGAATGGTCACCATAAAATTATCTTCTGGCTGACCCCATTTTTGATTAATGCTGGCGACAGTTTCAGCCGGTACGCTTGTCAGCCACTGTTTATATTCAGCTACTGGCAATAAATCGGCTAGGTCATCTTCTAACAATGCATCTAACTCAAAGTCTCGATAAAATGGATTTAAAATTCGTTCCACTCGGTCAATAAAATACTGGGCATCAACATTAGCGAGTTGATAACCTTCGTCGTGTAAACGCTGGCTGATGCTTTGCAGGCTTTCTGGTACGTTTAAGAACGATGCGCCCATGTCTTGGTCACCCCAAAACATGGTGGTTATTCTTTTGTCGGCATTGTCCATCCGAGCAAGTTTTGCGTAATTCAATGCTCGAGCGACTAAAAAATTCAATTGATAATCTATCACTTCTATTTGCTGTTTTTGATGGTTCATTGCCGCGACTATGGTTGGGTCAATGACCCCTGCTGATTCTGGTAAAACCAACATAAATGCCATCATGCCAGATGAAATACCTTCGTCACTTTTCTCCCAAGCTTGCTGATCACCATCATAGTAAGTTAATGCTTGCACAACAGGCACGCCAAACTTTTCAAACTCAACTTTTCGCTGGTTTGCCCAATGAATATTGCGAAAGTTTATGATTAAATCTACTTGTGTTTTTTGCCCACTAAGCACATCTGCCCGTGTTATTTCTGACTGCAATAAATGTGAATAGTCACCCGAACGTGGGCTTAATTCAAAGAAAAATGGAACAACGTACGCGCCTCTTGCCTCTAGTTTTTCTATGGTGGCATCTATCAATTGAGTTTGTTCTGTTTCAATGGCCGCGCGCTGAATTAGCATTGCAATTTTAATTTGTTGCGCTGTGGGTTTAGACCAGGCTTGATACTCGGTTAGTGAGTCTGCCATTAAGTTGGGTTGCTTGGGGTGATAAATACCCTGCTTTGGAAAAACTATCGGCTGAGCGACTGTAACTTGTTGATTATTTGACTGCTTAAAAACCTCAAACGCTAGGTAATTAAGCATGTTGGTTAAATTGGTACGTCCAGCATTTTGCCAATAACTCTGCAGGGTTTGTTGCTGCTTTTCGCTTAAACCTTTTTGTGCATTGGGGTTGTTTAGCCAGTTTAGCGCTAAAAATTTAGTTGAGTGTTTGGTTGATGTTGCAGCTACAGCTGGTAAAAAAGCTTCAAAGCTTTGTTTAGCAAATCGGCTAGAAACGGCATCTAATACCACTAACTGGTAGTTGGCAAATAAACTCGCCGCTGCGTTGACATCTTTAATATCTTTTGCTGATTTTTGTTCGATATCAAAATTGACGACGGAAGTGTCGGCAGCCGCCTTTTTTAGCAAGGTAACTTTAGCTTTGTTTGAGTGCGAAGCACTAACAAACAGTACCTTATGTGTTTGCGACTGGGCAACAAAAGGCAAATATGCGGCTATCAATGCCGTTAGAAGTAGTAGAGTCTTTATTGTTTTATTCATGGAGTTATCGTTTAAAAGTCAGTTAAGTTTATTCAGCTACGTAGATAATTGAGCCGTCAGCCATTTCATACGCTGTACCCGCTTTTTTACCTGTGCCACTGCCTGTTTGACCTTGGCTTTTAAAGCTTTCGATTTTGTTGCCTTTTTTGACGATAATTTCCATATCGTCTTTGCCTTCGTTTTTAATCACGGTGACATCTTCAGCCATAAAAGGGTTTAGCGGGTTTTGCGCAATCGCGATTAACAGCGCGGCAATCAGCACCAAAAATACGTCAACCAAGTTGACGACACTTAAAGCTGGATTAATTGCTTCGTCTTCATCAAGCAGCCGCATTGTTTTGCTCCGCGTGTGTTTGAGTTGCGTTGCCAGCTGTGTTGTGCTCGCTAGCCAAATTAGCGCGTGCATTTACGGCAACCAGTTCTTCGGCCAACCAACGTTTTTTCACGCTTGCGATCCAAAACGTAATTGAGGCGATAACCAAACCAAAAATAACTGCTGAGAAGGCAATAATGAGGTTTTCGCTAATACCTTGAATATCGCCATCGGCCAAGCTTTTAAGTGCAGGTCCCATGGGGATCATAGTGGCGATTAGACCTAACATTGGCGCAAGGCGGCTTACGTTACGTACACCTTCTAGTAATTTAAGCGCGGCGACGTCTAACTGGTCTTTATCAATTTTTTTGTTGTGATTAGCCAATTGGGCAATTGGATAACCTTGTAAGTTCTTTCCTGAAAATTGAGCAACATCCTTGCTGTTTACAAATTCACTAAAATGATTGTGGTTTTGTTTGCGCTGCCATGCTTGTGCTATACATTCACCAATAGCGAATAGGCTGTAGATGAATACTATAACGAGTAGGATTAGTACAGGTGCCATGAAAAAGTCTGACATCTGGTACATGATTTGTTCAATTTGGGTGATCATAATTTTCTTTTATTTTGCTTGTTAAGAGATTCGTGCAATATGCACACTAAGGGTGCTGATGCTCACTGCAAACCGCTGGAGACACACCACCAATAAAACGCAAACACGCATAAATCCGTATATGGACACCTTCACATGTGCAACC
>NZ_ARZY01000071.1 GCF_000568405.1 Catenovulum agarivorans DS-2
ATGTTGTTTAGCTTGTTTTTCGATATACCATTCAATTTTTGACAGCTGGGCGTTTATATCGCTAATGAGGTTTAAATCTAAATCGATATTGGTTTGAATGGTTTTATCATCGAATAAGCCACGCATTTGCTCTCTAGCATTGGGATAGCGTAGATTTAAATTGTTGGGTGGCAAGTTGTATTGTCCGTTGGTGTTTTTAACATGAGCTTTTAAATCTGCGCCAAAACGCATGATGCGCATTCGACGACGTAATAAATCGCGTGTGGCGCGCATATTTGATGGGTAGACATAGGCTAAAGGAAAGGTGCCACCCCGAATCAAAGATGCAATTTTAAATGAGTCAATTTTATCATTTTTAGCTTTACCGCCATGAATGGCTTTCATGTAAAGGGCATGACCTAAAATAAAATCAATGCCATATTCCTGACAAAAATCAGATACCCAATACCAGCAATGCATACATTCGACACCGACGACGATATTACCAATGTAAGGTGATAATAAATCGAGTAGTTTGTCAGGTGATGCTTTGATTTCTTTGTGTAGCACTTTGCTGCCATTTTGGTCTAAAATGCAGACATATAAAGAGCGAGTATGTAAATCTATTCCACAGTAATAGGGATGAATGTTATTGTAAAAATTCATTGAGTCTTCTCCTAGTAGTTGGCGCTTTTTAGCTTAGCCTATTTGGCAAGCTAAAGAGGAGGCTCAATGAGTATCAAGTTGAAGGACAAAAACTTGAAAAACAGCAACAAAACAACAACCAAGCAGAGCCAGATAATACAATATACGCCCTGTTCGCAGGCTGTTTAGTGTTTGTATTTGCCGGTGTGTTCAAGCAGATGTTGTGGAGAAGGGAAGTAGTTTAGGATTTAGTATGTTGTCGCTCATATCTGCTTATCCAGTTTAGATGAATTGATTGTAAATTTATCTAACTGGTAGATATGAGCGAATCTCGCTTGCCCATGCCCATCTTTCTTAGCACACCCTATTTACGGAATCCTAACGCTTTGGAAAAATAACGCTGGTACATAATCGATTTATTTGTTACCAATATTAAATTGTTACGCATCTCAAATAGTTGAGGATCTTTTGCATAAAATGAATTATACAAACTCAGAAAGTGCATATGCACTAATAAAATTTTTCAGCAAAGAAGAACACTATTTGAGTTTTAAAAGTGGTACAAGCTTATTTCGTACGCCACATTTTTATCGCACATTAGAAGATGTAGGTAGAGGTGATCGAAACGAGTCATGTATTTCTTTTTGGCATAATAGACTCGGTGGTAATAAACCAAAATTCAATAAACCCGATGTGGCTTGTTTAGATTACAACCAATTAGAAAGTGTTTTAGTTTATCCCGCTTCTGAGCAATATGACGCTTGGATGCAATCTTGGGCTGTTATTGGACCCAATAATGAATTTGAAAACTCACTAGAGCAGATGCAAGAAGAATTTGGTTGTTATTTTGTTGTTTTGCCCGCGAGCAAAATAAAAGAATATGCCAAGCTAGTAGAGCGAGCCAGTGGTTCTAAAGTAAATTATGGATTGGTTCGCTATTCAGAAATACCAGAAGAGCGTTCGTTAACCGTAAAGGATGCAAAGTTTAGCTATCAGAGAGAATTTCGCTTTTTTACTGGGCAGTGCTCAAAAGATGAACTCAAAGAAAAATTCCTTCCGTTGGTTGGTCTTAGTGATTTGCTGTTAGATGCTAAAAGTATAAAGCTTGCATCGCCCAGCGGAACAACTAAATATTGCTCGGTTGGCCATAAAGGTGTTGTAACCGTTTCGCCTTAGCCAAAGGTGTAGAGATGTATAACAAAGCAATAATGAAAGGGACGCAAAAAAGCTTGGCTGCGTCTCTTCGTTCCAAATTTTAGCCAAGCTTTATCAGCCCTATACTTGGGTGTTGGCAAACAAAGGTTTACCTCATGGCAAATTACTTAGTGATGTTTTCCGCTCCAAATGAGCACATTGACTATATGACCAAATACCCTGGGGTTGCGCGTGATTACTACGTAGGCCAGCCACCAGAGCCCGATGAACAAGAGTTAGAAAAAATTTCTTTCATAGGGAGATTACTTGGCAAAAAAACGAAGTTAATTGAGCGTGAACCAATCTCTGCTCCCGCAGATTGGCCAAAGGACGATGCTGATTGTATTGATATTGAAATTAACCACAGAAACGTTGAGTTGTATCACTGGATACTAAATCAAACGCCAGAGCCAGTTGAGGGGGCAGGTTCAATTTTTCAAACTTGGTTTCATTCGAGCCATGCTGCAATATCGTTAGATTCTTACAATGAAGATTTTGCATTTACATCAAAACAACTCCCTGAATTACTGAGGCTTGTTCAAAATGTCACACCTAAACTACTGAGAGACTCTTTTGAAGCTTGGTGCAAAGCGAATGGTAAAGACCACGTTCCAACCACAGAAGAAGCTGAAGGCATGTACGAAGAGTTTGTAAATTTTGAAAAATATTTAAAGGTCGCGATTTCCAAAAATCACGGTCTTGTCTGGGTTGTTAGCTGATATTAAAACTTCCGCTTCTTGCATATACGAGACAGCCTGATTTGCTAACACCCTCCGAATAGGTGCGCAATCTCAGATTCATTTGTTCTAATTCATGTCTGTATCAGCTGGCTTGGACTCATCTGGCGTTTCACCCTCGACCATATGCTCAGAAACCACTGCTTCATTGAACTCACCTTTAGAATAGTTGAGTGCTTCTCTTAAACCTTGTTTAATACTTTCGAATGCAGTTGTCATATTAATCACCATACGTTGTTAACGTGTTAATTCTGGCGCTGGTTTTCGATACCAGAAAGGTTTAACTTTAGCCAAACTTAATAGCATTTGAAACAACTATTATTTTTCATCGGCTGTAATTCTAGTAAGCTACTCACCTAAAACTAAGTATTGGATCTCTCCTTGTTACAAAAAATCCTAAATTATTTTAAAGCTACCCACAGTAACAACGACGACGCATCGTCCAAACAACTGCCGCCGTTTTTTGAACAAGGCAAACAGTATCAGATAGTTAGTGAGTTTAATGACTTTGATGGCACATGCCACAAGGCTGGGACAATACTTGAGTATGTTGATTACAAAGTTTATCCCTACGACAAAGGGCTGACTTTATTGTTTAAACGTGACCAACAAGATTATGTTATTCGTTTAGCGTTAAACAGCAGAAACGTTGAAGCTATTATTCAACAGAACCTCACCCAATATATTGCACCCATTAAAGCTAATCCCGCTGAAGTAAATTCATAGCTGCTATTTTCACTAAAATTTAATTTTACAATGTCCATTGTTTTATTTTAGACTGTTTTACATCGTTCATTGTAAAAAAGGTGGCGAGTATGCCTAAGGTCAAAGTTGGCGATAAAATCACTGAGTTGTCTTTACCCATGTTAGATGGCAAGCGCTTTGAGATTAATCAGCTTGCAGGAAAACGCTATTTGTTAAGTTTCCATCGGTTCGCTAGTTGTCCGTTTTGTAACTTGCGAATTCATCAGCTCACACAACAAGCGGATACTTGGCCGCAGCAATTTACTGTGGTGGCGATATTCGATTCTACTTTGGCTGATTTACAAGCCAGCAGTGAAAAGCACCAAGCGCCATTTTATATTTTGGCCGATCAAACCAATCAATATTATCGGCAGTTTGCGGTTGAGCGCTCTTGGCTGAAAACCCTGAAAGGTGGTTTAATTCGTTTGCCGCAATTGTGTTATGCCATGTTTGTTAAAGGTTATTTCCCTTGGAAAATCAGTGGTAAATTGCATACTATGCCGTTGGATATTTTGGTAGATGAAGCTGGTGTGGTGGTTGAAGTGCATTATGGTCAAGATGAAGGTGATCATATTGAGATAACCCGTATCAATCAGTTTGCAATTGGAGTAGGTAGTGGGGCGACACAAAGCGTTTGAACCAGAGGTAGTAAAGCAGCAATTATTATTGGCTTTTTGGGAGCTAGGTTACGAAGCTTGTACCTATGCTGCGCTTGAAAAACGCACTGGGGTGACAGGCAAAAGTTTGGTTAATACCTTTGGTGATAAAAACAGTTTGTTTGAACTGGCATTAAAGGATTATTTAGCTTTGGTTGATACTGTACTGGCTGAACGCTTTGCAACAGCGAATAAACATAGCATAGTGCAATTTTTTACCGATTTAGCGAATTCAAAGCCAACTAGCCCACGCAATTTTGGCTGTTTTATTTGCAATGCTTTGTTTGAAGCACACGCACCACAACATATAGTGGAGCAAGCGCATAGTGCATTTACTGACAAGCTGACCAATGCTTTTCAGCGAGCGTTAGCAGCGGACGACACTGCCAATGCGCCAGAAGTAGCGAAAATTTTTGTTAGTTTGTTTTGGGGCATAATGACAGAAGTTCGCCAGGCGAAATCGACCCAGGTTGTTCAAACAAAATTAGCCAGCATAGAATTGTTATTGCAAAAACTGTGATTACTGTTTTCTATACACTCTAGTGCTTTGCTAATTCGCGTTCACTGCAATTAGTGAACTACAATGTATTGACGTAGCCAACGAACGGATGTGAGGGCCTGTTGAACTTTCGAGTACAATTTTGCAGCAGTTTGTTT
>NZ_ARZY01000072.1 GCF_000568405.1 Catenovulum agarivorans DS-2
GGCCGCCAAGCCAGTTTAATCTGGCTTGAGTAACCCCAGAAACGGTGTAAATTAGCTTTGTTATTGCTAATTTAGCTCAATTTTATCTACGCCTCACTCTTGAATTAGTTTTTACTGATACCCATTTTCTAGTTATACAAAATATCAGCCAAACAGGTAAATGGGGTTGTTATGCGACTAGATAAATTGACCAGCCAATTTCAAATTGCAATTTCTGATGCTCAGTCTTTAGCGCTTGGGCGCGATCATCAATTTATTGAACCTATTCATTTGATGTATTCGCTGCTAAATCAAGATAGTGGTTCAGTTCGTAGTATCTTAAATTTAGCAGGGGTTAATGTCACAGGTTTGAGATCTCAACTTGCTGAAGCTTTAGACCGAATAGCCAAAGTAGAGGGGGCTGGCGCTGAAGTACAGCTATCTCGTTCGTTAATCAATATTCTTAATTTATCTGACAAGCTTGCACAAAAACGCAAAGACAAGTTTATTTCATCGGAAATCTTTATACTTGCTGCGATGGAAGATAGTGGTGAGTTAGGAAGTATTCTTAAAAAGTTGGGAGCGACCAAAGAAACCGTTGAAAAAGCGATTGAGCAAATTCGTGGTGGTCAGAATGTTGATGATCCAAATGCAGAAGAAAAACGCCAAGCATTGGAAAAGTTCACACTAGATTTAACTGCTAAAGCAGAGCAAGGTAAATTAGATCCGGTTATTGGTCGAGACGAGGAAATTCGCCGCACCATTCAAGTATTGCAACGTCGTACCAAGAATAACCCAGTACTAATTGGTGAACCTGGTGTAGGTAAAACTGCGATTGCCGAAGGGTTAGCGCAGCGTATTATTAATGGCGAAGTGCCTGAGGGCTTAAAAGACAAACGTGTATTATCGTTAGATATGGGCTCGCTTGTAGCTGGCGCTAAATACCGTGGTGAATTTGAAGAGCGTTTAAAAGCGGTATTGAATGAGCTTGCCAAAGAAGAAGGCAGAGTCATTCTATTTATTGATGAATTACACACTATGGTTGGTGCAGGTAAAGGTGAAGGTGCTATGGATGCTGGCAATATGCTTAAACCAGCACTTGCTCGTGGCGAACTTCACTGTGTTGGCGCAACGACGTTAGATGAATATCGCCAATTTATTGAAAAAGATGCGGCACTTGAGCGTCGTTTCCAAAAAGTATTAGTTGAACAACCAACAGTTGATGACACGATTGCAATTTTGCGTGGCTTAAAAGAACGCTACGAGTTGCATCATTCAGTTGAAATAACCGATCCTGCCATTGTGGCGGCAGCCTCACTATCTCATAGATATATTGCAGATCGCCAATTGCCAGATAAAGCCATCGACTTAATCGACGAAGCGGCTTCTAGCATTCGGATGCAAATAGACTCTAAACCCGAGGAATTGGATAGATTAGAACGTCGCACTATTCAGCTGAAGTTAGAAAAACAGGCCTTGTCAAAAGAACGCGATGATGCCAGTAAAAAACGTTTGCAGGCGCTTGAGTCTGAAATCCATGAAAATGAACGCAAGTTTTCAGATCTTGAAGAAATTTGGAATGCAGAAAAAGCTGCTTTACAAGGTGCACAAAATATCAAAACTGAGCTGGAACAAGCAAGGTTAGATTTAGATATTGCTAGACGTGCTGGCGATCTTAACCGAATGTCAGAATTACAATATGGCAAAATACCAGCATTGGAGCGCCAGCTTGACTTAGCCGTACAAGCAGAAATGCAAGATATGAGTTTATTAAAGCACCGGGTAACAGATGCTGAAATTGCTGAAGTGTTGTCTCGTTGGACTGGCATTCCAGTTGCTAAAATGCTTGAAGGCGAGCGAGATAAATTATTACGAATGGAAGATGAATTACACAAACGGGTTGTTGGGCAAAATGAAGCCGTTGCTTCAGTTGCAAACGCAATTCGACGTTCTCGCGCTGGTTTAGCCGATCCAAACCGTCCAATCGGTTCGTTTTTATTCTTAGGCCCAACGGGTGTGGGTAAAACTGAATTGTGTAAAGCTTTAGCGAACTTCTTGTTTGATACCGAAGCGTCTATGGTGCGTATTGATATGTCGGAGTTTATGGAAAAACATGCCGTATCACGTTTATTAGGTGCACCCCCTGGATATGTAGGTTACGAGGAGGGTGGTTATTTAACTGAGGCGGTACGACGCAAACCTTATTCGGTTATTTTATTGGATGAAGTTGAAAAAGCGCACCCTGATGTGTTCAATATACTATTGCAGTTGTTGGATGATGGCCGTTTAACTGATGGACAGGGTCGCACTGTAGATTTTAAAAACACCGTTGTAATCATGACATCTAATTTGGGTTCAGACGTTATTCAAGAACAATTTAAAAACGCTGCCTTCGACGATATGCGCAGTGCTGTGATGGAAATTGTTGGCAACCACTTTAGACCAGAGTTTATTAATCGAATTGATGAAACTGTCGTATTCCACCCATTACAAGCTGAACACATCAAGAATATTGCAAAAATCCAATTGTCCAGTCTAAAGGCTAGGTTAGAACAAAAAGGTTATGGCTTTAAAATTAGTGAACGGGCGTTAAGCAAACTCGCGGCAGTTGGCTTCGACCCGGTATTTGGCGCAAGACCGTTAAAACGCGCAATTCAACAACAAATCGAGAATCCGTTAGCACAAGATTTACTCTCTGGTAAATTGCCAATGGAAAAAACCATTGTTGTTGACGAAAAAGATGATAAATTAGTATTCATTTCAAAATCATAAAACAATAGCCTGCTTGCGAGCAGGCTTATTCTTTAGAGTATATATGTCTGACAATAGCGAAACTGTGAAAAGCCACAGAAAAGGAATTTACCTTCTACCTAACTTACTAACAACCGCCGGCCTTTTTTCAGGCTTCTATGCTGTAATAGCATCTATGAATAGTCAATTTGAAAGCGCGGCTGTAGCCATTTTTATTGCAATGATCTTTGATGCGTTGGACGGTCGTGTCGCTCGCATGACCCATACCCAAAGTGCATTTGGTGCTGAATATGACAGTATGGCTGACATGGTGTCTTTTGGTATTGCTCCTGCGTTGGTTGCGTATAATTGGGCCTTACATGATTTGGGCAAAATAGGCTGGTTAGCCGCCTTTATATTTACTGCGGGTGCGGCGTTGCGATTGGCAAGATTTAATACAACTGTAGACACAGCTGATAAACGATATTTTAAGGGATTAGCTAGCCCTGCAGCTGCAGCTATCGTTGCAGGTATGGTTTGGTTGGGAGCTGAATATGAACTTAACCCAGAATCATTTGGATTTTTAGCAACAGTTATAACAATTTTAACTGGCTTGCTGATGGTGAGTAATTTTAGATATTCTTCATTTAAAGAAGTAAACTGGAAATCTAGTGTTCCTTTTATTGGGATTTTGCTTGTTGTTCTAGTTTTTGTAGTTGTGGCAACTGAGCCTGCACTTGTATTATTTACTTTATTTTCTTTGTATGCTCTATCTGGACCTATTATCACTTATAGAAGTGTAAAAGAACTTAAAGCAAGAGATGTAGTTGAAAAAGATCCAGAAGAAGCCGGATCTTTGCCACAAACCGAAACTTCTGAACAAAAAGACAACGAGCAAATACGTAAGTCTGATAAATAAATTTTTATCTGATAGCATCAAACAACAAAAAGCGGCTCAATTGCCGCTTTTTTGCTCTTTAAGTTAGCTGAAAGTAGCGTTTTGTTTGAAAAATGACCGAACGAAACTAAAAACGACAAAAACATGAAAAAACGTGTTGACGCCTAATTAAATCTCCC
>NZ_ARZY01000073.1 GCF_000568405.1 Catenovulum agarivorans DS-2
GGAAAGCCACATACAAGGCGAAGGGGTAAACATTAATATCACGGCTTGCAATAGATACATTGTCAGAACAAAGTTGGGTCTGAATTAACAATGACAACCGCCTTGCAAGCCATAGCATTTAAAACACAAACCCACCCCAAACATCAGTTTGAAAACCTATATGGACTACTGAATTCAGACTTGTTGTATCAAAGTTGGGGTCAACTAAACAAACAATCGAAGCCTGGAATAGACGGTGTCACAACCGATATATACCAACAAAGATTGCCAGAAAATATCCAAACACTGCACCACCAACTCAAAAGCAAAAGCTATCGAGCCAGTGCAGTAAAACGTGTTGAAATCCCCAAAGCCAACGGCAAAACCCGAAACCTTGGCATGCCAATCGTTGACGACAAACTAGTACAGCAGAGCGTGAGCCAAATACTGCAAAGTATCTGGGAAAGCGAATTTCTGCCATATAACTACGGATATCGCCCCAACAAAAGTGCACACCAAGCCATTCACAGTTTAACGCTGAATCTGCAATTTAGAGGATACGGCTATATAGTTGAAGCCGACATAAAAGGCTTCTTCGACAACATGAGTCATCACTGGCTAATGAAAATGCTGAGCCTTAAAATTAAAGACAAAGCCTTGCTCAACTTAATCAACCAATGGTTAAAAGCCAAAGTGCAACTGCCAAACGGGCAAAAGATAAAACCAACGAGTGGCTCACCACAAGGTGGCATAATTAGCCCAATACTGGCCAATATCTACCTGCACTATGCGCTAGACCTCTGGTTTGAAAAGCAAGTCAAACCGCGAATGAAGGGTAGAGCCATGTTGATAAGGTATGCTGATGATTTTGTCACCGCATTTCAATATCAACAAGATGCACAACTGTTTTATCGAATACTGGGTAATAGATTAAGAAAATTTAATTTAGAACTGGCAAAAGATAAAACGCACCTTATAAGATTCAGCCGCTTTCATCCAAGCGGACACCCAAGCAGAAGAATTAATTTCCTAGGGTTTGAATGTTACTGGGGTAAAGACCATCAAGGCGAGCCAAGATTAAAACGAGTCACGAGTCGGAAAAAGCATAAACTTATGCTGAGCACACTTTACCAATGGATAAAGAAACATCGCTCCAAACGACTAAATATAACCATGCCGACACTCAAGCGAAAACTGGTGGGCATTCAAAATTACTTTGGGCTTCCAGACAATAGTAAAAGTATTAGCAGGATATATAACTTTGTGCTGCACACCTTATACAAATGGTTAAACAGACGCAGTCAAAGGCACAGTTTTAACTGGCGGGGTTTTAAAGATATGTTAGGATATTTTCAAATAAAGCCACTACGGGTCAGCAAACGGCTGATTGCAGTAGATTGGTATTAGGGTGCTTTGTGTTTTACACGGGCAATGATATTAATGAAGAGCCGGATGCGGTAATTCCGCACGTCCGGATCTGTATGGGGGCGGCTCAGTAATGGGTCGTTCTACCATGACTGTTTTATCAGCGGGAAGTTTTCTTTTTCAATGTAAGTAAGAAACTTCCTCCTCGGAGTTAACATTTACAGCCATTAGAACGGAGTTGACATTAGTGTCGTCTATACGTGTTTTAGAAACTATAAATCCTGCCAAAATTCTATTGCTTGGCTACGCGAGTTACGTTGTTTTGGGGTGGATTCTTTTAAGTCTTCCCATAAGCCAAAATTTATCTATTAGTAACATAGACAATTTGTTTACTGCTGCTTCGGCAGTATCCACTACAGGACTAGTCACGGTAGATACTGGCTTAAGTTACAGTTTTTTTGGAGAGCTGGTTATTTTGCTGCTTATTCAGATTGGTGGCATTGGATACATGACTTTTGGTTCATTTGTTATTCTTTCTACACGTCATAAAATGTCATCTTTTCGCACAAGATTAACCAAAAGTGCTTTCGCGTTGCCTAGTGATTTTGAAATCGGTCGATTTATCAAAATGGTAGTAGTATTTACTCTCGTTTGCGAATCAATAGGTGCAGTCGGGCTTTATTTGATTTTTCTTAGTCATGGCATTGATAACGCCATTTGGAGTGCAATTTTTCATAGTGTATCCGCTTTTTGTACAGCAGGTTTCAGCTTAAATAGTAATAGCCTAATTGACTTTGATGCTAATCCAATGCTGAATTTCGTAATTGCGGCTTTGGCATATACTGGTGCTATTGGTTTTATCGTAGCCACTGATATGTGGCAGCGCTTGACGGGTAAGCAGCTGTTTTTGCATTTCACCACAAAAATCATCTTAGAGGTGACAATATGGTTCGCCTTGGTAGGCACCATATTATTTTTTATTATTGAGCCTTCTATTCAGCAGATGCCACCTTGGCAGCGTCTAATGGCTTCTTTTTTTCAAGTCATGTCAGCCAGTACCACAGTTGGTTTTAATACCATTGATATTGGTGGAATTTCTGCTTCGATTATCATGATCATGTATGTTTTTATGATTTTTGGAGCGTCACCCTCTGGCACGGGAGGTGGTTTAAAATCGACCACTTTGGCAGCATTGTTAGGGCTAATCAAAAGTACGCTAAAGCGGCGAGAGACTGTCCGTATTCATAAGCGTGCACTGTCGTCCGAGCGTTTGCAAATTGCTACCGCAAGTTTTGCGTTCTATATGGTAGTACTCACAGGTGCAATGATACTTCTGTTGGCTTTGGAAAGCTCAACATTTGAGATAATTCTCTTTGAAGCCATATCTGCTCTTGGCACAGTAGGTTTAAGCATGGGACTTACCGGAGATTTAACAGTTCTCGGTAAGTTAATCATTATTTTGCTTATGTTGATTGGAAGAGTTGGAATTCTCACCTTTGGTATCGCTATGGCGATGCATGATGAAAGTCGGGAAGAAGAAAATGACGATGATCTTGTGGTTTAAATCATCGCCTCCTAGATTTTTTATGTTCAAAACTTGTGCGGTTTGAATGAAAAGCCTGCAATGTAAGACCTTAAAGCCAAAGGTGCGTAAGCATTTTGGGAGTATTGAGTTAAGTGGATCTAAACATAATCGGGTAGCCGAGGGTATCTAACCCTCAGCCCCCACAACACCCTGCATGCGGATCCGCACAGGGCGTTTCATCTAACAAGTTATCCATTCGGATAAGGCACTTTGATCCATCCGTCTCTGAGTGAATACAAACCTTCTGATTTCAGATAATTTAAGTTTAACGCCTGTTGAATACCCGGTGTTTTTGAGCTACGCCAAGGGCCTTTGCTTGTGATCCCACAAGCAACGGCGGCTTGCACATGCACACCTCGTTTCATCAGGTTTCTAACTTTGGTTCTGGGTTTTCGCCATTGCCGCCAGTAACACATTCTGGCTCTGCGCCGTATCCAATGGTCTAGGTCAACGCACTGCTGGTATGCATTTG
>NZ_ARZY01000074.1 GCF_000568405.1 Catenovulum agarivorans DS-2
CCATATGCCTTATTTGAAGAATACTTTGAATATTTGGTGAGTTGTTCGGAATTTCCATGCGACCTTGCCCCAAGTCTAGTGCCTTCCAAGTTCATTCGGGAGCTATAAGTAAACATTTGAACCGCTAATTTAGCTATCAATCCATATAAACACTGGTTGCCAAGCTTACGGTAAGTTATAATTGCCGCCATTTTTCGCGCGAAATTCGGGCAAATAGCCCCTAACTAACAACAAGATATTCAAACTATATGGCTAAGTACGATATCAAAACCTTCCAGGGTTTAATCCTGGCATTACAAGATTATTGGGCGCAGCAAGGCTGCGTAATAGTGCAACCTTTGGATATGGAAGTCGGTGCAGGTACTTTCCACCCAATGACATTCTTACGTTCATTAGGACCAGAGCCGCACAACTGCGCATATGTGCAGCCGTGCAGACGCCCGGCTGATGGCCGTTATGGTGAAAATCCAAACCGCTTGCAACACTATTATCAGTTCCAAGTAATTTTGAAACCTTCACCAAGCAACATTCAAGACTTGTATTTAGGTTCGTTGGAGTTATTAGGTTTCGATACCCAAACTCATGATATTCGTTTTGTTGAAGATAACTGGGAGTCACCAACATTGGGTGCTTGGGGGCTTGGTTGGGAAGTTTGGTTAAACGGTATGGAAGTCACCCAGTTCACTTATTTCCAACAAGTTGGTGGCTTAGAGTGTAAACCTGTATCAGGTGAAATTACCTATGGTTTAGAACGTCTCGCTATGTACATTCAAGGTGTCGACAGTATATATGACCTAGTGTGGGCAAATGGTCCAATGGGTACAGTGACATACGGAGATGTGTTCTTACAAAACGAAGTGGAGCAATCAGCCTATAACTTTGAACATGCAGATGTAGACGCATTATTTTTGCAATTCGACCAATGTGAAAAAGAAAGTGCCAAATTAATTGAAAAAGGTTTGCCGTTGCCAGCGTATGAGCAGGTTATGAAAGCATCACATGCATTTAATTTATTAGATGCACGCCATGCAATTTCAGTAACTGAGCGTCAGCGTTACATTTTACGTGTACGTACTTTGGCAAAAGCATGTGCAGAAGCGTATTACGCAGCACGTGAAGAATTAGGCTTCCCATTATTAAAGAAGGTTTAACATGGCAACTGAAAATTTATTAATCGAATTAGGTACAGAAGAGCTGCCACCAAAATCTTTACGTAAGTTGGCAGAAGCTTTTGCAGAAAATGTTCAAGCAGGTTTAGATGGTGCAGAGTTAGCATATGAACAAGTTAAATGGTTTGCATCACCACGTCGTTTAGCGGTAAAAGTTACCGCGCTTGCTAGCCAACAACAAGATAAAATTGTTGAAAAGCGAGGCCCTGCGGTAAAAGCAGCATTTGATCAAGACGGCAATCCAACTAAAGCTGCTTTAGGTTGGGCGCGTGGTAATGGAATTGAAGTCGACCAAGCTGAAAGGTTAGAAACTGATAAAGGCGCTTGGTTGATGTATAAAGCTGAGGTTAAAGGTAAACCTGTTGCTGAGTTAATTCCTGAAATCGCAGCCAAAGCATTAGCCAAATTACCCATTCCTAAACCTATGCGTTGGGGTGATTCAGATGTGCAATTTATTCGACCAGTACACACGGCTACAATTTTATTTGGCGGCCAGTCAATTGATGCTGAATTATTAGGGGTTAAAACTGGTTTAGAGCTACAAGGTCATAGATTCCATTCTAAAGGCCGTGTGCAAATTAACCATGCTGACGAATACGAAGCTGTGTTAGAAAAGGCATTTGTAGTTGCTGATTTTGAGGCGCGAAAGGCACAAATTAAACATCAAGTAGAAGCAAAGGCGGCTGAACTCGGTGGTGTCGCTGATTTAGATGATGACTTATTAGACGAAGTAACAGGCTTGGTTGAGTGGCCTGTATTGTTGGTGGCATCGTTTGAAGAAAAGTTCTTAGCTGTGCCGGATGAAGCGTTAATTTATACTATGAAAGGCGACCAAAAATACTTCCCCGTATTAAATAAAGATGGTCGCTTAATGAACAACTTTATTTTTATCTCTAATATTGAAAGTAAAGATCCAAGCAAGGTAATTGCGGGGAACGAAAAAGTCGTTCGACCACGCTTAGCTGATGCTGAGTTCTTTTTCAATACCGATAAAAAGAAGTCACTTGAAAGCCGTTTAGATAGCTTGAAAACAGTATTATTCCAACAAAAGCTTGGGACCTTGTTCGACAAGTCAGAGCGTATTGCTAAGCTTGCTGCGTTTATCGGTGACAAAATTGGCGCGGATGCTCAATTGGCACAGCGTGCAGGTTTGTTATCTAAAACTGACTTAATGACTGATATGGTGATGGAGTTTCCTGAAGTTCAAGGTGTTATGGGGATGCATTATGCTAACCATGACGGTGAAGATTCAGCGGTCGCCAATGCTTTAAATGAGCAGTATCAACCTCGTTTTGCCGGTGACCAATTGCCACAAGCACCTGTCAGTTGTGCAGTTGCATTAGCGGATAAATTCGACACACTTGCGGGTATCTTTGGTATTGGCTTGTTACCAAAAGGGGACAAAGACCCATTTGCTTTGCGTCGTGCAGCAATTGGCGCGTTGCGTATAATTGTTGAAAATGAGTTAGATCTGGACATAGCTGAAATCACAGAGCATGCAATCAGCCTTTATGGAGATAAACTTACCAGCGACACCGCAGTAAATGATGTAGTTGAGTTTATTTTTGGCCGTTTCCGAGCTTGGTATCAAGACCAAGGTTACCAAGTCGAAATTATTCAAGCTGTATTAGAGCAGCGCCCAACTCAACCGCTTGATTTTGATTTACGTGTTAAAGCAGTATCTGAGTTTAAACAACTTGAAGCGGCAGAAGCATTGGCAGGG
>NZ_ARZY01000075.1 GCF_000568405.1 Catenovulum agarivorans DS-2
TGATGGATTTTCTGAAATCCACCACAGGCCGATATAGGTATATTTGTTCAGGAGCGACAAACATCTTCATGCTTGTACCGCTCTGACAATCGCAGCAAGTCGATTAACGTCGATGTCGTGAGTTAAATGTAATTTTACATCGCCAACTTCAAGCGTTAATGGGATTGAAGGCATTACGCTTTGTTGGCGTATGGTTGCTACCTGCATAAACTGACTTTCAGTTTGGGTAAGTTTACCTTGGAATTTCAACGTGCTCTTACGCGCGTAAAACGATTGTGGGTTTAAGCCATGTTGGCGGCAGTACTCGGCTATACTAAGCTGGCTTTGTTGTTGCTCGTTGATAATTTGCAACCATTGGTTTTCTTTTGTTGTTGGCATTTGGCTTCTCCAATTTAATCTGAAGAACCAAGATTACTTTTTGTGAAACATTAGGTGAAGGTGTGGTTTAACCGACGCTTACAATAAATTTGTGAAAACTTCCGAGATTAAGTGAAATTTAGCCAAAAAAGCTTGTGGAGTGAACGCATAGCCAATACCTAGTACTTCAATTTTAGTATACAGAGGTTGTTCAAAATCATTTTAAGCAGGTATTAATACAAGGCACTCACTTTGCCTTTATTTGTTATGGATATTTTGCCACATTAGTTCAAATTGGCGTCTTTGTTGTTTTTTTGATTGTGCGCAATAAACAAAATCTGATCTGGATTGTTTCTGTTGACGGCATCTCGGCTCTAACTGGAAATACTCGTCCCATGCTTTCGCTTTTCTTTTTCCGTATATTTGATTACTCGCTGTGTATTGAGTATCTGTCGAACCTTGCTTTTTCATATTTACATATGGTTGATGATGCTGTCGGTAAAACTCGTGTTGACGAAGATGGACTTGGCTATTTCTAGAGCCTTTACGAGGTGTGGTTGGAGTATCACTTAATCGCTGATTCTTCAAACACTGTTGATGTCGAGTTTTTATCGCTCTTTCGGCTCTTCGAATTTTTTTATACTCTTGTTGGTCATAACCCTCTCGCATTTTTTGTTTTATCGAACTCATCCATTTATCGATGTCATTACAATGAATTTGGCTATAGTCGACTAGGTACAATCTGCTATGCGAACATGCAGAATATAGGAGGGTTGTGAGTAATATAATGAAGCAAGCTTGAATTCTAATTAATTTCGCAATCATCCGTTTGCCTTAATGTTTAGAGCATTTATCTGTAGAAATATAACTGAAGTTTTTTAATAAGTCACCATCACCCTGCGAGGTTAAATACAGAATATTTTAAACATTTTTGGATATGCACAAATTAACAGTATACAAGTGGTTGTTCTTGCCAAATATAAGCCTAGATTAAAGGGCTGTAAATTAAAGAGAAGAGAGTATGCTAATAAGATAGTAAATGGATAGGTATGTTTAGATGAAAAATCACCACGCTGAAGTCGGTATTTTCTGGTTTTATAAACAAGCAATTATCGCTAAATCGGTTAGCATTAGTGAATTATGTTCTGACAGTGTTGGAGTATTTGATAGTGGATTTAGCCATGATGTTGAATGGGAATTAAATTACATTTATTTGCCCGAATTTCGAGAATTGATTGCAACTGAATATCAAGAGATAGCCCGAGGTCGGGTTTTATATTGCCAAAATAGTAAGTTGTTTAAGGTATATGGTGATAAACAAATTATTGCCAACGCTAGATGTAGAGAGTTGATACGTCAAAGGTTTAAGTTGGGTTGTGATCAAGTTAGCTGGTTAAAAGATCCACATTATAAATCTTAATAAAATTGGATTCTGACATTGACTCAATATAGTGTTTCGTGAGATCTCGTTTATTTTTTACTTGGATGTTCTCAATATGATGATGGCAAAACCAATTAAACTAGCCTGCCCAAACTGCAAAACGGTACATCGCTATTCCCGAATTACCAGCATCAACGATATATGGAGTGAACATGTCTCAGATGGTTATATTTCCGGTTTTGATATTGGTGCAACAAAAGTTTGTTCTAACTGCGATTATCTTATCAAAGATTGTAACGCGCTAGAGAATTTAGGTTTGGTAGATGGTACACAAGTATATGAAGATAGTAGTAGGGGACAAAAATTTTGGCGGTACGAACCTGAATGTGTCGTTGATACTGATCTGCAATTACCTGAATTAAAATGGCCGAAACTAAAAGATTGGATTGCGGCATATAAGTCGGACTTTGTAAGTACTGAATTGAAGCTTTCTTATGCTACCAGTGCTATGCATGAATTTAATCAGTTGGCTAATAAAGGCGACGAACTAGACAACCAGCAACTTAAGCTGATAGAGCTTTACCGTGATGATATCTTAGAAATTGAAAATATATTAATTGATAGAGCCCAAGAAACTAACAAGCCAGTTGATAAATTGCTTGCAGCGGATATTTACCGTAGACGTGGTGATTTTGAAAGCGCTGCTGGAATTCTCGACAGTATCGACTGCTTAGATATTACTGCAAAGGTCTCATACATGCGAAAGTGGATTATGGCGGGTAGTACCAAACTAGAAGTATTTCCTTCTTATTACAACAAGTAGTGAAATGAAAACTATCAAGCCAAATGTGCAATAAAAGAATAGTGTGGCTTGGTTTGTGCGTTACTTTTGTTCATTGACATGCCCAATGTTAAAGTATCACCGATAATAAATACCGCTAACTTAGTGGATTTAAACCGTTACCGTCAGACAAGTTGTATTCTTTGTCTTTT
>NZ_ARZY01000076.1 GCF_000568405.1 Catenovulum agarivorans DS-2
TAGGCTGACACAGATTTTCGAACGCCCTCGTAAAAATGAAGACGGTTCCAACGTCCATCTAGATTTTAGCAACGCTTTTTTTACCTTTAAAACCGAAATTAGTACACGACAAAAATATATAGACGAGCAAATAGCTAAGGAAGTATTAAAGTCTGCTTTAGCTAATTTTAAAAACAAGAAGTAATTGAATTTTTAGTAAACGTATTGTTTTTTGTCCGATCAAATGCACAAAATAATTACTTAGACATTGATAATACTTCTTTTCTAGTTATTGGATGCAATGAATTTAGCTTATTTGTTTTTAAAAGCTCTAACAATCCATGCAAGGACTCGATTTCAACATTAGCTGAAAGCTTGTCATTGACTTCTTTAGCTGCCTCGCGGGATAAACCTATATTAATCAAATCAATCATTCTCTCATCACTAGCACCGATCTCAATGTAGGTATGTAGTTTGATACTATTTAAATCGAGCTTTTTTAACTTTATAACATTTGACAATAAAACTTGATAACAGCGCAATGCATTTGCCATCCTGAATCGAATATCATTGTTTATAACTTTTATAACATCTCTAACTGCTTTATTTGGATTAACTAAATCTGTTTCTTTTTTCTTATGGTTTTCCATCCACTCAAGTTGCTCGGTAATAATATCCTTTAAGCTTCCCCCTTGAACCCATTTTGTAGCAATAACCCCCATGTACGTCATTTGATAATCACCAGTCGGAGTAAAGACACCAAATTCAGTTAGCTTTTCACAAACCTTAACCAAAACTTTATATAAATCTTTCGATTTTGGATGGGGTAAAACCCATTCATTTAAATTAGTAGTATCATTTAAAAATTTGAATAACTTGTTTTGCTGTATATAACCTATTGTAGGGCTAGCTTCGAGAGTAAAAGGAGCGACTAATAAACTTTTATATGCGTTTTTTACAGCCATATGCAATGACTCTACGTCTTCAGGGTCTAACTCTAATTCATTTGCTTCGAGAGTTCTATCTATATTGCCTTCAGCTAGTTCCTTAATCAATTTATTAGCAATAGTGTAAAACTTGTACTGCTCTTCTGCATCATGGGCATACTGCCCTTTTAAAGCCAAGTAAACATGTTCTAGCTCTTCATTAAGTGCTTTGAAAAATGTGGGGATCTTTTGCTCATCAGTATCGACCTCTTCAAAATAGTCTTGCACCTGCCACTCTTCGGGTTCAACAATGAAGACATTACCAGCAAAGTGCTCAAGCATTCTGCCAGCTCTTCCTGTAATGTTATTTACTTTTACATCATCTAACCGTTCTGGCGCTCCCATTCCTGCCGACTGCATTGGTTTAAAGAGAAATAGATTTTTTGCAGGTAAATTAACACCTTCTGCCAGCGTGCTAGTGCAAGCGACGAACTTTATTTGTTCTTCCTTAACGAGATTTTCAATCATCACCCTCAAAGAACTTGGCAAAGGGCCATAATGGAAAGCAACCCCTTTCCTCAAGTTACTAGCCAATGTAAATCGATCATGGATGAACTCTTCAACGTAATCTGCTGCTTCTTCTAATTCATTGGTAGTGTTAAAAAACTCTATTTTTTCCGCTATATTTCTCGCTATAACTTCACAATGATCTGTTTGGTTTCTATATATGATATTGCAATGACCTTGACCAAGCTTAATAGCTATATCTGAGAGATGCTTCCCATTAAAACCTTTTGGTATTTCTATTTTATCTTCTGTGTTCAACCTCTGGATGGTCAAATTTCGACCTACAGGTCTTACTTCCATTAAAATCTTAGCTACAGGTGAAACAGAAGTAATCTCTTTTGTAAATTCCACCCCATCAAATACTGTTGAGAATGAGTCTTGATAACTGGCAGAGGGCATACTAATAATTACTTGTGGGTAGTCACTAGTTTCTAACAATTTGTCGATAGTTAGGTGAAGCAGCACCCCTCTGCTTTCATCTGTTATGTTATGTGCCTCATCGATAAACAGATAGTTGAATGTTAAGTCACCTGTTTGCAACGCATCAAACAATCTTTCTTGAGTCATTACGAAAAATGTTTTATTTGCATAGGTGTTATCTTTTGGTACTGTACAGATCTCTATCTGCTGGTCAAAATTGTGTTCTTTAGCTATCTCGTAAAGTTTATTAGCAACCTCAGAAATTAAAGCTCTTGTAGGGACTATAATTGCAGCAAAAGCACCATCTGAGTCCATTATTCTTCTAACTAAATAACTAAGAATAATGTGCGTTTTCCCTGCTGACGTAGGTGCTACAGTTATTACATCTTCATCAGCTATAAGGTTCTCCCAAAGCGATCTTTGAAAGTCAGTAAGAGGGAAGTTAAGATCTTCGACAGTATTAAGCTCTTGTCTAAAATCCATTTCAGCTTCAGAATAAAAATTGTACTTAAAACTTAGTGAAGGGTAATTTTTGTCTATGAGCTTTATATTTGGAAAATCTCCGGCATTAGAAAATACCTTTTTAGCAATTGCGATGATTTGTAAGCGTCGGTTAAACCACACCTAGCTTTT
>NZ_ARZY01000077.1 GCF_000568405.1 Catenovulum agarivorans DS-2
TAACAAATAAGGATATGTGTCGCGAAGCCGACACATCATCCAAGTGTTGAACAAGCCCGGAGCGCAGACGTTTGATGTTGAGTATTGGTTAGGTTTGACAGCCCTTCTTTATATAGTAAATATCAGCGCCATTGCATATGGCGGATAGGCTGTAGTATTTGAACTGTTTTTTTAAGGTCGAGTTTAACCCTAGCAGTGATGCTATTGTTAAATAACGGATTGTTTCATAAAAAGCACACCTCCAACGAATTAGTTTTTGCCATTATCCTTGTATAAAACACACCGAGCTAACTATCAGGCATGGGTAAAATATCTATGAACTGCATAGCGTGTTTGCACTTAGGGCAAGGCCGGGTGGCGGCTTTCGTTTTTTTAAACGGGAATATAATCACCTTCAACAGTAATTGAATGCGCTTAAGCTTTAAACGATTAGCACTGGCTAATAAACCATATTGACGCGTTCGCCGAAATCCTTTGGGTAAAACGTGTTGTAACACACGCCATAAAAAAGCCAATACAGGTAAAGTTTGGGTTTTCATCTGCTTGGTTTGACTATCCTGATATTGAAAGGTCAGCAGGTTGTTGTGTACACCCAGAATATTGCACTCCTGAATGACCCCGCGATATAAATATCGAGACAAGTATTTAAGTGCCGGCGCACCTTGACCGACGGCTTGGCAGTTCACAACCCAATTTTTAGGCGTGGGTGGCACATGAAATTGCTGACATAAACGCTCAAGCATGCGAGCGCGCCAAACTTTACTTAAGGCTTTTACATTAAATAGATAATTCCCTTTGGCTTTTTGCCACTGTTGAGTTTTTGCGTTGAACGCCCCTGCAGGCAATACCACATGTAAATGCGGATGAAACTGTAATTGCCGAGAATGGGTATGCAAAACAGCGGTAAAACCAATGCTGTTATTTAATTGCTTATGGCGTTTAGCAAAATCAAACAAGAGTGAATGCAGCACCTCAAACATCATGGTGTACACAGATTTATCATGCGCCTTAACAAGCGTGCGCAACTGAGCAGGCAACGTAAAGGTCAGCATAAAATAACTAACGGGCAATAATTGTGATAACTGATTATCCAGCCAATGTTGAGTGGTTTGGTGCAGGCATACAGGGCAATGGCGATTACCACAAGACAGTGGTAAACATTGCTCATTATGGCAATGCTGACACTGCCAATGGCTTAGATAAGAAGAATGCACTCGGCAGCGGCATATTGCATCGATTGTGTGGCGCATCATAGGGGTTAACGAATACGCGTGTTCGAGGGCATTGCGATATTGGGAAAACAAGGATGCGAGTTTCATGACAACCCCCAATATAAATCAAGGTTATCTACCAGTTGGTTTACTGCGAGCTGAGTGTTATCACGAATAGAATCAACGAGCCGAGTATAACGAACCGTGGTATTCAAACTATGCTGACCCAGCAAAGTTTGTAGAGAGCGTAAATCAACACCCAATGCTAATAAATGGGTAGCATAACTGTGACGTAAAGAATGTGGGCTAATGTTTTTACGAATGCCGCATTGTTTAAGTACAGATTTCATGGCTTTTTGCATTGGACAACGGGTTAAATGGTCAGAGCCATCGGGGTTTGGAAATAACCAGACGGGGTGATGATGTTGTGTCCACAAATAACGTAAAGCATGTAAGGTTCGTTGAGGTATAGGGACAAATCTATCTTTACCGCCTTTAGCATTATGAATATGCACCAGCATGCGCTTAGCATCAATATCACATACCCTAAGCGTTAACCCTTCACTGATGCGCAAGCCCATACTATAGAGCACTAAAAAACCGACTTTAAAACGCAATTGTTTGCTTTGGTTAATCACCATGGTGACTTCATCGGGCGTGAGAATGTCAGGTAAGGTATGGTGTTGTGGTGGCTTAACAATATCGAGCCATTGCCAGGGTATGTTTAATACATGTTTATAAAAGAATTGCAGGCCGTTGCGGTCAATTTTAACTGTACTCCAAGAGTGGCTGATAATTAAGGCTTCAAAATAGGTTTTTAAATCTTGCAGGGTTAAATTATCGGGCGGTTGGTCAAAGTATTGGGTAATGCGTTTAAGTGCACGGCAATAACCGTCAATGGTTGCAGGTCGCATGCCTTGACGCAGTAATGCACCGTGCTGTGCTTGGTAGAGTTGGTTAAATCTAGCTTGTTCAGATGGGGTCATGGTGATACTCCTTGGGTTGGTGGTATTTGAAAATAAATACCTACCTTAGAGTATTGATAACCCAAGCTAGAATGGTAAGCTAAAGCTCATATTCTGCCGCGCAGCGGCTTAGTTCAACAAACGCATCAAGTCGCCCCTGAAAAGCGGGGGCTGGGACATCAAAACTACGCGGCGATTAGTTTGGTGCTTCACCCAAAGTTTAACCAATCGCCGCTTAAGCTTTGCTGCCCCTTATGCGGGCGTTGAGACTGTAGAAAAACCTTT
>NZ_ARZY01000078.1 GCF_000568405.1 Catenovulum agarivorans DS-2
ATTTAGTGGTGGCTTAACCAGATCTCAGGTTACTTACTAAGGGTGAAAGTAACTGTGATGGAATATCTAGGAGGATCTCTTTTCTATTTGAAGATTATAACTATCACGCCCAAATATTAGAGCACATAAGGGAATATAGAAATTCAAATATTCATTCGGGTCTTGAGAACCAAAACGCCAAAAATTTTGCCTTTCAACTGCAATTCTATTTTTACAGGTTAATGTTGTTCTACGTTAAGTCAGTATGTGACTTTCCAAAGATTGAGCAGGCAAATAAATTTTTAGATAGTCCGAGAGATGCAGAAAGGATAAAGGAAGAAATAGCTAAGTTGGAAATTGCTTTAAAGATGCATGGAAAATAGGTAACAGTTTAAGCGGCTTTTTGAAGGTGGCATTCGCATGTAAAAAATGAAGATGACATTATGTAAAACTCACCCGCATAACCACCGGCATCGCCCATGTTTTGCAATAAGCCTTCATAAACCAACGACAACTCAAATATTTCATCACTTGACTGGAAATTCAGCGTATCAATAATATCCAGTACTTCACGCAAGGTATGGCCAGACGCCACCTTGTTGTCTAAATACTGGAAGATGGCACCAATTTTATAGGCGAAAGATTTAGGATCTGACCCCGTAACGGCGGCATTTGCAAAGCCTTTTAAGTAAGGGAATAACTCGTTATTAACGTAATCAGTTAAGTCATCACCCGTGCGAACCTTGTTGATATCTAGTTTGCCATCGGCGTTTTTAGGGCAAGCCCAATATGACCAACGGTGCGCTTCGTCCAATACCGGTTGATAGTCTTTACCAGACAGCACAGCTTCATCTTCTTTTTCAGACTCGTAATCATCTAAAAACTTTAAGAACAACACCCACGAGGTTTGCTCGGTGTAATGCATGGTACCGCTAATGCCATCATCACGGCGCAGAATGTCGGTAATTCGGTCAATTTTTTGTTGTAATGACATGGTTTATTTTTCGTCTTTTGAAAGGTTGTTTTCTAATTGTTCGACGTTTAGTTGCTCATGTTTTAACTGGGCAATTTGCTCTTTTTCCCGTTCGAGTTCCTGACGGAGCTCTTCTTCGCTAGGCAAGATCAAGCGATAGCGGCTGGCAAAAAGCTGTTCGCTGTCTTTAAGTACCGAGTAGCGCACTATGGATTCGTCTTTATTGGTACAGAGAATAATACCGACAGTGGGGTTGTCGTCCTGACCGCGTTTTAGGTCGTCGTACATTCGTACGTACATATCCATTTGGCCTATGTCTTGGTGGTTAAGCTCGCCCGTTTTAAGTTCAAACAGGACAAAGCATTTGAGCAGGTAGTTGTAGAACACTAGATCTATATAAAAGTCTTTGCTGTCTGTGCTTACGCGTTGCTGACGGGCAACAAAGGCGAAACCTTTGCCGAGCTCCAGCAAAAAGTCTTGCAGTTTATCCATGAGCGCCTGCTCTAGATCGGCCTCTAATAGTTTTTCTACACCACCTATGCCTAAAAACTCCAGCATCATAGGATCGCGAACAAAACCTTTAGGTGCTAGTTGTGTGTTTTGTTCTATCAACTGTTGTTTGGCTTCGTCAGTAACGGCTTGCTTGTTTTGACTAACCAATAAACGTTCGTAGTAAAGTGTGCCTATTTGTCTATCGAGTGCACGGGTACTCCAATTTTGCTCGGCGGCTTCGTTCATATACCACTGCCTAGCACTGTCATCCTCTACCCGTAGTAGCCTGCGATAATGAGTCCAGCTTAATTCGGGACGCAGTGCGTCTCGAATTGAAAAAGTTTGATAAAACAGGCGCATTTTACGTAAGTTCGACGCATCAAAACCCTTACCAAACTCTGCGGTGAGTTGCTCTGACAATTGTGCCAGTAATTTACTGCCGTATTGGGCGCGGTTTTCACCTTGTTGTTCAAACTCAACAATGTGCTGACCAATTTGCCAGTAAGTTTGGACCTGTATCGCGTCCACTGCACGATAGGCCTTATTTCTGGCTTGTTGAATAATGTCTTTTAGTTGAGTAATTAATGGGTTAATGGCCAGCATAATGTGCTCTTAAATTAGTAATATAATTGCTGCTGTAGCTGTTTAAAGGCCGCCAATAGCTGAACTGGCTTGCCACCGAATGCTGTTGAGGTGTCTTTGACAGTACCCAAGCCTGATAGCTCGATAAGTGCTGTCAAGCGCTCGCGAGATAACTCGGTGCTGACAGTTTCCCGCATCATGTCGCTAATACGCATTTTTCTCACCCCCATTAATCGGGCTAGGTGGCAGCGGATCATGCTCTCTCCATACAATTACTATCGAAACGCTATAAAACAACTTTTGAGTTATTTTCCATCAAGATAAGCCTGTTTTCATTAAGGTTGACACCTTAGCACGACTTAATTTATTCGCAACTAATTTAACCTGAGTTCTGGATAAGAAAAATTAAA
>NZ_ARZY01000079.1 GCF_000568405.1 Catenovulum agarivorans DS-2
CACAGAAACTGTTAATAACGCTGTGGGTGAATAAGTAGGTTTAGTTATGAGGCGAGTACCGACTGGAACGCAGCCGAAGAATAAACCTACTTTATTTTAACCAAGTTTTCTCAGCAAATTTGATAAACTCAGGCTTTATACGCGATATTTTATTGAAACCGAACTCTTCGTTTGTAATTGCCAATTCAAGTACTTTGTAATCAATGTTTTCTGTTGCCAATTTTAGGTTGCCGCCACAAATTTCACACTTAGGTAGCACGAGAACCTGTGGTTGGTTTGCATCCGTATCATGCCAATGAACAGATTTACATATACCTTTACAAACTAGGGACGGTTTTTTGTTAAGTTTTGATTCAACTATATGATGGGCTGATTCTATTATTATCATGACACACTTATCTCCCAGACAGGCAAAATAGAAGTGCAGGTGTTAGTGACACCTGCACTTTGGTATGGTTTCCCGTACTTTTTATGTGTTTGACTTTTCTTCATGCTCAACCATTTTATCAATCTTATCTCTGCTTCGAAGCTCGTTCCATTTGTACTGCTCATTAATACTTTCAATGTCTGTATCGTAAAGTTCAGCTTGAGCTTGGTTACTGGCTTTTTTATAGAGTTGTGCATCACAATATGTGTTTATTAAGTGGATTAATATTTTTTTGTCGTAAGGTTCGAGACTGTCAATTCTCTTGAAGCAGCTCTTAAGAACTCCAGTCAAAGGGCTATATGTTTCATCCATTAAAAGTTCATCGGCCGAGCACTGCAAGACATTCATTAACTTATATATTGTAGAGAGCTTTGGATCGGAATCATTGTTCTCCAATTTTGATATATGCCCAACTTTTATACCCGTATATTCAGATAACTCAGTTTGCGTGTAGTTCAATTCCTTTCTAAGGTTCTTTAAATTATCCCCTAGAGACATATTTTTCACCATAAATTCACCCTTAAAGGTTAATTATAACCATAAAATTATACCCTAAAGATTGACTATACCCTACAGGGTGAATTAAATTCACCCTGTAGGGGAATTGACAGGGTTTAAAATAAGAATGTTTTTAGATTGGCTGGAAGCACATCAAACATATAAGGAAAGGTTACCAGTAGTATCGAGCAAGATATTTAATGTCGTTTGCACTGAAACTGGCCAAGTACTAAAAGCAGCAACAAGAGAGAATTAATTACGAAGGTTCTCACAGTACGAGTATTCAAATTCAAGTTAGTGAACACAAAATATTTATGACAGGCAACCCAAGTCGTTTTAATCGTATTGATAACTTATTTGGTTATGCGTCTCTTGATGAATGCTTTGCTGTATACAACTCGATACTCGCACAAATAGGCTTGCCGCCATTCACAAAGGCTACTCGAATTTATTATCGGCAAACACCAGATTCGGGAAGAGCAGAGCAGGTATCAGATGGGGCACAAATAACACGACTGGATTTAACTACAAATTTGAGTGTTGGAAAGAACAACACTATGGATTACATCAAGGGTCTTTCTACGCTTCGTTATAGAAATATGATAGGAAACCTCTATGCGAATGGAATGACAGCAGATTGGCAATCACCTAAAGGAAACAATCGACTGATCTATCCGTGTGCTTACGATAAAGCGAACGAATTGGAGTTACACAGTTTAAGCAAGGTTAAGAAAAAATATGGGGAGGATTCTGAACAATACAAATATTTGGTAGGAATTATTAATTATTGCCGAGAGCAAGGTGTTGTTAGATTGGAACAAAAAGTTAGATCTGAGCAATTACGAAGAATGGGCGCACGCTCTTGGGGACTATTTGAAGAAGCATTGATACGTAAATTACATGACGATTTTTTAAATTTAGATAAACGATTACAGGTTAACTCTATGGATATTCAAACAATTTCAGAGCAATTAATAAGCGAAGATATAGTAACCAATACAAAAGCCGCTACGACAACTGCATATTATGTTTACGAATGGATGAATGGAAAAAAATTTGATTTCTCAAAAAGCCAGGTTAAAACACACAGAGCACGACTCAGGAAAATCGGTATTGATATTAAAAACGTGTGTGACCATAGTAAATTTAGCCCCGTTGTGGTTTCAAATATACGTGAAATAAAGCCAACCCCCTTGTTAGTACCGGCTTGGTACCAAAGACCAAAAAGCCAGTTAATCAAATTAGCCGTGTAATTATATTTATAAGGAAATTCAAATGAATAATTCTGATCTTATTAATCATTATTCAACTGATTCTATTAGAGAGCTTACAGAGCGTCACAGAGAGCTTTTGACAGGGACTTTAGCCACCATACAAGGCGGCGCTCAGTTT
>NZ_ARZY01000080.1 GCF_000568405.1 Catenovulum agarivorans DS-2
AGTGATTTATCGAACGATATGGAACGTGTGGGCCGGGGTCGTCTGAATCTGTGTTTTAACTGTTTGATATTTATGCTAAAAAGTAAGTTTGAACTATCAGGATGTTACTACTGGTGTTACTAAAAATTAATCCCATTTATTTATGCTAATTTTGCATAAACCATCATTTTTGGTTATTTGGTTCGTAGATTAACTCTATTGTTCAAGATTGTCCTTCATATATTCAATATGATTGCCGGACTACCAATGAAAACTAGCTAGCTAACTTTTCAAATTGTTGATAGCTACCACTAACTTATTTAGACATCATTTTTTGCACATCTATTTTAATCGTTTTCTCAATGTAGCTGATTATAGATGTTGCTTGTTGCTGCACGGTTTCTAATCTATTTTTGTCTATATATTGGTTTACAAAGGCTTGTTTACTTTTTGACACAACGCCTTTACCGTTAATAATAATACCCACAATTTTATCTAGTTGCGCATTAGGTATATCAGCTATTTTATTGATAGATTTTTTAATTTCGTCAAATGTGATTATGAGCGCAATCTCCTCCACTAATTCTGTGGAAATCGCAGCATTCATCATTTCATAAACAAATTGAACATGCTCTGTGTAGTCAGGGTATCGATACATATAGTCAATGTCATTGTGAATGACTACCGTGTTGTTGTTTTCACTATCAAGGTCATAGCGCAACATTGACATTAAAGGTTTTGAAATACTTTCAAGCACCTGATCATATTTAGCCGTATTTTTTAATATCGCGGCTGAAATTGGAATGATAAATTTATGCTCTGGCTCTCGCTGTTTCATTACATCGTGGATTAAGTAACGGTGAATCCTTCCATTCCCATCGTCAAATGGATGAATATAAACTTCACCAAATGAAATGACCGTAGCATGGATAAGCGCGGGCATGTTATTGTCTAACATCAAACGCTCATGCGTTTTAAATAATCCATCCATCATGCTATGTACATGCTCAGCTTTTGCACCTATGTAATGAACATCTTCGTCTATAAAACCAAAACGTTGAATAGTGCTGCCCACGTATACTTCGCAAGTTCGATAATCTGTTGCTTTTGCTGAGTCTTCAACAATTTGGTTTTGTACATCAATTAATTTGGATTTGTCTAAGGCGAATAGGCCGATATTTTTCAGCGAGTTTAAGAAACGCTGCATTTTTTGTTTGTCGGGCTTTTCTCTTTCAATTTCCGTCGATGACTTAGTTTCTTTGGTGTACAGGTAGTTGATAGAGCGGCTTAATACATCTGCAGATAAATATTCACCAAGCTTCTGTACTTCAGCGTAAGCAGTTTCGTATACGTTGATTTTTGCTAGCTCTTTTATATGCGGTGTTTTTCTTACTGTTGGGCAAAAGTCTCTTGTGCCAATTGCGTTGTTAATCACCTTGGTACGTTTATCTTTCTCGCCGTTGTGAACAGTGTAATAAAATTCATCTTCAAATAAATTAATGTAATTACCTGATTTTAAATCCGGCAATTCGAGTTTTTTATCCGTGATCCACTCATACAAATACCAAAGTACTCGGTTGTATTTAGAGTTAGGCTTTTGTTGAATGAAATTGGTAAATTCAACAACATCAACAACTTTGAAAATGGCAGCAAAAAAATGTAAGCGAATCCCCTGATGTTTAATAGCTGCAACCATTTGCTCGTATGGTGATTCCGATATTCCATTAAACTTGGATAGCACTTTCCGGTTTGAAGCTCCAAATGTCTGAGTATATCCTTTGTCTGAATTCGGATCTTGGTAAACTTCCAAGCCTAATTTAGGTAGCGTTAAGGTGTAGTAGCTGTTTAAAAAACTATATCCAACAGGTTTCATAATAAATCTTTTATAATTTGCTATACTTTGTTCTGTATTTGACTAAAATGATTTCGGTTGTACTTGCGTTGTGTAGGTAAAGAACCTTTTCTTAATATACGCATAAAAATTAAAACAATCACATAAAATTCCTACCAAACACATAAAAACTCAGACAAACACGTAAATTACCGTACAAACGAATAAAAATACGTACAAGCATATAAATTTAAGTGCTGATGTATAAATCTTAATAGTATTGATTAGAATTGAATGCTGACATTAATTTGATTTAGTATTTTATGAGGTCTCGTTTACTTTCTTTTTACTTGGATGTTCTCAATATGATGATGGCAAAACCAATTAAACTAGCCTGTCCAAACTGCAAAACCATACATCGCTGTTCTGGTCAACTCCAGCCGGACACTTTTC
>NZ_ARZY01000081.1 GCF_000568405.1 Catenovulum agarivorans DS-2
TGAACTGGTTTAATTGAGCCGGACACTTTAATAATGGACAATGTCCTAATATTGAGGTGTTAAATGACAAAACGAAAAAACAAAACTTATACAACTGAATTTAAGCAAGAAGCAGTTGCTTTAGTCACTGAGCAAGGTTATTCAGTTTCAGAGGCCGCAGCCTCTTTAGGGATCACCACCAAACTTATTTATAATTGGAAAGCTAAATTCGAAGAGCAACAAGCTGGTAGTTTGTTAAATGAAGATGAGCGCGCAGAGCTAAAGCGCCTAAGAAAAGAAAACAAAGATCTCAAAATGGAGAAAGAGATCTTAAAAAAGGCCAGCGCCTTCTTTGCGAGAGAAATGAAGTAAAGTATCAGTTCATCAAAGAAAATAGCCAAGCTTTTCGCGTTATAAAGTTATGCTCAGCTATGAAGGTGAGTCGCTCAAGCTATTACGCATGGCTGGCGCGTCCAGCAAAGCTTATAACGGCCAAAGAACTGCATCTTTATCGCAGAGCCAAAGCGCTGTTTAAACGCAGCAGAGAAAGCTTAGGCTACCGTGAGTTATGTAAAAGCTTACGCAAAGAAGGTTTTAAAATAACGCGCTACAAAACTCGAAAGTTAATGGCGAAGCTCAATTTAGTGGTTAAACAACGAGTAGCTTATAAAGTAACAACTAAGCGTAAACACTCTGATGCAGTTGCAGATAATTTGCTTAACCAAAACTTTAATCCGGTAGCACCCAATCAGATTTGGGCTGGCGACGTGACATACTGTGTGCTCGGAGTTTAACATCAATATGGAGGTTGGTGATAAACCACGAGTCTATTTGAAATTCATGAACAAATAACAGGAGTTAAATGTTTATGCCGTTATCTGGTTGTGCAGGTGACAGAGTCTGAGTGGCATTGACTCATTGTATGCTAATGAGGTGATGTAACCCACTGACAACGGGAAGTGAGGCGAATTCGTTAAGCCAAGATGCTTTTCTAGACTGAGTAGTGGACGGATGAAGAACATGAACCGATTAACCCGCATCTATGGGCTGAAACGTCGCCACAGCCTACACGAATTAACAGGCTGTGCGATACCGTGATGTGACTAGATGTATGGGGAACATCACCGATTTGATAAATAACAGGTATGGATTTGTCACTGGATAAACGTTATACACAATTCTTCGTTTTGGTATCGCCACCTTACAGTACGATAAGGTTAAAGACTGCGATCGGCATCCCCCCCACTATGTTTGAGTTCAAATAGATGAACCGAGGAAGGCTTGTATTGAATGTTAAGGGAGCAGACCCCGATGTCATGCAAGTTGGCGGAGCGCCCGTAGTAGTCTGAGGTGGGGAAAGCCCACTACATGGCGAAGGGGCGCAGTTTAATGATTTGCGAAAGCGAACTACCTGACCTTTAATGAGGTGAAGACCTTTGATAATCAGTGAAATGCAACGCAAATTAGCAACATGGACATTGACTGATAATGGACGTCGAGTCAATCGACTATTAAGACTTATCAGTCACCCTGAATGGCTGTGGCATGCTGCTAATATCACGCTCTCATCAGCCGGCGCTAAAACGGCCGGTGTTGATGGAATAACAAAGTCGCACTTGCAGGACAACTTAGATAGTTACCTTGATGATATTAGACAAACTTTATTGTCAGGTGACTATCAACCTATGCCTGCAAGGCGAGTATATATTCCCAAAGCAAATGGTAAACAGCGGCCACTAGGTATTCCAACCTTGAAAGACAGAATAGTACAACGTGCCATGTTGATGGTAATGGAGCCGATATGGGAAAACGACTTCCATTCGTTGTCCTACGGCTTCAGGCCAGAGCGCAGTGTACATCACGCTATTCGAACGGTGCAATTACAACTGACAGGCTCTACTACCAGAGGCCGTTGGGTAATTGAAGGTGACTTATCTAGCTACTTTGACACGGTTCATCATAAATTGCTAATGAAATGCGTACGCAAGCGCATTAGTTGCGTAAGATTCAATGATCTGCTCTGGCGCTTTATCAAAGCGGGTCATATTGAACGCAATTTATTCTGTGCAACAAGCGAAGGGGTACCACAAGGTGGTGTGATTTCCCCATTGCTGTCAAATATCATGCTGAATGAATTTGACCAATATTTAGATGAACACTTTCTGTCAAAGAAAGCCAGAAAAGACCGTTGGTATTGGAATAGAACCATTCAGGACAAACGCAAAATTGCGATAGAGGAAAACCGACAATGGCTGCCAGCCATTGCCTACTGCCGC
>NZ_ARZY01000082.1 GCF_000568405.1 Catenovulum agarivorans DS-2
CTGCAAAAGGTAATTCGTATGTATATGACGGTCATGGTAAAAGAATTATTGAGCATACCACGGGCGGTGACTCGTTTAGCATGTATAGTATTGAAGGAAAACTATTATTTAGAGAAACAGCACAGGGTAGCCATAATTATATTTATCTTGGTGACAGGTTAGTTGCTAAAGAAGGAACTGGTGTTAAAGCGCCCTCTCAGGTAACGAGAAGCCACTATAGAGATTTTGGTCAACCAGTAGAAACACCGAAAGATGATGTAGGTTATACAGGCCATAAATTTGATGCTGATTTAGGCTTGAGTTACATGCAGGCACGATACTATGATCCAGTGATTGGGCGGTTTTATTCGAATGATCCGGTGGATGCTGTGTCTCACCTTAGCAACGAAGAGGGTATCAAGGGCTTCAATCGATATTCGTATGCTGTTAATAATCCGTATAAATATGTTGATCCGGATGGGAGGGAAATTGTGGCACTTCCTAAATATCAAAAGCAAGTTGAAGGGATGATTAACAGTCTTTCGAGTACGCAATTTAAATTTGATTCAAACAACAAGCTTCAAGCAGTTCCGAATTCGCAAAATTCCTCTGGCTCAAAATATTATGCTTCTAGAATTAGTGATGGTATAAGCAGTAAAAAAACTATAGGCATTGCAGTGGAACAAAAAATTGGGTCAGTGGATATTGATAAGCATAAAGGCGGAGGAGCTACTTTTGATGGAAATACTGGAGATCAGGTTGTAGTTGTTTCTGGCAATTCAAATACATATCAGAATGGGTTTAAAAATTCTCCTGAAGAAACTTTGGCCCATGAGCTTGTTGGTCATGCAATTCCGTCCGTTGCAGGTGGAGATTCGGGTAATGCAGTGGATAATACGAATAAGATTAGGACTGAAGTGGGTTTGCCATTAAGACCAAAGGAGCCGAATCATGTTGAATAAAAACTTAACAAACTCATTTTCTTTTTTGGTTTTCTCGTGGTTTTTTATTGTTATTAAAGCTTTTTCGGCTAATGTAGACGAAATGCATTTGTCTGAAAAAATTCACGAGTCAGACATAGTGCTAGTAGGGGTAGTTTATTCCTTAGAAAAAGTCCCTTGGAATCACCCTAGTTACCCCGAATTAATGATTAATCACGAAGTTTCTAAGGTGAAATCACAAAAAATTATCTTTGGAAATAAAAATTTGAGAGAAATACGAATAAGGACAGATTTGGCTATTGCTGAGATGAGGCTAGACTGCTGTGAAATTGGAGCATCTTATTTATTCTTCTTAAAGAGGTTTGAAGGTGACGATTACTTTTCTTTCAATGGAAGATACGGCGTATATGCTGTGGTGGACAACAAAGTTTCTAGTTGGAAGGATAAGAAAAACATAGACCTTGATCGTGTTATAGAGCAAATTGAGCTGCTCAAAGCTAAGTCAGTTAACTAAAAAATAACGGAGTATGAAACTCTAGAGTGATGTTGTTTACAAAAATAACGTCATACTTTTTACCAAGCAAAATATCGTAAGATTTGGCAAAAATATGACGTTTTTACCATACTGTTATCGAACAAATTTTTAGTATTTCCAAATTCATATCGTACAATTTACCAGTATCAATCATACAATTTCCCGAACAGAATCATACTTTTAACCAATTTCTTGTCGTATTGAATGGCGCAGAAAATTTTATAAAAATTAAATTAACCCTTCAAATGGACAGTACTGGGAATACAGCTACTATGGTATTTGGTCTAATGGCTATGGCGAATATGAGCCAGGTTATTCAGAGGAGCTTAAAAGTGTTACAACGCCAACAGGTACAGTAATAACTTACGACTATGAAATCAACGGAACAAAAAATCCAGTTTGCCAAAGCCAATTTACAAACCTAAAAAATCAGCAAATTGAAGGATATATCGGCTTCATACAGTGGGTCTTAAATGATTCTGTGGAACACTACCGGCCAATGAATAAAATAGAGTCTTCAAACAATAAATATTTAAATGAAGTAGCAAATCATTCGTCAGGAGGTGCATATTACCCTTATACCCCCCCTATTAAAAGTGCTTATATAAAACAGCGAACAGTTGCAAACGCTGGTAAAAATTACACGCAAGATTTTTATTCATCATACGATGATTTCAAGCC
>NZ_ARZY01000083.1 GCF_000568405.1 Catenovulum agarivorans DS-2
GCTGAGATTGGAGTTTTTCTACAGTCTCGTTAGCTGTACATCGGGTTTGGGCACCTTTCTAAAAGTTTACTTGTGTGTTAACCTTTCAGTATGAAAAAAGTTAATTTTTACACGTCTGAAGATGGTAAATGCCCAATAGCTGAATTTCTTGACTCTCTTTCAGGGAAGCAAGTGCAAAAAATTTCATGGGTTCTTCAACTCATTGAAGAGCTAGATGTGCTCCCAAGCACTTATTTGAAAAAGTTAACGAATACCGATGGTATTTGGGAAGTAAGAGTTTTAGTTAGTGGAAATATCTTCAGGTTATTAGGCTTCTTCGATGGAGATAACCTTGTTGTGTTGAATCATGGTTTTCAAAAGAAAACTCAAAAAACACCAGCAAAAGAAATCAAAATTGCGGAAAAACGACGTAAAGACTATTTATTGAGGAAAAGATCATGAGTGATTTTCAAACATATTTAGCAAAACGAAAAGAGGTTGATCCTGAACTTGCAGATAACTACGATGAGGGCTACCAAGCATTTAAGTTTGGAGCTTTACTCAAAGAAGCGCGTAAAGACGCAGGTTTAACTCAACTAGATCTTGCATCTAAATTACATACTCAAAAGAGTGCTATATCTCGAATAGAAAATCACTCAGAGGATGTAAAGTTATCAACATTGGAGCGTTTTGCCTCCGCTTTAGGTAAAAAGTTAGAAATACATTTGGTTTAACGTACAGCTAATAAATAAGGATAGATAATTGGACTCCCCTTTTATGAAACCGTGAGCTATCTTGTTCACGTCAAATATTTGATTTGGAGTCTGTTATGAACAATATAATTGTAGGTGTTGATTTAGCCAAGAATGTTATTCAGGTTTGTATTTATTCAAACCAAAAAGTGCGCTCTAACACAGAGATGACAACTAGCAAATTTACAGAATGGCTTGCAAACTCTGCACCTGTGATGATTGTATTTGAGGCATGCGGTACGTCAAATTACTGGAAACAAAAAGCTTTATCGCTTGGCCATGATGCTCGGCTTATTTCTCCTAACTTGGTTAAGTCTATTAGGCAAAACCAAAAAACAGATGAAAATGACGCTCTGGCCATCGTACAAGCTTCTTTGCTACCGAACGTTACTTTTATTGCTGGTAAGTCCATTGAGCAGCAACAGCTACAATCAATGCTGAGGTTGCGAGAGTTATGTGTAAAGCAAAAAACGGCATCATATAATCAACTGGTTGCGCTGTTGTCTGAGTTTAATATCAAAGTATCAAATAGAAATGGTGGTTTAAAAGGGACCATTGAAGCCGTATTAGAAGATGCAGATAATGGTTTCTCCGTTGAATTTAGACAAGCATTACAAATGGCCTGTGTTCAATTTTCGTCAATCGTCCAATCTATTGCTGTATATGATACATGTCTTGAAAATGCGCTAGAAAGTCACAGTGATTGTAAAAAACTACTGCAACTAGAAGGTGTTGGGACTCTGAATGCTATTAATTTGTACATCGCATTAGGTTGTGCAGAATTAAGTGTTTTTAAAAAAGGTAAAAATGCAAAACTAATTGATTTAAAATCAGTTAACTAATGTAGAGTGCAACACTGAGTCTTGAACTCGCAGGATAGATTTGCAAGTTAGTTCGCGTAAATATCATAGAGCCGAGATAGCTACTCATTATGAGCTCGTACATAAGTGCGCATTTTAATTTTTAGGTTTGAGTTTTTGTTGTTGACATCGGGGAGTCCACATAAGGTTGCGCGAAGCCGCAACTTAATCTTATTGTTGGGCTGTTCTTCTGCATCCTGCAGTCACGGCATTAGTGCATCCTTGCACGTCACAAGCCCGGTGCTGAGTTCTGATTATATAAGGAAATAAATAGATTAGTCGTCATGGCTGACTTTTGTTCGCAAATCATTAAAACTTGGGTAAACAATGGCTCTATGTTGGTGCTCATATTCGCGACAAAGCTGGCAATAGAGGTGGTTATCAACAATATGGCTTAAGGCATATTCG
>NZ_ARZY01000084.1 GCF_000568405.1 Catenovulum agarivorans DS-2
CTAGCACTTTCCTAACTTTTGTATTGTTGCTGATAAGCTACAAATTTTTCTCAGCAAAAGACGCTAATCTTGAACGCATGACACCCGCGATATGCACGGTCGCGCTACCTTCAAAATCCTTAAATCGCTCAACAATATAAGTTAAACCCGACGTTAGCGGCGACAAATAATTACTGTCGATTTGAGCCAAGTTACCACAGCAAATCAACTTAGTGCCTTCACCCGCGCGGGTGATTATGGTTTTAAGTTGAGAAGATGTCATATTCTGGCACTCATCCAAAATAACAATCGACTTTTGAATACTGCGGCCACGCATAAAGTTAACCGACTTAAACTGAATATTCGCTTTTTCAATAATATAACGCGTGCTGCCTTCGCGACATTCATCGTGGCGATGCAAAAAGTCTAACGAGTCACTAATAGCGCCCAGCCAAGGTGCCATTTTCTCTTCCTCAGTGCCAGGTAAAAAACCAATCGACTCGGCAATTTCCGGCGTGTTTCTCGTGACAATAATCTTTTCGTAAATACCTTTTTCAACCACCATTTCCAACGCAGCGGCCAACGCCAGCAAGGTTTTACCGCTTCCCGCTGGACCGGTCAATAAACATAAATCAATGCTGGTATCCAACAGTGCATCTAAAGCCATCGCCTGATGAAAATTTTTCGGAGATATACCCCAAGCGTGGCGGCCCATCATGCGGTCGTAACCCAAGTCTTTTAGTTTTACCAGCTTATCATCGTGCTCAATTACTTTGCCGGCAAAACCTTTGGTTTGATCAAACAGGTATTGATTCACAAACAGAGTCGGTGGCAATGCTGCTCGTTCAACGGTATGAATGGTTTCGCGACCTTCTGTTTCACTATCGCAACTTTTCACCTTTGACCAAAAGTCGCCTTCCACTTCCACATATCCAGTGCTTAAATATTTAAGGTCGGAGATCAATTGGTCTGTACGATAATCTTCAACGCGTTCTAAACCGGCACCTTTAGCTTTTAGGCGCATGTTTATGTCTTTTGTCACCAAAATAACGTGTTGAGGGCTTTTGTCTTTTTGTAGGTGTAAAGCCGCGTTAATTATCGTATTGTCGTTTTCGGGGCCTGGCAAAGTCACTCTATCTTGCGATAGCAAGTGGTCTGGATATATTGCTAATCGACCGGTTGAACCATGTTCACTTTGGTATTTGTTCATGGGTACACCATCAGCTATTTCTTCTGGTGTTGCATCCTTCAATGCTTCTTCTAATGCTCGAATGGCAATTCGCGCGTCACGACTTACGTCTTTTTTGCGGTCTTTAATTGCGTCGAGTTCTTCAAGCACAATCATTGGTATATAGACGTCGTGTTCTTGAAAATTTAGAAAGGCGAAAGGTTCGTGAAGTAGGATGTTTGTGTCGAGTACGTATATCTTGGTCATTTGGTCGTTGCTCATCAGACCCCCTTGATGTGTTTTATGAACCTTATTCAGCTTATTCAGGCTTGGCTGAATTTGGCAGTAGGTAAAGCGCGTCATTGCGGTGTTAATTTTACTATCGGTTTAATTTTGCATAAGAGCAAGTATTTTTTGCAAAAATTTGCGTGGGGTATTGGAGTGGGCTTGCAGGCACGGTAATTTGAAGCGCTGCTAGTTTGGGTGGCAGAGAATGTCGAGGTGGTTGCGATGTATTTCTCGAAACCGCTGCAAGGCCTGTGCAATATGTGGAAATTACTAGACCATAACTTTCGCAAAAACGTATCACAGAATTTAAGTAAATCTTGAGTGGACTATTCATCCTTGAAGGGCAGGCCCTGTCGCCTTCCTTGGCTCCACCTCATTCAGCTGCGAAGCGGTGCTT
>NZ_ARZY01000085.1 GCF_000568405.1 Catenovulum agarivorans DS-2
CACAGAAACTGTTAATAACGCTGTGGGTGAACTGGTGAATGGACGAGGTGAGCACCAACGGGAGCGCAGCCGAGGAATGAACCAGTTCCCGTCAAAGTGCAGTAAAGTAATACTGCACTTTTGTCCCATTTTTGGGACTATTTTTGTTTTTATCTTGAAAATTTTTAGGTTGTAATTAGCGCTTCTTTTTGTAATATACGTAACACACTAAAGAGGTGTTGAACCATGACAAAGCGAAACAAAGAACGATTTTCAATTTCGATATCACCAGAATGTTACGATGCATTAGAGAGATTTACTAAATTAACAGGTGCAACTAAAAGCGGATTTATTGACGACGTACTCAAAACACAAGTTGATAACTTAAATTTACTTTGCGATTCGATAGAGGAAGCATTGAAAGGAAATGAAGAAAAAGCCTTAGAGAACGTAGGCTCTGTATTGGCTGATATGAGCCGCTTGATTAAAGAAAAGAACCAAGAATTAACAGACGTACAAATAAAAGATAAATAGGTTTATTGCGCCAACAATAAATCCTAGATAGCAAAAAGCCCAACTCGCCAAAGCTGGGCTTTTTAAGGTGTCAGAACGTGCGCCAACACGTTTCTGACGGTTGTTAATCCCGACAAGGATAACTTGATAATGATATCTGAGAGTAATCAGGCTGTCAGCGTGCCTATGCGCGAAGGGTGCGCTCATGTTGAAAAATATTCAACTAAAAACACGAAAAAATTTCTAGAACCTTACAAAAATATTCACTCAACTCACAAAAAGAGTGATAAATCTGAGCAAAAAAACACCGATTTTGCAGGCGAGCCTGGGCTTGTCTCTTCTTCAACAAGTGGGACGTTGCCCGAACCATTCTTTATTGACCGCCATAAATCACGTCTTAGAAAACTTAAATACTCAGTCTTAACCAGCGCACGATTGCATATTGAAGATTTGAGCATGGGTAGTTATCGATACCGAGTGGCCATGTTAACTCTAACTTACAAAGATTTAGACGCATGGCAACCAAGACACATCAGTGATTTATTAAGCTACGTTCGCAAGTGGTGTAAACGCAGAAACATAGATTTTCGTTATGTTTGGGTTGGTGAGCTTCAGAAACGAGGCGCATTGCATTACCACGTTTTAATCTGGCTACCTAAAGGCGTGACACTTCCAAAGCCTGATAAACAAGGTTGGTGGAAGCATGGTTTAACAAAGATTGAATGGGCCAGAAATGCCATTGGCTATATCGCAAAATACGCTTCTAAAGGTGAAGACAATCCCGACAAATTCCCCAAAGGTGTAAGGATTTACGGTTGTGGTGGATTGTCTGAGAACGCCAGAAATGAACGCTGTTGGTGGTCAATGCCGAATTGGGTTCGCGAGATTGCAACAATCGAAGACCGTCCGAGACGTGCTATAGGTGGAGGTATTTTGCTGAAAAGCACAGGCGAAATATTGGAAAGTCCTTGGCTGTTTGCTGGGTTTTCAGCTAAGGGCGCATACATCATCAAGAAACCAGAATTTACCCATTAATCACAAAGGAAACGGACTATGAACAATTTACAGCAACATTATTCAACTGATTCTATTAGAGAGCTTACAGAGCGTCACAGGGAGCTTTTAACAGGGATTTTAGCCACCATACAAGGCGGCGCTCAGTTT
>NZ_ARZY01000086.1 GCF_000568405.1 Catenovulum agarivorans DS-2
CGTTGTCTGCATCTGTTTCGTTTTGGTCAACGTCAGATTGAATCGCAGCAAATTCATTTGCTAAGGTGTCCGAAGTTGAATCACTATTTAAATCGCCCGCTCTAACGGTCGATTTTAGCACTGCGTAGTCAACATCACTGCCATCTGCAGCACTTGCAACCACATCATTGCTGATGTCTGAATCATCAGATACATCCTCGTAGAAAGTTGCGATTGAGGCTAATTGATTACCCAATTTTGTAATTGTGGTATATGAGCCGTCTGTGCCATTGAAGAAAGCCGACGCACTGATTCCTCCTGAAATTAAGTTGCCATTGATATCAACAAAACCATTGATACCATCGCTACCATTTACTAAATACGAAATGTAAGCGGCAACTGTTTGATTGTTGCTCGCATCAAACCCTTCACCCAATAACGCCTCTAATTGATCTATGCGATTGTTAACTGAGTTAAAAGTATTGCGATTAAAGTAATTCAACTCTTCAAAATTACCCGACAAAATGTCATTGGTTGCATCAACTAAGTCTGCACTTGCAGCAGTATCAATTGCGTTTTCTGTGGTGAAATTAATATCTATTTCACGGCTACCGCCCAACAGGTTGTTTTCATCTTCCAAATCAAAGCCAGTAATATCAATTGCCAACTCAACGTCGTCAAAATCACTATTGTTATTTGAGTGATCGCCATTGTTATCAATATCAACCGCATCTAAATCGCCTAAGTTGATGGTTAAGCGATTCACAGATGAAGCTGTTGATGCTTTCCAGTCAACTTCAATTGCGTTATCGCGCCCCATATTACCGTGAGCACTTAAATCAAACGATTTCGCTTTTAACATCGCGTTGCCGTCTGAGTCTAGTTGACGCTCGCTACTAGTGCCCGCGGAGATAGTGATCTTACCAAGATATAAATCCGTGCTACCGTCAGTGCCTTTAATATCACCAGTTAATAATAACTCTGACTCGGCGCTGCCTTGGGTCTCGCTAATATTGACCGTATAACTTGTTTCATCACTCGTTGCCGCACTATCAGTAATAATAATATCGTTGATAGTTAATGTGTCATTGCTATTGGCGTTGGTGGTAATTGCAACATTACCTTGCGCAGCAGAGTCGTCTAAGGTATCTAAGTCGACAGAATCTAACGTTACTGAGCCAGCTGCATCAAACGCTAAAGTACCAACAACAACATTGCCTGAGTCAGTCAAATCACCGCCGCTGGTAACATCTAAACTACTTGCGGTGGTCGCTCCTAAATCTAACGCTGTACTATCTTCAATGACCACGCTACCTGTGCCTGCATTAACGGCTACAGAGCCTGCCAAACTGTTATCTTCATCATCCAAGGTGACGTTTGCGTTTGCGATGGAGGTGTCAATTGTTAGATCTCCAGATAATACCAATGAATCAGTACTTGTAATCGCACCGCCAGCAGTTATATCCAAAGTGCTAGCAGTCACTGCGCCTAAAGCCAACGCGTCGGTCTCATCGATAGCGACAGCACCAGTACCTGCATTGGCCGCAAAGCTTGCGAAGCTGTGGGTATTATTATCGAGGTCGACGACGCCATTATTGGCTGAAGTATCAATATCAACTGCCGTTGTTACAGTCAATGCACCTGCATCTGTAACAGAATCTGCTTCAGTCA
>NZ_ARZY01000087.1 GCF_000568405.1 Catenovulum agarivorans DS-2
TGGCGTTTTCCATATTTTGTTTTTTGTTCGCTAAACTTCGGGTCTCGACTTCTGAATTGGTTGTCTGGTATGTATCCGTTTATTTGATTCTCATGCAGATATTTCATGTTGGCTTCATTCGCAAAACCTGTATCTGCCGTAACGATTGTACCTGTTTGATATATGTTATCGCTGATATTCAATCGCTTAAATCTTGCTTGCACTGTATTTAAGATTGGTTGCAAACTATGATGCTCTTGTCCTTCACCAAACGCTTGTGCATCTACGATGATTTGGTGTTTCTTATCAACTGTCGCCAGTCCGTTGTAGCCTTGTATTGTGCCTTTGCTTGTGGTCATTTTGGCCGATTCGTTGTCGGTGATGTTGCTTTTTACTTCTTTATTTCTGCGGCCTTGTCTTGGCTCATTTGTATTTAAAAATTTATCTATTTTATCGTGTGCTTTATTTAGTGTGTCTATCATTTGCGTATGGCGTTTTTGCTGAGCATCATCTGCAGCTTGTTCATCTTGGTCTGCATTCTCGTGTTTGTTTAGATAATGACGCATCTGACGCTTTATTTTATCGCGTTTTTGTTCTAGTTCTTTAAAGGTACCAGACCATTCTTTCGCCGCGTTTGATGACATTTTGCAGCCATCAATTGCAAACAGTTCGTTGCCTAATAAACCTTGTTGATGGCATATCAGTAATATTTGTTCAAACAGGTTTTCTATCTCATTTTGATGGCCTGACACAAAGGCTGCTATTGTTGTATAGTGCGGCGCGCTGTCGCAGCTCAATGCTTTAAAAATGATATTGGTTTCGCAGCACCATTGTATTTCTCGGCTTGAGGTAATGCCTTTTGAATAAGCAAATAAAATGATTTTTAGTAGCACCGCTGGGTCGTATGCTGGTCGGCCATTGTGGTCATTTTTATAGTTTGGATAGAACACGCTTAAATCGAGTTTATGCTCAATTAAATAATGTATTGCATGTTCAAATGTGCCAGCTTGCAGTTGGTCTTCGTAATTAATTACAACCATACTAGTTTGGTTGTAATTGGCAGGAATAAACTTAGGCAAAATCAATCTCCGTTGAAGATTTGATTTACCTATTAGATCACAAACGGATCCGCGGATAAAGCTGTTTTCAAAGGTTTTTCTACAGTCTCAACGCCGCAATATGGGGCGCAAAAAAAGCTTGGCTATAATAGGAACGAAGTGACGCAGCCAAGCTTTTTTGCGTCCCTTCATAATTGCTTTGTTATGTGCCGTGTATTTAATTGCCACGTTCTCGTATTACTAATGGCCCAACTACTTCGAACCCAACAAAACACACTAAATAGATAAACATTAAAAATAACACCAAATAATAGCTCATATACTCATGAAAGTAGAACGCACCAAAAATCAAAGCAGGTGTAAATAATATATAAAACAAAAAGCTATAAAACTGATTTATAGCTATTTTCGAATTACAAACTTTGCACCGCGCAGCCAAAAATATCAGCGGCAATATGGAAATAGACTTATTTTGGCAAATTGGGCAAATACGTTTCATTTTTCTCTAGGCACATAACAATTTAATATCGACCCATTGGGTC
>NZ_ARZY01000088.1 GCF_000568405.1 Catenovulum agarivorans DS-2
TATATGGACACCTTCACATGTGCAACCTCTTTTTAACTAAAATACCCATAAAGTTTTAGGTTAAAAAGTACAGGAATAAACTGCACCCGTATATCCGGCTTATTGATGGGGCACAATATTGCCCCTAGCCCAAATGAGAACCGCGCCTTTGCCGCTTATCGTCCTTACGGAATATGACTTCCTCGGGCTTGCTCAGCTTTCACAAAGGCCGGTCTAACCTGTTACTTCATTTACCTGTAGCACTTTAGGGTGTGTTAAAAATTAAACTTTACTTATCTTGCATTCTAATTAGTGGGTGAATTTACGTGTATTAACCCGCTCTAAATTCTGTTTTGTGATAAAGCATTGACCAAATAATCCTGGCTAACTTGTTTGCTACAGCAACTGCAGCTTTGTGTTTACCTCTGCGCTCAATAATTTTCTTAGCCCAAACGGACATCCTGTCCTTACTCCCATCTACAACACGAATGAATGACCAAGCCCCTTGAACTAATAACCGTCTTAAATATTTGTTGCCTCGTTTGGTAATTCCTGACAACTTTTGTTTACCACCACTGGAATGCTCTTTAGGTACTAAACCTAAATTTGCAGCAAAATGCCGACCATTTTTGTAATGACTTCCATCACCCGCATGCGCTATGACGGCTGTTGCTATTTTTTCACCCACGCCTTTGATTGCCATCAAACGAGTTGCATCTTCACTTGATTTTGCTTGCTGTTTAATTCGTTTATCAAACTGTTTAATCCTTTGGTTTAGCTCTACCCATTCATCACGCATTTCACTGAGCAATAACCTAGCAGATGCTGTTAAACGATTTTCAGCGTCTTCAAGTAAATCAGGTATTGCTAAAAATAATGTTTCTTTACCCTGTGCAACAACTTCACCGTATTCACTCAAGAACCCGCGTATTTGGTTGATTAACGCGGTTCGAGCTTCTATCAACCTATCCACACATCTGTGTACCTGAATAATATCTGTTTGCTCTAGCGACCTTGGTTTTACTTTTTGTATATTTGGTCTTCTGGCCGCTTCAGTAATCGCAAAAGAATCATTTCTATCGTTTTTATTTCCTTTAACAAAAGGTTTTACGTGAATGGGAGGAATTAACGATACCTCTCGCGAGCGACTTTCTAATTCACGTCCCCAATAATTTGAACCGCCACAAGCTTCCATGGCAATTTCAGCATCAGGGTATTTTGCCAACACCTCAAACACCTTATTTCGTTTCACTGGACGGTTAAACACTTGTTTACCAGCCTGATTGACTCCACAAATTTGAAAGATATTTTTTGCCAAATCTATACCAATTAATGTAACCTGCATCTTGAACACCTTTTGTTGTTTGCTTATTGATGATTTTTGCGAATTTCAATAATGGCGCATTACGACGCCTATTTATACAAAAGGTGTTCATCTCATCATCC
>NZ_ARZY01000089.1 GCF_000568405.1 Catenovulum agarivorans DS-2
TATATGCAGGCACGTATATGGACACCTACATTTTTTCAAGTATAAATTTCTATTTATGTGCTTGAGTAATAGGGGACGCTGCCTACGTATATTCGGCCTCTAAATGAGATCCTGTTATCTCGGGCCTTAATGAAAACCGCACCGCTTCAGCAAAATCGATACTACGACTTTTAATAGCCACGTGCCTGCCCTGCATGTAAAGCGGTTCGGCGTAACCGATTAACTCATTAACACTCAGTGCTCGTTGGTATGAATCCTGTCCTTTTGATGCTTGCTAGTTTCCATAATTAAAATCTTGTTTGTAATGAGACATTGCCCAGACAATACGCGCTAATTTATTTGCAATCGCGACGGAGGCAATTTGTTTTCCTCGTCGCTCAATGACCTTTTTAACCCACAAGGACAAATTGTCAGTCGCACTTTCAATGCGCCGAATAATCGACCATGCACACTGGACAAGTAAACGCCGGACGTATTTATTGCCACGTTTAGTGATCCCGCCCACTTTTTGCTTGCCACCACTTGAATATTCTTTTGGCACTAAGCCTAAACATGAGGCGTAATGTCGACCATTTTTGTAGTTATGAGATGCGCCCATATGGGATACAATGGCGGTTGAGGTAAGCTCAGCAATTCCTTTTATTTGCATCAGTCGGGTGGCTTTTTCATCGGTATGTGCTTGACGTTTAATCAGTGCATCCTGCTCAGAGATTAAGATATCTAAAGCCTGCCATTCTTCTAACAGCAATTGAAATTGTTGGCGCGCGATAATGGAAAGCTCATTTTCAGCATCCTCTAATATGAAAGGCAAATCGGCTCTCAATTTGTGAATGCCTAGTGGAACAGTCACACCATATTCCATAAGCAAACCTCTCACTTGATTGACTAACGCAGTGCGCTCGGCAATTCGACGCTCACGTATTTTATGGGCGATTGACATATCGGTTTGTTCAATACTGCGCGGTTGCACAAAATGCATGTTTGGGCGCCTAGCCGCTTCGGCAATCGCAAAGGCATCATTTCTATCATTTTTATTACCCTTTACGAACGGTTTGACATGCTTCGGGGGAATAATGTTGACCTTGTAGCCCATTCGCAGCAAAACTCGACCGATGTAATTTGAATTACAACACGCTTCCATAGCGACCGTGACACCGGGGTATTGTGCAATAGTTTGAATAAACTTAGTGCGAGATACTTGCTTGTTAAATACGGGTTTACCCGCGCGATTCACCCCACACAATTGATAGACATTTTTAGCTAGGTCAATGGCGATTAATTCAACAGACATAAAATATTCCTTCTGGTTAATGAAAAAATATAGTTAACTTAATGTTAGTGGTTTGACGGTAGGTGTCCATTTCATCAATACTATGATCCAGTCATAGGTCGTTTCTA
>NZ_ARZY01000090.1 GCF_000568405.1 Catenovulum agarivorans DS-2
ACAACACATCGCCAAAAACATTTACCGCTATGTCGGTATTCACGTCCTCTGGTGCACGTATATTCACAGCTGCTGCATAAGAAGGTCGACCATATGCCTGATACTGAACTATTGTCTGATTATTTTTGGCATCGGTAGTTTTCTTACGGTTGTTGTTAAGATATTCAATTGTAACGGCCTCAAGCCCAGCTTTACGATTTTCTGAAATGCTTTTTACTCGGCTGAGCTCATCGTAATCTAAATGCAAACCATTTTGCTCAAATTCATTAAATGATGGGTAAGACTCAAAGGTTATTCGTCCGAATTTGTCGTAATCATAAACAGTATATATTGGGTCTAACAACCCCGTTTCATCTGTCAATTGGTTTAACAATGTATTACCTAAGGTATCTTGGGTTGTTTCAATTGTTAGTTTGGGGGACGTAGCACAATAAGTTTTATCTGATGATAATTTACATTTTTGCTGCGTGATAGTCGTTCCATTGCTGGAATCAATGTACGAAGTTAAAGTGTCTTCCCAAAAACTATCAAGGTAATCAACATAAAGCTGTCTTCCCGCATTATCATAGCCATAGTTAACTCTATTGCCATTGAAGTCTGTAATTTGTTTAATTTGACCAAACGCATCAACTACTTTGCTGGCGCCTATGATATTTGTTGAATTTACATCATATTTCGAAATTGATTGAGCTGTGCCCAATTTATAATTTTCATATTTTTCAAACAAATAACTAGAGCCATCGGAAGCAAGCTTGTTAAATAAAACTTTTTTTAACCTTCCGTCGGAATGATATTCGGTATTTCGACTCTGCCAAACACCAAATTTTTTCTGCTCGTAAACTAAACCTTTTAAATCGTAAGCTGGGTTTCCGTCAATATCGCTATGGTATACAGTTGAACTGATAGCCTCTAAAGGTTTAGATAAATCATCTCGGATTAAAGTTCGGCTCGGCAAACTGACTAGCCACAGATATGGACCACTTATATATTCATAATTTTTAATTGTTTGCTTGATCATGCCTGTCGCATCATTTGACTCTAATGTTTCCATGGGATTACCCAACAGATCAGTTTCAGCGACAGAGCTATAAAATTTATTTTTTAATCCAGCATTGCCATACTCATCTTGCTGATTAGTCGTGATTGTTGTTTCTGTGCGAATAACTCGACTCGCGGCAGTTTGTAAGAATGGATACCATGTAACATTGAAGCCATCGTATTTGAACATAGTTCTTGGCTCTGTAATTGAGCTTAGGTAACTAACATCATCCCAAACCAATGTGTAGTCGTATTCTTCATGATGCAACGGTTCACCACCAGCCCAAAAATCAGCTCTCTCATAAACGCTAGTGCTCATTAACTGGCCATTTAAGTCAA
>NZ_ARZY01000091.1 GCF_000568405.1 Catenovulum agarivorans DS-2
GGTAGTGTTTAGAAATCTGTGTCACTCAATTATAATTGTTAATTCAAACAGGAGTGACACATGTCTCAAGAATTCGATTTCAACAAAGCTTTAGAACAACTTCAATCTGGTAAAAAACTGACAGGTGCAGACGGTGTACTGACACCTCTCATTAAACAGCTCACCGAAGCTGCTCTAAAAGCTGAAATTGAACAGCACATAGCAAGCGAATCTGAACCTAATCGTAAAAACGGAACCACTAAAAAGACGATTAAATCAACTCATGGTGAGTTTGAACTAGAGACCCCAAGGGACAGAGCGGGTACATTTGAACCGCAATTAATCAAGAAAAATCAAACCAAGTTTTCAGATGAAATTGACGAAAAAATTCTGTCCATGTATTCACACGGCATGAGTTATCGCGACATTAGAAAACACATTGCGGATATATACGCGATAGAACTGTCAGACGCCTCACTCACCGCTATAACAGACAAGTTAATTCCTCAACTCAATGAGTGGCGTTGTCGCCCTTTGGCTGAGGTTTACCCAATTGTTTGGCTGGATGCGATTCAATGAGTGGCGCTGTCGCCCTTTGGCAGAGGTTTACCCAATTGTTTGGCTGGATGCGATTCATTACAAAGTGAAAGAATCAGGTCGGTATGTTAGCAAGGCCATTTATACCATTCTAGGCCTAGATTTAGAGGGGCAAAAAGAACTACTTGGGCTGTATATTTCAGAAAATGAAGGTGCGAACTATTGGTTATCTGTACTCACCGATTTGCATAATCGAGGTGTTAAAGACATCTTAATTGCTTGCGTTGATGGATTAACAGGCTTTCCTGAAGCGATTGCGTCAATTTACCCTCAAACCGAAACTCAGTTGTGCGTGATTCATCAAATTCGAAATTCCATGAAGTATGTCGCATCCAAGCACCAAAAAGCGTTTATGGCAGATTTAAAGCCTGTTTATCGCGCCGCAACCAAGCTAGAGGCTGAAGTTGCACTTGATGAGCTTGAGGCTAAATGGGGAACTCAATACCCTATTGTAATCACATCATGGCGCAAAAAATGGGATAACTTATCGCTTTATTTTCAATACCCTGAAAGCATAAGAAAAGCGATTTATACGACAAACGCTGTCGAAGCTGTTCATCGCCAGTTCAGAAAGTTGACTAAATCCAAAGGTGCCTTTCCAAACGAGAACAGTTTGCTTAAATTGCTTTATGCTGGCATATTGAACGCGACTGAAAAATGGACAATGCCAGTGAATAATTGGAGTTTGGCATTGTCGCAATTTGCAATTCACTTCGAAGGGCGATTGGACAGTAAGTTAGATATTTAAATTTAAACTAGGCTGACACAGATTTTCGAACGCCCTC
>NZ_ARZY01000092.1 GCF_000568405.1 Catenovulum agarivorans DS-2
GACTGGCATTTTCTTTTATAAGGGTATTTTGTCGGTTTTCTTCTCACTACTCTTGGATAGTGCCTATCAGGTACTCGGTCGGGAAGAACAAACAACCTAAGTGTAGTTAGTAACTCTTCATAGTAGAAAGGAAGCTTGCTTGCACTGTGTATTGGCGTAAACATGAAGAAGGCCACAACCTGACGCATACATTGACTAAAGCTTAGCTGAATTGGCAGTAACTCCTCGTCTTTAGTTGCATCAAGCATGATGATACGTATCAAGTTGTAAGCGAGTAGTAATCCCCATAACTCTTGGCGCACCATGTCCGGCTTTTTACTGCGTAGTGTGTGTTTGCAATGGTTCAAGCCCTGTTTTATTTCTCTAAACCCTAATTCAATTTCCCACCGCTTAGTATAAACTTCAGTTAATTCGTCGTATGGAAATCGAATAGGATCAATGAGGGAGCTGAGCACACGGTAGCTTTTTCCGTCAACCTTATACGTGGTCAACCTTGCAGAGATGGCGCTTGGTAACTCTTTATGCTTCTTTTTGGCTTGAGGGCTTGTGAATAAGGTCACTATTTCATCATTTTCACTGATGCTATGCTCTACTCGATACTGTAAATCTTTTCGAGCTGGTAACATCCAGTGGGTATTATCTCCTTGATTTTGCCATTGATAAAGCAGTCCTAGTGAGTAATAACCTCGGTCAAATAAGGTCAGTGAATTATCTGGTACGCTTGGTAATAGTCTTTGAGCTAAGCTCATTTCTCCTACACGACGAGAATCAAAGTTACAGTCTAAAAGTAAGTGGCTCGAAACTTCCATTAGACTGCACATTCGTATTTGAGGATAGCTAAGCTCACCATATTGATTACTATCACTGCCAAAAGCTTCTCGGTTTTCTTCATTATCATGAGTTCGGAAGCTAACCCCATCTACAGCGAGTAAATTGAGTCCACACCATTGCTCAAAAGGCTGACTGGAAAAAGTTTTTTGTGCGAGCAACTTAAATGTATGTTGGACGGCCTCGTAACCCAATCTCTGTCGCCCTTGAACTAGGGCACTTGGCGCAACAAGTTTACTTTTTCCAGGTAAAGATATGTCGAGTCTATTAGCTATATCCCAGACTGTTTCATTACGAAACAACCCCATTCCAATGACAGACCACATAACTGCCTCCAAAGGAAGTCTCCTGCGCCGAATGGTGGCAACACCCGCATGTTTAAATGCTTGTTCAAGTATGCTGGGATCAAGAATAGCTTTTAATTTTTCAAGCGTATTCACGTCATCCAAAAACGATGACATTTCTTCAAAATGCTGGGTAAGAGACATAAAAAA
>NZ_ARZY01000093.1 GCF_000568405.1 Catenovulum agarivorans DS-2
ATGAATCACCCCGAACTTGTCGGAGGCTAATTTTCTTGAGAGGATTAGCAAATGAACAAGAGATTTAATTATTCAGCAGAAGTCAGAGAGCGAGCCATTCGAATGGTTCTAACTGGCGAACATGAACATTCTTCGAGATGGTCAGCTACAAAATCAGTAGCGTCTAAAATTGGCTGTACGCCTGAAACCCTGAGAGGCTGGATTCAAAAGTCAGAAGTCGACTCTGGCACAAAGCCAGGAGTTACCACTGACGAATCCAATAGAATGAAAGAGCTAGAACGCGAAAATAGAGAATTAAAACGAGCAAATGAAATACTGCGAAAAGCAGCAGCTTTTTTCGCCCAGGCGGAGCTCGACCGCAAACCGAAATAATGGTTGAATTTATTGACGAAAATCGTGAACTTTATGGTGTCGAGCCAATTTGTGAACACTTACCAATTGCACCATCAACCTACTATCGCTATAAAAGATTGAATCAATATCCCGAAGAACGCTGTGCACGCTACCACAGTGATGAAGCTTTAAAGCCTGAAATACTCAGAGTTTGGAATGATAATCAATCTGTTTATGGTGCCAGAAAAGTATGGCTTCAACTGAAACGTGAAGGGTTTCAAGTGGCTCGCTGCACGATAGCCAGACTCATGTCTTGCATGGGGTTGGTTGGTGTAAGGCGTGGAAGAAAATGTATAACGACCATACCTGATGAAAGCGCTGAAAAACCTTTAGACTTAGTAAATCGGCAGTTTACAGCAGACAAACCAAACCAGTTGTGGGTGGCTGATTTCACCTACGTGAGCACTTGGGCTGGCTTCGTTTATGTAGCGTTTGTAATTGACGTTTTTTCTCGATTTATCGTAGGTTGGCGAGTATTAAAAACAATGCAAACTGATTTGGTTTTAGATGCATTAGAGCAAGCCTTATGGGCTAGAGGTAAACCCAAAGGTGTAACCCATCATAGTGATCGAGGTAGCCAATATTTATCCATAAAGTATACTGAACGCCTAAGTGAAGCGGGCTTTAACGCATCAGTTGGCAGTACTGGTGATTCATACGACAACGCATTAGCCGAAACGATAAATGGTTTGTATAAAGCTGAGGTCATTCATCATAAAGGACCTTGGAAAAGTATCGATGAAGTTGAACGAGCAACGTTAACTTGGGTAAGTTGGTTTAATAACCAGCGTCTCTTAAGCTCAATTGGTGACTTACCGCCAAAGGAATTTGAAGACAATTACTATCGACAAATTGAGTCAGATCATGCAGCATGACTCAAATAACATTGCCTCCGATAAAGGTGGGGTGATTCA
>NZ_ARZY01000094.1 GCF_000568405.1 Catenovulum agarivorans DS-2
ATTTTAGCTACAACGCCAGCACCAACGGTACGACCACCTTCACGGATTGCGAAGCGTAAACCTTCGTCCATCGCGATTGGTGAAATCAATTCTACTACCATTTTGATGTTGTCGCCTGGCATTACCATTTCTACGCCTTCTGGTAACTCTACTGCACCAGTTACGTCAGTTGTACGGAAGTAGAACTGTGGACGGTAACCTTTGAAGAATGGAGTATGACGACCACCTTCTTCTTTTGATAATACGTATACTTCTGACTCAAACTTAGTGTGAGGTGTGATTGAACCTGGCTTACATAATACTTGACCACGTTCTACGTCATCACGCTTAGTACCACGTAATAATGCACCAATGTTTTCACCCGCACGACCTTCGTCAAGAAGCTTGCGGAACATTTCTACACCTGTACAAGTCGTTTTTTGCGTCTCGCGGATACCTACGATTTCGATTTCATCACCTACGTTGATGATACCACGCTCTACACGACCTGTTACTACTGTACCACGACCAGAGATTGAGAATACATCTTCTACTGGCATCAAGAATGGCTTATCGATGTCACGCTCTGGCTCTGGGATGTATGAATCTAAAGCTTCGCCTAATTCTACGATTTTCGCTTCCCAGTCTGCATCGCCTTCTAAAGCTTTTAATGCTGAACCTTGGATTAATGGTAAATCGTCACCTGGGAAGTCGTATTCTGAAAGTAATTCACGTACTTCCATTTCTACTAATTCTAATAACTCTTCGTCATCTACCATGTCACATTTGTTCATGAATACGATGATGTAAGGTACACCTACCTGACGTGATAACAAGATGTGCTCACGTGTTTGTGGCATTGGGCCATCTGCAGCACTTACTACTAAGATTGCGCCGTCCATCTGTGCAGCACCTGTGATCATGTTTTTAACATAATCCGCGTGTCCAGGACAGTCTACGTGTGCGTAGTGACGAGTTGGTGTGTCATATTCAACGTGTGAAGTATTGATTGTAATACCACGCTCACGCTCTTCTGGTGCATTATCGATTGACGCGAAGTCTTTTGCTTCACCACCGTGTACTTTAGCTAATACTGTTGTAATAGCTGCTGTTAGCGTTGTTTTACCGTGGTCAACGTGTCCAATTGTACCTACGTTAACGTGCGGTTTAGTACGTTCAAATTTTGCTTTAGCCACTTTC
>NZ_ARZY01000095.1 GCF_000568405.1 Catenovulum agarivorans DS-2
TATAATTTTAGTAAAATCAAAACGTGCGGGTATACGTGTCCTAGCCAGTGTCACTCGGTTCCTTGAAACTCAACTCAAATTGTTGGTCAACACAGACAAAAGCCAAGTGGTTAAATCTACGCAAAGTAAATTCTTAGGGTTTACTTTTAAACGCGGATTAATCAAATGGCACGACAAAACTCTATATAAATTTAAACGACAGGTGCGCATTTTAACCAACCGGAACTGGGGCGTGAGCATGCACTACCAATTGTTTAAATTGAGTCAATATCTAAGGGGATGGATTAACTACTATGGAATTGCAAATGCATACCAGCAGTGCGTTGACCTAGATCACTGGATACGGCGTAGAGTGAGAATGTGTTACTGGCGACAATGGCGAAAACCGAGAACTAAAGTGAGAAACCTGATGAAACGAGGTGTGCATGTGCAAGCAGCCGTTGCTTGTGGGATCACAAGTAAAGGGCCCTGGCGCAGCTCAAAAACACCGGGTATTCAACAGGCGTTAAACTTAAATTATCTGAAATCAGAAGGTTCATATTCACTCAGAGATGGATGGATCAAAGTGCATTATCCGAATGGATAATCAGTTAGATGAAACGCCCTGTGCGGACCCGCATGCAGGGTGTTGTGGGGGCTGAGGGGTAGATACCCTCGGCTACCCGATTATGTCCGCCCATGAAGCCGCGCCTTTTTACCTACATTTTCAGAATTGGAGACTACAACAATTGATTTTTGGAAGCGATCCAGTTCCGCAGGCTCCGCTACCAGCTCGAATTCGGAACTAAACCGCTCTGTGCGTGTGTTCATGTGCGAAATGATGCTTTCTATAGCTACCTTCACCAAGACGTGGCCCGAACTGTTTTTACAGGAAAAGGTGACACTAAAGTTAGAAAGCCTCCCGCGATCTCCCGAACTGAACTCCACAACTTGATCTCTTTGCTTCGGGAACCCTTCCAGCAGCCGGCAGAAGTCTCGAAAGCCTTGCTCATCTACATAGCAATTTGCGACACCAGAAAACCCAGAGCTGGACCCCAGAACCCTAAGCTTTAGAACATTATCCACTTCCGGCAATGTCTCAAATTCGAGGTATGCACTCATGACTATTCCATGACATAACAATTTAATATCGACCCATTGGGTC
>NZ_ARZY01000096.1 GCF_000568405.1 Catenovulum agarivorans DS-2
GGCCAACCTAACGGTGACTGAAGCAGATTCTATTACAGATGCAGGTGTGTTAAGCATCACCAGTACAGCAGATATAGACACCTCGTTAGCCAATGGAAACATTGATTTAAATAACAACACCCATTCAATCGGCAGCTTAATAGTCGATGCAGGAACAGGCAATGTCGACATTGATGAAACAGATGCATTAACCCTACAAGTGGATAATGCAGGAGATGTAACAGTTGATTCAGTTGGCGCATTAACCTTAAATGCAGGCTCAATGAGCAACCTAACTGTTACAGAAGCAGCCTCGATAGTAGACACAGGCGCGCTAACGGTGACAGGCACAACCGACCTTGATACCTCACTTGCGGGCGGAGATATAGACCTAGACACAGCGACCCATAGCCTAGCGACACTGACAGTTAATGCGGGTGCAGGCTCAGTAGATGTAGACGAAACAGATGCGATTGCGTTAGGCAATATTACAGCGGCGAACTTTACCGTATCAGCAGGCGGTGCAGTATCAGATACAGGTACACTAACGGTATCAGGCACAACGGATATAGACACAGCTGCGAATAACTCAGATATCATATTAAACACCAATACCCATAGCCTAAACACCTTAATTGTTGAAGCAGGCACAGGTGATGTTGATATTGACGAAACAGACGCACTAACCCTGCAAGTAGACAGTGCAGGGGATGTCGCGGTTGATTCAGTTGGTGCATTAACCCTAAATGCAGGTTCAATGGCCAACTTAACGGTAACAGATGCGGCATCAGTAACAGACGCAGGTGCACTCACAGTCACAGGCACAACCGATTTAGACACCTCAACAGCGAATGGAAATATAGATTTAGGCAACAATACGCATAGCTTAAATATCTTCACAGTCGCAGCTGGAACAGGCACTGTATTGGTTGATGAAACAGACGCGCTCGATTTAGATGACATAATGGCATCAGCACTGACCATAACAGCAGGCGGAGCTGTGTCAGATTCAGGTACGCTAACTGTATCGGGTACGACAGATATTGATACCTCAGCGGGCAATGCAGATATCACGTTAAATACCAACACTCATAGCTTAGCAACCTTAGTTGTAGATGCAGGCA
>NZ_ARZY01000097.1 GCF_000568405.1 Catenovulum agarivorans DS-2
GCGGCTCAGTAATGGGTCGTTCTACCATGACGCTTTCTTTTTATTGTCATTTATGTCAATCTTCTCTCATATTGAAAATATACCCCAATGGAGTATACTTTGATCTATAAGACCAAAGTTTTTGCTTCTTTAACGAAAAAAGAAGCTTTAGCAGACAGCGATCTTATTAATGCCTGTAAGGAAATGAGCAACGGGCTTTTTGATGCCGATTTAGGTGGTAATGTTTACAAAAAGCGTATTGCATCAGGTAATAAAGGAAAAAGTGGAGGATTCCGTACTATTGTCGGTGCAGTTATAGGGGATAAGTATTTTTTCCTATATGCGTTTGCTAAAAGTGATAAGGCTAATATCAACTCAAAAGAGAAATTAGCACTAAAAGAGTTGGCAAAAGAGTTTTTAGCATTTAGTCAGGATGAGCTTAACCAAATAATTGAAGATGGCGAGCTCATTAAGATAGGTGAATTATGAGTGACATTTTAAAAGCAGTACACAAGACAGCAAAAGGTTTGCAAAAGTCAGGTACCATTAACAAAACTACGATGCGAAAGTTTGATGCTCTGTGTTTAACAACCGTCCATGAGTTTACACCTGAGCAAGTGCGCACCCTTCGACAAAAAAATAACCTGTCTCAGCCAGTATTCGCTCGCTATTTTAATGTTAGTGATAAATTAGTCAAAAAGTGGGAACAAGGCGAGAGCAAACCTAGAGGTGCAGCATTGAAAATGCTATCTCTAGCCGAAAAAAAAGGCCTTGAGGCAATTGCGTAATCAAAAGCACACAAGTAAATCAACTGGGTTTAAAAAGCTGGTTCGCCTCATTCTACGGCAATATAGCCAAGCTTATGAACCAGATATTAAGGCGTTAGTGCGACAAGCAAAGCTTGGCGCATCTTACAAGGTAAAAGTCCTTGTCTGGAAAGGTCTAGCCAACCACCAGTATCGAGTCTTGCGTGTTGTGCGGAGATTAAGGATTATCGAAGCTTTTCCCGTGGTGAGACCATAAATAATCGAACAAACAGTGCGAAGC
>NZ_ARZY01000098.1 GCF_000568405.1 Catenovulum agarivorans DS-2
TAACCTGAGATCTGTATAAAAATTAAAGTCGAGTCACTTTAATACTCGGCTTTTTCTCTTGAAATGTGTAAGCGATTAATCCGGCCATTAAATTCACCATAAATGCGACACAGCTCCGATGTCTGGAATGTTCAATCTGAGCTATATTTTTCAGTTGGTCGAATACTGTTTCTATTATAAATCTTTTAGATAACATAGTCTTGTCCCACTCAGATAATGGTTTTGGCTTCATGTTTTTACGTTGGCCTGTCACAAAATTAATACCTTGCTCGGACAGCTCACCTTCTAATTGTTTTGATATATACCCTTTATCCGCATACAAACTACCAGTGATATTTTCGACCATATCTAATACCGGTTGTCGGTCATCTACGTTGCCAGCCGTTACTTTTACCGAAAGAAGTCCACCTTCATCATTCATTATCAGATGCAGTTTAAACCCATAAAACCAGCCCATTGTGCCTTTTCCTCGCTCTGCAACACCTGAAAACACTTGGTTTCGAGGAATGCGCATATTATGACAAACCTTTAGCGTGGTTGAATCAATAAAGGCTATTCCGGTTGGTTTCGAAAATCTTTTTTTGAGATAACTGCACAAAGCAGGTAAGACAGTTTGGAGTAATTTTAACATTCTTGTATAGCTGACAAGTTCAGGAAAATGGTGTTGCCAATATTGGCTAACAAATTGAATATAATATGTTTTAAAGTCACGAAAACCTGAATGGTGAAATGCGATTAGAATTGTCATCACTTCACTGTGACTGAGTCTGGATGGTTTATTTCGCTGCTTTTCACCGGTTTCGATTAGGTGAGTTATCCATTGAGGTTCGAATAGTAAACAAAAATCGTCGACATCTACATAAATTGCGTCTAAGTTAATCATGCCCTTGTCCTCGGTTATCAACATTTTTCTTGGTCGAAAGATCTGATCACCACAAGGGCATTTAGTTCATTTTCTTATGCGCAGCTCAGGT
>NZ_ARZY01000099.1 GCF_000568405.1 Catenovulum agarivorans DS-2
GCCAGCCATTGCCTACTGCCGCTATGCTGATGACTTTATTGTTATCGTTAAAGGCACTAAAGCACAAGCGATGGCCATTCGTAACTTATGTCGGTCTTTCTTGGAAGACAAGCTGAAGTTGACGCTAAATATGGAGAAAACACATATTACCCATGTTAACGACGGGTTTGTATTTCTTGGACATCGTATTATTAGAAAACGAGGTCCAAGAGGCAATATGCGTGTTGTAACGGGTATTCCTCATAGTAAAGCTAAAGCGTTTTCACACTCGCTTAGTAAAGCTTTATCGGGCGATTACTCTTGTAGCAAAATCGATAAACTTGAGCACATTAGCCGTAAACTAAAAGGTTGGGCACAGTTCTACCGCCATACCCACTTTACAGCTAAAGTGTACAACAAAATCGATCGGATCGTATTCTGGAAATTTGCAAAATGGCTAGCTAGGAAATATCGCTGTTCCATTAAATCATTAATGATGACATGGATACGACGACCAACGCCTAGCAAAGCTAAGACTTGGGTGGTTTATGGTAAGTCAAATAACGGTATTGTATGCGGGGCAACACTATTTCGTTTAGTGAGCAGCCCTAAAATGCCATTCAGATGGCGACTACCTGAAACTAACCCTTACATTAGGCGAGAAGAAAGAAACACGATCACCTCGCGCTACAACGATGTTGCTATGGCTGTCAGCCAACATTAAATGGAGAGCCGGATGCGCTGAAAGGTGCACGTCCGGTTCGGTGAGGAGAGGCTGAGAAATAGTTCGACTACGCTTGGTCTCTTACTCTACTGAAAACTGGCGAAGGCTGGATGTACCTTGCTGTTGTAATGGATTTATATTCTCGTCGAATTGTTGGCTGGCATATTGATAAACGTATGACGACTGATTTAGTTA
>NZ_ARZY01000100.1 GCF_000568405.1 Catenovulum agarivorans DS-2
ATAGGTTAGATATTGTGATGGTTTTAACTTAAAAAAATTAAACGCTGTTGAATTACTTCAACAGCTTAGCTATTTATAAGAAACTTCGCTATTCTAAATTTTTTTAACTGCTTGCGTTTTGTCATCCCATATTACCGCGTATTGACCTAGCTTTTTCTTTTTTTCCAATGCTTTGGCCACTGCACTTTGCAAAGCCTGACCGATAGCTATAGCGTTTTCAGATACTTTTTCTTTTTGTTCAGTATTCATTTATCAGCCTTTTTCTTTAGTAAATCATAATAATATTGATTAGCTACTATCATTCCCGCTATATTTTTCTCAAATACTATTTCAGGAGAATTCAGGTGGTTTATAAAACATACACAATTATCCACTCGTTTACTGTATTCCTCAAATAAGTTTTTCAAACTTTTGCCAAAGCGCCTTTCTAGCGCGGTTACGGGTATATTGTGCCCGCCATGTTTGACTCTTTCGGTAACTCGCTCTTTTGAAAGCTCTACACTTGGCAATGCAAGGTAAATTAAATCTACATCCCAGTTTTGTGCCTTCAACCTTTTAATTAGCTTTAAATAGTTTTTCCCCGCTAAGGTTGTTTCTACCGCAAAGTCTTTTTTCTTATGAATACAGTTTTCTACCTCTTTGAGCAAGAGTTTACCTGCTGTTATTAACTCTTGTTCGGGCGCTAAAGGCGATAAACCTGCAGCTATCAAATCGGCGTTAATAAAATGCGTACACCCAACCACATTTGCCAAATATTCTAAAGCAAAAGTTGTTTTTCCGGCTCCGTTAGGCCCAGCAATAATCCAACATTTAGGCATTTTAGTTTCCTTACAGGCTTTACATATAACTAGAGTAATTTAACAAAACTATGAATAGTTGCGAATTAATT
>NZ_ARZY01000101.1 GCF_000568405.1 Catenovulum agarivorans DS-2
CATTCGACCAAAAACAATGAATCATATAAGGATTGGGCATGGATAAGTTAATTGAAACCTTTTGCGATGTCGATGATTTCTGCAAGCAATTTATTGAGCAATGGCATAAAACATTACTAGAATCAGGAGAAAGAAAACGTCGTAGAGCCTGTAATTTAAGCCCTGCGGAGATTATGACTATTCTTATCCACTTCCATCAGTCACGCTTTCGAGACTTTAAAAGTTATTACCTGTTGTATGTACAAAAGCAACTTACGTCATGTTTTCCAAAGCTACTAAGTTACACTCGCTTTTTGGGTATGACTTCAAGCGTGGTGGTGCCAATGTCTGCATATTTAACGTCTAAGTTTGCAAAACCAACAGGTATTCAATTTGTCGATTCAACCAAAATTGAAGTATGCCATATCATGCGAGCTCCTAGAAATCGTGTATTTGAAGGATATGCAAAACATGGGAAAGGCACAATGGGTTGGTCATATGGCTTCAAACTACACATTATAATCAACCACTTAGGTGAAATTGTGTCTTTAAAATTAACAGAGGGAAATGTTGATGACAGAGCCCCTCTTCCAGATATGACCAATAATGTGTTTGGCAAACTATATGGCGACAAAGGTTACATAAGTAAAGCGCTGGCAGGTGAATTATTTGATAAGGGAATAGAGTTGATTACTACAATTCGCAAAAATATGAAAAAGAAATTCATTTCACTGTGGGATAGAGCTCTGTTGAAAAGACGATTTATTATTGAAACAGTGAATGACCAACTCAAAAATATTTCTTACATCGAACACTCCAGACACCGCAGTATACATGGCTTCATGCTAAACCTACTTGGCGGATTAAT
>NZ_ARZY01000102.1 GCF_000568405.1 Catenovulum agarivorans DS-2
CCGATTTTCCGCCGCTTCGCGGCTCCAAACCGGCGCGTGAGCCGGGCGTTATGTTTTTATGATTTACATTCTGCTCTTATTAATCATTTTAATTTGGATTTCCTGTTCAATTGGCTTTTTTAAAAAGCTGCTGATGGTTTTTACGAAAACCGAAAAAGATCCTCTATTTACCAAGCTTTTTTCAGGTGATTTAGATGAGCATCGTAATGCTTTAAATGAAATTATTGAATTGAGAGATGTTGGTAGGCTCAAATCTCTTTCTAAACACTTGAAGCCAATATCTGAGGCATCAGCGCTTATTCTCGATTCTCGAATTGGTCATTCTGATTATTTTTATGATGGAAGGCGATATCCTCATTTTGCAATACTAAAATTAGACTTTGTTAAATCTACAGAACAGTGTCTTTGTAATTTATATACAATGGCTTCCCTGTATACTCCCTTGAAAGAAGAAAGGTTAGGGCATATAAAGGTCGTGGAGAAAACAAAGCTCGAAAACGGCTGGCCAGATTATGAACTTTGTATTTGTTGTTATTGTCAGCAAAATTATAAGGCTTACTACCGAGAACATCATGGACCTTGGTACAAGTGGGAAAAAATATAGCAATGCAATAAGTGGCGTTGGTGCGACAAGCAAAGCTTGGCGCATCTTACAAGGTGAAAGTCCTTGTCTGGAAAGGTCTAGCCAACCACCAGTATCGAGTCTTGCGTGTTGTGCGGAGATTATGGACTATCGAAGATTCTCCAGTGGTGAAACCATAAATAATCGAACAAACAGTGCGAAGC
>NZ_ARZY01000103.1 GCF_000568405.1 Catenovulum agarivorans DS-2
CTATTACGATGAACAACATCGTGTATGCAGAATTATGCGCAGTGATACAGGGACTAAGTTGTACGGATACAATGACTTTGGTCAAATGATTTGGTCTACTGAACACTATAGTTCACCATGGTCAGCGACCAGTTTTCAGCCAGATTCTTGTCCGACGACACAAGATGTGCCCAATGCATATAAGACTACTTATCAATATGATAATCATGGGAATACTCGACAAGTTTTATATGCAGACTCTACTCCTGACAAAACTTATACCTTTGATAAATTGGGTAAGCTGCTAACTGTAGAATCAAATGAATATGTACAGTCATACGGATACAATGCGCTTGGTTTACTGGAAGAAGAGCGATTACAACTAGCTAATGGTAAAACTTATGAAGTTAGCTATAGCTACAACTCGCTAGGGCATAGGGACTTAATGCTTTATCCAGATCAAGATAACCCAATTAATTACAAGCCAAATATTTTAGGACAGCCGACCCAGTTGATCATAGAAGGTGGTCAAACTTTTGTGAAAAATGGTGTAAGTTATCATGCCAATGGTGCAATAAAACAATTCATTTATGGCAATGGGGTTATTCATAATACCACGCTTACTGTTGGGCAATTACCTGAAACCATTTCTGATTTAAACGGCGCCAGCATTTACAACAAGCTGACATATAGTTACGACGCAAACAAAAACATCAATCGTATTGACGATGGTAGCTCTTCTTACTGGTCTATCAATAGCTTGAGTTATGACGGGTTGGATA
>NZ_ARZY01000104.1 GCF_000568405.1 Catenovulum agarivorans DS-2
CCCCTTGGCGTGCTATTTGGTTGCGAAATAGTCAACGAGCGAAACCACAGCAACACCTCATCGATGCGCACGCAGCGCAATTTAAAGCAATTTATTTTGTGATTATCCAGCAGTCAGCAGATGGCATAGTAGCCAAACGCCCATCGTAATGGATGGGACACGGTGAAGGCCTGAACATTTAACCGAAGGAATACTTCATGAATTACTTACATAACTATACGCCACAGCCCTGTGGTTCTGATATGCAGCGTAATGCATCGCAATCAACCTTCAACTTTGATTTATTCGAACAAGTGTTATCAAACGATAATCTTCAACATGCATGGAAGCAAGTTAAAGCCAATAAAGGCGCAGCAGGTGTTGATGGGATGAAAATAGACCAGTTTATCGATTGGGCCAAACAACACTGGAAACAGTGCAAAATCCAATTGAGCAATGGCTCCTATCGCCCACAACCCGTTAAACGTGTTGAAATTGATAAACCTGATGGGGGCAAACGACAACTCGGCATACCCACTGTGGTTGACCGTGTTATCCAGCAAGCCATTACTCAGGTTTTATCGCCCATCATTGATAACACATTTTCAGATAACAGCTTTGGTTTTAGGCCAAACCGAAACGGCCAGCAAGCAGTGAAGCAAGTTCAACAAATCATTAAGTCTAAACGCAATATTGCGGTAGATGTCGATTTGTCGAAGTTCTTTGACCGAGTTAATCACGACTTGCTGATGCGAAATTTATCACGTCATATCAAAG
>NZ_ARZY01000105.1 GCF_000568405.1 Catenovulum agarivorans DS-2
TGAGGGGTAGATACCCTCGGCTACCCGATTAGCCACGCATTTCTAGGCCTTCCTTGATTATTTCAGGATGCCTAAATGCAATTTCTATTAAAGCTTTTGCAGCCCCTGAGGGCTGCCTACGCCCTTGCTCCCACTCTTGCAATGTTCTTGCAGAAATATGCAATGCTTCTGCAAACTCCGTTTGAGTAAGCCCTGTCTTCATTCGTGCTGAGGCTACTTCATTTGGAGCAATTTGGGTTGCGCGCGCAGCCTTACCAGCCTTCATTTCCATAACTGACTTTAGAAGTTTATTACCTAACTCTTCACCACTCATTGGTTTTTCAGAATTACTCATTTTCAAGTACCTCTCTGATCTGTTTGAGTATATGAGCGGGTATATTCTCTTTTACCGCTTTACTATAAATTACCAATAACCATATTTCACCGTTAGCTAACCTTGTGAAATAAACAACACGAACACCGCCTCTTTTGCCTGTACCCGCTTTTGACCATCGTATCTTTCTGCAACCACCACTACGAGGTATTACTTCACCTATTTCTGGGTTTGCTGCTAAATATGAACAGAAAGCACCACGCTCCTCTTCCGTCCATAGTTTGTCAGCATCTTCCTTAAATGTTGGAGTTTATATTATCGTATACATGGCTTGAATATACGTCTTTGACGGACTTATAGCAAGATCTTTTTTGGCTAACGAGACTGTAGAAAAACCCAAATACCAA
>NZ_ARZY01000106.1 GCF_000568405.1 Catenovulum agarivorans DS-2
ATTGACCTCGGGGAGGCTCATATGTGTTATGTGTTATGTGTTTGATTCATGGCCGATATTCAAAATAGTAAAATTTTAAAGCCAATCGCGATCAATATTACTCCCCCAAAAAGCTCAGCTTTACTCTCAAGCCAGACTCCACTTTTGAAACCTACAAATACCCCTGCCCAACTAAATAGAAAAGTTGTTGCTCCAATTATGCCGCAGGCTATGAGTGGATTAACCTCAAGCAAATTTAGAGTGAACCCTGCTGCCATTGCATCTATGCTTGTAGCAATGGCAAGCACAAGCATAACTCGATGAGTGATTTGAGCAATGTCTTCTTCAATTCCTTCAGTAATTGACTCATAAATCATTTTTCCTCCAATCAATAGAAGAAGGGAAAATGCAATCCAATGTGCGTAACTTTCAACCCAACCAATAACCCCTTTCCCACCAAAATAACCGATTAGAGGCATTAACCCTTGAAACAGCCCAAAATAAACCGAAGCAAGTAAGGCTAGCGTTTTCGTGTTCATGGTATTTTTCGAGCCTAGCCCGACTGATACAGCAAAAGCATCCATACTCAGTGCTATAGCCAAAATTAACACTTCAACCATTATGTTTTTTCTCGCTCGTTGCTCAATCGTTTTTTACACATAACGAGACTGTAGAAAAACCCAAATACCA
>NZ_ARZY01000107.1 GCF_000568405.1 Catenovulum agarivorans DS-2
AGTGAGCTTGCAGGCACGGTAATTTGAAGCGTTGCTAGTTTGGGTGGCATGGAAGGTCGAGCTGGTTGCGATTGTGTTTCTCAAAATCGTAATTGGTGCACAAATATAAAATCGATTTGTATATTCGTCCCTGAAGGTAAGTTCCTGTCGTCATCCATGACTCCACCTCATTCAGCTGCGAAGCGGTGCTTCGGTCTTCATTCGCCCCTACCGATTGGAAGTTTTGAGAAACACAATCCCAACCATCCCTCCTGACACTTTTATTGCTTGGACACACTGTGTTTGAAAAAGAGATTTTGCTCTAATTTATTGCTCTAGCACTTTCCTAACTGTTGTGTTGTTTCTAATACATACACCTTTTTCTAGCCGCGATAAAGAAGTTAGATAAAACCATGCTTGAAGACGACAAATTACTTGAGGACTGTGATTAGATTTACCAAAGCAGAACGTCGTTTTCAGGGATGAAAAGGAGAGCGTACATGGACGTATTAACAGCGGTTCTGCGTGGTAAATGTAATCATAGGCCGATTATATTGCAGGGACTGGCGAACAGCGTTTTTAGAAAACCATGCTTCGAGTGAGCTTGCAGGCACGGTAATTAAAGCGCTGTAAGTTCGGTGCAATATAGGGAAATCACTAGACCATAAC
>NZ_ARZY01000108.1 GCF_000568405.1 Catenovulum agarivorans DS-2
ATTATCGCTATTTATATTGATTTAGCTCTATATAACTTTCGGGCATTAAACCTGTATATGCAGCCTGCCAGGATTCAACATGTATCTGCGCAATTGCTGAAATATCAGCAATTGATGCTTTTCTGATTTGTGGCATTAAAGTTCCTTTTAAAAACTAGAGTTTGGTTGTTGGAGAAATTCAATTTCTTCTTTGGTAGATTGTCGGCCTAATATTTTATTTCTATGTGGGTAGCGGCCAAATTTATCTATGATGTTTTTATGCTGTAATTCAAACTCTAAATTATTGGTCCAACCTGCGGCTTCAAATAATTTAACAGCTTCAACATGTATCAATTTAGATTCACTGTGCATAAATGGCATATATAAAAAAGCTTGTTGAATTGGTAACAGCTGTTGGTCAAATTGTTGTGATATTGCAAATTGAGCGAGGGCTAATGCCATTGCATCGCTTGCAAATGCTTCGGGTTGGTCACGATATATGTTGCGTGAAAACTGATCCAGAATAATAATTTCCGCTAAACTGCCTAGGGCCTGTTGACCTTTCGAGTGCAATTT
>NZ_ARZY01000109.1 GCF_000568405.1 Catenovulum agarivorans DS-2
CTCCTGACAAAACTTATACCTTTGATAAATTAGGTAAACTGCTGACTTTAGAATCAAATGAATATGTTCAATCATACGGATACAATGCGCTTGGTTTACTTGAAGAAGAGCAACTACAACTAGCTAATGGTAAAACTTATGAAGTTAGCTATAGCTACAACTCGCTAGGGCATAGGGACTTAATGCTTTATCCAGACCATGATAAACCAATTAATTACAAGCCGAATATTTTAGGGCAGCCGACTCAGTTGATCATTGAAGGTGGTCAAACTTTTGTGAAAAATGGCGTAAGTTATCATGCTAATGGTGCAATAAAACAATTCACTTATGGCAATGGTGTTATTCATAATACTACGCTCACTATAGGGCAATTACCTGAAACCATTTCTGATTTAAACGGCAACAGCATATACAACAAGTTGACATATAGTTACGATGCAAACAAAAACATCAATCGTGTTACCGATGGTAGCTCTTCGTACTGGTCGATCAATAGCTTGAGTTATGACGGGTTGGATA
>NZ_ARZY01000110.1 GCF_000568405.1 Catenovulum agarivorans DS-2
ATTGCACTGGCATTTGCACCCTTGGCTGTTTGGCTAAACAGCCAATTTTTTCTGCCAATGACAAACGGTTTAATTGCGCGCTCTGCGCGATTATTGTCGATAGATAAGTTTCCATCACACGCATAACGAACCAGTTTATCCCACTGATTTAAGCTGTAATTAATTGCCTCACCCAGCTTCGATTTAGGCAAGGTGTTTAGCAATGATTTTTCTAGCCAACGTTTGTATTGTTCAAGCAATGGCACTGTGTCTTTTTGTCTAATGTTTTGCTTTTGGGCAGCAGTTTTTCCTTTGATTTTTATTTCAACCCGATACAGCTTTTGAATATGGTTAATTGCCCAATTGGCTTTACCCGTTTTACCTTTGGGTTGTGCTTTTTCGGCTTCAATAAATTTGCGTCTTGCATGTGCCCAGCAGCCAGCAAGCTTGGCTTTCGTTTGTTCATAACCCTGATAGCCATCAACTTGTAAATAGCCTGAGTAACCCTGTAAAAAATTCACAGGGCAAC
>NZ_ARZY01000111.1 GCF_000568405.1 Catenovulum agarivorans DS-2
GGAAAGCCACATACAAGGCGAAGGGGTAAACGTTAATATCACGGCTTGCATTAGACACATTGTCAGAACAAAGTAGGGTCTGAATTAACAATGACAACCGCCTTGCAAGCCATAGCATTTAAAACACAAACCCACCCCAAACACCAGTTCGAAAACCTCTATGGGAAACAACTACGGATATCGACCAAACAAAAGCGCACACCAAGCCATTCACAGTTTAACGCTGAATCTGCAATTTAAAGGATACGGCTATATTGTAGAAGCTGACATCAAAGGCTTCTTCGATAACATGAGCCACAAGTGGCTGATGAAAATGCTTAAACTTAAAATAAAAGACAAAGCGTTGCTTAATCTAGTCAACCAATGGTTAAAAGCCAAGGTGCAACTGCCAAATGGACAAAAGATAAAACTCACCTGAAAAGATTCAGCCGCTTTCATCCAAGCGGTCACCCAGATAGAAGAATTAACTTCTTAGGGTTTGAATGTTACTGGGGTAAAGACCA
>NZ_ARZY01000112.1 GCF_000568405.1 Catenovulum agarivorans DS-2
AGAATCTGCTTCAGTCACCGTTAGGTTGGCCATTGAGCCTGCATTTAAGGTTAATGCACCAACTGAATCAACCGTTACATCACCTGCTCCTGTGACTTCTAAGGTTAATCCGTCTGTTTCGTCTATATCTACATCGCCTGTGCCTGAATCAACCACTAAGGTGCTGAGACTATGCGTATTGGTGTTTAACGTGATATCTGCATTGCCCGCTGAGCTATCAATATCTGTTGTACCTGATACGGTTAAGGTTCCTGAGCCTGATACCGCGCCACCTGTGGTCACCGTCAATGCTGAGGTGGTGACATCACCTAAATCAAGTGCGTCTGTTTCGTCTATATCAATTGCACCTGTGCCTGCATCGGCTGTGAAGGTATTTAAGCTATGCGTATTGTTGTCTAAGACTATTGCACCATTGGCTGTTGAGGTATCTAGGTCTGTGGTGCCTGTTACTGTTAACGCGCCTGCATCTGTAACAGAATCTGCTTCAGTCA
>NZ_ARZY01000113.1 GCF_000568405.1 Catenovulum agarivorans DS-2
TGATTGAACATGTTCGTCCCAAATACAGCTGTCGAGCGTGTGAAAAAATCAATACACAGGTACGCATAAAACAAGCGCCCGTACCGACTACGCCAATACCAAAAGGCATAGCGACACCGAGTTTACTCAGCCAAATAATTACCAGTAAATATCAGTACGCACTACCGCTTTATCGACAAGAAAGCATGTTTAAACAACATGGCATCGAAATCAGTCGGCAAACCATGTCTGATTGGATAATCAAATGTGCTAGTTTATTTAAACCTCTGTATGACAGGTTACATCAAATATTACTTGAACAATGTGTGATTCAAGCTGATGAAACCACAGTTAATGTGGTGAGTGATGATAAATTTAAATCGTATATGTGGCTTTATTGCACAGGCACAGATACGCCTGTCGTAAATAACCCATTCAGAAATATTGTTTTATACGAATACCAAGCCAGTCGTTCGGGCTGTTGCCCTGTGAATTTTTTACAGGGTTACTC
>NZ_ARZY01000114.1 GCF_000568405.1 Catenovulum agarivorans DS-2
TGATTGAACATGTTCGTCCCAAATACAGCTGCCGATCGTGTGAAAAAATCAATACACAGGTACATATAAAGCAAGCGCCCGTACCGTCTACGCCAATACCAAAAGGCATAGCGACACCGAGTTTGCTCAGCCAAATAATTACCAGTAAATATCAGTACGCATTACCGCTTTACCGGCAAGAAAGCATGTTTAAACAACATAGCATCGAAATCAGTCGGCAAACCATGTCTGATTGGATAATCAAATGTGCTAGTTTATTTAAACCTCTGTATGACAGGTTACATCAAGTATTACTTGAACAAAGTGTGATTCAAGCAGATGAAACCACAGTTAATGTGGTGAGTGATGATAAATTTAAATCGTATATGTGGCTTTATTGCACAGGCACAGATACGCCTGTGATCAATAATCCATTCAGAAATATTGTTTTATATGAATACCAAGCAAGCCGTTCGGGCAGTTGCCCTGTGAATTTTTTACAGGGTTACTC
>NZ_ARZY01000115.1 GCF_000568405.1 Catenovulum agarivorans DS-2
TTGATTTATTCGAACAAGTGTTATCAAACGACAACCTTCAACGTGCATGGAAACAAGTTAAAGCCAATAAAGGCGCAGCGGGTGTCGATGGAATGAAAATAGACCAATTTATCGATTGGGCAAAACAACACTGGAAACAGTGCAAAATCCAATTGAGCAATGGCTCCTATCGCCCACAACCCGTTAAACGTGTTGAAATTGATAAACCCGATGGTGGCAAACGACAACTCGGCATACCCACAGTGGTTGACCGTGTTATACAGCAAGCTATTACTCAGGTTTTATCGACTATCGTTGATGGAACATTTTCAGATAACAGCTTTGGTTTTAGGCCAAACCGCAACGGCCAACGGGCAGTAAAGCAAGTACAACAAATCATAAAATCTAAACGCAATATTGCGGTGGATGTCGATTTGTCGAAATTCTTTGATAGAGTCAATCACGACTTACTGATGCGAAATTTATCACGTCATATCAAAG
>NZ_ARZY01000116.1 GCF_000568405.1 Catenovulum agarivorans DS-2
CAACATAACCCTGTTGACTTTCATTTGCTTAAATCCATCCCAGGTGTGGGACAAATATTAGCACTGACTATTATCTATGAGATTGGGGATATTACGCGTTTTGATTCCGTTCAAAAATTTGCTTCTTATTGTCGCTTAGTTAAATGCAAAGCTGAATCGGCTGGCAAATCTTACGGTACTCAAGGCAGTAAAATTGGTAATCAGCACCTCAAGTGGGCTTTTTCTGAGGCGGCTGTTTTGTACTTGCGTGGCAATGAAAAAGCCCAAAAGCATCTAGCTAAGTTACAAAAGAAAATGAGCAAAGCAAAAGCCTTATCAGCGCTGGCTCATAAGTTAGGACGCTGTGTCTACTTTATGCTTAAAAACAAAAAGGTATTCGATGAAAAACGATTATTAGGTTAAGTCAGTCACGCAACCGGATGAGCTGAGCGTCTAACTGGAAGCTTAAGCTGAAAACACTCT
>NZ_ARZY01000117.1 GCF_000568405.1 Catenovulum agarivorans DS-2
TAGGTGAAGGTGCGGTTTAAACGACGCTTACGATGATTTCCGGGTACATGTCACCACAAACATCAATAAGCATAGATAGCAGTGAAGAGCCTTCCTTTCTAAATTTATTGTCGTTTACCCTATAGAAATATTGAGCGACACTGACCAACTGTTTCACATGATTTTTGTTTAATTTAGCTTCCTGCCCAACCATTTTAAATACATAAGAACGGAACAGTTCGTTAGTTGCTTTCTTGTAATCCTCGCTAGCCAATGCTCTTGTTGAGAGTTTCGTAATAAATTGGCTCATTCTTTTATATCCATATATTTAATAAATTGTGCAACTAAATCATCAACACATTTAAAGGGCAAAATCATTAATACAGTTTTATTTACAGGTAGCAACTGCCCCTCTAACTTTCTATAAAAATCTCCTGAATCACCCCACCTTTATCGGAGGCAATGT
>NZ_ARZY01000118.1 GCF_000568405.1 Catenovulum agarivorans DS-2
TGCAACTTTTCAATAATTTAATACACGCTGAGTAGCCGAAATATACACAATAAATCAGCATATTTTGCCCTTTTCTTAGCTAATGTGGCCATTTACTATAGCTAATGCCTCATTTCACCGTAGTTCGCCAGTTTTTCTATATTGTGCACCAAACAATATAACTGCCATTGGCTTTGTACCTTACTTTGACCACGCAAACTAAATCGACTTAATCTTTTCTGGGTACCTATATTGGCAAACACTGGCTCTACTGTCGACATTCTGTGACTATAGATGTGCTTTCCTTTTTCGCTGTCCACTCTATGTTTCATCCAGTCTGTATAATTCGGCTTTTGAGTGTTTTTAATGCTAAATGATACTTGCCGTCCGTTGCCTTTTCTGTGATTGGCTGAATCTGGATTATGCATGCACT
>NZ_ARZY01000119.1 GCF_000568405.1 Catenovulum agarivorans DS-2
CAATTAATACATCATTGTCTTCTGCCGCGTTCACAATACCGTCGGTTTCGATTGGCGTGGTGATGGTTAATGCACTTGGTGCAATATTATCTAACGAGATACTCTGAGTCGCTGCAGTTGAGGTATTGCCTGCTGTATCTGCTTGCGTGGCGGAAACAGTTAACGTGCCATTATTTAAACCACTAACATCTAACTCGCTGTCGCTAAGCGTCCAGTTGCCACTGCCATTAGCTGTCACGGTACGACTGACTGAATTATTGTTGTCGGTGATGGTGACCGTCACACTGTTGCCGGCTTCTGCGCCTGAGCCTGCTATTAATACATCCGCATCTTCCGCTGCATTAACAATACCATCTGTTTCTATTGGTGTGGTGATTGTCACCGCACTTGG
>NZ_ARZY01000120.1 GCF_000568405.1 Catenovulum agarivorans DS-2
TTAGTTATGAAAGCCATGATTAAGGCTTATAACCTGAGAAAACCAGCCAAAGGTTTGGTATTTCATTCTGATAGAGGGTCTCAGTATACGAGTAAGCGATATCGCAACCAATTAAAGCAGTTTGGTATGCGAGCAAGCATGGGTGATGTGGGGGCTTGTTGGGATAACGCTGTTGTTGAAAGGTTCTTTGGTAGCTTGAAACATGATTGGTTACTAAAAGTGGCTCAGCCAACTCGTGAACACATGAAAAATGATGTTACTGAATATATGAAATATTACAATCTGGAAAGGCTGCACTCAGCTAATAACGATCAGTCACCAGTAGGCTATGAAAATTCTTTAAGAAAAGTGTCCGGCTGGAGTTGACCAGAACA
>NZ_ARZY01000121.1 GCF_000568405.1 Catenovulum agarivorans DS-2
AATATACATTATCGGCTGTTGTGGGTTTGTACGTAAAAATTATTACGTACAAGTTATGGCACAATCGTTTTCGCTACGCTCAATCCGATTTGTGCCACCAACTATTTTAAAATTAATTTGTATCGTATTTACCAATACCAAGGTTTAAAGTTATTGCTGGTCGATGCGCTCAGACTTCGCGCGTACTCCCAGCAATACCTTTTCAATCATTTACAACTTGTAACTGGGTTTGTTGCTCGGTCTCTAAATGCTGTAAAAACATTATCCGGTGATCAATATCATCGGCTTGGTCTCTGGCAATCTTTAAAAGCGTTTGTACGTCTTCAAACTGAGCGCCGCCTTGTATGGTGGCTAAA
>NZ_ARZY01000122.1 GCF_000568405.1 Catenovulum agarivorans DS-2
ATAATGTGACTGGCGGTAACTTCGAAAACTTGGTGCTTGGCAGCAATGAGGTTACGACAAGTGTTTCAGATACAGTTTCAGATGTGACATTGAACTTATCTGCTACCCCAAGTGTGGCCGAAGGCGGCAGCATTACTTATACCGCAAGCTTAAGTGCGGCCGCGGAAACGGATATGAGCATCACCCTAAGCAATGGTGAAGTGATTAATATTGCAGCAGGCCAAAGCAGCGGCTCAGTCAGCTCGATTGCTGCAGGTCAAAGCTCTGGCTCAGTCAGCGTTGATGTCAGTGATGATGTATATATTGGTGCGGATGATATAACCGCAAGCC
>NZ_ARZY01000123.1 GCF_000568405.1 Catenovulum agarivorans DS-2
TGTTAAATGCGCTTACATCAAATTCGCTGCCTGAAATTGTCCAATCTCCAGAAGCATCTGCTGTAACGGTTTGATCTGAGCTGTTAGCACCATCCGTGATTGTAATGGTGACACTTGCATCAGCTTCTGCACCTGTCCCTGCAATCAATACATCCGCATCTTCCGCTGCATTAACAATACCATCGGTTTCTATTGGTGTGGTGATTGTCACCGCACTTGGCGCTGAGTTGTCTAAACTAATTGTTTGTGTCGCCGCAGTAGAGGTATTGCCTGCATCATCTGTTTGAGTCGCTGAGACGGTCAAGGTGCCGTTGTTAA
>NZ_ARZY01000124.1 GCF_000568405.1 Catenovulum agarivorans DS-2
CTGAAATCAAGACACTATCGTCTTCACTTGCATTCACAATATTGTCAATTTCGATTGGCGTTGTGATGCTTGGTGCACTAGGGGCGGCATTGTCTAAGGTGATTGTTTGTGTCGCGGCAGTTGAGGTATTGCCTGCATCGTCTGTTTGAGTCGCTGATACCGTTAACGTGCCGTTATTTAAACCACTGACATCTAACTCGCTGCCAGTCAATGTCCAGTCACCGCTGTCACTCGCTGTCACTGTACGACTGACTGCGCTATTGTTGTCAGTGATAGTAACCGTCACACTGGCATTGTTTTCTGCACCTG
>NZ_ARZY01000125.1 GCF_000568405.1 Catenovulum agarivorans DS-2
CAGTCCGTTGTTAACTGACTGGCATTAAGCTTCGGCTGGTTTTTTTGTACCCAAAATAATCCAAAACCTGATCTGGGTTTGTCCATGTATTGCTGAAGAACTGATAAAAATAAATAAAGCTGTATTAAAAATACGCTATTTGTAGATGTTTTGCTCAATTAAACAATATATTGGATTTTTTACAAAAAAACTTCAAAAAAGTGTTTGACCTGCCCAGGTGAACTAGGTAATATGCGCCCCGCTGTCGAGGGAGACCTCAAGCAATGTCGGTGATTAGCGCAGCCTGGTAGCGCACTT
>NZ_ARZY01000126.1 GCF_000568405.1 Catenovulum agarivorans DS-2
AAGTTCGAATCTTGCATCACCGACCACTTTCTAAATGAGTCCATAGGGACTTCGAAAGCGTCCTTAGCTCAGCTGGATAGAGCAACGGCCTTCTAAGCCGTGGGTCGCAGGTTCGAATCCTGCAGGACGCGCCATTTAGAAAACATTTCTACTATGGTGGCTGTAGCTCAGTTGGTAGAGCCCCGGATTGTGATTCCGGTTGTCGTGGGTTCAAGTCCCATCAGCCACCCCATTTTTCTTTACAGTTTCTTATGTTCGGTGATTAGCGCAGCCTGGTAGCGCACTT
>NZ_ARZY01000127.1 GCF_000568405.1 Catenovulum agarivorans DS-2
CGGGCTAATTTGAATTGTTCTTCTAAATACGTATTTCGAGCGTTTGCCTTTTCAAGTTCTTTTTGCTGTTCAAGTAACTTGGCTTCAAGCGCTTGGATACGTTTTTGTTGTTGGATTTCCAGCTCAGTCATAAGGTTATTTTACCTTGTATGGCACTGACAATCTGTATGATATTCAGACTAAAAGCTGATCAGGTATGATCTAACGTTATAAGCTAAAACTTGCTAAATTCAGCGGTTTATGACCCACAACATCAAAACCATTGAGCAACCAATTCAGCTGT
>NZ_ARZY01000128.1 GCF_000568405.1 Catenovulum agarivorans DS-2
TATAATTTTAGTAAAATCAAAACGTGCGGGTGAACGTGTCCTAGCCAGTGTCACCCGATTTCTCGAAACTCAACTCAAATTGTTGGTTAACACAGACAAAAGCCAAGTAGTTAAATCCACGCAAAGTAAATTCTTAGGGTTTACTTTTAAACGCGGATTAATCAAATGGCATGACAAAACCCTGCACAAATTTAAACGACAGGTACGCATTCTAACTAACCGTAACTGGGGCGTGAGTATGCATTACCAACTGTTTAAATTGAGTCAATATCTAAGGGGATG
>NZ_ARZY01000129.1 GCF_000568405.1 Catenovulum agarivorans DS-2
ACATAACAATTTAATATCGACCCATTGGGTCGTTTTTCTATCGAGCCGCGGGTCCTTTTTATCATTGCACCAGTTCTATCACACTAACTAACTTGTTGCTACAGATATACTTTTAATTATTATAAAAAGGATAAAAACGACCAAACGGGTCGTTTTCTTGAATATAGAGGAAACACATAGTAACTGTACGTAACATCAGTGCTAAAAATAACTTTCTAATAGCCGTTATTCGTTCAAAGCAGTCCTTTAGAGCATTTACGTTAACTCATTTTGGGGCA
>NZ_ARZY01000130.1 GCF_000568405.1 Catenovulum agarivorans DS-2
CGCGTAAGAGCACGTTGAAATTCCAAGGTAAGCTGACCCAAACCGAAAGCCAGTTTATGCAAGTAACAACCATACGCCAACAAAGCGTAATGCCATCAATCCCATTAACGCTTGAAGTTGGCGATGTAAAATTACATTTAACTCACGACATCGAAGTTAATCGACTTGCAGCCATTGTCAGGGCGGTACAAGCATGAAGATGTTTGTCGCTCCCGAACAAATATACCTGTACCGGCCTGTGGTGGATTTCAGAAAATCCATCA
>NZ_ARZY01000131.1 GCF_000568405.1 Catenovulum agarivorans DS-2
CGGGCTAATTTGAATTGTTCTTCTAAATACGCGATTCTTGAGTTTTTATCAGTGACTTGCTTTTCAAGCTCGGCAATGCGTTTTAGAAGTTGCTGCTCTAGTTCAGTCATAAGGTTATTTTACCCTGTATGGCACTGACAATCTGTATGGTATTCAGACTAAAAGCTGATCAGGTATGATCTAACGTTATAAGCTTAAACTTGCTAAATTCAACGGCTTATGACCCACAATATCAAAACCATTGAGCAACCAATTCAGCTGT
>NZ_ARZY01000132.1 GCF_000568405.1 Catenovulum agarivorans DS-2
TCTGCTTTATCATCCCTGATAAAGAAGTTTTTGAAAACCAGCATGTAAATAGACTTCTATCTGGCATTTTTGTCGCTATGTTTTTTTGCTGTACACCCAATTCATGAACCCACAGCAACTCAGATGTGAATAAGGTATATGGGTGTGTTGCGAGCAAAACTTCACAAGAGAGGGATATCTTGTGTGAGCGGCTCAGGGATGAGTTCAAAGCGATTTTGCTCGTAATACCCCATATGCCTTATTTGAAGAATACTTTGAAT
>NZ_ARZY01000133.1 GCF_000568405.1 Catenovulum agarivorans DS-2
ACCCGCACGTTTTGATTTTACTAAAATTATAAAATCATCAGCGTACCGAGCAAATTGGTGGCCTCGTTGTTCCAATTCTTTGTCTAAATCATCCAACATTATATTGGATAATAAAGGGGAAAGTGGACCGCCTTGCGGAACACCTTCTAGGCTTGGAGTTAAAGTGCCATTGTCTTCAATTCCTGCTCTCAAATAACGACCAATCAGTTTGAGCAAGCGTTTATCTTTGATATGACGTGATAAATTTCGCATCAG
>NZ_ARZY01000134.1 GCF_000568405.1 Catenovulum agarivorans DS-2
TGGAGGAAGCCGCTAGCAAAATTGCGAGCTGATGAACAAAAACATCATATTAGGCGTAGGCTGAAGACGAGTTAGCACAAGATAACGAAGTCACGTGATCTAACGGCCACCGTAAATGATGCAGTTGTGCAATGAAAGTTAATGTTCTTATTCGGGGAGAGCTGGATAACAAGCGGCCTGCGCTATCGCTGCGGAAAATACCAGTAAGTGGCTGGTCAAACAACCCCTTGGCGTGCTATTTGGTTGCGAAATAG
>NZ_ARZY01000135.1 GCF_000568405.1 Catenovulum agarivorans DS-2
AGACATTCATCGGTTAACCTTCATATGGCACTATTCAAGGTGGCAGGTTTAATAAATTACCCAGTTAGCAGCAGGCTCAGAGAAGGTGTAAACGATTTTGCTGATTAAATTAATGCACGCCAACCGAATGTCTAATCAAGACCAAGTGGCTAGCAAGCGACGAAACATAAACCCTGATAAACCTAAATACATTGGTTAGTTACGAATTAACGCAGGGTTTAGAGTGTTTTCAGCTTAAGCTTCCAGTTAGA
>NZ_ARZY01000136.1 GCF_000568405.1 Catenovulum agarivorans DS-2
AAAAGTTGTTCGCTGTGAGTTATTAAGTTTAAATCTAATGTAGACAAGGCGTTTAATGAGGACGTTTAGCCTGCTAAACGACGAATTAAACAACGCAGTATACGTTAGATTTTGGTAGGTCTGGGCAGACTTGAACTGCCGACCTCACCCTTATCAGGGGTGCGCTCTAACCAGCTGAGCTACAGACCTATATCATCTATATTATCAACTTGTTGGCAGGCCGACTTCACCGCTTTTATCAAAGGG
>NZ_ARZY01000137.1 GCF_000568405.1 Catenovulum agarivorans DS-2
TAGGGCCTGTTGATCTTTCGTGGACAAATTTTGTTCTATCTAAATGCTTTTTAATCAAGGCGCAGCATTGAAGGCCTAATGGATTAAGTCAAAATGCTGCAACAAAGAGTAAAAAGCATTTAGAACGAACCCGAAGGGCAGCGTTTGTTTGGTATTTCTTCTGCGTTATAGCTCATTTATGTAGTCCACTACACTTCAATCGCTATGCCTTGTATAAATACCAAACAAACTGCTGCAAAATTG
>NZ_ARZY01000138.1 GCF_000568405.1 Catenovulum agarivorans DS-2
GCATTGACAATGCCATCGCCTTCAATTGGCGTGGTAATAACAGGTGCACTTGGCGCTGAGTTGTCTAGCGTAATATCTTGCGTTGCACTGCTTGATTCATTGCCCGCGGCATCGGTTTGTATAACCGTTACGGTCAGTGAGCCATTGTTAAGCGCTGAGATATCTATCTCGTTACTTTCTATCGTCCAGTGACCACTGGTATCGGCATTTGTTTGAATTGAAACGCTACCAATGGTAATGG
>NZ_ARZY01000139.1 GCF_000568405.1 Catenovulum agarivorans DS-2
TAGACGATGATTTACTTGCGGAAGACTTTACTGAAGAAGACGCAGAGCAGTCACTGGAAGAACCTGAAGACGAACTTTCAGTTGAGCTAGACGATGGTTTACTCGCGGAAGATTTTACCGAAGAAGACGCAGAGCAGTCAGTAGACGAACCTGACGATGAGCTTTCAGTTGAGCTAGACGATGATTTACTTGCGGAAGATTTTATTGAAGAAGACGCAGAGCAGTCAGTAGACGAAC
>NZ_ARZY01000140.1 GCF_000568405.1 Catenovulum agarivorans DS-2
CTTCATAAAATAGGGATATTTTATGCGAGCGACACAGGATGTGCTTGAAGCGTTTTTGTGAAAAATATCCCATTTACCTTATGGTTGGGGCGCAGCATTTGTCAGCGTCAATATTGCAGAGGTTAAGTAGCGTTGTTGATAAGTGCAAACATGCCCAATTGAAGCATGATTTTCTAGAAATGCATTGGCTGAACAAAGCGCTGTAAAAAGTGCAATATAGTCGAGCTGGTTATCA
>NZ_ARZY01000141.1 GCF_000568405.1 Catenovulum agarivorans DS-2
TTCACCCACAGCGTTATTAACAGTTTCTGTGCATAACTGACGCGCTCCGCTTGTCGCATCAAATTTTTAAATTCAGATACTTCCCTAAAGGGATCCCTTCTAAATTGAAAAATGTGATGTTGTGTCAGTTCTGCGTGGTCGGTAAGATTCTGGCAAACACAAATAACAAAGTATATTCAGATGAAAAGTGACGTAATATTGAACGAAAAAGATCAGCTAACTCTAGC
>NZ_ARZY01000142.1 GCF_000568405.1 Catenovulum agarivorans DS-2
AATGCACTCACATCAAATTCGCTGCCACTGAGTGTCCAGTTACCTGAACTATCCGCAGTGACAGTGCGAGATAATGTGTCGTTGCTGTCTGTGATAGTGACTGTCACAGTCGCATCAGCTTCTGCACCTGTCCCTGCAATCAATACATCATTGTCTTCGGCTGCATTGACTAAACCATCGCCTGCAATTGGTGTGGTGATGGTTAATGCACTTGG
>NZ_ARZY01000143.1 GCF_000568405.1 Catenovulum agarivorans DS-2
AGCTTTTACTTTTCAGATTGTTAAAGAGCATAGGTTATTAAAACCAAATTAAAATAAGCTTGTTTAGTTTTGTATAAACTTACTTGGATTTGATTTCGACTTCGTGTTAAGTTTTAGAAAGTGGTGGAGCTAAGCAGGATCGAACTGCTGACCTCCTGCGTGCAAGGCAGGCGCTCTCCCAGCTGAGCTATAGCCCCATTTTCTG